>CAVSFJ010000006.1:0-77827 GCA_963727165.1 uncultured Alphaproteobacteria bacterium
GTTGCCGCGAAATGGCCACACCAATCCTTGGAGGCGACCACCGGCCACGTGCCCTCGGTCCCGCTCGAAGAGGCGGGCATGGGCGGATTGAAGCGGCACAGGCCGGCATGGTCTTTCATCAAGCTGGCCGCCGCTTTGGTCTGATTGTCGAAAAACTGGCAATTGCCGCAGGCGCAAGTGGTCATCGGAGCCTCCTGGTCTTGTCGCATTTCCCGCGAACGCCGACCGGCTTCAAAGACCCATCGGCCTTCACGCCCCCGATGCGAAAGTTAGAACAGTTCCAAGCCCTTGCGTCAATGTGCCTGTGCCGCAGAACCCCTTCATAAACAGTCATATTTTGCGCAAAAAGCCATGGGAAATTTAACGCTGTAAGGCCCGCAGCGCTGCTGCCCGGCCGCCGCTCCGCTAAGATGCCGCGCGGGTTCACCAGAAGACCAACAAGAAGCTGAGACCATGTCGGCGGAGCTTGCTTTCAATCGCAGCGTTGACGTCGATTACGGCGTGGCCGAGGAGATCGCGCCCGGCGTGCGGCGCATCGTGGCCAATAATCCTGGCCCTTACACCTTTCTCGGCACCAACACCTATCTCGTGGGTACCGGCAGCGTCGCGGTGATCGATCCGGGACCTGCAGACGCGGCCCACCTTGAGGCGATCGCCAAGGCGACGAAGGGCGAGCGCGTTACGCACATCCTCATCACCCACAGCCATCGAGACCATTGCGACGGCGCAAAGCCGCTTCAGGATATGCTCGGCGGCGAGATCGTCGCTTACGGGCCGACCGGCACGTCACGCGGCGCGGGCAGCCCCGGCCTCGGCGACGCCTTCGTCGATTTCGGCCTTCAGGCCGGACCGCCCAGTCGCCGACGGCGACACCGTGAAGGGCGGCGACTTCGCGCTCGACGTCCTCCACATGCCGGGCCATGCGCCGGACCATCTGTGCTTCGCCCTTGTCGGCAAGCGCACAGTGTTCACCGGCGACCACGTGATGGGCTGGAACACCACGGTGATCGCGCCGCCTGAAGGCAATATGGCCGACTTCCTCGCCTCACTCGAACGGTTGATGCAGCGCCACGACAAGATCTTCCTGCCGGCCCATGGCGGACGCATCCAAACGCCGCAACGCGTGGTCCGTGCCTATATCACCCACCGCAAATGGCGGGAGCAGACCATCCTTGCCTGTCTCGATGAGGACGTCTGCACGATCCCGCGTATCGTGGCCAGGCTTTACGGCGCGCTCGACGCCGACTTGAAGGAGGCGGCCGCGCTTTCGGTGCTCGCCCATCTTGAGCATTTGATCGCGCGCGACATGGTCACGGCGGAAGGTGCGATCGACCCGCTTAGCGCTTTCTACGTCCGCTCCGTTTCGCGCGCTTCTTGATCGACTGTGCGGGCTTGGCGACCGGCTTCTCTTCTTTGGGCACCGCCTGCTCAAGCACCGTCTTCTCGCCCTTCTCGAGCGCCGTATTCACCTCGTTGTAGAACTTCCGGATGCGATCGGCATTGGTGCCGAAATCGACCTTGCCGTAGCGCGACGCCGAACGCATGTCGATCAGCGCGTGGGCATCGTCGCCCTTCACTTGGATCACCACGTCGTCAGTGAAGCCCATGATCATGGTCTTGTCGGTCGCCTCGATGCGGCCGACGCCACTCTCGCCCGGGGCCTCGTTGACGACGACGTTCCAGCCAAGCCGGTGAACCGCCTCGCTGACCAGCGCGAACACCTCGGGGGCGGAGCGCTCCAAATACATAGGTCCGATATCCGGATAGCCCGCGGCCTCCATTGCCGCCTGATCGGGAGTCGGATCGCTCAGTGGGTTGGCGTCGGCAGGACGCTCGCTTAGGAGCACGGTGAAGTGGAGCGGGTCGGCGGGCGACGTCTCGATGTCGTTGAGCGGGGGCAAGAGGACAGCCTTCGCCAGAAAATACGTCGGTAGCGCCAGCCCGATAAGCCCGAGGGCGAGCGCCGCCAGGTCTTGTACCGCGCCGCTTTGGCCGCCGAACCAAATGCGAACGAGCGAGACCAGGGCGATGATGACGGCGACCAGGAGGCCCACCATCGAGACGCCAATCAGGTTGAGGGCCGCCGGCGTGCCGAGCCCGAGAAAGCGGTGGAGAAGCACCGTCAGGACCAGAAGCTGCAGGAAGAAGAGCGCGATGCGCCGCGCCCATTTGGCCTCGCGCGCTTCCTTGACCGCAAAGCGCGCGGTCGAAAAGCGCTCCATGGAATAGTTCGCCGTCACGTCACGCGGCCCTCGCGCTGAAATCCGCCGTTACCCGTCATTCTAAACCCTAAGTACAAGCCATGGCAGGTTTGTGGTGCATCACACATGCTGGCCGCCATTGATATGCAGTTCGGCGCCGTTGATGTAGCTCGAGGGATCGGTGCACAGAAAATAGATGGCATTGGCCACCTCCTCCGGCTGTCCCAGCCGGCGCATGGGAATGTCGGCGATCAGCGCCTCGGTACCGGGGGACAGGATTGCGGTGTCGATCTCACCCGGCGAGATGGCGTTGACCCTGATGCCGCGCGGCGCGAAGTCGGCCGCCATCTCCCGGGTCAGCGCGGCGAGCGCCGCCTTCGCGGTGGCATAAGCGGAGCCGGCGAAGGGGTGCACGCGAGAGCCTGCAATCGAGCTCACGTTCACCACCGCGCCTGACGCCGCTGCGAGCTCGTCGATCAGGCCGCGGGCGAGCATGATGGGCGCGAAGAAGTTCACCTGGAACACGTGCTGCCAATCTTGCAGCGAGGTATCGAGGGAAGAGAGGCGGCTGCCGCCCTCCCCCTTCGGCGAGATCGCAGCGTTATTGACCAGCGCATTCAGCCGTGAGCCTTGGGCGCGCAAGCGGTCTTTGATCTCGTCGATGGCGCGGACCGTACCGTCAGGGTCGGCGAGATCGACCTGGACGTGGTTCTCCGGTCCCGCCTCCCAAGGGCAATCCTCGGGGAAAGGCTGGCGCGAGCAGGAGATCACGCGCCAACCGGCCGACGAGAAGCGCTTGACCGTGGCGTGGCCAATGCCGCGGGAAGCACCGGTCAGAAGCAGGGTTCTGCGCTCTTCGTTGGGGATCAGGGTCATGGGCGCGCGGAGACTAGGACCTCCTGCCGCTCAGGGATAGAGACGGGTCTTGGTCCAGGCGCCCTCAGGCGTGGCCCGGCGGAACACGATCCGGTCGTGCAGACGAAAGTCGCCGTGCTTCCAAAACTCGATCTCCACGGGGCGCACCCGATAGCCGTGCCAGTAAGACGGGCGCGGCACGTCACTACCGGCGAATTCCTCCGTGTAGCGGGCGACGCCCTCCTCCAACGCGGCGCGGCTTGCGAGCGGTCGAGATTGGCTCGAGGCCCAGGCGCCGATACGGCTTTCGCGGTGACGCGTGGCGAAATAGGCATCGGCCTCCGCATCGGTCACCGGCTCTATGGGGCCGCGGATACGGATCTGGCGTCCCAGGCTCTTCCAATAGAACAGGAGCGCGGCTTTCGGGTTGGCGGCGAGCTCGAGCCCCTTGGCGCTCTCGCAGTTGGTATAGAAGACGAAGCCGCGCTCGTCGGCGCCTTTCAAGAGAATCATCCGCACATTGGGCATGCCGTCGGCGCCGACAGTGGCGACCGCCATGGCCTCGGGGTCGGCCGGCTCGCTCTTCTCAGCCTCCGCCAGCCACTGCCGGAACAGAACGAATGGGTCCTCGGCGGCTGTGAAATCCTGAGTTCCTCGCGCTTTTTCGTCCATCTCTCGCTGCTCTTTCGACTTTCTGCCTGCGGTCCAAGAAAAAATCCCGGGCCGGCACGTGCATTTACGTTTTCCTCACTCTGATAGGGCAGGATCGCTGCTGTTGATAGAGGGCGCGGGGGATTGAGTAGCCGCGTCAGAGTTGGGGACGAGTTGTTATGCGTACGTTCCATTGGAACGCCCCTATCATGGGGGCGGGCGCTCTAGTGTTGTCAGTATTGCTGCCCGCCCCTCTTCCTCTCAAGGCCGAGGAAAGTGGGGCAAGAGACGTCGCGGCCGTGGCCACAAGCCATACGCCGCAGGGCCTGACGGAACTCAAATCTAGTCTCGATCGTTCGGACCGCACGGTAGCGCTGCAGGCACTGCAGATGGCGCTTACCGAGCTCGGCGATGGGGCGACGCTGACATGGCGCCGTCCGGTCAGCCAGATCTCGGGGCGAATCAAGCCGGTCTCGGCGTTCCGCGACGATCAGGGGCGCATTTGCCGCCATGTGATCTACCAGCTCGCTCTCGGGGCTTACGAAAAGAAGATCGAGGGCGTGGCGTGCCGCGAAGGGGACGGCCATTGGTCGATCTCAGGCTAGAGGGGTTCAGAATGTCGAATTATCAGAAATCGGGCGTCGGTGAAGTCCGCGCCGCCGAAGAGACGGGCAAGGAGCGGGAGCAGAACCAGCGGTTCACGCCGCTCAGGTCCTATGTCAGCCGGCCGCGGACGCTCTCCCGCGAGGCCCGCGGCGAGTTGACCCTATCCCGCCTTATCCCGGTGCCGCGCCTCCAGGGCTAGGCGGCCGGCGCCCATTTGGGCCCGGCACGAAGCAGCGAAAGCCCTTCCGGCTCCGCTTCCCCGGTGTATAAAACCCCGAATTCTTGAGCGAAGGAGGGGTAATGGGCGACGGCGGAAAACTCATGGCAGGCAAGCGCGGCGTTGTGCTCGGCGTCGCCAACAACCGCTCCATCGCCTGGGGCATTACCAAGGCCATCACCGATCAGGGGGCGGAAGTGGCCCTCACCTATCAGGGCGATGCACTGAAGAAGCGGGTCGAGCCTTTGGCCGCCGAGATCGGCTCCAAGCTCGTGCTGCCTTGCGACGTGACCGATCGCGCCTCGGTCGATGCGGTGTTCGAAACGCTTGGCAAAGAGTGGGGCACCATCGACTTTCTCGTCCATGCTGTCGCCTTCTCCGACAAGGAGCAGCTCGACGGGCGCTATGTCGACACGACGGAAGAGAACTTCGTCCAGACGCTCCTCATCTCGTGCTACTCGTTCACCGCGCTGGCCAAACGCGCCGAGGCCTTGATGCCGAACGGCGGCTCACTGCTGACCCTGACCTATTACGGCGCCGAGAAGGTGATGCCGCATTACAATGTGATGGGCGTCGCCAAGGCGGCGCTCGAGGCGAGCGTGCACTATCTCGCGGCGGATCTCGGCAAGAACAATATCCGCGTGAACGCCATCTCGGCCGGGCCGATCAAGACGCTCGCGGCCTCAGGCATCGCCGACTTCCGCTATATCCTGAAATGGAACGAATACAATTCGCCCTTGAGGCGCACCGTGACCATCGAGGATGTCGGCGGCGGCGGGCTTTATCTTCTGTCCGACCTCTCGCACGGCGTCACCGGCGAGGTCCTGCATATCGATGCGGGCTACCACGTGGTCGGCATGAAGAACGAGGACGCGCCCGACATCTCCGTGGCGAAAGAATAAATGGGACGCGGGCGAGCGGCCCGCGCCCCATCTTGTCGTCTAGACCTGGCGGAACACCGCGCCGGCGACCGAGCGCGGACGCTCGCGGACGCGTCCGCCGTCATTGCCCGACTTCACGATCCACTGGCCGCTCGCGCTGCGCCCGGTGATCATGCCGACATGATGCGCCCACACCACGACGGCGCCGACGCGCGGGCCGTTCAGGGGACGTCCCCGCTTTGCCCAGTTGCGGGCAAGATTGTATTCGGGACCGCCGCCGAATTGCGTCCGCATCCACCAACCGCACCAGCGCGCTGGGCCGCGGGCCGGCACTGTAGTGACCAGAGTGGCGTGGAGCCTTTCCGGCCGCAGCCCCGTTCGGCACCGCATTGACGGTAAACGGAGAGGGAAAGGCGTCGGCGGGGGCAAGCGGCATTGCGCTCGCCAGGATCAGAACAGTCAACAGTCATGAAAGACGCATGCGCAGCACGCATCGGTTACTCCTTACTTGTTGTCTTGGGATGGGTGACCGGCGAAGTCTCGGCCGGTCCGCGAGGGAAGCGCGTGCAGCGCAAGCTACGGAAAAATAAGACTAAAATCGGCACCTGACGACGGCCAGGATGGGTCAATTTTGGGACCGGGGTGGCGCCCGGAAAGGTCCGCAACCGGCGAAAGCCCCCGGAAACCGCCGTTTGACCCTTCACCTCGCCTCAACTAGAAGCGGCTAGAGAGACGCCATGTCGCACAACAGCTTCGGCCATCTGTTCCGCATTACGACCTGGGGCGAGAGTCACGGGCCAGCGATCGGCTGCGTGGTGGACGGCTGCCCGCCCGGCATCCCTCTTAACCAAGCCGACATCCAGACCTATCTCGACAAGAGGCGCCCGGGTCAGTCGAAATACACGACCCAACGGCAGGAGCCCGACACGGTCGAGATCCTGTCCGGCGTGTTCGAGAACGAAGGCGGCGAGCAGGTCACCACCGGCACGCCCATCGCGCTCGAGATCAAGAACGTCGATGCGCGGTCGAAGGACTACGGGGACATCAAGGAGAAGTTCCGCCCGGGCCACGCCGACTACACCTATTTCCTGAAATACGGCGTGCGCGATTGGCGCGGCTCAGGCCGAGCTTCGGCACGCGAGACGGCGGCGCGGGTCGCGGCTGGCGCCGTGGCACGGAAGGTCGTGCCCGGCATGCGCGTGCGCGGCGCGCTGGTTCAGATCGGGCCGTATGAGATCGACCGGCGGAACTGGAGCTGGGACGAGCTCGACAACAATCCGTTCTTCTGTCCCGACGCCAAGACGGCGCGCGTGTGGGCCGACTTCCTCGATGAGGTGCGCAAGAAGGGCTCGTCCACAGGCGCGGTCATCGAGGTGGTCGCCGACGGCGTGCCTGCGGGCCTCGGTGCGCCGGTCTACGGCAAGCTCGACCAGGACATTGCGAGTGGGCTCATGAGCATCAACGCGGTCAAGGGTGTCGAGATCGGTGCGGGTTTCGCCTCGGCCGCGCTCTCCGGCGAGGAGAACGCCGACGAGATGCGCATGCATCCGAACGGGAGCCCTGAGTTCCTCTCCAACAATGCGGGCGGAATCCTTGGGGGAATCTCGACCGGACAGCCTGTAGTCGCGCGCTTCGCCGTCAAGCCCACGTCCTCGATCCTGACTTCGCGCAAGACCGTGGATACGAGTGGCGGCGACACTGAGGTCTCCACCAAAGGCCGCCACGACCCGTGCGTCGGCATCCGCGCCGTTCCCATCGGCGAAGCGATGATGGCCATCGTGCTCGCCGACCACTATCTGCGCCATCGCGGCCAGACCGGTCGCGGCTGAAAGCTTCGTCCCTCCTCATGACCGGGCTTGACCCGGGGCGCCAGGAGCAACAGGCTCAAGGCGAAAGACAGTCGATCACCGGCTAAACCGGGACGAGGATGGGAGGAATGAAGTTCGACAAGATCGTCGTCCTGACCGGCGCAGGACTCTCTGCCGAGAGCGGGCTCGGCACGTTCCGCGGCCACGACGGGCTGTGGGACCACTTCGACATCGAAGAGGTGGCGACGCCGGAGGGCTTCGCCCGCAATCCTGTCAAGGTGCACGACTTCTACAATATGCGGCGCGGGTGGCTGAAAGAGGCGAAGCCCAACGCGGCGCATCTGGCGCTTGCTCACCTCGAACAGGCAAATGGCAGCGACGTGCTCACCGTGACCCAGAACATCGACGGGCTGCACGAGGCCGCCGGCACGCATCATCTCATCCACATGCATGGCGAGCTCGGCCGGGCGCTCTGCGCCCGCTGCGGGACCAGCCTGCCGTGGACGCAAGACCTGTCGCTCACGACCGGCTGCCCTGTTTGCCACAAGTCCGGCTTCATGCGCCCGGACGTGGTGTGGTTCGGCGAGATGCCGCGGGAGATGGAGCGCATTCACGAAGCGATCCGCCACTGCGACCTCTTCGTGTCCGTCGGCACGAGCGGCATGGTCTATCCGGCCGCGGGCTTCGTCGCCGAGGCGGCGAGCGAGGGCGCCCATACGGTCGAGCTCAATCTCGATCCTTCGGAAGGCGCGAGCCTGTTTGCCGAAGCCCATTACGGGCCGGCGACAGAGATCGTGCCGGCCTTTGTCGAAAAGCTGCTCAGCGCCTAGCGCTCGAGGTGGACGACCACCTCGACATGGGCGGAGAACAGGAACTGGTCGACCGGCACGACGCGGGCGATGCGATAGCCGCCGTCAACCAGGACGCGGAGATCGCGGGCGAGCGTGCCCGGATTGCAGGACACCGCGACAAGGGTCTTCACCTTGGACCTAGCCAGTTGCTCGGCTTGGGCCGCAGCGCCGGCGCGGGGCGGGTCGAACACCGCGGCGTCATAGGCTGCGAGCTCGACCGGGCTAAGCGGCGCCCGGAAGAGGTCGCGTGAGAGGGCGCGTACTGGTTTCAGCTTCGGCGTATGCCGGACTGCTTCGCTGAGCGCGGCGAGCGCCGCTTCATCAGCCTCGAAGGCATCGATGGCGGCCGATCCGGCGAGCGCGAATGTGAACGTGCCAAGGCCCGCGAACAGATCGGCGATGCGCTTGGCGCGCCCGACACCGTCGCGCACCAGCTCGGTCATCACGGCCTCCGCGTCGGGCGAGGCCTGGAGGAAAGCGCCGGGCGGCAGCTTCACCTGCGCAGGCCCGAAGCGGACAGTGGGCGGGGTGCCCGGCATCAGGCTTTCGCCGTCGACGGTGAGGCGTGCGACGCCGAGCCTCGCTGCCTCGCTTGCCAGCTTGGCCAAGGCAGCCTCTTTGGGCCGCACGCCGTCCACGACAACGTCGAGGCCGGTCTCGGTCTCGGTGATGCTCACCCGCGCCTCGCGCTTGCCGCCGAGCAGGCGTCCGAGCGACGCCTTGAGCTTCGGTAGGCGGTCGACAATGCCGGGCGACAGGATGGGGCAGGCGTCGATGTCGATCAGGTCGTGGGAGCGGGCGCGGCGATAGCCGAGGGCAACCGTGCCGTCGACGCGGCCGAGGGCGAAGGTGGCGCGACGGCGACTGCCGAGAGAGACCGGCCGCACCGGCTCGACTTCGGCGTCGAGGCCCCGGGACCGCAGGGCTTGGACCACAAGATCACGCTTCCAGGCGAGATAGGCCCCCTCCTCCAGATGCTGGAGGGCGCAGCCACCGCATATCCCGAAATGCGGGCAGATGGGGTCTCGTACGGTCGGGGCTCTGCCTTATCACCTGCAAGAGCGCGGCGTGCTTGCCGTCCGCGCTCGTCTCGATGCACACCCGTTCGCCAGGGAGGGCGAAGGGCACAAAGAGCGGGCCGTCAGGGCCTTCGGCCACGCCATCCCCTTGGGCACCGAGACGGCCGATCTCCACCTCAAACGGCATTGCGGGCCCCGATCAGGAACTCGACATTGCCGCTGCCGCCCTCGATGGGCGACGGGATCACCCCAAGCACGATCCAGCCTTCGCCCTCAAGGAAGTCGCGGACGCGGACCACGGCCCGCTCCCGGTCTTCGGCCTTGCGGACGATGCCGCCTTTGCCAACGGCTTCGCGACCAGCCTCGAATTGCGGTTTGACCAGGGCCACGAGCCACGCGCCGGGCGCAGCCCGCTTGAGCGCTGCGGGAAGCGCCTGGGTCAGGCTGATGAAGCTCACATCGGCGACGATGGTCCCGACCGGTTCCGGGATCAGGGCAGCGTCCAGGTTCCGCGCGTCGGTGGCCTCGAGCGACACCACACGCGGGTCGGCGCGGAGGCGCTCATGCAGCTGGCCGCGCCCGACGTCGACGGCATAGACCTTGGCCGCGCCCTCCGCGAGCAGGACCTCGGTGAAGCCGCCGGTCGAGGCGCCGATATCGAGTGCCACGCGGCCGACCGGGTCAAAGCCGAAGTCGTGAAGCGCTGCCTCGAGCTTAAGTGCGCCCCGGGAGACGCCATCGCCGGCACCAGCCGCAACGACAATAGGGGCGTCGTCCGCGACCAGGGCGCCCGGCTTCAGGACCGTCGCGCCCGTCACGGTGACACAGCCCCGGCGAATGAGGTCGGCGGCGCGGGCACGGGAAGGGACGAGCCCCTCCGCCACCAATCTTTGGTCGAGACGTCTTTTTTTGTAGCTGGCCAAATGCGGTTCTCATATGCTCGCGCCCGCGTCGGGAATCCTCGCGCGCGGATGAAGGCCGGGAGCGGCCGGCACCGCATCATATTACTGCGAAGCGCCCCGCTCGGCGCGTGCTCGCGGAGGTCATGTGAGCCAAGAGTTCGACGGCTTACCTTACCGACAAATGCGAAGTCCGAAATCGTGACGTAGCTGGCGGTCATTCCGTCATCGCCCGGGCCGTGGTTGAGCCCGGCGAGCTCATCGGCGTGTGGAGCGGCCGCATCGTCGGCAGCGACAAACTCGATGATCTGCCGGAAGAGATCCGCAGACACACCGTCCAGGTCGAGGAAGATCTGTTCCTCGCCTCGATCGGCAAGAGCGAACCCCCGGACTTCATCAATCACTCCTGTGAGCCGAACGCAGGGCTCGATGGCCAGATCGCCATCGTCGCCTTGCGGCGCATCCTGCCCGGCGAGGAGGTGACCATCGACTACGCCATGTGCGATGGCTCACCTTACGACGAGTTCGACTGCGCCTGCGGCTCGCCCCTATGCCGGGGCAAGGTGACCGGTGACGACTGGCGCGATCCCGTGTTGTGGAAGCGCTACGCCGGTCATTTCTCGCCCTACCTCCAACGGCGTATCGATGCGTTGCGGCGCACGCTAGCGCCGCGGCGCCCGAAACGGAAGCGGGTCCTCGCTCTCGCAACGAGCGAAGCCCCTGGCGGTGTCCGATGATCCCCGGCGACTGTCCCGGGCGCCTTGTGGCGCCCTTCCCTCAACCCTCCCTCACAATAAGACGATCTTAGGAGCACACTGATGCTGCTGATCAGTACCTATGTGGCACCGAGCGCCATTGAAGGGCTCGGCGTTTTCGCTGGCGAACCCGTATCGCGTGGAAGCCTGATCTGGAGTCTCAATCCCAAATTCGACATCTTCGTCCACCAAACGGAGATCGGCGCCCTGCCTCCACACGTGCAGAGCTACCTCACCCGCTACAGCTATCCACATCTGGAAATGCCGGGCTACCGCGTGATCGACGTGGACAATGGCAAGTACATGAACCACAGCCTCGCGCCGAACACAGACTTCCGCATCTTCGACAAGGGTTACGCCCTAACCGACATCGCGGCTGGCGACGAGATCACCTGCAACTACCACGAGTTCGATCCGGGCTTCGTCGGCTTCTTGCCGGGCCTCGTGGAGCCTTCGCTCGAAACGGCGCTACACGCCAACCATCCTTGAGCCGCGCGCAGGCTCTATCCTGAAATGCTTGGGCGAATTGGGGAGGGTGGTTAACCACCCTCCCCAAGACCCAGCATGCAAATGCGGCCACGGCGTTTGCCAAGTCCTGCTCCCTGGACTAAGCAAGAGCGCCTTGAAACCGCCGCGCGGCCCTCTTGGCGGGCGCCGCCGCGGAAAGCCTCGCGAGCGTTCCCCATGCCGAAGAGCCGCTTCTTTCTTGCCGCAGCCCTGCTTGCTGCATCGCTACCCGGGGTAAGCCTGGCCGAGGGAACCTCTGTCTGGAGCGCGAAGACGAATGGCAGCTTCGTCACGCTGACCTACGGCCCGCTTACCGCAGACAAGGCTCCGCTGTTCATGCTCTCCTGCTTCAACGGCATGGGTATCGCCGTCCTGGACGTGCGGCCAGGACTGAGCGACGACACGAAGCCCGGCACGCCGCTAACCATCGCGCTTACGGGCGGCGATCAGACGGCGAAGGTCGAGGGCGAGGCCACGCGCGACGAAGAGAGCGGCTCGACGTTTGCTGAGTCGAGCGACACAAAGGTGAAGCCAATTCTCGACGTGCTGCGCACGACCGGCCCAGTGACCCTCAAAGTGGGTACGGCGAGCACCGAGCTGCCTAATGCCGGTCGCGCGGACGCGGTCAAGCGCAGTTCACCCAAGATTGCACGTTGGACTAAGCGAGGCGGGCGGTCCCGGGGCTGCGCGCGTCTTTGCCCAGCGCCGCGAACACTGCCGTCACGATGCCGCGCGCATCGAGGCCCGCTTCTGTGTACATCGTTTGCGGCTTGTTCTGCTCGATGAAGATATCGGGCAGGGTCAGCGTCCGCACCTTCAAGCCCCGATCAAGGAGCCCCTCGCCGGCGAGTGCGTGGAGCACTTGCGCACCGAAGCCACCGCTTGAGCCTTCCTCGACGGTGATCAGCACTTCGTGATTCTTCGCAAGCTGGCGAATAAGGTCCATGTCGAGCGGCTTAGCGAAGCGCGCATCGGCCACTGTGGTGGGAAGCCCGTAGCCCGCAAGCTCATCTGCCGCCGCCAGGCACTCGGTCAGCCGGGCACCGAAGGAAAGCAGCGCCACGGCGGAGCCTTCTTGCACGATGCGGCCCTTGCCGATCTCGAGGGGCGTACCGCGCTCCGGCAGGGCCACGCCGGCCCCCTCCCCGCGTGGATAGCGGAAAGCCGACGGGCGATCGTCAATTGCGGCGGCAGTCGCCACCATATGCATCAGCTCGGCCTCGTCGGCCGCGGCCATGACGACCATACCCGGCAGGCAAGAAAGATAAGCGACGTCGAAGCTGCCGGCATGGGTCGGTCCGTCGGCGCCGACGAGCCCGGCGCGGTCGATGGCGAAGCGCACCGGCAGATGCTGGACCGCCACGTCGTGCACGACCTGGTCGTAGGCGCGCTGGAGAAAGGTCGAGTAGATGGCCGCGAAGGGCTTATAGCCTTCCGTGGCCAACCCAGCGGCGAAGGTCACGGCGTGCTGCTCGGCGATGCCAACGTCGAAGCAGCGGTCCGGGAAAGCGTCTGCGAACTTGTCGAGGCCGGTGCCGGACGGCATGGCCGCGGTGACGGCGACGATCTTGTCGTCGTCGCGGGCTTCCTCGATCAGAGCTTGCGCGAAGACCTTGGTAAAGCTCGGCGGTCCGCCGGGCGCGGCCTTCTCCTGCGTGCCGGTGACGACGTTGAAGCGGCCGACACCATGGAACTTGTCGGCGGACTCCTCAGCCGGACCGTAGCCCTTGCCCTTCTGGGTGACGACATGGACCAGGATCGGCCCATTCTTCATCTTCTTCACGTTGCGCAGCACCGGCAGCAGGTGATCGAAATTGTGCCCGTCGATGGGGCCGACATAGTAGAAGCCCAGCTCCTCGAACAAGGTGCCACCCGTCCAGAAGCCGCGGGTGAACTCCTCGGCGCGGGCCGCGCGGCGCTCCCAGCTCCTGGGCAACAGCTTGTGAGCCGCCTGCTTCATCCAGCGGCGGAGGCTGCGGTAGGTGCCGCCGGAGATGAGGCGCGCGAGATGGGCGCTCATGGCGCCGACAGGCGGCGCGATCGACATGTCGTTGTCGTTGAGGATAACGATCAGGCGCGAATCCATGGCGCCGGCGTTGTTCATCGCCTCGTAGGCCATGCCGGCGCTCATTGCGCCGTCGCCGATCACGGCAATCACATTGTTCGTGCCGCCGGAGAGATCGCGGGCCACGGCCATGCCGAGGCCGGCGGAGATCGAGGTCGAGGAGTGGCCGGCGCCGAACGGGTCGTACTCGCTCTCGGCCCGCTTGCAGAAGCCCGACAGGCCGCCGCCTTGGCGGAGCGTGCGAATGCGGTCGCGGCGCCCGGTGAGGATCTTGTGCGGGTAGGCTTGGTGGCCGACATCCCAGATGAGCCTGTCGCGCGGCGTGTCGAAGACGTGGTGCAGCGCCACGGTGAGCTCGACCACGCCGAGCCCGGCGCCAAGATGGCCGCCCGTGACGGAGACGGCGCTGATCGTCTCCTGGCGCAACTCGTCCGCGAGCTGCGTCAGCTCATGGTCTTCGAGCGCACGCACGTCTTCCGGCGTCCGGACACGATCCAAGAGTGGCGTGGAAGTCTCAGCGCTCATTCGGCCTACCTAGCGGATCTTGGGAAAAAAATTATGGGGATCAGCACGTTGTGCACCTTATGTGGCCCTCAGGCGCCCCGGCAACAAGACTTTGGACCATAGCGGAGAGACCGCCCTCCCCCAAGGCGTTTGTCGCTGAGCCTGGGACCGGTTGCTGACCTATTCCTCGACGTCGAGGGGCTCGGTGCCGGTCGGCTCGCCGTTCTGATTGAGGGAAATCTTCTCCACGCGGGCTTCCGCCTGGCGCAGCAGCCCATCGCAATGGGCGCGCAGCGCCTCACCCCGCTCATAGATCAGAATAGAGGCCTCCAGCTCGACATCGCCCTTCTCCAAGCGGTCGACGATCGTCTCAAGCTCCTTCAGAGCCTGTTCGAAGCTCATGGACTTGATGTCAGCATTGTCGGTGGGAGCGGCCATGGCCTGGCTTAGCCCTTTCCGGCGGACACAATCAAGAGGCTAGCCTCAGGAGGCGCTCATCAGGGCCTGCACATGGACCGCAGTCGAGGCGGCAAGCGCGTCCAGGTCATAGCCGCCTTCCAGCGTGGAAACGAGCTTGCCGCCGGTATGCTTCGCCGCGGCTTGGAGCAGCTTCTCGGTCACCCAGGCGAAATCGGGCTCCAAGAGCCGGAGCTGGGCCAGAGGATCCTTCAGATGCGCATCGAAGCCGGCCGAGACCAAGAGGAAGTCCGGCGCAAAAGTATCGAGCGCCGGCAGGATGCGATCCTCGTAGGCCGCGCGAAACTCTTCGCTGCCGTCGCCGGGGGCGAGCGGCGCATTGAAGATGTTGCCGACGCCCGTCTCGTCGAGCGCGCCGGTACCGGGAAAGAGCGGCATCTGATGGGTCGAGCCGTAGAATACGTCCTTATCGGTCCAGAAGGCCGCCTGGGTGCCGTTGCCGTGATGGACATCGAAGTCGACAATCGCCACGCGCTTGGCGCCATGGGCGGCACGCGCATGGAGCGCCCCGATGGCGACGTTGTTGAACAGGCAGAAGCCCATGGCATGTGACGGCTCGGCATGATGGCCGGGTGGGCGGACGGCGCAGAAGGCATTGTCCGCATGCCCCGCCGCCACCTGATCGACGGCGCGGATGATGGCGCCGGCAGCGCGCAACGCCGCCTCCCAGCTTCCCGGCGAGACGACCGTATCCGGATCGAGCCAGTTGTGATGCTGCTTCGGAATCTCGGCGTGCACCGTCTCCACATAGGCCTTCGGATGCAGGCGCTCGATCTGACTGAGATCGGCGCGGGGCGCTTCCTCTCGCTGTCAGATTCTTGAAGGTATCGCCGGAAAGCGCATCGTCGATGGCGCGCAAGCGGTCGGCGCGTCTCGGGATGACCGAAGCCGGTGTCGTGCTCCAGGCAAGCGGGATGGGTGAGAAGTAGCGTGGTCATGCGCGGGACGGAATTCGGTTCACTGACTTCGGGACTGTCGCTTGACCGGCCTGTGGTAACACGCGAAATGGAGCCCGACCATGCCCGTTGTCCATGCCACAGAAGAGGCCATCGCCAAGGCCGCGCAAGCGCTCGCCCGCGGTGACATCGCCGCGTTTCCGACCGAGACGGTCTATGGGCTCGGCGCCAACGCGCGCGATGCGCACGCTGTGGCGAAAGTGTTTGCCGCCAAGGAGCGCCCGCGCTTCAACCCGCTCATCGTGCATGTGCCGGATATTGCCGCGGCGGAGTCTTACGCGGTGTTCAACGACACGGCGCGCAAGCTCGCCGAAGCGTTCTGGCCAGGGCCATTGTCGCTCGTGCTGCCGAAGCGCGCCGATAGCGGCATCGCCGATCTCGTTACCGCCGGGCTCGGCACCATTGCGCTCCGCGCACCCAATCATCCCGTCGCGCAAGCGTTGCTTGCCGAAGCGAAGCTGCCCATCGCGGCGCCGAGCGCCAACCGCTCAGGGCGCGTCAGCCCGACCATGGCGTCTCACGTGGAAGCCGAGCTTGGCGATCTTCCGGCCATGATCCTCGACGGTGGCCCCTGCCCGCTTGGAATCGAGTCGACGGTGATCGGCGTGGCGGGCGACGCGCCGGTCCTCCTGCGCCTCGGTGCCGTGCCACGGGAGGCCATCGAGGCCGTGCTCGGGCAGCCGATTTCGCTCGCGAAGGAGGATGCGGAGATCGCCTCACCGGGGCAGCTCGAACGCCATTATGCTCCCGTCACCCCGCTGCGGCTTGGGGCAACCGACGTGCGCGCAGGGGAAGCCTTGCTCGCGTTCGGGCCGAATGCGCCGCACGGGGCCATCGTTAGCCTCAATCTCAGCGCTTCCGGCGATCTCGAAGAGGCCGCGGCCAACCTATTCGCGTCACTGCGGCGGCTCGACGAATGCGGCGTAAACGCCATTGCTGTCATGCCCATTCCCGAGCGCGGGCTCGGTGAGGCCATCAACGACCGCTTGCGGCGCGCGGCCAAGGCGCGCTAGCCCTCACCTATGAGCGAGACCCCAAAGCTCAAGCGCCCGGCCCCTGAGACGATCGAGGCGCTCGTGCACATCGTGGGCGAGAGCCACGCGGTCCGCGACGAAGCGGACATGGCGCGCTATCTCACCGAATGGCGCGACCGCTATCGCGGGCGAGCGGCGCTCGTGCTCAAGCCGGGTTCGACGGACGAGGTCTCGGCGATTCTCAAATGCGCCAACGAGACCCGCACGGCGATCGTGCCGCAAGGCGGCAATACGGGCCTTGTGGGGGCGCAGATCCCCGACGACAGCGGTCATGAGGTGATCGTGTCCATGGAGCGCCTCACCCATGTGCGTGACGTCGATCTCGCTTCCAACTCGATGACGGTCGAGGCCGGCCTCACGCTTGCGCTGGCCCAGCAGGTGGCGGAGAGCGCTGGACGGCTCTTCCCGCTGAAGTCTTGCCTCCGAGGGAAGCTGTCAGATCGGCGGCGTGCTCGCCACCAATGCCGGCGGCATGGCCGTGCTCGCTTACGGCAGCGCGCGGGATCTCGCGCTGGGGCTCGAAGTGGTGCTGGCGGACGGGCGCGTGTGGGACGGGTTGAAGACCCTGCGCAAGGACAATACGGGCTACGACCTCAAGGACCTGTTCATTGGCTCCGAAGGCACGCTCGGCATTATCACGGCCGCGGTGTTGCGCCTGTTCCCGCGGCCCATGGAGCGCGTCACGTGCATTGCCGGGGCGAACGAGCTCGAGCGGGCACCGGATTTCTTCGGCCGGGTCTATGACGCCGCCGGCCCCTTGTTAACAGCCTTCGAGATCCTGCCGCGCATCGGCCTGGAGTTCGTGCTCAAGCACGGCCGGGATACGCGAGATCCGCTTCGCTCGCCGCATCCTTGGTATCTGCTGTTCGAGCTCACCAGCCCACGGGTCGGCGAGGAGCCGCATCGGCTCGCCGAGACTTTGCTTCAGGAAGGCATCGAGGCGGGCGAGATCGCCGATGCCGCCGTTGCCACGTCGCTAAAGCAAGCGCAAGAGTTGTGGCGCTTGCGCGAGTTGATGAGCGAAGTGCAGAAGCATGAAGGCGGCAGCATCAAGCACGATGTGTCCGTGCCGGTTGCGCGGATTCCTGAGTTCATCGCCCGCGCCAACCAGCTCGTGGAGTTGATGATCCCCGGCGCGCGGCCGGTGCCATTCGGCCATCTCGGCGACGGTAACATCCACTACAATGTGAGCCAGCCGCCCGGCATGGATAAAACAGTGTTTCTCTCGAACTGGGAGGCGCTCAACGCGGCGGTGCACGAGATCGTGCTCGATCTCGGCGGATCGATCAGCGCCGAGCACGGCATCGGCCGCATGAAGCGCGATCTCCTGCCTCACGCCAAAGGCGCGCTCGCCGTCGAGCTGATGCAAAAGATCAAGGCGAGCTTCGACCCGAACGGCATTCTGAATCCAGGCAAGCTGCTATGACCGACAACATTTGGGACAGGACTCAAGATTCGAATTGGGACGCGATCGACGCGTATATCGCCGAGAACTTTCTCGACGACGATCCCGCGCTCGAAGCGGCGCTCGCGGCGAGCGAGGCGGCAGGGATGCCGCCGATCCAGGTGGCGCCGTTACAGGGCAAGCTCCTGACGATGCTGGCCGCGGCCCTGGGCGCGCGGAAGATCTTGGAGATCGGCACGCTCGGGGGCTACAGCACGATCTGGCTCGCACGAGGCTTGGCGGAAGGCGGCAAGCTGATCACGCTGGAGATGAACCCGGACTTTGCGGAGGTTGCGCGCAGCAATATCGCCAATGCCGGGCTCGCGGACCGGGTCGAGGTGCGGGTCGGCAAGGCACTCGACACGCTACCCCAACTCGAAGCAGAGGGCGCCGGGCCCTTCGATCTGATCTTCATCGATGCCGACAAGCCGAGCACGCCAGACTATTTCGACTGGGCGGTGCGCTTATCGCGCAAAGGCAGCCTGATCATCGTCGACAATGTGGTGCGCGAGGGCGCGATCCTCGCGGCTCAGAGCGAAAACAAGCATGTGAGAGGCCTGCGCGGCTTCTATACCCGGGTCGCCCAAGACCCGCGCGTCACGGCCACGGCATTCCAGACGGTCGGCAATAAGGGCCATGACGGCCTCGCCATCGTGCGCGTGATCGAAGCGCCGTAGAGCCTACTTCTTCTCGGCCAGCAGTTCGGCGTGGGCCTTCTCGATGGCCGCCTTGTCCTCGTCGCTCACTTTGGGGAATTGCAGATCGAGCGCCTCCATATGCTCGGCGAGCGCGCCGGCGACGACGAGCCGGGCAAACCACTTCTTGTCGCACGGCACCACGTACCAGGGCGCATGCTTGGTCGCGGTATTGCGGATCGTGTCCTCGTAGACCTTCTGATACTGATCCCACAGCTTGCGCTCGGCCACGTCGTAGGGCGAAAACTTCCAATTCTTGTCAGGATCATCCACGCGAGCGAGCAACCGCTTCAGTTGCTCTTCCTTGGAGATGTTGAGGAAGAATTTGAGCGGCACCGTTCCGCATCGCGCGAGATGCCGCTCGAAGTCGTTGATGTCCTGGTAGCGCTCCTTCCAAATGTCGTCGGTGACGAGCTTTGGCGGGATGTTCTGCTTCTCCAGGAGCTCCGGGTGCACACGCACCACGATGGTCTCTTCGTAATAGGAGCGGTTGAAGATGCCGATATGGCCGCGCATCGGCAGCGCCAAGGAGCCGCGCCACAGGAAATCGTGCGCGAGTTCCAAATGGCTCGGCTGCTTGAAGGAGTGCACCGAGCAGCCTTGCGGATTGACGCCGGACAAGACGTGCTTGATGACGCCGTCCTTGCCTGCGGTGTCGATGCCTTGCAGGACCATGAGGATGGCCCACTTGCCTTCGGCGTAGAGCCGTTCCTGGAGCCTGGCGAGCTTCTTGACGCCGACCTCGAGGATATCTTTGCCGTCTTGCTTGTCGATGTCGACGTCGGCGTTGTCGTTTGGATTGTAATCCTTGAGCTTGAACTTGTCGCCGTCGGTGACCCGATAACGTTCGATGATCTTAGATGACAGCATGCGCCTCCCCTTTTCGCGCCCCCCTCAGAGCAGTGATAGCTGCAATGGCTCTTGGATACCGGGTTCGTCTCTGCGCGAATCGTTGATTTTCGGATCAAGCTCGACGGCTTCGAATAGATCGTCGGCCGCAGGCCCAAGGATGGCAAGCGCCTCCTCCGCTTTGGTTCCCGTCACGTCGAGCCAGCTTTCGAAATGCTCCGGCTCAAGCACCACGGGCATGCGGTCGTGCAACGCCGCCACCGTGCCGCTTGCAGGACAGGTGAGGATGACAACCGTATCGATCTCGCCGCCTTGCGGGTCTTGCCAGCGCTCATAGAGCCCGGCAAAGGCAATCAGCTTGGGCTCACGCGGGCGTAGGAGAAATGGGCGGCGCTTTCCTTTCGGTCCCGTCCACTCATAGAAGCCGTCGGCCGGGATCAGACAGCGCCGCCAACGCATGGCATTGCGGAAGGAGGGCTTCTCCAGAACCTCCTCCGAGCGCGCGTTGATGAGCGTGGGGAATTTCTTCGGGTCCTTGACGAAGGGCGGCAAGAGCCCCCAGCGCATAAGGCGGAACCGGCGGGCCCCCTGCCTGTCGAGGCAGACCACGGGGATGGGTTGGGTGGGTGCGATATTGTAGCGCGCCGGGAAATTCGGTGTGTCGGCATAGCCGAAATAGGCGCGCACGGCCTCAGGCGGCGAGGTCAGATTGTAGCGGGAGCACATGGAGGGGCCTTCGGTAACGCTTTGGCAATCATGATGGGGCAGCTTCCAGTTGAGGAGCCTAGTGGTACGCCCAATGTCACCCGACGAGAATCGTAACGCCCACTCGGCGGAAATCCAGGAAGATGTGAGCCGGGAAGATATCGTCTCGGCGTTCCGGACGGCCATGGTCGGCCATTTCCGCTCGCACATTCCGGGCACCAACATCAACGAATCGACGCTGCTTGCCAGTGACTATCTCAATCACTTCCACGAGCTCGTGATGTTGCTCGAGGCCTTGTCATCCGAGCCTGAAGGCTTCTCCGACGATCTCCTCTCCTGGCGCCCACTGACCTACGAAGAGCATTTCTCCCAGTCGGGCTTCCGGGACAAGAACCTGGCGATCGCCGCCTATCGCCGCGCGCCGCCTAAGGTTCGGGCCCGATTTGACGAGGCCGTGGCGCGGCTCCATGGGGAAGCGCTGACGCTCGTCGCGACCGTCGGTGCCGAGCTCAATAGCGGCAGAGGCCTCGACAAGACATGCCTGGACGCTGCCGCGCGGCTGCGAATCCTGATCGACGAGGCCAACGCCATCGCCAATGGCGAGATCCCGGCCGAGCGCGGCGAAAACGAAGAGCAGGGCGAGGTCAGCAGCCAGGCGGCAATCGACGCGCTGTTCGGCAACCGCTGAATTCGGGGCCGAAAGCGAGTCGCGGAAGCCCCTTCGGTCGGCTAGATTTGACCATGAATTGGGCGTACTGAGGCCCCATGGGGAAGCTCACAAAACGCTGGTTACTGCTTGCCGCCGGGGCCGTTTGGCTGGCCGCGGGAACTGTGAGCTATGCGCCTCCGGCCAAGGCACAGTTCTTCTGGTTCTTCGACCAGCCAAAGAAAGCCAAACCGCGTGTGCGACGGGCGCCTCCGCCGGGGGACGACCTGCCCCCCATCAAGCCGCAGGAGAGCCTGGCGCCACCGCCCCCGGACGACCGGCCCTATGACAACAAGCTGATGCGGCTCGCCGAGATCTTGGGCGCGGTCCACTACCTGCGCGAGCTCTGCGGGGCCAATGAGGGCCAGCTGTGGCGCGACCAGATGAAGGAGATCCTCAGGAACGAGGGCACGACCGCGGTGCGCCGGGCCAAGCTTGTTAACAGCTTCAACGATGGTTACCGGGGCTATCGCCGCACCTATCGCAGCTGCACGCAATCAGCCACGCTGGCCACAAGGCGTTTCTCCACCGAAGGGGCACAAATCGCCGCCTCCTTGGCGTCGACCTCCGTTTTCGCCCCGGGGGCTCAAGCGCAGGCGCAACCGGGCCAGCCCCAAGCTGCCGCGCCCGATCAAACCGGCGCCACGTCTGCACAGCCAGCATCTCCCAATTAAGCGTAAAACTTAACCGTTAGTTCACTCTGTCCTACACGCGGTGAAAGGGGGGTGTAATTGTGACACTCCACGTTTTCCGCTGCCGAAGGGGCACTGAATTGCGGACGGCAAAGCAATCATCGCAATCGCCCGAGAGCGAGGCCCAGAAGCAGGCCGCGCTGCGCTATATCCTCGATGCCTGGGAGGAAGCCCTCCATGACGGCATCGAGCCGGAGATGCTCGCCAACGCAGCTCTGTTCGCAGCGCTCGCCGATCTCATCGACGTCTATGGCGAGGCTGCCGTGGCCAAGATGACCTCGGGGCTGTCGCGCCGTATCCAACACGGCGAGTTCACACTGCGGCGCACGTCGCAGTAGCCATCGTCCTAGCGGAAATACCGAAATAAGCCCTCGACGATCAGGGCCGCACCGAAGGCGAACAGGATGAAGCCGGCTATCCGGTTGATGACGTTCAACCGCGCTTCCGTGAGCTTGTGCCGGATCGTGGCGATCAGCTCGGAAAGACCGAGCCACCACAATAAGCTGCCGCCCATGACCGATGCGACGAGGATCAGCGCCTCGAGATTGGTGTTGAGACCACCCATGAGCGAGCCGAGACCGCCGATCATCGCGGCCATGCCGAGAATGGCGCCGGGATTGGTGACTGTCAGAATGAAAGTCTGCGGAATGATGCCGGTATGCTCCAGGAGGTGGGAGCGCTCGTTCACGGGCGTCATCAAGACCGGCCGGGATAGGAGCAGCGCAAGCCCGAAGCCGATCAACAGCACGCCACCGACCAGCTGAATCAGATTGCTATAGGTGACCATCACATCGGAGATCGCCGCGACGCTGAACGCGCCAATGGCGGCGAGAAGGCCGTCGCCAAGCACCGCGCCGAGGCCGGCGGCAAGCCCGCCCCAGAATCCACGAGAGACCGCCCGCTGGATCACGAGCACGTTGACGGGGCCGATAGGTGCGGCCATCAACACGCCGATGCCCAGCCCGGCAAGCACGAGCTGGATGCCGGAGAGCACAATTTGCGCGCCTGCCTGCAATGCCTCTTGCCTACTTCCCGGTCACAAGATTGGTGGGAACGCCGCCGCGCGTCCGCCTCGGCGAGACCTGGACTTGCGCTTGTTCGCCGTTCTGCGAGATTGATTGAGCACTCATGGAGTGATGCATGAATCGCCGAAAAAACGTGGTCATGATTGCCCTGGTCGCATTGGTAGCGGGCGCTGCCGTCCTTGTCTACGTTCAGGACGGCGGGAAGGCGGGGGCAGCACCCAAGGAGTTGGCCGAGGCGCCTGCGAGCGGCGACCTACCCGACCAGAAGCCGCCCTCTGCGGCCAAGGTGAAAGGGGCTAGCCCGCAAACCCGCAAAGGGCCCAAGGTGCTCTACGACCTCGGCGCGCTTCCAGACCCGGTGCAGCGCATGCTGACCGAGATCGTCTTCGCGGCCGAGACCGGCGATCTGGAAGCGATGCGGCCCGTGCTCGAATCGCGCGAGTTCAGGCCCATGGTGGCCGCAGCCTTTGTGGCCGATCCAATTGCATATTGGAAAAAGCAATCGGTAGACAGCACGGGGCGCGACGTGCTGGCCGCCATGCTGAACATACTCGCATCAGGCTTCGTGCGCACCGGAGAAGGGCGTGATGAGATGTATGTCTGGCCCTATTTCGCCGAAGTCGATCTTGCGGCGCTGACGCCAGCCCAAGAAGTGGAGTTCTACCGGGCGGTGCCGCCGGAACAAGCGGCGTCCATGATGAAAAACGGCAAGTACAGCTACTACCGGCTCGGTATCTCGCCGAAGGGTGTCTGGCACTATTTCATGCGATAGGCGCTAGTCGAGCGCTTGCGGCAGTGCCTCGCCGAAACGCACCGGAGCGCCGCCCGCTTGCCCAAGCTCGCCATCCCACATGGCGAGCCGTCCGCGCACCACGGTGCCCACCGGCCAGCCTTTGACTTTGCGGCCGGCGAACGGCGTCCAGCCGCACTTGCTGCCAATCCACGAATCCTCGATGACGCGCTCCCTCTTAAGGTCGACGATGGTGAGGTCCGCGTCGTAGCCAACGGCGATGCGGCCCTTGCCGGCGATGCCGAACAGGCGTTGGGGGCCCGCGCTGGTAAGGTCGACGAAACGGGCGAGGGTCAGACGCCCTGCATTGACGTGATCGAGCATCACCGGCACCAGCGTCTGCACGCCCGGCATGCCGGAGGGCGTGGCCGGATAGGTACCGCTCTTCTCTTCCAGCACGTGCGGCGCGTGATCAGAGCCGAGCACGTCGACCACGCCTTGGGCCAAGCCCCACCAAAGAAGCTCTTGATGCGTACGGTCGCGAAGCGGCGGGTTCATCTGCGCCCGCGCGCCGAGCCTGTCGTAGACCTCAGGTGCAGTTAGGGTCAGGTGCTGCGGCGTCACCTCGGCGCTCGCGACGTCCTTGTGGAGCGAAAGGAGCTCCATCTCGGGCCCGGTCGTGACGTGAAGGATATGGATGCGTTTCCCTGCTTCGGTGGCGAGCCGTATCAGGCGCTCAGTCGAGGTGAGGGCGGCGATCGGATCGCGCCACTCGCTGTGGCTCGCCGGGTCGCCTTCGCGCTGCAGGCCGAGCCGCTCTTTGAGCCGTGCCTCATCCTCGGAGTGGAAGGCGGCGCGCCGGTTGATGGTGGCCAGGAGGCGGGCAAGCGTTTCCTCGTCGTCGACGAGCAGGTCGCCGGTGGAGGAGCCGGCGAACACCTTGACGCCGGCGGCGCCAGGCAGGCGCTCCAGCTCGGCCAGCTCATCGATGTTGTCGTGCGTCGCGCCGATATAGAAGGCGAAGTCGCAATACATGCGGCCCGTGGCGGCCGCGACCTTGGCCGCTAAAGTCTCGGCGCTCGTCGTCGGCGGCTTTGTGTTCGGCATTTCGAACACCGCGGTGACACCGCCGAGCACCGCCGAACAGCTACCGGACTCCAGATCTTCCTTGTACTCCAGGCCCGGCTCCCGGAAATGCACGTGGCTATCGATGATCCCGGGCAGAATATGAAGCCCATGAGCGTTGACGGTCTCGCCGGCAAGCCCCTCGCCGATCTGGCCGATGGCGCGGATCTGACCATCCCGAATCCCTATGTCCGCCACACCCTCGCCCGCATGATTGACGACGGTTCCGCCCTTGAACACAATGTCAAACGTCTCGGCCATGGGTGCGGCTAGGTCCTCGCGGGCCATACCCCGCGCTCACTTTTGATTCGCTCGTTTTGGTAGCAGAAGGGCGCCCCATGAGCCATTGCCAAGCAACAATTCTTCACGATCGTGCTGTCCTACGCGTCACGGGCGCGGAGGCGCACAAGCTCCTGCAAGGAGTGATCACCAATAGTCTCGATAAGGCCAAAGACGGGGCTGCGATCCATGCCGGCCTGCTGACCCCACAAGGCAAGATCCTCTTTGACTTCTTCGTCGTCGCGGACGGCGACGGGTTCCTGATCGAGGTGGCGAAGGACAAGGTGGCCGAGCTTGCGAAGCGGCTCGGCTTCTACAAGCTGCGCGCCCAGGTAGAGATCGCCGAGGCGCCGGAGTTCATCGTGGCCGCTCAGTGGGGCGACACCCCCAACATCCCCGGAGGCGCGATCGCCTTCACCGACCCGCGGCTGCCTGAGATGGGGATGCGCATCCTGCTTCAGGCCGGCGCCGATGTCGCGGCTCTCGGCTGCGCTGAGGCGCAAGAGGCGGACTATCATGCCATGCGCATCAGGATCGGCGTGCCTGAGGGCGGCCGAGATTACGCACTTCGGCGATACCTTTCCGCACGAAGCCCTGTTCGACCAATTGAACGGCGTGGACTTCAAGAAGGGCTGCTTCGTCGGCCAAGAGGTCGTGGCGCGCATGCAGCATCGCGGCACGACGCGGAAACGTGTCGTTCCCGTCGAAGGCGATGCACCGCTCGAGACCGGCGTCGAGATCGAGGCGGGGGGCCTACCCATCGGCCCGATCGGCTCCGTCGACGGCACTTTCGGCCTCGCGCTTCTTCGGCTCGACCGCGCCGAGGACGCAGCCGCACAGGGCAAGCCACTGACGGCGGGCGACGTGACGATCACGCTCCACCGCCCGGCCTTTGCCCAGTTCGACGTGCCGGCGGCCGTGCCCGTATGAGCGGGCAGGAGCCTAAGCGCTGCCCGTGGCCCGGTAGCGATCCGCTTTACATCGCCTATCACGACGAGGAATGGGGCGTGCCCGAGCGCGACGACCGGGCACTCTACGAGAAGCTCGTGCTCGACGGCTTCCAGGCCGGGCTTTCCTGGATCACGATCCTGCGCAAGCGGGAGGCCTTCCGCAGCGCCTTCGACAGCTTTCAGCCGGAGAAGATCGCCCGCTATCCGCAGAAGAAGGTCGCGGCCCTGATGCAAGACCAAGGCATCGTGCGCAACCGCATGAAGATCGAAGGGGCGATCTCATCGGCGCAGGCCTGGCTCGACATCATGGAGACCGGACCGGGCTTCTCGACGTTCTTGTGGGACTTCGTCGAGGGCAAGCCGATCGTCAACCGCTACAAATCCATCGGCCAAGTGCCCGCAGAGACGGCGCTGTCGCGCGCCATCTCCAAGGAGCTCAAGTCCCGCGGCTTCAAGTTTTGCGGGCCGACGATCGTCTATGCCTTCATGCAGGCGACCGGCATGGTCAACGATCACCTGACCACATGCCACCGACACGCAGCCTGCGCCGAACTGGGAAAGTCGTGATGTCAGCCGCGGCCACGGGGATCCATGCTGCGCGGATAGGTGCGCTCTTCCTGGATCTTGCCGTCACGCTTCCTGATGCGCACGGAACCCATCTTCTTGACGGCTCTCTCCAGCACGCCGCCCTTGGTAGCGGCCGCCTTGGTCTTGAACCGTTTGATGACCTCTCCTGATCCCTCACGCTTCAATTCCCATTTCTTGTTCTTATCATTGTGGGTGAGGGAATATCTGGGCAGTTTCGCCATTGTGCGTTCTCCCGACTCTCTAATTGAGCTTGCCTCACTCTCAAACGAGACAAGTATGAATGGCATCCATGGCGCTGAACGTCCACGGTTTTTCTTGGGTCGGAGCATTTGACATTTCCGTGCGTAAGCGATCAGTGTCCCGCCATCGCGCGCTGAGGACGAGACGATTATGAGCGTCGCCAACAATACCGCGCCGCGCGCATGGCAGCGCATGTTGAGCGGGCGCCGGCTCGACCTGCTGAACCCCTCGCCGCTCGACATCGAGATCGAGGATATCGCCCATGGGCTCGCACGCGTCGCACGCTGGAACGGCCAGACGCGCGGCAATCACACATTCTCGGTGGCGGAGCACAGCCTCCTCGTCGAGGCTATCGTGGGCGACCTCGATTCCGCGTTGCCGCGCGAGTTCAGGCTCGCCGCGCTGCTGCATGATGCGCCGGAATATGTCATCGGCGACCTCATCAGCCCGTTCAAGGCGGCGCTGTCGCTGGATTACCGTGCCTTCGAGGCGAAACTGCTCGCGGCCATTCACCTTCGCTTCGGGCTATCTGCAGAACTGCCCGAAGGGATCGCTAAGCTCATCAAGCGCGCCGACAAGATCGCCGCCTATTACGAGGCGACCGGCCTTGCCGGGTTCACGCGCGAGGAGGCGCGGCGGTTTTTTGGCCAGCCCCGGGGCTTGAGCCCCGCTCTTGTCAACAGGCTGTCGCAGTTAAGCCCCCTTCCTGCAGCAGAGGGAGAGGTGAGGTTCTTGAAACGGTTTCATGAGCTTGCCAGATGAGTGGCGTAAAATGCTGACAGCGATTCGATAGGCCAAGCTCCCATGGACACGCTGATTTCTGAGAGGGAAGTGACTAAGGTGCCACCCACCATGTCACCGGAAACTATCCTCGTCTCCCCGCTCAGCCTGGTCGAGACCACCGTCGCCGACGCCCGCGTCAGCCATCTCGTGACGTTGATCAATGGCGATGCCCTGGTCGACACGCCCCCCGGTATTGGAGAGGGCCGGCATCTCAGGCTTTCCATGAACGACATTTCCGAGCCGCGGGATGGGCTGGTGGTTCCATGCGAGGACCACGTCGCCGAGCTGATCCAGTTCGCACTCGGCTGGGATCAGCAGGCGCCGCTCCTGATCCATTGCTGGGCCGGCATCAGTCGGTCCACCGCGGCGGCCTTCATCTCGCTGTGCGCGCTCAATCCTGACGCGGACGAGCATGCGCTCGCGAGGTCGCTCCGCCGCGCCTCGCCCACCGCCTATCCCAATCGCCGCCTCGTGGCGCTCGCCGACACCGTCTTGTCCCGCCAGGGGCGCATGACCGAAGCGGTCGAGCATATTGGCCGCGGCCAACTCGCCGAGGAAGGGCAAGTCTTTTCGCTCCCCGCCCGGCACGCGGCTTAGGCCATGTCCGACGCTGGGCACAAGGGCGCGGCCGCCGCGCAACCGTTTACCAGCGACCCTCAGATCGAGCTTGGACTGAACGCCGCCATCGTCATGGTGCGCGATCAGCAGCCTCACATACTCGTGGCGCGGCCCGGGACGGCGGGGCCCGGCACCTGGGACGCTCTGCCCTTTGGCCCATTTGCGCCGCGCGCGCATCGGACGCTCGAGATTGGCTTGCGCGAATGGGTGAAGCGGCAGACGGGCATCGAGCTCGGCTACGTGGAGCAGCTCTACACGTTTGGCGACCGTGGGCGGCATGCGGAACCGGGCGGGGCACATACCCTCTCGGTCGGATATCTGGCGCTGACCCGTGGCGGCGGCGAAGACATGATGGGAGCCCATTGGTCGCCCTGGTACGCCTATCTCCCGTGGGAGGACTGGCGGCACGGCAAGCCTGAGATCCTGACTGAGGAGATCGAGCCGCGGCTCAAGGCCTGGGCCGAAAAGGCGCCGTCACCGAACGAGCCGGTGCGCCCGTTGCGTAGGCCGGAGCGGCTTAAGATCGGCTTCGGCATCGGCGGCGGCTGGGACGAGGAGAAGGTGCTGGAGCGCTACGAGCTGCTTTACGAGGCGGGGCTTGTGGAGGAGGCGAAACGCGACGGCAGATCGGCCGCGAACCAATGGGGCGAACTGCCTGAGCTTGGGCGGCCCATGGCGCTGGATCACCGCCGCATTCTGGCAACCGCCATAGGGCGCTTGCGCGGCAAGCTGAAATACCGCCCCGTGGTATTTGAGCTGCTGCCGCCGGAGTTCACCCTCTACGACCTGCAAAAGACAGTAGAGGCCATCTCAGGCACGCTTCTGCACAAGCAGAACTTCCGACGCCTTGTGGAGAAGGGCGGGCTGGTCGAGCCCACGGGCAATGTCTCGACGGCAACAGGCGGCCGCCCTGCCCGGCTTTACCGCTTCCGCCGCGAGGTGGTGCTGGAGCGCCCTGCCCCGGGCTTGCGCGTCAAGGCCGGCCGCGGCTAGCGATTCTCTTACGCGTGCTCCAGCGCCTCGGCGGGGCTCGCCCTGGTCGCCACCCAAGCCGGATAGAACGAGCCGAGGACGCCAAGCACCACCGCCGCAAGCGCCGTGACGGCGATAAGGGGAACCGTCGGTTCCACCGCCACGTAACGGCCGATGGAGGGGATCGAGCTCAAGAATTTCGAGCCGGCGATGCCAAGCACAATGCCCACCAGGCTGCCGAAGGCAGACAAAATGAAGCCCTCGATGATGAGCGCCAGCATGATGCGTTCTTTCGACCAGCCGATCGCCGACAGAATTCCGATCTCGCGCGTGCGCTCCAAGACTGCCATGAGCAGCGTGTTGAGCACCATAAGCACGCCCATGAACAGGGCTACCCAAGCCATTGCGCTCGACACTGCGGTCATGAGACCGAACAGGCTATCGTTGCGCAGCATACCCTCGCTTGGCGATACGGTGAACTTGCCCATCGCTTCTATGGCCTGCGAAACCCGATCGGCCTCGGCCTGATCCCCCGGGTTATCGAGCTTGACGGCCAGGAATGTCACGGCGCCGGCGCGGAAGGTCAGCTCCTGCAGATCTGCGAGCCTCACGATCACCTGATTGCGATTGATGACCGAGTGGTAATCGGTGAGCCCAACGATCTTGAACTTGTCGCCGAGCAGCGTGATGTCGTCGCCCACCTTCTTGCCCAGGGCCTGCGCGATGTCGCTGCCGACTAGGGCAACTCTGTTCTCGCCGGGTCGTGGAATACGCCCGGCCTTCAGCGGCACGTGCTCCCAGTAAAAACTGTCGGGCGACCAGCCCGCTGCGAGCACATTGTCGCCCTTGTCCGTGGCGGCAAATGTTATGAGCTGACCCGCAACGTCTTTCACACCGGGAATCTTCTTGATCTCGGGGATGACCTCTTCGGGGACCGTGCCGCCGAACGGCTCGGCAATGCCACGGCGCTTGACGGTCAAGTCCGCGCCGTGCTCCTCGAAACTCCGCTCCACATTCTCATGCACGCTGCGCGACAAGCCGTAGAGCGTGATGAAGCTGCCCACGGCAAAGGCCACGCCGAGAATGGTGAGGATCGAGCGCGTGCGCCTGCGCTGGAGATTGCGGAAGGCGAGTTCGACGTGGTTCACAGGGCCTCCTCTCGCGCGCGCGTCACCTGCTCGTTGACGACCTCACCGTCCTTCATGTTGATCTGCCGCGCACAACGCTGCGCCTGCTCCGGCGCATGCGACACCATGATCAGGGTCGAGCCGCGCGCCTTCTGCAGATCGAACATAAGATCCAAGATCGCCGCCGCATTCTTGCTGTCGAGATTGCCAGTAGGCTCGTCAGCAAGAATGAGTTTCGGATCGTTGATGATACTGCGGGCAATGGCGACACGCTGGCGCTCGCCGCCGGACAACTCCTGCGGCAGGTGGGTGGCGCGGTCGGCCAGACCCACCGTGCCCAACGCCCTATCGACGCGGCGCTTCCTCTCGGCGGTGCTTGCAGTGGAACCGAACATCGCCACCTCGACATTCTCGGCGGCGGTAAGCGTCGAGAACAGGTTGAAGTCCTGAAACACGATGCCGATCTCGCTGCGCCGCAGATCCGTCCACTGCTTGAGCGTGGTGATGGGCTCGCCCCGCCAGCGTAGCATGCCACGCGTGGGCGTTCTGATACCGCACATCACCAGGATGAGCGTCGTCTTGCCGCTGCCGCTTGCTCCGAGAATGGCGACCAACTCGCCTTCCCCGAAGTCGAGGTTGATGTCCTTGAGCGCCACGATGCGTCCTTCGTCGAAGGCGTGGCCAACGTGCTCGAGTTGGAGGAGATGCCTTTTAGTCATTCGGGTTGGATCGGCCTTGCCGCGCGGGTGCGCATGAACTTGAGTACGGCGTCGACGCTGTCATGGTTGTCGATGAACACGGTGCCGTATTCCTGCCGCTGGGTCGAGAGTGCGCTGTGGCCGTCCACCGAGATGTCGGTGACGCGCCAGGAGTCGCCCTTGGGCCTCAGCCACCAAATCCAAATCTGGTCGGGCTTGCCCGGCACGGTGCGGCGGCTCGCCGCGAGGTGATCCTCACCCACCGGCTTGCGGAAGCCCACAAATTCGAGCTTCGTACCGGGGGCGCGCATACGCCTCAGATAGGCCGTGACGATCTCCTCCTTGAGAGCCTCCAAGAGCTCCTCGCGCTGTTTGGCGTCCGCTTTCTCCCAGGTCCGGGCTAGGGCGTACTTGGCCATGTCCTGAACGTCAAATTTGGCGGCGAGCAGCGCGCGAACGCGCTCGCGGGCATCCTCTTCAGTGCCGCCCGAATAGAAGTTCATCGCTGCCTCGTTGAGGCTCTCCACGAAGGCGCGGATCGAGGCCTTGGTGGCAGCGCTGTCCTCCGCCGCATGGACCGGCCCCAGAAACAGGGCAGCAATCGCGAATACCAGCACAAGCACTGCGCTTATGCGCCCATGGGCACGCCTTGAACTTGTGGAATTCATGACCGACATGATCCGCATTGTTTTGGAGTTAGTCTCGGGAAAACGGCGATTCGCGGGCTAGCCTCGATGATCCTACCCTTGGGGGATAACAAACATTCCTTTGTAATAATGCGTCACTAGCGAATGCAAATTTCCCACACGAGGTCGGAATTGTCGCAGATAATTAGGACGGACGGACCCTGCGAACAACCATGAGACACCTCAACCAAAGCCTCGGATCATTCTCTCCCTGCCGGCACCCTCTCTACACGCTGATCGCGGCCATGGCGCTCGCGCTCATCTCCGGGGCCTGCTCGGCCGACGATCGCGTGGTCGATACCGAGACCGGCAAGATCAAGGTCGAGACGCTGGCCAGCGGCCTCGACCACCCCTGGGGGATGGCCTTCCTGCCCGACGGACGCATGCTCGTGACCGAGCGGGCTGGGCGTCTGCGCATCATGGCCGCAGACGGCACGCTCTCCGCGCCGCTCGCCGGCGTGCCGAAGGTCTTCGCTCAAGGCCAAGGCGGCCTGCTCGACGTGGTGCTGGACCCCAACTTCAGCAAGAACAAGTTCGTCTATATCTCCTACGCAGAGCCGGGCAAGGACGGCGCCGGCACGGCCGTGGCGCGGGGGCGGCTCGGAGATGCCGGACTTGAGGACGTGCAAGTCATCTTCCGACAGACGCCCAAGGTCTCAGGCGGAAACCACTTCGGCGGCCGGCTCGCCTTCACCCCTGACGGCAAGCTGTTCATCACTCTGGGCGAGCGATTCAAGTTCGAGCCCGCCCAGGACCTCACCAACCATCTCGGCAAGATCGTGCGCATCAACCCCGACGGCTCGGTGCCGGAGGACAACCCCTTTATCGGACAGAAGGATGCACAGCCGGAGATCTGGTCTTATGGGCATCGCAATCCCCAAGGCGCGGCCATCAACCCGAAGACCGGCAAGCTGTGGGAGACCGAGTTCGGCCCCCGGGGTGGTGACGAGCTCAATATCCCCGCTTTCGGCGCCAATTACGGCTGGCCGGTCGTGAGCTGGGGCAAGCATTACGACGGCAGGGACATTCCGAACCCGCCGACGCACCCGGAGTTCAACGGCTCCATTCGTCAATGGACGCCAGTGATCTCGCCCTCGGGCATCGCGTTCTACACGGCCGACGCCATTCCGGCGTGGAAGGGCGACCTCCTGATCGCAAGCCTCTCGTCTCAAGCTATCGTGCGTCTCAGCCTCGACGGGGAGACGGTGACGGGCGAGGAACGCATCCCCATGGGCACGCGCATCCGCGACGTGGCGCAAGGACCCGATGGCGCTGTCTACGCGCTGACCGACGAGGATGACGGCGCTGTGTTGCGGCTCACGGCGGAAGACCCATGAGACCGGGGCTCTCGATCGGATTTTTTGGGCGGTTCGGTCGCTCGCCCGCGCTTCGCGAGTTCGACACGGCGCTGCGCTCGGTTGATCTCCACCCGAACCTCGTGCCCGAGGCGGTCAAGCTCACCGCGGTGCGAATGCTTCAGGATCACACCGGCCGGGACGATCCCGGCGTTTACGCGTTCCGTACAGCCGCCGAGATCATCGCCTATTGCATGATCGGGGCGGAGGCCTTCGCCGGCGCCAACGGTCCCCGACTTGCTACGGAGGTGGAAGGACGCATCGACACGGCGCTCGACCACGGAGCCAGCCTGGATGCAAAGCTCGTTCTGCTCACCCTTCACGCACGCGTAATTCAGCCGAGCGTTGTGGATCAATTTAGGTTAGAAGTCATTTCCGACTGATCACTACAAAAGCCCTATTGTTGCCGCAGTGGCCGCCGATTGAGGGCGTCCTCTCCCCGACCACGACCCGCCCATGCCGCCAATCATCTCCGTCAAGACCCTGTCCAAGACCTACAGCACGGGCTTTCAGGCGCTCAAGACCATCGATCTCGACATCGAGAAGGGCGAGATATTCGCGCTGCTCGGGCCCAACGGTGCCGGCAAGACCACGCTGATCAGCATCATCTGCGGCATTGTCACACCCAGCTCGGGCTCGGTGACGGTGGACGGCCACGACATCATCAGGGACTACCGCGCGGCGCGCTCCATGATCGGGCTCGTGCCGCAAGAGCTGACCGCCGACATGTTCGAGACGGTATGGGGCACGGTGTCCTTCAGCCGCGGGTTATTCGGCAAATGGCCCAATCCCACCCATATCGAGAAGGTTCTGAAAGACCTTTCCCTATGGGACAAGAAGGACTCCAAGCTCATCACGCTGTCGGGCGGCATGAAGCGGCGCGTGCTCATCGCCAAGGCGCTCTCGCACGAACCCTCGGTCCTGTTCCTCGACGAGCCAACTGCTGGCGTCGATGTCGAGCTGCGCAAGGAGATGTGGCAGGTGGTCCGGAATCTGCGCGAGTCCGGTGTGACCATCATTCTCACCACCCACTACATCCACGAAGCCGAGGACATGGCCGATCGGATCGGCGTCATCAATCATGGCGAACTGATCCTGGTGGAGGACAAGCACGAGCTGATGCACAAGCTTGGGCAGAAGCAATTGACACTTCATCTCCATGACGCGCTCAAGGAGATTCCAGCCGAGCTCAACGCGCACCATCTGACACTGGCCAATGGCGGCAGCGAACTGGTCTACACCTATGACAGCCAAGGCCCGCGTACAGGCATCACCCACCTCCTGACGGATCTCGCGCAAGCCGACATCCGCTTCAAGGACCTCGAAACCACACAAAGCTCGCTCGAAGACATCTTCGTCGATCTGGTGAGGCGCGACCGATGAACCTGCCGGCGATCATCGCAATCTACAAATTCGAGATGGCGCGGTGGGGACGCACGTTCCTGCAAAGCCTGGTCTCGCCGGTGATCGCCACCTCGCTCTATTTCGTGGTGTTCGGGGCGGCGATCGGCTCGCGCATCACTTCGATCGAGGGTGTGCCATACGGCGCCTTCATCGTGCCGGGGCTCATCATGCTGACGCTGCTAACCCAGAGCGTCGCCAACGCCTCGTTCGGCATCTATTTCCCGCGCTTCACCGGCACCATCTACGAGCATCTCTCGGCGCCGATTTCGCCGGTCGAGATCGTCGTCGGCTATGTGGGCGCGGCCGCCACCAAGTCGATCATCATAGGCTTGATCATTCTTGCCACGGCGACGCTGTTCGTGCCGCTTCACATCGACCATCCGCTGTGGATGGTGGGCTTTCTCGTGCTGACGGCGGTGACGTTCAGCCTGCTCGGCTTTGTCATCGGCATCTGGGCCGACGGGTTCGAGCAGCTTCAGCTCGTGCCGCTCCTCATCATCACCCCCCTCACCTTCCTCGGCGGCACGTTCTACTCGATCAATGTGCTGCCGCCGATCTGGCGGAAAATCTCGCTCATCAACCCCGTGGTCTATCTCGTCAGTGGCTTCCGTTGGAGCTTCTACGGCACGTCAGACGTGAGCGTGGGGGTGAGCCTCGCCATGGTCGCCCTGTTCCTCGCCATCTGCCTCGGCCTGGTGTGGTGGGTCTTCAAGACCGGCTACCGGCTCAAGAGCTAGCGGGCGGCGGCTCCCTGACCGCTCTAACTTCATGATCTAGGCCATTTCGGCGATTAATCGGAAGCCGGTATAGACCTTCAACTTAGCCGCCTGGCAACGGCCGGTGTTGGAATTTTGGCCGGTGCGACAAATTTCACATGGCAGGCTAGAAGGTTAAATCGCCGCCATGACTAGATTTTTTCCTGCGTAGACCCCATATATAGTCTGTGACTTCCGTAAGTCGCGGTCCAAAATTATTTTGGAATAGTTCGTTGTTTAGCTGTGAAGGTTAGAGTCCATGTCCTCAATTGATTTTAGCGCATCGGCAGAGCTGTTTCCGGCCCGGAGCTGGAAGGCCAGGTCGCGCGGCATCAGTTACAAGCGGTTTGACGACGCTGCCGAGGCGGTTCGTTTCGCCATCGAAGAGCTTCCGCCCGAGTGCCTGCTGGGCACGTATCTCGAGGTCGAAGAGGAGCGGTTCGACAGTCGCGGAATCCGGCGCCTGTATGATAGCGCGGACTTCCCGCGGAAGCGGGCGTCGCGCGCTGCCAAGCCCAAGCGCGCCAAACGCGCTTAGCGCAAGTCCGATTCCAAGCCCCGGTTCCCAAGAAGAAGTCCACATAGCGCCTTCGCGCGACGCATCGCTGTTCGCTCAGCGGCGGGAGGATGCTCCAATGAAGACCTATGTCGCCGAGATCGACGGGCGCGCCATCTTCGCGTTTCGCGCCGTTTCCGACGCCGCCGCGCAAGCCTGGCTAGACATCCATGCCGTCATGCGACATAGGCTCGAACAGGTTAGGAGTGGTGGGCGGCGCATATGGGACGGCCAAACTCATATTATCGCTCGTGAAGCGAGCGCAGCCGAAGCTACGGTTTGGAGCAGGCTGAGAGATGAGGCCGTCGCAGGGGCCGCGACCGAATACCCGGACAACATCACGGTGTGGCTGATCCCAACTTCTGACGAGAAGCGGACCGGTAAAGGCGCCCAAAACTAACAAGCCGCCCCCGAAGGGGCGGCTCTCATTTTGTCAAGGCTGCGGTCCGGTGAGGACTACTCGGCCTTAATATTGGCAACAGCTGTCTTACCGCTGCGGCTGTCGACCTCGGTGTCAAACGACACCTTCTGGCCCTCAGCCAAGCCAGACATGCCGGCCCGCTCAAGCGCAGTGGCGTGAACGAAAACGTCCTTGCCCCCGTCATCAGGCTCGATGAAGCCATAGCCTTTTTGCGCGTTGTAGAATTTCACAGTGCCCGTAGTCATCGGGTAGTCCTTTCGTCTAGTCGGTACAGTCGTGCTCAAGACCACGCGCTTGCGCGGTCAGAAGCGGGGTCGTCGATGTTTGGGAGGGTCTGATCGTGCGCCTCAGCGCGACGGCAACATAGTCCGGCCAAATGTCGATGACAAGTCACATAAGCGCGAACGATGGCTTTTGCAAGGCCGATTGACTGGCGCCGTGGTAGGAGCAAGGCCAGACAAGCCAAAAAAGGGGGTGATATGGGGGATCAGACGAGCGCCAAGCCAGGGACAAGAGCCAGCGAGCCGACGCTGCACCGCTCGATCGGACCGACCCAAATGGCTCTTTACGGGCTGGGCAGCATGCTCGGCGCCGGCATTTACGGCTTGATCGGCAAGGCCGCCGGACAGGTCGGCAACGCCGTATGGCTCGCCTTCATCGTCGCGCTGATCGCGGCGCTGCTCACGGCCCTGTCCTACGCATCGCTCAGCTCGCGTTATCCCCGCGCGGCCGGTGCCGCTTACGTGACGCAGCGGGCCTATGGCTTTCCGCTGTTAAGCTTCATGGTCGGGCTTGCGCTTGTGTGCTCGGGCCTCACCTCAATCGCCACTCAGAGCCGCGTGTTTGCCGCGAACCTCATGGCGCTTTTCGGTCTCGAAGGCGTGTCCATCGCCTGGGTCGCGCTCGGCTTTCTCTTGATCCTCACGGGGATCGTGTTCCGCGGCATACGCGAATCCATGTGGGTGAACGTGCTGTGCACGCTGGTCGAAGCGTCCGGCCTCATCCTGGTGGTCGCGGTCGGCATCTCCTATTGGGGATCGGTCGATTATCTGGAGATACCGACAGAGGCCGGCAACGACCACGCCATCCTGCTGGTCATGCAAGGCGCGGTGCTCGCCTTCTTCGCCTTTATCGGCTTCGAAGACATGTACAACGTGGCCGAGGAGGTCCGCGACCCGCAGCGCACCATTCCGCTTGGGCTGATTACCGCCATGGCGGCCGCCGCGGTTCTTTACATCGCGGTCGCGATTACCGCCGTCTCGGTGGTGTCCTGGCAGGAACTGGCCGTGGCCCCCGGCCCTATCACCGAAGTGGTGTCGCGGGCGGCTCCCCTCATTCCGCCGATCGTGTTCACCGGGATCACGCTGTTCGCGGTCGCCAATACGGGGCTCGTCAACTACGTGACGGCCTCACGCTTGATCTATGGCATGGCGCGTCAAGGCCTGCTGCCAAATTGGCTGGGCAACGTCCATGCCGGACGGCGCACGCCACATATCGCTATCGCCGCTCTGTTCTTGATCCTGGCGCCACTCGCCTTGACCGGCACAATTGCCGAGCTTGCCTCAGCGACCGTGCTACTCCTGCTCGCGGTGTTCACGGTGGTGAACGGGTCGTTGTTCGTCCTGAAACGGCGCAAAGGCGAGAAGCCTGGCCGGTTCGAGATCCCGCGTTTCGTCCCGGCGCTCGGGATGCTCGTGTGCCTCACCCTCATCGTGGTGCGCGTCGGCACCGGCGACTGGCGCGCACCGGCCATTGCCGGAGCGCTTCTGCTCGGCGCCTTCGCCATCCATCTGGCGATGCGTATGACGGCAATCGCGGCGGAACGCGAGCTGGAGCAAGACGACTGACTTAGCGGTTGTCGGCAAGCCGGTGGGGCGGATGGCGCTGATCGCCACGGCGATTGAGCCGGCGCACATAGGTGATGACCGCTTCGGGTCGCTCGGCTTTGACCTTGAGCGCGGCGATCAGGGCGTCCTCGGCCCTGACAACCATCCGGTCGCCTTTGCCTTCCAAATTGATGCCGACGGTAAATTGTGACTGCATGGGCGGCCTTTCTGTTCGGCAGACAAGCCTAGCAGAGGAAGACCACTTTGCACCATTGTCCTGAGGCTGTGGTGCGCTCTAGGACCCGGCCTTATCCATCCAGGGCTGACCGATCCACAGCCGATTGGCAACGCGCGTGAGGAAATCCGGCCCCTGCTTGCCGGATAGTCGCGCTTTGGCCTCCAAGTAAGGGCCGACGCAGCGAAGCCTGTCCGGTAAAACGGGATAAACCTGCCTGACCCAGGCAATCGCCGTGTCAGCCTGGCGCCTCTCCGTCTCGCCGTAGCGGAGCCCGAACGCCTCTCGCAGACGTGGCGGCAGTAACCGCGCCGTAATCGCGCGATACCAGCCTGGCGCTTTGAGCCAGACCGCACCACCCTCAAGTAGAGACTCGGCGATGCTGCGGGCATCGGCCCCGACGGTAAGGGTATCGGAGTCCCACATCTTCGCGTTGTACTCGGCGAAGGACGCCCAGGTTCCCGGCAACCGCTCCTCGGGGATACCGAACAGCCGGGCAAGCAGCTTGCTCTCGCCGTAGTAGCGTTCCCGCTGAGGCTCGGTCAGCGCCGGATAGATGAGCTCGTAGGTGGCCAGCGTCGTGTCAACGAGCGTGGCGTGGACCCAACTCAGCGCGGCAGTCTCGTTGGCCCAGTAGGGGGAACCTTGCGGGAAGGGCCCTGCCTCCCTGGCGAGCTGTCCTGTCACCTGGGCATGGCGCTCGTGCAAACGTCTCGCAATGCCCAGCGCCTGATCGAGACTGCCGAACACCATGGTGAACATGACATTGAAGGTTCGGTGAAAGCGATCGATGGGATCGGTGAGCGTGCGGGAATGCTCAACTATTCCTGTCGAGACCCATGGATGAGCGAGCTGCAAGAGAAGCGCGCGGCCGGCGCCAAGAAAGACCACCTGTTCGCGGGCGATCCGCCACATCACCGAGTTGGGCCCGTAGAGACCCACCAAGGGGTCTTTGGTGACAGCACGAACGTGACTGAGCTGGCGCTCGAGATCGGCCGCGGTAACGGTGTCCAAGGTCATTGCGCCGTGGCGGCGAGACTTCCGTTTATAGGCTTCCGGGACGGTATCGGCGCCGAGCCGGCCACGGGCGGCGACGCGGCAGCGGCATCGTCGCGCTTATCGATGCTATCGAGCTTGTATACATCGCCGAAGGTCTTCACCTCGCCCTGCTCATCCACCACCGCCGTGAAATAGGTCGTGTGCACGGGAAGCGGCTTGTCGATCTTGACCTCGACGGTCTTTCCGCCGGCAATCAGCTTGTCGACCTTCGCCTTGTTCCACCCCTTATCGGCAAGGAGCAGGGCCGCAAGCTTGTCAGGGTTGGCGACACTCGGTTCCGGTTGTCCCGCCGCACGCACGGTGCGACCAAGCTGAGCCGGCAGGATGGTGTCGTGCATGTAGACGTCGCGCGGGTTCGGATAGAGGAACTGAACCTTGCCCAAGATGTTGGTGGGGCCCGGCGCCTGGACGAAGGTGAGGTTCGCCAGGTTGGTCTTTTCCCAATCGATCTTGTCTGGATCGATGGGCTTGCCCTTGTATTTGACCGTGAGCTGGTAGCGCTCCAGCACCGAGGTATCGCTTCCGCCGAACCAGCTCTTGCCTTTGCGCAGCGCCGGTAGAACGTCTTGGCGTATCACCGAAAGCGGCACGGTACGCTCAGGATTAAAGACGATCGATTTCATATCGGCGGTGAGCACGGGCGTCGGGCTGCTCGGACTGCCGACCACGGCCTTTTCGGAGTCGACCGTCTTACCGTCCTTGACGACGATAGACCATGAACTCCGGGATATTGAGCCACACATAGGATGTGCCGAGGTCCTCGGGCATCCAACGCCAGCGCTGCATGTTGACCACGAGCCGCTCAATGTCCTCCGGCTTGGCCCCCGAAGCTTGGGCTTTGAGCAGCGCCTGATGCAGGCGCTCGAACTGCTCATGCTTGGGATGCAGGTCCCTGAGATAGGCATCCGGCGTTGCTGATGCGACGATCTCGGTCAGCACGGTGGACGGGTCGCGGACGGGCGGCGTCTGCGCGAACACCTTGCTCACCGCGCTCGGGTCGACGCCACCGCCGCGGGCGTCCCGCGCATATTTCAGAATGGCAAGATCAATCGCGACCTCGGTGGCGGCTTGGTCTTCCGCCCCCTGGGGATTGAAGTCCGCCGGCGGCACGACGAAGGTGCTTGCATCGAGCCCCCACTCGTTGGCCTTAGCGATCTCGCCGATGATGGCTTGGGCTTGCGGCGAGAGGCCCGTGCTCGTCACCCACAGGGCGGGCCCGCTGTACTGGGCGTAGAAACTCTCGAGTGCCGCCAGATCATCGGCATGAGCGCCTTTGCGCAGCGTCGCGTCGTTCAGCTTGAGCCGAATCTCATCAGCGATCTGCAATTTCTCCGGCACGGCCGACTCTGGCGCCATGGCCTCTTCCGGCGGGGCTTCCGCCTCGGCAGGGACGCTCGGCAGAGGCACGACGTGCTCCGCCTCTTGCACTTTGGTTGCCGCAAGGGCGGCCGGATTGTCAGGAATAGCGACAACAGTGTCGGACTCGGCAGTCTCCGGCTGCTTGCCCCGGACAAACAGCACGGCAGCTACGGCAGCAACTAAGCAAATGCCCGCCGCACCGAGGATCGCGACTGAAGACCGTCCACGCATCCCACTAGACCCCGCTCTTGCTCCCTAGGTTAGTCGCAAGCGGCCGGAACAGCCACCCAGAATTGCCTTATGGTTAGGCGGCGACGGCGAGTCTGCCGCTTGGGGCCGCAAACCCTGGCAACTCGGGGGGTGGGCGAGGCCCTTGAAGCCAGTCCTTGATGGCCTATACTCTCTTTGAGGATAGGGATGGGCCGGCCTTGTGCCGGACCTTTTTACACCCCATATATGCTCAGTATGAGCATTATGGCGAGAGGAGGCACTGGTTTTATGGCGACACCGCAAATCGGCACGCCGGAATGGGAGGCGAAGGTGAAGGCGCAAGCCGCCCTTCCCGAGGCACTCCTGCCCGATCTCGCCTATACGCCCGAAGTGGCTGCTGAGACCGCGCATCTTTACGAGCGCGTGGCCCGCGTGATCCCGCCGATCGAGTGGCCTGTCTTCGCGCCCTACATCAAGGCCATCAACGATCTGAAGAAGGCGCGCAACGCGGTTGTGCTGGCGCACAACTACATGACGCCCGAGATCTTCAACTGCGTCGCCGACGTAACGGGCGACTCTCTCCAGCTTGCGCGCGAGGCATCCGAGGCCGACGCCGAAGTGATCGTGCAGTGCGGCGTCCATTTCATGGCCGAGACCTCGAAGCTCCTGAACCCGGACAAGACGGTGCTGATTCCCGACAGCCGCGCGGGCTGCTCGCTCGCGGAGTCGATCACTGGCGCCGATGTGCGGGCGCTGCGCGAGGCCTATCCCGGTGTGCCGGTGGTCACTTATGTGAACACCTCGGCCGACGTGAAGGCAGAGTCCGACATCTGCTGCACCTCGTCCAACGCCGTGCGCGTGGTGGAGTCGCTCGGGGCTAAGCGCGTCATCATGATCCCCGACGAGTTTCTTGCCAAATGGGTGCAGAGCCAGACCGACGTCGAGATCATCACGTGGAAGGGCCATTGCGAGGTGCATGAGCGCTTCACGGCTGATGAGCTTCGCGCCTATCGCGAGGCAGATCCCGGCGTGAAGATCATCGCGCATCCCGAGTGTCCGCCTGAGGTGCTCGACGAGGCGGACTTCACGGGCTCGACCAGCAAGATGATCAAATGGGTCCTGGACAACCAGCCGTCGAAGGTGCTGCTGGTGACCGAGTGCTCTATGAGCGACAACGTCGCGGTCGAGGCGCCGAACGTGGAGTTCGTGCGGCCCTGCAATCTCTGCCCGCATATGAAGCGCATCACCCTGCCGAAGATCCTGGATAGCCTCGTCTTCATGAAGGAAGAGGTGACCATCGATCCGGCAATCGCCGAGCGGGCCCGGGCCGCGGTCGAGCGGATGATCAATCTCAACCACTAGCGAGGGCGCGTCCTTTGAGGCGCGAGGCGCAATCGATGAGCTCCGGCACGCCGCAGATGCATGCCCATGCGACGGGCGACGGTATCGTCGTCGTGGGCGCCGGTCTTGCCGGCCTGTTCACTGCGCTCAAGCTGGCGCCGCTCCCGGTCACCGTGATCTCGCCGGCACGCTTCGGCGAAGGCGCCTCAAGCGTCTGGGCGCAGGCCGGCATCGCCGCCGCGGTCGCCGAAGGCGATACGGCCGAAGCGCACGCCGCCGATACCATCCGCGCCGGCGACGGCATCGTCGATGAAAAGATCGCTCACTTGCTCGCGAGCGAAGCGCGCGAGCGCATCGAGGACCTGCTGCGCTACGGCGTGCCTTTCGACAAGGATCTGGAAGGCCGCTTCAGCCTGAGCCGTGAGGCGGCGCACGGCCGGAACCGTATTCTCCACGTCAAGGGCGACACTGCGGGCCGCGCCATCATGGGGGCCATCACCGAGGCGGCGCGGGCGACCCCGTCGATTACCGTGCTCGAGGGCTTCACTGCCCGCGACCTCATCGTACGCTACGGCCGCGTTCAAGGGATTGCGCTGGCACCGGTGGATGGCGAACCCGGCGCCGAGGCTGTGGTGCTGCCGGCCCGTGCTGTCGTGCTCGCGACAGGCGGCGCCGGTCAGGTCTATGCCATCACGACCAACCCGAAAGAGGCCCGTGGCGAGGGCATCGCTATTGCCGCGCGTGCAGGCGCCGTGATCGCCGATGCTGAGTTCGTGCAGTTTCACCCCACCGCCATCGATATCGGCCGCGATCCCGCGCCGCTTGCCTCAGAAGCGCTGCGCGGCGAAGGCGCGCTACTCATCAACGGGAAAGGCGAGCGCTTCATGCGCGGGGTCCACGCGGACGCCGAGCTCGGCCCGCGCGATGTGGTGGCGCGCGCCGTCTATCGCGAAGTGGTGGGCGGCCGTGGCGCATTCCTCGATTGCCGGCCGCTCGGGCCGGCGCTGGTCAACGATTTTCCGACGGTGGTCGCCGCCTGCCGATCGGCTGGCATCGATCCCACACGGGAGCCGATTCCAGTGGCGCCGGCAGCGCATTATCACATGGGCGGCATCCTCACCGACGCTCAAGGGCGCAGCACGGTCGACGGATTGTGGGCGTGCGGCGAGGTGACCTCGACCGGCGCGCACGGTGCCAACCGGCTCGCCTCAAATTCGCTGCTCGAGGCGGTCGTGTTCGGTGCACGCGTCGCCCGCGACATCGGCAGCATTCTGCCCCCCCTTCCCTCCAGACAGATCGCAGCCGAGGCGCCGTCCGAGGGCTCACAAGGCCACAACGAGGAAGCCGAGCGGACGCTCCGCCAGACCATGTCCACCGACGTCGGCGTGATCCGCGATGCCGAGTCGCTGACCAAAGCGCTCTCCACGATTGTTGCCCTTGAGCGGGAGAACGAAGGTGACCGGCAGCTCATCAACATGCTCACGACCGCCAAGCTGATCGCCACGGCGGCGCTTCTGCGTAAAGAGAGCCGCGGGGCGCATTTCCGCAGTGACTATCCGGCCCCGGACGAGGCCGAAGCAAAACGAAGCTTCCTCACGCTGGCCAAGGCGGACAAGGTCGCTCGCGAGGCGACCGGAATCTCGAGCCCGCCTCGTCTCCGCGTGGTCTCGCAAGGATGACGAACACGCGTCCTCCCCGCGTTGAGCTGCCCAAGCTGCTCGTGGAGCAGGCCGTCCGCGCCGCACTCGCCGAGGACCTCGGGCTCGCCGGCGACATCACCACCGACCCCATCGTGCCTGCGGACGCTCAAGGCGAGGCGGCGATCGTGGCCCGCAAGCCAGGCGTGGTCGCAGGCCTCGATCTCGCCGAGGCCGCGTTCAGAACCCTCGATCCCGATATCCGGTTCACCCGCGTGATCGACGACAGCGGCAAGGTCGAGGGCGGTGACACCATTGCGAGGATCAAGGGCCGCACCCGGGCGTTGCTCACGGGCGAGCGGACGGCGCTCAACTTCTTCGGCCGACTGAGCGGCATCGCCACGCTCACGTCTGCCTATGTGGAGGCGGTCAAAGGCACGAAGGCGCGGATCGCCGATACGCGCAAGACGACGCCAGGCTTGCGCGCCTTCGAGAAATACGCCGTCCGCTGCGGTGGAGGCGTCAATCACCGCTTCGGGCTCTACGACGCGGTGCTGGTGAAGGACAATCATATCGCGGCGGCGGGCGGGCTCGAGGCCGCGCTCGAGCTGCTTCGCCCGCGCGCAGGCCACACGGTGAGGATCGAGGTCGAAGTCGACACGCTTCAGCAGCTCGAAGAGGCCTTGCAGTTCCCCATCGACGCCGTCTTGCTGGACAATATGGATGTGGCGACGCTCACGAATGCCGTGGCGCTGGTCAATGGCAAGGTTCTGACCGAGGCTTCGGGCGGTGTGACGTTAGAGACGGTGGGGAAAATTGCAGCGACAGGGGTCGACCTAATCTCGGTTGGCGCCCTTACTCATTCGCCGCGTAACCTAAACTCATCGCTTGAGTGGGGGGCTGGCTAGAACCGGCCACGGCGCTGACGGATCCTGTGATGGCGTTCACCGCGGACGCGAGAGACAACGTCGGCATCAAGTATCCAGCATCATCGGAATCGCCGTCCTTCGCCGCTGGCTCATCCGAAGCCTCGACCACGTAGGGCGTCTCGTTGCGCTTCTTGTAGAAGATGTGCCGACCAATTTTGTCGATCTTGTTCATGCTGCGGGCCCAGCGTGGGCTCACATAGTTCGCATGGTAATAGGTGGAATATCCGACCTCAGGCAGCCACTCTTCGCCTTCCATGATCTTCTTGGCGAGACCCTGGGCGAGAGACCATTGGGCGTTGTCCTTCGGATTGTCGGTGTGGCCGTCGCAGGTGAAGGAGAACTGGCAGCCCTTGTGCATCTGACCCTGATAGACGACGCCGCAAATGGTCTCGGGGAAGACCGGGCTGCGTACGCGGTTGAGGATCACTTGGCCTACGGCGATCTGGCCGCGCTTCGGCTCGCCGCGCGCTTCGAAATAGATGGCGGTCGCGAGACACCGGCGCTCACGCTCTTCGAACTCGGCTTGGGATTCGCCTTTATAGCGGAAGCCAAGCGCTTCGGCGGTCGGTTGATAGGCGATGTCCTCGGGCGTCGGCCGGAAGGCATCCACCTGGAAGTCGGCGTTGAACGGCGAGGTATAGCTCGCGGGCATGAAGGGGTCGGCGCGGTTCACGACAGGCGCCTTGAGCGCCACCTCGGAGCTCGTAGGGTTCAAGCGATCGGCTTTGGCGTGGCGCGTCGCAGAAGCGAGGCGCGGCAGACCAGGGCCGCCCGCGAGGCTTGCGGTGATGAGCTGCTTGCCGGCATCGGTGACAGGGTTGCCCGCGCTATAGAAGTCGGCGCGCGGTCCTTTGCCGCCGGCGGCGAAGAGCTTATCGGCTTCGCGGGAAACATTGAGAGGCGCGGCGGAAGCGTCGGCGATCCGGGTTGCCGTGTACACAGCGCCAGGAGCGGAAACAGTTAGTTCCACCTCAGTGGCAAGCGGGCTGCCCGAAGCAACGACATAACCCACACCAATGAGGGGAAGCGGCACAAGCGCAGCCAGTGCGTGCCACATCCGACGAGACGAGCGTCGGCTCATTATCCCTCCAGGTCCCCGTTCGGGAGAGCCGCCGGTCACACCCGGAAGTCCCCCATCATTTACCCTACGCGCGCGTCCTCATAGGCCCGCGCAATCCAGGGTGTCCCCATTGTAACCAGGCAAATTGGTGGAAAAATCAGCGCATTAGCGCGGCAGTCCCCCACCGGAGCAAGCCCGGAATCCCGTCTGTTACCGTAAACGCTGCCCGATAATTTAGGGCAAATTGTGGTGAACGGCAACGGGCGCCTATTTCCGACGGGAACGGCTAATTATCCGTTAGCGCAGCATTTTTCAGCGTGGCTTGCGCAGCGGCGAGACGTGCGACGGGCACTCTATAGGGCGAGCACGACACGTAGTTCAGGGCGATTTTCTCGCAAAATCCAATCGTCTCGGGGTCGCCGCCATGCTCGCCGCAGAGACCGATCTTGAGATCAGGATGCGCAGCGCGGCCCCGTTCAGCGGCGATTTGCATGAGTTCGCCCACAGCATCGTCGAGCGTCATAAATGGATCATGGTGAATGATACCTTTCTCGGCGTACTCGCTGAGGAAGCGCCCGGCATCATCCCGGCTCAGTCCGAAGGTCGTCTGGGTCAGATCATTCGTGCCAAATGAGAAGAATTCGGCGCTCTGGCCGATCTCGCCGGCCATCAGGCAGGCGCGGGGGAGCTCCACCATGGTCCCCACCATATAGGCGACGCTCGTTTCGCGCTCCTTCTCCACGGTACGCGCGGTCGCCGCGATGCGTTCCTTGATGATGTCGAGCTCCGGCTTGGCGGCGACGAGGGGCACCATGATCTCGGGCGTGACCCGGTCGTGCAGTGCCTTGCCCGTCTCGATCGCCGCCTCGAAGATCGCGCGCGATTGCATCTCGACGATCTCCGGATAGCTGACGAGCAGGCGTGCGCCGCGCTGACCGAGCATGGGGTTGAACTCGCGCAAGAGCCCGATGCGGCGCTTCAGCAGCGTGACGCTCACGCCCATGGTGCCGGCAACGTCGGCGATGGCCTCTTCGCCGTGGGGCAGGAACTCATGGAGTGGCGGATCGAGCAGGCGAATGGTGACGGGTAGACCGGCCATAATCTCGAACAGCTCGATGAAGTCCTGGCGCTGCGCCGGCAAGAGCTTGGCCAGCGCCTTGCGGCGGCTTTCTTGATTCTCGGCGAGGATCATCTCGCGCATGGCAAGGATACGGCTTTCCTCGAAGAACATGTGCTCGGTGCGGCAGAGCCCGATGCCTTCAGCGCCAAAGGCGCGCGCCTGTCGCGCATCGTCCGGCGTGTCGGCATTGGCGCGGACTTCCATGCGGCGGAAGCCGTCCGCCCAGGTCATCAGCGTGGTGAAATCGTCCGACAGATCGGGCTGGCGCATGGTTACGCGGCCTTTGATGATCTGGCCGGTCGATCCATCGATGGTGACGATGTCGCCTTTATGCAGAAGCACACCGGCCGCCTCCAACGTCTCGCGCTCGAGGTCGATATGCACGGCGGCGGCGCCAACCACGCAGGGGCGCCCCATGCCCCGCGCGACCACGGCCGCGTGGCTCGTCATGCCGCCGCGCGTGGTGAGGACGCCGACGGCGGCATGCATGCCTTGCACGTCCTCCGGCGACGTTTCGACGCGCGCCAGGATCACAGTGTGACCTTGCGCCTTGAGGTGCACGGCCTCGTCGGCGTCGAACACGATCTCGCCTGAGGCAGCGCCCGGCGATGCGGGCAGGCCCTTGGCAAGCACGATCATCTCCGCCCTGGGATCGAGGGTCGGGTGAAGCAACTGGTCGAGCTGGTTCGCATTGAGGCTCAGTACCGCCTCCTCGCGGGTGATCAGCCCCTCCTCCGCCATGTTCACGGCGATCCTCAGCGCGGCTTGGGTGGAGCGCTTACCCGAGCGGGTCTGCAGCATGAAGAGCTGGCCTTCCTGCACGGTGAACTCGATGTCCTGGATGTCGCGGAAGCGCCTCTCCAGAGCGTCGCAAGACGCCTTCAGATCGGCGAAGGCTTCGGGCATGAGTGCTTCCAGCGAAGCCTTGCCGTTGCCGGATGTGCTGCGCTCCGCCTCGGTCAACGGCTGGGGCGTGCGCAAGCCTGCCACCACGTCCTCGCCTTGCGCGTTCAGCAGGAACTCGCCGAAAAGCTCCTTGGCGCCGGTCGACGGGTTGCGGGTGAAGACCACGCCGGTCGCGCTGTTATTGCCTCTGTTGCCGAACACCATGGCCTGGATGGTGACCGCGGTGCCCCAATCGTCGGGAATGTCGTGGAGGCGCCGGTAAGCGATGGCGCGCGCATTCTGCCAGGAGCCGAACACGGCGGCGACGGCGCCCCAAAGCTGCTCATGCAAATCCTGCGGGAACGGCCGCTCCAGCTCCGTCTCGACCAACGCCTTGAAACGCGTGACGATTTCCGCCCAGTCGTCAGCCCCCAAATCGGGGTCGAGCTCGAAGCCTTTCAGGTTCTTGTAGTTCTCGAGAATCTCCTCGAACAGCCCGTGATCGATGCCGAGCACCACGTCGGCATACATCTGGATGAAGCGGCGATAGGTATCGTAGGCGAAGCGGCGATCTCCGGTGAGCTTGGCCAGGCCGTCCACGGTCTGATCGTTGAGACCGAGATTAAGCACCGTATCCATCATGCCCGGCATCGACGCGCGCGAGCCCGAGCGCACCGACACGAGCAGCGGATGATCGACGTCGCCGAAGCGGGAGCCGGTGATCTCGCCCACTTTTTCGAGGGCTGCGTCCACCATGGGCTTCAGCTCATCGGGAAGCTTGCGGCCGAGCTCGTAATAGACGGCGCAGACCTCGGCCGAGATGGTGAAGCCGGGCGGCACGGGCAGACCGAGCCGCGACATTTCGGCAAGGTAAGCGCCCTTTCCGCCGAGGATGTCCTTGTCCTCGGCGGAACCGTCGGCGCGCCCGTCGCCGAAGGTGAAAACCCATTTGGGTGTCGCCTTGGCCTCCCCGACTTCGCTCATCGATCGTTCCATGGTTCTCACAGCTCAAGCCCGCCCTTTTAGCCCGTCCGGCGGGCATCGCACAAACGGGCGCAAAGAGAAGGCTTAAGGACGAACGGGCCGAGGTGTCTTGGCGTTCCGGTGCGCGATAAAGTCGCCGCTGTGAATGAGCCGGGCATTCGGCGCCTTTTTCACACCATAGGCCCATGCGGTGACCGTGCCGCCATCGAAGAGCGTCACCTCCAATGGGGCGCGCGTGTAGTTCGGGTCGCCGGCTTCATAGGCGTCAAGCTCGGCCAGCAGCCGGCTGCCGGGCTTCAGCGCGAAAACATCGCCCACGATCTAGGCGCTTCTCGCTGTCGTCGAACATCGCCGCCGGGTACCAGCCGCAATCGTAGAGGCGGCCGGGAACCGTGCCCTTGCCGACGAGGCGCGCTCGCGAACAAAGCCGCCGGGCCATGGGATGATCGCTGTCGGCGCGCAGCGTGCCATAGACGAAGATATGGCTTGGCTCGCTCATGCCAGCGCGAGGCTAGCCGGCGATCTTGGAGAAGTCGGCCACTTCCATCGTCGCCGCACGGATTTGGTTCAGGAGCCGCAAGCGGTTCTCGCGGAGCTTCGGATCGTCGGCATTGACCGTGACGTTGTCGAAGAACGCATCGACCGGCGCGCGTAAGCTTCGCCATGGCGGCCATGGCCGCCTCGAAGTCCTCATCGGCGATGGCCTTCGCCGCCGCCTTGTCCACCTCGGCCACCGCCTTGGCCAGCGCCTTCTCCTCCGGCTGTTGAAGCAATGCGGGATCGGGCGCCTGATCGTAGCTGCGGCCGTCCTTCTTCTCTTCGATGCGCAGGATATTGATGGCGCGCTTGGTACCGGTCAGCAGATGCTCGCCGTCCTCGGTATCGAGGAAGCGGCCGAGTGCCTCGACGCGGGCGGACGATCATCAAGAGATCGTCGCCGCCGCAGCGCGAACACGGCGTCGACGAGGTCGTGCCGCGCACCCTGATCGCGGAGATAGACCTTCAAGCGGTCGGCGAAGAAGGCGAGGAGATTCCGTGCGACTTCGTCCTTTCTTCTTCTCGTCGCCCGGCAGGTGCGCGCGAAATTCCCTGAGGAGCGGCAGCCTCACGCCGTTCTCCAGAATGATGCGGATGACGCCGAGCGCGGCGCGGCGCAGCGCATAAGGGTCCTTGGAGCCGGTCGGCTTCTCGTCGATGGCCCAGAAGCCGATAAGCGTGTCGAGCTTGTCGGCGAGCGCCACGGCAATGGCGACGGGATCGCGCGGCACCTCGTCGGTCGGGCCGACCGGCTTGTAATGGGCGGCGATGGCGTCGGCGACGGCAGGATTCTCTCCCTGGTCCAGCGCGTAGTAGCGGCCCATGACGCCTTGCAGCTCGGGGAACTCGCCGACCATGTCGCTGACGAGATCCGCCTTGGCGAGGATGGCGGCGCGCTCGGCGAGATCGGGATCGGCGCCGACAAGCGGCGCGATCTCCCGCGCCAAATGAAAGATGCGTTGCACCCGGTCGTACTGAGCTGCCGAGCTTCTCGTGGAAGGTGATCTCCTTCAGCTTCGGGACCCAGTCTTCGAGCGAATCCTTGCGGTCCTGGTCGAAGAAGAACTTGGCGTCGGCGAGCCGGGCGCGGATGACGCGCTCGTTGCCGGCGGTGATGGCCTTGCCGCCGTCCTCCGCTTTCAGGTTGGCGACCACGATGAATCTGTTGGCGAGCTTGTCGCCCTTTTTAAGCGAGAAGGCTTTCTGATGCGCCTTCATGGCGGTGGCCAGCACCTCCGGCGGCACACTCAAGAAATCCTCGTCGAACGTGCCCATGAGGACCACGGGCCATTCGGTGAGACCGGCATTCTCGGCAAGCAGGCCCTCGTCCTCGACAAGCGTCAGCCCTTCCTTCTCGGCGAGCTTGTGCGCGCTCTTCAGAGATCAGCAGCGGCGCGTTCGCCGCCATCGAGGTTGACGAAGGCGTCTTTCAGTTTCTCCGCATAGTCCTTGAAGTTCTTCACGCGTGAAGGCTTTGGGCGCCATGAACCGGTGCCCACGCGTCTCCTTGCCGCTTTTGACGCCGTCGATCTCGAAGTCCACGACCTTGCCGTCGAACAAGCAGAGGACCGAGTGGAGCGGCCGCACCCAACGAAGCTTGCCGGACCCCCAGCGCATGGATTTCGGCCAAGGGAAGTTCTTGACGATCTCAGGCACGATCTCTGCCACGACATCGGATGTCGCACGGCCTGGCTTCTCAAGCATGGCGACGTAGAAGCTGCCCTTCTTGTCCTCGCGGACCTCCGCTTGATCGACCGACGAGAGCCCCGCCGCCTTGAGGAAACCGTTGATCGCTTGCTCCGGCGCATCGACTCGGGGGCCTTTGCGCTCCTCACATACATCAGGTGAGTGCTTCGGCAGACCGTCAACGACCACAGTCAGGCGGCGCGGCGTGGCGAAGGTTTTGACATCGTTCGAAGTCGAGGCCGGCGGCTTTCAGCTTGTCGCCGAGCAAGCGTGCCAAGTCCTCGCGCGCGCGGTTTTGCATCCGCGCCGGAATTTCCTCGGAGAACAGTTCAAGAAGAAGTTCCGCCATGTCCTAGCCGATGCGGTTGTGGAAGCCGAGATCGTAATCGGCGATCGCGAAGATCAGCCGATCTTTCTCAAGGCTGTAAGGGACGAGACTCAAGACGAGGTCCGACTGAGCGCCCGCCTGCGGCAACAGCGTAACCAGTACGTGCGCGGGGATCGTCTCCAGGAAATCGTAGAAGCGCATGAAGGTGTGCTTGCCATGCTCGACATAGAAAGCGCCAACTGCCCAGGGGAGCGGTAGATGGTTCTCGTCGGTGTAATCGAGATAGAGCGAGAAGCTTGCAAGTTCCGCAGCGAAGGGAGAAAGCAACGCGCGTAGATCATTGTCCTCCACCTCGGAAAGACTGACGCTCGCGTCGAGCTTAAGCATGAGCATGAAACTCTCAGGCGCGGAGCGCCATACGCGGCCGGTCCACGACCTGAGTTTGGGCTTTAGCACCGGCGTCCGAGCTTGTGGCGGCGCCTCTGCCTCGCGATAGACTTCAACCATTGCCCGCACCGCCCGCCTCGGTCTTGAGCCATGCGGCGCAACACGCCTTGGTGAGGTCGCGCACACGCAAGATGTAAGACTGGCGCTCGGGCACGGAGATCACGCCGCGCGCATCGAGCAGATTGAAAATATGTGAGGCCTTGATGGCCTGGTCGTAGGCGGGCAGCACCATGAGATGGCGCTCGGGCCCCTCGCCTTTGGCGAGCAGCGCCTTGCACTCGGCCTCGGCGTCGCGGAAATGCTCGAACAGCTTCGCGGTGTCGGCGGCCTCGAAATTGTAGCGGGAAAATTCCTGCTCGCTTTGCAGGAACACGTCGCCATAGGTGACCTTGTCCTTGCCTTCGCCGCCGTTGAAGTTGAGGTCGTAGACGTTGTCGACGCCCTGCACGTACATGGCGAGGCGCTCTAGCCCATAGGTGAGCTCGCCGGAGACGGGATCGCAGTCGAAGCCGCCCACCTGCTGGAAGTAGGTGAACTGCGATACCTCCATGCCGTCGCACCACACCTCCCAGCCGAGCCCCCAGGCGCCGAGCGTCGGGCTCTCCCAGTCGTCCTCGACGAAGCGGATGTCGTGGTTCTTGGGGTCGATGCCGATGGCGTAGAGGCTCTCCAGGTAGAGCTCCTGGATGTTGGGCGGCGACGGCTTCAGGATCACCTGGAACTGGTAATAGTGCTGGAGGCGGTTGGGGTTCTCGCCGTAGCGGCCGTCCTTCGGGCGCCGCGAGGGCTGGACGTAGGCCGCGCGCCACGGCTTGGGCCCAAGCGAGCGCAAGGTGGTGGCGGGGTGAAAGGTGCCCGCGCCGATCTCCATGTCGTAAGGCTGGAGGATGACGCAGCCCTGATCGGCCCAGAATCGCTCAAGCTTGAGGATCAGGTCCTGGAAGGAGGGCGCGGGCCTTCGCCCCTCGGATTTCGCCTGCTTGGACATGTCGACTCGGGCGGTGACAGGGATTTGCGCGCGAAGCTAGTCACTTGGACGCGACAAGGGAAGTCATAGCTTCATGCGGGATAACAATGGCCGGGCCGTTAAGGACGGTCGATTCTGCCGCGCTCAATGCATCTGCTTCGGGCGGTAGACGCCGGTCGCCGGGTCCTTCTCGAGCGGAATGGCGTGATCGGCGTTCTGCCGCTCCATGGCTTCTCTCGCCGCGCGAAGCTCGGCGGCGATGCGGCCTTGCTCTTTGCGCAGGAAGCGCCTGGCGAGGAAGAGGCCGGCGCCTGCGGCGATGATCAGAAGCACCTGCGGCATGGCTTACAGCCCGAACCGCGACCAAAGCGCGCGCGCCTCGATCGCCGAGATGACATCAGCGGCGAGCCCGTTCGGCCAGAGGCCGAAGTCAAACCCGCCATTTCCAACAAATACGCTCCGCTTGCGGCGGAACCAAGATGTGGACGGCGCCACCAGCTTGAAACGCACGTCGTCGCCAAAGACCTCGCGCATCTTGGAGCGAAGGTCCGAGAGTCCATCGACAAGGCCAAGCTCGACCGCGGTCTTGCCGGACCAGAACTCGCCGGTGAACAGCTCCTTGTCGGACTTCGTGATCTTGTCGCCCCGGCGCGTCTTGACCAAGTCGATAAAGGCCTGATGCACGTCCTGCTGGATCGTCTTGATGCGCTTCACGTCCGCCGGCTTCTCGGGAAGGAACGGGTCGAGCACGTCCTTGTTGGCGCCAGCGGTATAGACGCGGCGCTCGACGCCGATCTTCTCCATGAGGCCCGGGAAGCCAAAACTGGCGCTGATCACGCCGATGGAGCCGACAATCGAGCTCTCGTCGGCGTAAATCTCGTCGCCGGCGCAGGCGAGCATGTAGCCGCCCGAGGCCGCAACATCCTCGGCGAAGACATAGACCTTGAGATCCTTCTCCTCGGCAAGAGCCCTGATGCGCTTATAGATCAGTGTCGACTGGACGGCCGAGCCGCCGGGCGAGTTGATCTGGATGGCCACGGCTTTGGCGCCGCGCATGGAGAAGGCTTTCTCGATTGCGCCGGCGGCCGTCGTGAGCGAGAGGCCGGGCCGGAGCGGCATGGTCATGCCGATCGGGCCGGTGAAGCGGAGCACAGGCACCAGCGGTCCGGATTTGACCCACGAGGCCGGAAGATAGGACTTCACCTGCTCCAGAAAACCGCCCTCGCCTGCTGCACTGCTCATATCGTTCTCCGTATCGTCCCTGAGGCCCAGATCAAGGGCGTCACATTAATTCTTGTGCCAATAAAGGCCAGAGATAGGCAACGCCGAAGCGTTTGCTTAACGCAGACGCACACCGATACATAGGACCGTCGGAATTGATTGCTATAGTTGGACTTGAAGGTGGGAACTGCCCGCCTCGGGCGCGCGCATTCGGCCGAGGGCGCCGCGTCTGGAATTTCAGGAGGATTTGATGAGCAAGCTTGCAACTCTGCTTGTGGCCGTGGGGGCGTTGGCGCTCGCCGTCGTCACCCTGACCCCGAGCTCGGCGGAAGCCGGCTGGCGCCGCTGGGGCGGTCCGGGCGTCAGGGTCTATGTGGGGCCGCGTTGGGGCTATTACCCGCCGCGCCGCTACTACCGGCCCTATAGCCGCGGCTACCGCGCTTATCCGCGCGGATATCCTTACGCCTATTACCCCTATTGGCGCACACACCGCTGGGGCGGCTGGTATTGAGACCGTGCACGAGCCAGAGACTTTTTGACACAAGGGCCATTCCCCATGGAGTGGCCCTTTTTGCTGTGCGCCGCCGGAACACCATGTCACCGGCGACGTTCTACGGGCGAGGGTACGGCTGCGCATGTCAGGAGACTTGTCATGGGTAAGTCTGCAACCGTTCTTGTGGCGTTGGGCGCGTTCGCTCTTGCTCTCGTCACGCTTGTTCCAAACTCAGCCGAAGCCGGTTGGCGCCGCTGGGCATGGAGGACAGCTCCGGTGACCGTCTATACCGACCCGGGCTACGTCTACGCCCCGGGCTATGTCTATGACGCTCCGGGCTATTACGGCCCTGCATATCCGCCTTATCCGTACGCGACGGCATACGCGTATGGATATCCGTATTACGGCCCCTATTGGCGTGCGCGCTGCCGGCGCGGTTGGTGCTAGGCGCGGCACCACAATCAGCTTGTCTAAATCCGAAGGGCCATTCCCAGCGCTGGGGATGGCCCTTCTCTTTTGGCACGGCCCGGCTTTTCGGGTGAATGCCGGATGAATAGGCGCCTCAGCTTCGGTTCAGGCCGCACCTTCTAAAACGGCATCACGCGCGAGAGACGACGCCTCGCTGCCGTGACGTCAAGGTCCGCTACTTGCGGACCTTACGCGCCCGAGAGCTCTCCTCACGCTCGGGCGAAATAGAGGGCTGCCGTCCTATCCCCCTGGGCGGCGGCCCTTCTTTCTTTGTGGGCCCGCAAGGGAAAGCCCCTCGCCTCCGCGAAGGATCCCTTCTGCTTCCGCCGTATAGCCTCCCGTCTCGCCATGCAGCACAAGGCCCGGCAAGAGACGCAAGCCGGCCCGGCTTCCTTTGCGCCCTTGCACGATGATCCGCGTCGCGGGCTCGTGCGCTTTGGGGAAGAGCGGGAACACCGCCACGTCGCCAAACCGGCCCTGCAGCAGGCCTAAGAGCTCGCCCAGATACTCAGGCCGATGAATCAGCGTGAGCGTGGCTTTCGGCGCGGCCATGGTGGTGAGAAATCGCACCCAGCGCCCGAGCTGGCCGTGCCCCATGACATGGGCGACGGCGCGCGCCGGCTCCGGCGCCGCCCTCACCGCACCTTCGGCGAAGTAGGGCGGATTGGCGATGACATGGTCGTAGCCTTCGCGAACGAGGCCCGCGGTCCGCAGGAGCTTGGCGGGTGCGGTGACGTCGGCCTCAATCGCTGTGAAGCGATCGGCAAAGCCATTCCGACCGGCGTTCTCTCGGGCAAGCGCGCACAGATCTTGGTCGACCTCGACCGCCGTCACTTCCAGCTTCGGAAGCCGCGCAAGAAGACAAAGACCGGCCACGCCGACGCCGGCTCCGGCTTCAAGCACGCGCGCCCCCTTCTCGACCGGAACGGCAGCCGCCAGGAACACAGCATCGCTGCCGGCGCGATGGCCAGACTTTGGCTGAACGATCTGAATGCGCCCGCCGAGGAAATCGTCGGTGGTGGTGCCCGGCTTCCCCTTTGGGGCCTTAGCTCTTTTCGGCGCCGTCGATGTCATGGCCGACACCGGCCTCGGTCAGCAGCTTGCGCGCCCGATCGACGCAGTCTTCCTCGACGAGAACACGCCGCGGCAGGATTCCGAGTGAGCCCTCTAGCACGCTCATATTCGTATCGAGAACGATGAAGGCAATATTGGCCTCCTCCAGCAGCGTGCTGACAAAGGACAGAAGCACCGGATCGTTCGAACGTAACAGCTCTTTCATGCCTCGCCATGCCTCTGCCTGTTGGCCCTGACGTCCGTGCCGGCTTGACCTTCGCTGGTGGACCACCGACAATATCCCGGCAATAAGTCCTTCCGGCACTGAAGGAGGCCGTACCTTGGGAGTTGTCGTCAAACTGTCCGGCCCGCGGGATCCGGGCGCAAGCCTCGCCCCGCTCGTCGCGCTTGTCGAGGAGGACATGGCCCATGTCAACCGCATCATCCTCGACCGGGCCCGGTCCAACGTCGACCTCATCCCCGAGCTTGCCCGGCATTTGATCGATTCCGGGGGCAAGCGTCTACGCCCCATGCTGACCATCGCTTCGGCCAAGTTGTTCGGCTATGAGGGCGACGGCCATGTGCGGCTCGCCGCATCCGTTGAATTCATGCACACCGCCACGCTGCTGCATGACGACGTGGTGGACGAGAGCAGTTTGCGCCGGGGCAAGACCGCGGCGCGGCTCCTGTGGGGCAACGAAGCGAGCGTGCTGGTCGGCGATTACCTGCTCGGCCAAGCCTTCAAGATGATGGTGGATGTGGGCTCGCTCGGCGCGCTGCGCATTCTATCCGACGCTGCGGCCATCATCGCCGAAGGCGAGGTGATGCAGCTCATCACCGCCAACAACACCGAGACCACCGAAGACGATTATCTTGCGGTGATCGACGCCAAGACCGCGGCGTTGTTCGCCGCGGCGGCCGAAGTGGGTGCGGTGATCGCGGAGCGCCCGAAGTCGGAGGCCGCGGCGCTCAGGTCCTATGGCCGCAACCTCGGACTCGCGTTCCAACTGGTGGATGACGCGCTCGACTATTCGGGCGAACAGTCAACACTCGGCAAGAGCGTGGGCGACGACTTCCGTGACGGCAAGATCACGCTGCCAGTGGTTCTGTGCTACCGCCGCGGCAATGCAAGCGAACGCGCCTTCTGGGAGCGAACGCTGAAAGAGGGCGAGATCGGCGAGAACGACCTCGCCGAGGCCATCGAGCTGATGGCGCGCCACAACGCGCTGGCCGACACCATGGAGCGCGCGCGCCATTACGGCGCCATCGCCCGCGACGCGCTCGCAATCTTTCCCGACGACGAGATCAAGTCGGCGCTGCTCGAGGCCATCGAGTTTTCCGTAGACCGGCCGTTCTAAGTCGCACGGCTCTTTGGATTGCCGAGTGTGCTCGCGGCGATCCACCAGTCTGGCTCGCTTTGCGCCAGCAACGTGGCGGCGCGCAGCGCCTCGCGCGGGGTCGCGAAGACCGCAAAGCATGTCGGCCCGCTGCCTGAGAGGCGCGCGAGACGCGCGCCGTCTAGTTCAGAGAGCGCGGAGAGGACTGCCCCGATTTCAGGAGCAAGCCGGGTCGCGGCGGCTTCGAGATCGTTGCCGCGCGGCGCGACGTAGGCCATGAGCTTCTCGAAGTCCCCCGCAAAATCAGGCGTCACAGACGGCTCAAGTGCCGCGGGAACGGGCCGTGCTTCGAGGGCTCCGTAGACGTCGACGGTGGCAAGCGCCAGGCCGGGATTGGCGAGCACCACGCCGCAAGACGGGAAGCCTTGGACGGGGCTCACGATCTCGCCGCGGCCGGTGATGAGCGCGGCCTCGCTGCCGAGACAGACAGAGACGTCGGAGCCAAGTTGCGGCGCAAGCTCGGCCGCAACGGTTTCCGGGCACGCCTCTGCGTTCGCGCGGGCGATAAGCCGCAGCGCCGCCGCAGCATCCGCCGAGCCGCCACCGATCCCGGCGGCGACCGGAAGTGTCTTGACCAGCCGGAACTGCCCTAGCGTGAGATCCGGCAACTGAGCCTTGGCGGCCTCAGCCGCCTTGATGATGAGATTGACGCCGTCGCCGCCACTGAGCGCGGTAGCGAACGGCCCTTCGATGCGCAATTCGAGCGTGCCGCGCTGGGGCTCAAGCTCGACGGTGTCGCCAACGCCGGCAAAGGCAACGAGGCTCTGCAGCTCGTGGAATCCGTCGGCGCGGCGCCCCAAGACCTCCAATGTGAGGTTGAGCTTGGCCCAGGCGATGTCGCGGAGCGCGGTCATGCGCGTGATGCATATTGGCGTGGAGCGGCTTGCGCAACACGCCTCTAGCGCCGCGATGGAATACTTGGCTTGAGCGCGCTTATTGCGACGTCTGAATGGTGGTGCGGTCCGCCGCAGCCTTGGTCTCGGTGGCGTCCTCTAATCCCGACGCGATCTTCTTGTTGAGCGACTCTTTCTGATCGGGTTCCGGGTCGAGCTCCAAAGACTGCGCCCATTGATATTTAGCTTCGAGCTTCCGCCCGACACGCCAATAGGCATCGCCCAGGTGGTCGTTGATAATCGGATCGTCGGGCTTCAGTTCGACGGCCCGCTCCAAATGCTCGACCGCCGCCGGCATGTTTCCGAGCCGGTAATAGGCCCAGCCCAAGCTGTCGACATAGTAGCCGTCATCCGGCTTCAGCTTCACCGCTTTGCGGATGTAGTCCATGGCCAGATTCAGGTTCATGCCCTGATCGACCCAGGAATAGCCGAGATAGTTGAGGATCAGAGACTCGTCGGGCGACAACTTAAGCGCTTCCTTGAAATCGGCTTCCGCCGCAGGCCAGTCCTTCAGCCGCTCGTTGCAGACACCCCGGGAATAGAAGAGCGCCCAGTTCTCCTTGGTCGGCTTTTTGATGAGATCCACCGCCTGGGAATAGTACTTAAGCGCTTCAGCGTAACGCTCGTGGGAGCGGAGGATATTGCCGAGCGCATCGAGGGGGCGCGTGTCGTCCGGGTATTGGGCGATGAGGTCATCAAGCAGGACTTTGGCCTCGTCGACCTTCTCCAGGGAATTGAGAGCGAAGGCCTTCTGGATCTGAACGCTCAACCAGAGCGGCGAGTCCTTGGGGATCCGGTCGAAGGCGGCGATCTCCGCATCGTATTTCTTCGCGGTCTCGTAGGCTTCCGCGAGCGCCACCTGGGCGAGAGGGAAATCGGGCTTCAGGTAGAGCGAGAATTGGAGAAAGACGACACCCATGTCGAGGCCACCCTCGCCGGCAAGCGCATCGCCGATGCCGTAGAACACCTCGGCGAGACCTTCGGTCGGATTGGCAGCGGTCAGCGGGGGTGTCTTACCGCTCTCGATTTCTTTCAGCAGTGCCTCCGACAACGGGTGCGGCGCCGCCTTCGCCATATGCGTCTTGAGGGTGTCCACGGCGAGTTTGCGATCATTGATATTGACCGCATGGCGCGCGTAGGCGTCAGCCACTCTGAGCGTGGTTGGATTCCGCTTGAAGGCTTGCGCGAAAGCCTCGCTTGCCAGCTGGTGGCGTCCGGCAACGTCGGCAATGAGGGCGCGGTGGTAGCGCTGATAATACTGTGCCCAATCGGCACTGCTCAGCGTATCGAGCGTGGCGAACGCATCGGTGTGCTTGCCCTCGGCCTCCTCCACCCAGGCGCGGGCGAGTGTGGAGGTGAGATCGGCGATGGGGCCCTGGCGGGCGGCCGCGAAATGCTGCTCCGCCACCTTATAGTCAGCCTTCTTGAAGGCCTCGAGGCCTAGCATGAACTGGGCAATCCGATGCGACGGCTCGACGGCGGCGAGCTCGTGAGCGAGCTCGATGGCGCGGTCCCAGTTCGCGGAGGCGGTCTCAAGCAGGAAGGTCTGCTCGAGGATGATCTCGTTCCCGGGGTCGTCGGCGAGTGCCTTGGAGTAAAACTCGGCCGCGGCCCGTGTGTCGTGATTTTCGCGTGCAACGCGGCCCGCAAGGTAATTGCCGAGAAGGGTGCCGGAATCCGGGGCACCAGTATCGGCCGGGATCACCTCCGAATAGGCGGCAGGCGCTGCAAGAATCGCGACAAGGAGAAGAGACCTCCACGCCCATTTGCGCAGAGTCCCGGGCTTAGGCTTCATCATGTTGTCGGCTCGGCTATCCACCGCCCCAATTTCTGGTTCGTCTTATCCCCAGGGCAAGGTTATGAGCTTTTCCCGACCCTGCCAAACCATAAAGCTTTTGAAGGCTAATCGCGGCGCGTTTATGGCCCGCCTCGCCGAAAATGCCCGCTCTTCAAAGCCCTACATGTTGGCGTAGTTCGGGCCGTCGCCGCCTTCGGGGGGTACCCAGGTGATGTTTTGGGCCGGATCCTTAACGTCGCAGGTTTTGCAGTGGACGCAGTTCTGGGCGTTGATCTGAAAGCGCACGCTTTCCCCCTCCTCCACCACCTCGTAGACGCATGCCGGGCAATAGCGCTGCGCGGGCTCGGCATATTCGGGAAGGTTCTGCTCGATGGGGATCGACGGATCGGTGAGCTTGAGATGCACCGGCTCATCCTCGTCGTGATTGGTGTTGGAGAGGAACACCGAGGACAGGATGTCGAAGCTGAGCACGTTGTCGGGCTTCGGATAGTCGATGGGCTTGGAGCTCGCCGCCGTCTTCAAGCTCGCATAGTCGGGCTTCTTGTGCTTCAGCGTGTGTCCCAAGAACGGAAGAAGCGTGTTGAGCCACATATCGATGCCGCCCAGCATGACGCCGAGCCGCGTGCCGAAGCGCGACCACAGCGGTTTCACGTTGCGGACCTTCTTCAGCTCCTTCGCCATGGAACTCGTCTTGACGGCTTCGCGATACTCCAGAAGCGTGTCGCGGGAGCGGCCCGCCTTCATCGCGGTAAAGGCGGCCTCCGCCGCCATCATTCCGGACAGCATGGCGTTGTGCGAGCCCTTGATGCGCGGCACGTTCATGAAGCCCGCGGCGCAGCCGATGAGCGCGCCGCCGGGGAAGGCGAGTTCGGGGATCGCCTGCCAGCCGCCTTCGGTCAGCGCGCGAGCGCCATAGGCAATCCGCTTGCCGCCTTCGAGATGCTCGGCAATGCGCGGATGCAGCTTCGAGCGCTGGAACTCTTTGAAAGGATTGAGATAAGGGTTGGCGTAGTCGAGATGGACGACGAAGCCGACCGACACCAGGTTGTCGCCGAAATGATAGAGGAAGGAGCCGCCGCCGGTCTTGTCGTTGAGCGGCCAGCCCATGGTGTGCTGCACGAGCCCGGGCTTGTGCTTCTCCGCCGGGATCTCCCACAGCTCTTTCAGGCCGATGCCGAATTTCTGGGTGCCGCTCTCCTCGTCGAGGCCATATTTCTTGATGAGCTGCTTCGACAGCGAGCCGCGAGCGCCTTCGGCGAGGAAGGTGTACTTGCCGAGCAGCGCCATGCCGGGCGTGTAGCTGTCCTTGTGGCTGCCGTCGCGGGCGACGCCGAGATCGCCAGTGATGACGCCCTCGACCGCGCCGTTCGCGCCGATGATCGCGTCTGTCACGGCAATGCCCGGATAGACCTCGACGCCGAGCGCTTCAGCTTGCTCGGCGAGCCATTTGCACAGGCTGCCGAGGCTGCCGGCGTAGCAGCCGTGATTGCTCATGAGCGGCGGCATGAAGATATTGGGCAGCCGGATGTCGCCCGCCTCGCCGAGATAATAGAAGTGATCCGCAGTGACCTTCGTCGTGAGCGGGGCGCCCTGATCGCGCCAGTCGGGGATGAGGCGGTCGAGCGCGACGGGATCGACGACCGCGCCGGAAAGGATATGGGCGCCGACCTCGGAGCCTTTCTCCAGGACGACGACGGAGATCTCCTGGCCGGCTTCGGCGGCGAGCTGCTTCAGCCGGATCGCCGCGGCCAACCCCGCAGGTCCCGCGCCGACGATCACCACATCGAACTCCATGGTTTCGCGTTCGACTTGCTCGCTCATCTCACCCTTTCATTTCAAAAGCTTAGCGCGCCGCGGCTGCAGCCGCGGGCCCGCCCAATCGGTGCTAAAGTCGTTGACGCCCAGCGACACAAACTTGCCCGGCAGAACCGGGCAATGACAAATAGAGGATCAACACGGGCATCGCAAATGACTGGAAGCCAAGCAAAAGCCGCTAGCGCCCTCCTCGCCTGGTACGCGGCCATGGGCGTCGACGAGGCGATCGGGGATAGTCCGCTCGACAGGTTCGCGGCGCAGGCGACACGTCCACAAGGACCATCGACACGTTCAAAACCCGCCGCGACACGGTCGGCATCGCCCGCGAACCGTGCGGCGCAAGCCGCATCTGCCGCTATCCCCGCTTCGGCCCCTACCCCCGCCTCGCTCGATGCGGCGGCCACGCTCGCCGAGCTCGAGGCGCTGCTCGGTGAGTTCGAAGGCTGCGCGCTCAAGCGCACGGCGAAGAGCCTGTGCTTCGCCCGCGGCAGCGCGTCGGCCCGCATCATGCTGATCGGCGAGGCGCCGGGGCGCGACGAGGATATCCAGGGCAAGCCCTTCGTCGGCCGCGCCGGCAAGCTGCTCGACCGCATGCTGGCCACGATCGGGCTCGCCGAGGAGCACGTCTACATCACCAACACGATCTATTGGCGCCCGCCCGGCAACCGCACGCCGACGCCGCAAGAGATCGAGGCCTGCGCGCCGTTCCTGTCGCGCCAGATCGAGCTGCTCGCGCCCGACGTCATGGTGCTGCTCGGCGGCGCCGCGGCGAAGTCCATTCTCGGCGTCAGCGAAGGCATCATGCGCTTGCGCGGCAAGTGGAAGCTCTATCAAAGCGCGGGCCGTGATATCCCGACGCTGGCGACGCTGCATCCCGCCTATCTGCTGCGCAACCCGGAAGCCAAGCGCTATGCCTGGCGCGACTTGCTCATGCTGAAAGCAAGGCTGGAGGAAAACGCCACATGACCGCCCGCATCGACGAGAGCCGCCCCTTCATCCCCGTGCGCATCGCCGTGCTCACCATCTCCGACACGCGCACGCCGAAGACCGACAAGTCGGGGCCGCTGCTCGTCAGCAAGATCAAGGAGGCCGGCCACGAGGTCGCCGCGCACGCGGTGGCGCCCGACGACGAGAAAGAGATCCGCAAGCAGGTGAAGAAGTGGATCAAGGACAAGACTGTCGACGTGGTCATCACCACGGGCGGCACGGGCTTCACCGGACGCGACGTGACGCCGGAAGCGGTGCGCCCGCTCTACGACAAGGAGATCGACGGCTTCTCCGTGCTGTTCCACATGCTGAGCTATCAGACGGTGGGCACCTCGACGGTGCAGTCCCGCGCTTGCGGCGGTCTCGCCAAGGGCACGCTGATCTTCTCCGTGCCCGGCTCGCCGGGCGCGTGCGAGGACGCCTGGGAGGGCATCCTCAAGTTCCAGCTCGACAACCGCCACCGCCCCTGCTCGTTCATCGAGCTGATGCCGCGCCTCACCGAGAGCAAGAAGAAGAAGGCGAAGGCGGGCTAGGAGGTAAAGGTTGAATTGGTGGACGCATCTGCTTCGGGACGAATTTATCTCCCACGCCGCCCCCGATACACTCAGCATCGAAGAGCTTGTGACGCTTCAAGCCTCATTGCTCAGCCAAAATGATGTTGGTGAACGGTGAGCTTCATGCGCGCTATGTGGATATCCTTGCATCAACTGATGAAACGCAATCAGGCAGCGAGGCGCGCGACGTTCTGAGGAGGGCTGCCGCACATCTAGAGGAGATAAACCACGTTCTGCGCGACGAGTTGGCTCGCGTCATGAGCGAAAAGGACCTTAATGCGCTTGATGATGCGGATTAAACGAGGCGTGGATGATCGCCACACCTGGCTCTTTAGTGCGCTACCGGCCTCTGGATTACTTGAGCGCAAATTCGTGATGCCGCGCCTCACCGAGAGCAAGAAGAAGAAGGCGAAGGCCAGCCAGGCGGTCGTTGCCAGGTTGGGGAAATCCCTCATCTTGATGTACAAGAAGTCCGTGGGGGCAAGACCATCGGCTGAGGGAGGGACGAATGGCTCAGGAAAAAGGTAGCTGACGCACGACCGTGATCGGCGCGGTGATTGGCGGCCTCGTGATTGTCGGGCTTGCCGTGGTGACCAGCGCGCCGTTCCAGGAGAAATTCGCCAAGACGGAGGCCGCGCAAGACACGGCATCCGAGGCCGCCAAACCGTCCCCGGCCGAGAACGAAGCCTCCTCAAGTGACAAGCCTGCGGCCGCGATGGATAGCGGCAGCGCAGCATCGGAGAACGCGGCCAGCGCGCCGCCGCCAGACAAGGAAGCCGCGCCTGAGAAGAACGCCGCCGCCGACGCAGGTGCCGAATGCTGCAAGAAAGGCGATCAGACGCCGCCGCTCGCGCTCGTGGGGCAGGTGCCTCCGGGCGGGCTGCACAATCCCTATGATTGGAAGGAGCTCGTCAAGGAAGACCCGAACCTCGTGAAGCAGTTCCGGCTGCCGGGCTGCAACGAGTGCCATGGCGGCACCGGCGGCGGCGGCTTCTGTCCCGCTCTCTCCCAAGGCGTCTGGTTCTGGGGCAACACCGACGACGTGCTGTTCCGGCTGATCACCCAGGGCTCCGCGGCGATCCAGGCGGAGGGCTTCGTGCGCTACCAATACGGCACCGTCCACGCGCCGATGCCGCCGATGGGCCACACCATCAAGACCGCGGACCATCTGTGGCACATCATCTCCTTCATCCGCTCAATCAATCCTCCGGGCACCAACCCGCCGGAGAAGGTGATCCCCGGCAAATTCGTGCCGCCCGGAGGCAGCGACAAGAAGGCGGAATAGGATCCGTGCCCGCCACCGCCCCTGCTCGTTCATCGCGCTGATGCCGCGTCTCACCGAGAGCAAGAAGAAGAAGAAGGCGAAGGCGCGTTAGACAGCAGGCGCAGCGCGCCTAGGTCAGGAAGACATAGGTCAGCAGCAAGACGTACGCGGCGACGGCGACGCTCGCATGCACGACGATCAGGAAGCCGATCCCGCGGGCCGTCCTGCGTCCGAGAAGCGCGATCCCAGCTCCCGCCAGAGCGGCGAGTGCCGCCAGAATTGCGGCCGCCGGTCCGAACGAGGCCGTGCCGTACCGGTCGCCCGCGCCGGCACCGCTCATAAGCGCAAAGACCAGGACGCACAGACCGGACACCCCGAGCAACCCGTGGACGGCTCCGATAGCGCGGGACGGCATTCGCCTGCCACCGAGGAAGCGGATGCCGATGGCAACGCCGATCAGCACCGCGAGAGAGAGCAAGGCAAGCGCCAGGGAGAGCATCAGAACATTCGATCAAGGGTTCAGCGATAATGTAGCTACGCTCAAAAACTGCTCTCAGCATCCGGCCAAATCAGCGCAGCATCACAAGGCGAAGGAGAGCTAGGCCGCTTCGACAGGCTCTTGGCTGTTGCCGCTGGAACCATAACGCCCGATCGCCAGTTTGCGTGACTGGTGGGGGGTGTTCCGATGGTCCCGGAAACGAATGACCTTGAACAGGAGCTTAGGCGAAACCTCAAGTTGAGGCGCGAGCTCGGAGGCGAGGTTCGGCTGGAACTTCTCATGGCGAATGTCGCCGCAAACAAAGACGACTCCTCGTATCGGCGCGAGGCACCCAACGCCGAAGGAACATTGCCCGACCGTCTCGTCAAGACTGCCTGGATCGCGCTTGGCGTCGTTGGTCTGGCGCTCGCAGCCTTCATCGCCATTTGGCTGAGATGATGCTGCGCCTCACCGAGAGCAAGAAGAAGCAAAGGAGAGCTAAGGGCGCTTCGCCTGGCTGTTCTGCGTGCTGGCTGCCAAAACCAAGCGCCAAGATGCCACTGTATGACACGTCCTCAACCGGCTACTACGGTGTCGCGTCGTAACGGACAGTCTGGAGGTGTACCGTGAAGCGGATTCTGGTGGCGACTGACGGGTCTGAGGGCTCTGATCGGGCCGTGGATTTTGCAGCGGACATGGCGAAGACGTATGGAGCCGACCTTCTGATTATCAATATCAGGGGAGGTTATGGCCTCTCGGTCGAGCTCGTGCGCCAATTCAGCAACACCGACAGCGCCTGGTTCGAGGAGCTGCTGAAGACGAGGTCAGCCGAAATCCTGGAATCGGCAAGGGAGCGCGCTCTCAGCGCCGGCGCCTCCACCATTGTGCTCGAATCCCGCAGCGGCCACGTCGCAGAGGCCATCATTGATTTCTCCAAAGAAAAGGACGCAGACGCCATCGTCGTCGGCAAGCGGGGCTCGGAAGAGGTGGCGGAGATGCTTGTCGGCAGCGTGCCGCAAAAGCTCGTTAATCTCGCGAGCCGCGTCATTATGGTCGTACCCTAGCCGCAACTGATCGGCCATAAGAGCGTTCCACCGCCGCGCCAGTCGATGTCGTGGCGAGAGGCGGTGCGGCCGAGAGGAATTGCAAGGTGTCCGCACCTGAAGCGCAGTCCGTGGCGGCAGCGGATCTAAAGTCGCTTCCGCTTGACGAGCTCGAAGCGAAGCTCGCGTCGTCACCGGACGGCCTGAGCCAGGCCGAGGCCGAGCAGCGCCTGGCCCAGTACGGGCCCAATGAAATCGCCGAGAAGTCGATAAGCCCGCTTCTGAAGTTCCTCAGCTATTTCTGGGGACCGATCCCCTGGATGATCGAAGTTGCGGCCATTCTTTCGGCCGTCGTCAAGCACTGGTCCGATTTCATCATCATCGTCGTGCTGCTGCTCGCCAACGCCGGGGTCGGTTTCTGGGAAGAGTACCAGGCCGGCAATGCGATCGCCGCATTGAAGGCGCGGCTCGCGCCGCGCGCCCGCGTCCGGCGGAACGGCGCTTGGACCAATATCGAGTCGCGCGCGCTGGTTCCGGGCGACCTCATCCGCATGCGGCTCGGCGATATCGTGCCGGCCGATGCACGACTGCTCGATCAAGATCCCGTAGAGGTGGATCAGTCGGCGCTGACCGGCGAGTCGCTCCCGGTCACGCGCAAGATGGGAGAGGCGCTGTTTTCAGGGTCGGTCATCCGCCAGGGTGAGACCGACGCCCTCGTCTACGCCACCGGCACACACACCTATTTTGGCCAGACGGCCCGGCTGGTGGCGGAGGCGCACACGGTCAGCCATTTCCAGCGCGCCATTCTGAAGATCGGCGACTACCTGATCGTCATCGCCATCGCCTTGGTGGTTCTCATCTTCGGCGTGGCCATGTTCCGTGGCGATCCTCTGCTGACCACGCTCCAATTCATGCTGGTGCTCACGGTGGCCGCCATCCCGGTGGCAATGCCGGCAGTGCTTTCGGTCACCATGGCCGTGGGCGCGAGGCTCCTTGCGGCCCGAGAGGCCATCGTCAGCCGCCTGGCGTCGATTGAAGAGCTGGCCGGCGTTGACGTGCTGTGCTCCGACAAGACCGGCACCCTCACCCAAAACAAGCTGGCGCTCGGCAAGCCGTTCTGCGTCGGTGCGGTGACGCAAGACGAGCTCATTCTCAACGGCGCGCTGGCCTCCCGGGCCGAAAATCAAGACACCATCGACATGGCCGTTCTCAGCGGCCTCCAGGACCGGACGGCGCTGGAAGCCTACCAGGCCGTACATTTTCAACCTTTCGACCCGGTGCATAAGCGCACCGAGGCGACGCTTAAGACGAAGGCCGGAGGTGTCGTTCGGGTGACGAAGGGCGCGCCGCAAGTGATCCTTGGTCTGTCGGCCAATGCGGCCGCGGTAAAGCCTGAAGTCGACAAGGCCGTCGAGGCGTTTGCCAAACGCGGATACCGCTCCCTTGGCGTTGCGCGCGCAGAAGGAAACGGCAGCTGGCAGTTTCTTGGCGTTCTCCCCCTATCGGATCCGCCACGGCCGGATTCCAAGGAGACCATTGCGACGGCGCGGCAGCTCGGCATCGACGTCAAGATGTTGACCGGAGACCAAATCGCCATCGCCAAGGAAATTGCCGATCAAATCGGATTGGGCACCAATATCCTCGACGCCAGCGGCTTCGGCGACACCAAGCATCACGAAGCCGCCCAGCTCGACCAGTCGATCGAGGAGGCCGATGGCTTCGCCCAGGTGTTTCCCGAGCACAAATTCCATATCGTCGACGTCCTGCAGCGGCACGGCCACATCGTCGGGATGACCGGCGACGGCGTGAACGATGCGCCTCCCCTCAAGAAAGCCGATTGCGGCATCGCGGTTTCCGGCGCCACGGATGCGGCGCGGGCCGCCGCCGATATCGTGCTTCTCACGCCGGGTCTGTCCGTCATCATCGACGCCGTCAAAGAAAGCCGGAAGATTTTCCAGCGCATGAACAGCTACGCGATCTATCGGATCGCGGAGACCATCCGCGTCCTTTTGTTCATGACGCTGTCGATCCTGGCGTTCAATTTCTATCCGGTGACGGCCGTCATGATCGTGCTTTTGGCCGTGCTCAATGACGGCGCTATCCTGTCGATTGCGTATGACAATGTGCGCACCTCCGACACCCCTGAAGCCTGGAACATGCGCTTCGTGCTCGGCATCGCCACGGTCCTCGGCATTACCGGCGTCGTGGCATCGTTCGGGCTGTTCTATCTCGGCGAGCAGGTCTTCCATCTCGACCGCGCCACGATCCAGACGCTGATGTATTTGAAGCTGTCCGTGGCCGGCCATCTGAACATCTTCGTGACCCGGACGCGCGGACCGTTCTGGTCGATCAGGCCGTCCCGCATCCTGCTGATCGCGGTCGTGGGGACGCAAGTGATCGCGACCATCATCGCGGTCTATGGGTTGCTGATGCCGCCAATCGGCTGGATCTGGGCGCTGTCGGTGTGGGGCTACGCGCTCGCCTGGTTCCTGATCAACGATCGCGTCAAGCTGCTCGGCTATCGCATTCTCGACCCAGACGAGAGGCCCCAGCTGCTGGTGCGGGCCCGTAGGCTTTTCGCATCCTGAACCGGCTTCCACCTGAGAGCGCAGGCGTCTCCTACTCGGGTCAGTTCGGCGACGGCGTCACCGACAACGCCGTCAAAGGCCGCTTCACCTGGCTGTTCTAGTGCGCTACCGGCCTCTGGCCTACTTGAGCGCAAAGTGGCACGCGGTGGCGCAGATCAGAAACTCGCGGGCTCTTCGAGCGGGTCGTGGGTGACGAGGCCCAAGACCTCGTTGGAGGCGAAGCTCAGCGACATACCGCGCATGATGCCCGGCACCACGGCGACATCGTAGAGCTCGCCGATGGCGCCATCGATGCGGAACCAGTGCACGCACGCCCCCGTATCGAGGTCGATCACCTGCACCCCGCACCACGGCTCGGAATCCGCCTCGGCCAGCTTCTTGTCGAGCGCCAGCCCTTCGAAGCGCTCGTAGCGGGGCTTGGAGAGCCCGACCAAAGCGTACTTGCCGTGGAAGCCAAGGCCCCTCACGAAGCCGGGACAGAAGGCGACCACATGGAACTTGGAGTCCGCGGCCTTGGCCGCCGGCTCGACCCAGCCAAGCTCGCCGGTGCCTGAGTTCAGCACCCACAATTTCCCGTTATACATGCGGGGCGAGTGCGGCATGGAGAGACCGCCGATGACGATCTCGCCGGTTGCCACATCGATAATGATGCCGCCGTCGAAGCGGCGGTCGCGCCAGCCGTCGATGGTGTCGGACTTGCTCACGGCCGTGACGTAGCGCGGCACGCCGTCCTCCATGGCGAGGCCGTTTAGATGGCAACGGTCCTCCCTGACGATCTTGGAGATAAAAGGCGGTTTCCAGATCGGCGTGAAGCTGTGGCGCGGCGACGGCGTCGCGAGGCAGTTGTAGACGGTGTTGACGAAGATGATGCGTCCGTCCTTGAGCTGTCCGACATCGTGGGCGTCGAGCTCGCCGGTGACATAAAGCTCGCGCGGCACGTAGCACGTGTCGAACACATTGTTGACCTCCTGGTCCGGCTCCAGAACGTTCTTGAACTTGATGATCTGGAACAGGGTGGCCAGGAGCAGCGTGTCCTTGTCGGGCACGCAGATGCCCATGGCCTTTCGGAAGAAACGCTCGTCAACCAGGAGACCGCCGTCTTTGTTCTGCCCAAGCAGGTAGAACTTGCCAGACTGATAGGAGGAGATGGCGAGGCCGATCCTGTTCGAGCCGAGGAAGCCGGAGAGGCCCGGCGACATGGAATATTTGACCTGCTGCTCGGGCTGAGCCGCCTCGCCCGCCGCCTCATTCGGCGTCTGCTCCGGCGTCTCCTCGCTCAAGGCCGATTGCGGCTCCTCGCTGTGCTCGGCCATTCGGCTCCCCCAGTTGATCCGAGGGCACCTTAGCAGCCCCTGCCCTCTTCGCCAGTGCCGTGAAGAGGCTGATTCACAGGCTGTTCTGGGGCTCTAGTGGGTCGAGGCGCGAGCGATGCCGTGCTGGGCGATCGTCATGATCGCCTCCAGATCAGGCGGGGCGCCGGCCACGCGATTACGGCCGCCGGCCTTGGCGCTGTAGAGCGCCGCATCCGCGCGCGCGAGAAGCTGATCGACCGTATCGTCCGGCTTGGCTTCGCCGACACCGACGCTCCAGGTGAGCCTGATCTGTCCCTTGCCGGTGTCGAACGGCCGCGAGGCCAGCCGGCGTCGCAAGTTTTCAGCAATCTCGATGGCCTCGGGCATTGTGCGCCGCTCGAGAAGCAGTGCGAACTCATCGCCGCCGAGGCGCCCGGTGACGGCCTCGTCAAAACGTGCGGCCTGCGCGCAAGCGCGGATCGCCTCGTCGCCAGCGTCGTGGCCATACGAGTCGTTGATCTGCTTGAAATTGTCGATGTCGAGGAGAATGGCCGACAGGCAGCCGTCGGGGATCGTCCGCGCGCGCGCCTCTGTTGCCTGCTCGAAGAAGCCGCGGCGGTTGCACAGCCCGGTCAGCGGATCGGTGGTGGCAAGGCGCAGCAGTTCCCGCTGCATGGAAGCAATGCGCTCGGCGGCGCGCAGGCGCGCAAAAAGCTCCTCGGCCAAAGGCGGCTTACCGATGAAGTCGTCGGCGCCAGAATCGAGCGCCTCGACCAAATTCCGCTGATCGTATTGGGACGACATCATCAGCACGTAGATCGGACGCTTGCAGGTCGCGAGCAATCTCACCTCCCAGCAAAGCTCGAGGCCGGTTATGTGAGTGAGTTCGGCCGATGTGATCAGTGCATCGATGCGAAGGTCGATCTTGATCTGCTGAAGAGCCTCGCGCTCGTCGGCGAAGGGCGCCACGTCATGGCCGCGCGCTTCGAGCATGCGGGCCACGATCAACCGCGTGGTGCGGCTCGGATCGACTAGCGCGATACGCATTCGCTCAGCTCCTCCCCCCGTCTGCTCAACCAACGCCGTAGTAAAATCCCCTTAAAGTTGCATTAAGTTCACGTCAGGGGTGCCTGACAATTGTCTGCGGTAGCAAGCAGAGCCGTTCGCTAGACTTCCGCTCGCACCGATAGTCTCGTATCGAGTCGACGTCGCTAAGTGTCGGCGCGGAGGCGACAATTCTTCCCGCAAGTTCGCGACCGTGGCGGCGAGCGTTTCCTCCGTCGACCAGGGCACGCCTTCGAACGGGACAAGTTGCCGCACAGATCTCTTCAAGCCCACGAGCCAATAACCGCCGTCGGTTGCAGGCCCGAACACAGCGTCGGCGCTGCCAAGCAAGTCAAATGCACGCGCAATATGCGCTGGGCGGACGGCGGGAATATCGCTGCCGACGATGACGACGGGACCAGGCGGCATACGATCGAACAGGCTTTGCATGCGCTGCCCCAGACCGCCCTCCCCTTGGGAGATGCGCGTGAGCTTCGGCGGTGACGGCCAGCATGACGCTGTCACCGACGTGTCCGGCGTCACAGCAAGATAAGTGCGCCAGCGCGGATCGGCGCCGAGACGCATGACCGTGTTGGCGAGCGCGGTGCGGTAGAAGCGGAGCGCTGCGACGTCGCCGATCTCGCGTGCAAGGCGGCGCTTCACCCGGCCGGCGACCGGGCGCTTCGCCATGATGATGAGACGGGGAGCGAAAGCGATCTGGCGCTGACGGCCTCGATGCGGCCTAGCCATAGAGGCGCGCGAGCACCCGCGGCGGCACGCGAAGATAGTAGAGCAGCATGAGGCCGAGATTGCGGAAACCCCGCAACAGATAGCCTTCGTTCTGATAGCGCTTGGCGCTCGTCACGGCACGCGACTTCAGCCCGACGAGTTCGCGCCGTTTGAGACGGCGGACGAGATCGACGTCCTCCATGAGGGGGATCGAGCGAAAGCCCCCAAGCCGGTCGTAAAGCGCGCGCGGGATGAGAAGCCCTTGATCGCCATACGGGAGCGCGAAGAGAAAACAGCGCAAAGCGACCAACCCTTCCACTAGGCGCGGCATGAACCCATCGTCATCGAGCGAGAATTGGAAATAAGCGGCGGCCGGCCGGCGGCGCCCACTTTCCACGCGCTCGATAAAGCTTTCCGCCTCCTCGGCCCAGCCGGGCTCAAGCACCGTGTCGGCGTGCAGAAAAAGCAGCCAGTCCCCCCGCGCGAGCGCCGCGCCGGCATCGAGCTGGGTGCCGCGCCCGCGCGGCGCCACCACAAGATGCGTGCCGGCGGCATCGGCAATCGCGCAGGTGTCGTCGATCGAGCCACCATCGGCGATGATGGCCTCCTGGACCACGCCCTCCACCACCGCCGGCACCAGGGGCGCCAGCGTGTGGACCAATCCGGGCCCGGCATTAAAAGTGGGGATGACCACCGAAATCATGGGCGGACTATAGCGTTTGGCCGCCTTGCGGCAATCGTCACATGGCGATAACCCTGATTATGTTCTTGCTTTGTTCCCACCACGAAACTATATAGACCGCATGACCGTGGCCCTTCGAAAGTCCCGCGATTCGGATAGCTTCCCGCACGAGGCGGGAGGCGTTGCCTTCGGCCGCAGGCACGGCCGCGGCGCCCAGACCAACCGCTCGGGGCGCTTCGAGCCTCTTTGCTATGAGCCGGCGGACGACGGCTGGGAGTCGCTCGGCGAGCTCGACGCGCTCGCGACCGAAGTGCAAGAGGTGCCGGCGCGGCGCATCATCACCAAGAATCAATCGCCCGATATCGGCTTCGACCGCTCGATCAATCCCTATCGGGGCTGCGAGCATGGCTGCATCTACTGTTTCGCGCGGCCGACCCACGCCTTTCTCGGGCTGTCCCCCGGACTCGACTTCGAGACGAAGCTGTTTGCCAAGACCAATGCCGCGCAGGCGCTGGAGCGCGAGCTTGCCGAGCCGAATTATCGGCCGCGCATGATCGCCATCGGCACCAATACCGATCCCTATCAGCCGATCGAGCGGCGCTACCGCATCATGCGGCGCATCCTCGAAACTCTAAGCGCCACCAACCATCCGGTCGGCATCGTCACCAAGTCGGCGCTGGTGCTGCGGGATCTCGATATCTTGCAGTCGATGGCGAAACGCGGGCTGGTCAAAGTGGCGCTGTCGGTGACTACGCTCGACCACAAGCTCGCCCGCGCCATGGAGCCGCGCGCCAGCACGCCCGAGAAGCGGCTCGAGACGTTAGAGACGCTCAGCGCCGCCGGCGTGCCGACTTCCGTTATGTGCGCGCCAGTCATTCCAGGCCTCAACGACGCGGAGATGGAGCGCATCTTGCAGCGCGCCGCCACGGCCGGCGTTGCGGAAGCGGGCTATGTGCTGTTGCGGTTGCCGCTCGAGATCGGCGATCTCTTCGTGGAGTGGCTCCGGGCCAATTGCCCCGACCGCGCCAACCGCGTGCTGTCGCTGATGCGCCAGACCCGTGGCGGTAAGCTCTACGAGGCCAAATGGAGCGAGCGAATGGAAGGTGACGGGCCTTATGCGTGGATGATCGGGCGCCGGTTCGAGATGGCCGCCGAGCGACTGGGCCTCAACGGGGGCAAGGTCGAGCTTCGTACGGACCGGTTCACGCCCCCTGCCCGTCCGGGCCAGCAACTCCGGCTGTTTTAGCCACCTTTTCCACAACTCTCGGGCCTCGGGGCCCGAGACCGTTGCCAAGGGCGCGTGTTTTAAGGAAAGTCCCCGGTCATGGGACTCCCTGCCGAAAAAATCGTTCAAGCGCCGAGCCTGCCCAGCTTCGATTTCGAGGCGGAGATGATGGACCTGCATGGGCTCCCCGTCGCCGGCATCGACGAGGCGGGCCGCGGGCCCTGGGCCGGGCCTGTGGTGGTCGCGGCGGTCATTCTCAATCCGGACCGCATCCCCGAGGGCATCAACGATTCCAAGATGCTCACGCCCGAGGTCCGGGAAGAGCTCTATACCGAGATCGTGGCCACGTCGTGCGTGTCCGTCTCCATCGGTCAGGTGAAGCGCATCGACCGCATCAACATCTTGCAAGCGAGCCTGTGGGGCATGCGCGCGGCTTTCCGGGGCCTGCAAGTGCCTCGCGCCGCCGCCCTGATCGACGGCAATCTCGTGCCGAAGCGCTTTCCGGGCAAAGCGCGCGCCATTGTCTCCGGCGACGCGCTATCGCTGTCGGTGGGCGCCGCCTCCATCATCGCCAAGGTCACCCGCGACCGCATCATGGTGAAGCTCGCCAAGCGCTATCGCCGCTATGGCTGGGAGAGCAACAAAGGCTACGGCACGCCGGAGCATGCCCGCGCGGTAAAGAAGCACGGCGTGTGCACGCACCACCGCAAATCTTTCGCTCCCATCGAGCGGGCGACCCGCATCCTCGCGAACCGTGGCGAAGGCATCGAGATCGTCGACGACTAGGACTTGGAAGGCTCGTACTTGGTGAGCCAGTCGGCGATGCGGCCCGCGATCTCGTCGGCGCCAGGCTCAAGCAAGAGCATATGCCCGTGGCCTTCGAGCTCCCAGAGCGCGGCTTGCGGATAGCCGAGAGCCGTCTCGCGCGCCGTCTCCAGCGACACGATGTGGTCTTCGGTGCCTGCCAAGCACAGCACCGGGCAGTGCACGGCGCGCGTGTCGAGGTCTGTCGCGCCGTTTTGTCGAACATCCAGAAGAACGTCTCGAACAGGGCACGGCCCGACTCAGGCCCGAACTGATCGAACACGCGGCGCTGCTCGTCCTTCGGCAGACGGTTGAGCGTGTAAATGCAAGCGAGATCGAAATTCGGATCGATGGCGCGCGTCTTGAAGTCGCCAATCGTCATCAGATCCTGACAAAGCTGCTTCTCGGCGTCGGTCGGCGGCAGGATGCCGGCGCGCGGCGCCGGGCTCGCCAGGACAAGCTTCAAGGCGAGGTCCTCCGCCGCGAGCTGCTGCGCCAGGATCGCCCCCATGGAATGGCCGAGCAGGATCGGCTTCGACGGCAGCGTTTCCAGAAAGGTCCCGAGCTGCGCGCGATAGTCGGCCATGCCCACAGCGGCCAAGGTGCCCTTTCCCGTCGCCTTGTCGGCGCCGTGGCCGATCAGGTCCGGCGCGTGGCAGGTGAAGCCCCTGCTCTCGAAGACCTTGCGGAACTCATCGAAGCACCAGCCGCCGCAATTGGCCCCGTGCACCATAACGATGTCTTTGCCCATGGACGCCCCTTTCCGCCGAAGCCTTGTCTACCGTTGCCCGCGCGCGGGTTAAGCCCACCTTTACCGGAGTCCGCCAGCATGAGCCGTCCGCCATCCAAATGGCGGCGCGTTCAGTACTGCGTACATAAGAGTGGTGGCATGGGTGTGGGGGATATCGGGGGAGCGCGTCTCCCCCGCAATAAGATCATTGTCGGCGATTGCATCGAGGAGCTGTCGCGCCTGCCGGAAGGATCCGTCGATCTCGCCTTCGCCGACCCACCTTACAATCTTCAGCTCGCGGGCGAGCTCTACCGGCCCAACAACAGCCGCGTCGATGCGGTCGACGACGATTGGGACAAGTTCTCGAGCTTCGCCGCCTATGACGCATTCACCCGCGACTGGCTCGCCGCGTGCCGCCGCGTGCTGAAGCCGCAGGGTAGCCTGTGGGTGATCGGCAGCTATCACAACATCTTCCGCGTCGGCACCATCCTCCAGGATTTGGGCTATTGGGTGCTGAACGACGTGATCTGGCGGAAGACGAACCCGATGCCGAATTTCAGAGGGCGCCGCTTCACCAACGCGCATGAGACGATGATCTGGGCGTCGATGGGACCGAAGGCGCGCTACACGTTCAACTACGAGTCCATGAAGGCGCTGAACGAAGATCTGCAAATGCGCTCCGACTGGCTGTTGCCGATCTGCTCCGGCTCCGAGCGGCTGAAGCAGGACGGGCGCAAGACCCATCCCACGCAAAAGCCCGAAGCGCTGCTGCAGCGCGTTATCCTGGCGTCGAGCCATGTGGGCGACGTGGTGCTCGACCCGTTCATGGGCTCCGGCACGACGGCCGTCGCCGCCAAGCGGCTGGGACGCAACTTCGTCGGCATCGAGCGCGAAGAGACCTACGCCGAGGCCGCGCGCGAACGGCTCAAGGGATTGAAGCCGCTCGATCCCGCCTCGCTGCAAGTCGCCAAAGGCAAGCGCGCCGAAGCACGCGTACCTTTTGGCGCGCTGGTCGAGCTCGGCCTGCTCTCGCCGGGGACGGCGCTTTACGATCCCGCGGCCCGCCACGAGGCGAAGGTCCGCGCCGACGGCTCGATCGCCTGCGCCGGCGCGCAAGGCTCGATCCACAAGATCGGCGCCCACGTGCAAGGGGCGATGGCCTGCAACGGCTGGACCTTCTGGCACTACGAGGCGGACGGCGCGCTCAAGCCGATCGACGATTTGCGCGCGGCCGCACGGGCGAAGCTCTCTCTCCAGTCCTAGTCCTGCCCTTTGCGGGAAGCGCGTGCGCGATCACTTTGCGCATGAGGCTCGGCAGTGCCGCGCCTGCAAGGTCGCGGGTGTGAAGCCATAGGCACCGCTCCGGCTCTGCGGCCTCGGTAAGCGCCGCGTCCTCGCCGACCTCGGCGCGATAAACGGCGAGCTCCAAATGAAAATGCGTGAAGGTGTGTTCGACGAGCCCCGGCACCTCGACCCAGGCCACCTCGAGCGGCGCATGATCCGCAACCGCCTTGCCGCTCGGTGCGGCCTCTTCCCAGGGCGTCGTCGGCGTCTCCAGCATGCCGCCGAGGAGTCCTTTGAGTGGGCGTTCGCGTAACAGCACCGCGCCGTCCTGGCGAAGCGCGACGAAGGCCGCGCCGCGGCGTGTGGGCCGCTCGCCCTTCTCTTCTTTATAGGGGAGTTGCTCGGCGAGCCCTTCGGCAAGCCCTTGGCAACGGGGGCGGAGCGGACAGAGCCCGCAAGCCGGGCGGCGCGGCGTGCAGATCGTGGCGCCCAAGTCCATCATGGCTTGGGCGTAGTCGCCGGCGTGGGTCTCGGGCGTAAGACTTTCGGCAAGCGCCTTGATCTCCGCCTTGGCGGCGGGCAGCGGTGTCTCCACCGCAAAGAGCCGCGCGATCACACGCTCGATATTGCCGTCGACCGGCGCGGCACGCGCCCCGAAGGCGATGGAAGCGATGGCCGCCGCCGTATAGCCGCCGACGCCGGGAAGCTTACGCAACTCCGCTTCGGTCTGGGGGAAGTTGCCGCCGTGCTCATCCGCCACGACGCGGGCGCAGGCATGGAGGTTGCGGGCGCGGGCGTAGTAGCCGAGCCCGGCCCAGGCGGCGAGCACCTCGCCGAGCTCGGCGCGGGCGAGCGCCTTCACGTCGGGCCAGCGCCGGAGGAAATCGCCATAGCGGGGCAGGACCGCCTTGACCGTGGTCTGCTGCAGCATGATCTCGCTGAGCCAGACCTTATAAGGGTCTTGCCGTGCGCCTGGCGAGGCCCGCCACGGTAACGCGCGGGCCTCGCGGCCGTACCAGGCGAGCAGTGCCTCGGCGACCGATCCTCGGTCATCGTCTGCGGTGTGCGTTTTCTGCATAAGTCCCTATTCGGGCCGCCTCAGCTCCTGCCCATGGTGTAGACTCGCGCAAGCTGAAGGCAAGGGGAGCGCCGCCGCTCTCCACTGCCGGTGAGAGGGTCATGATCCAGCGAAAGCGGAAGTTCGGCGCGCGCGCCATCGGCAGTTACCTAGCAAAGGCGCTCGATCCCGCCGCGCGGGCCCGCGGCTTCGCCACCACCGCCCTTCTCAGCGACTGGCCGGCCATTGTCGGCCGGGACCTCGCCCAGTTCACCATGCCCGACCGGGTGGTATGGCCGAGGCGCCGCGACGAGGCCGAGGCGGAGACCGCGCAGCGCGGCCATCGCGCCGCAGGCGCGGTGCTCGTGCTCAGGATCGAAGGGCCGCGAGCCATCGAGGTGCAGCACCGGTCGGGCCAAATCCTGGAGCGGGTCAACGCCTATTTCGGCTACCGCGCGGTGACCGAAATGCGCTTCCTGCAAGCGCCGATCGCCCATGCAGCCAAGCGCGAGAGGCCCCGAAAAGTGCCACTTATCGCCTATTCCCTGCCAAAAGAGGCGGGCATCGAGGACGAGGGCTTGGCCCGCGCACTGTCCCGTCTTGGGGCCGGCGTGAAGACGCGGGTCACA
>CAVSFJ010000007.1:0-79769 GCA_963727165.1 uncultured Alphaproteobacteria bacterium
CGGATAAGCGCGTGCCGCTTCTTGCCGAGCGACAGCTTGATCACGCCGTCTTCGGTCAGGTCCGATAGCGTCAGCATTTGCCGCTCATCGGTGACCGGCACGTCGTTGACCTTGATCCCGCCGCCCTTGATCTGACGCCGCGCCTCGCCGGTCGACTTCACGAAGCCGACATGGACGTTGGCGCTCAGCACGCCATAACCCTTTTCGAGCTCGGCCCGCGCGATCTCGAAGGTCGGCAGACTTTGCGCAAGCTGGCCTTCCTCGAAGGTCGCGCGCGCGGTTTCGGCGGCGCGGTCGGCGGCGTCCCGCCCATGCACGAGCGCGGTCGCCTCGGTGGCCAGGATCTTCTTGGCCTCGTTGAGCTCGGCGCCCTCGAGCGCGGCAAGCTTGCCGATTTCGGGCAAGCGGCAGCTCGGTGAACAGCTTGAGGAAGCGCGGCACGTCGGCGTCCTCGGCGTTCCGCCAGTACTGCCAATAGTCGTAAGGGGAGAGCATGTCGGGGTTGAGCCACACCGCGCCAGCCGCCGTCTTGCCCATCTTGGCGCCCGAGGCGGTGGTGAGGAGCGGCGAGGTGAGCCCGAACAGCTCAACGCCTCTCGGTGCGCCGCCCAAGCTCGATGCCGCCGACGATGTTGCCCCATTGGTCCGAGCCGCCCATCTGCAAGCGGCAGCCTTCGCGCCGGTAAAGCTCCACGAAGTCGTAAGCCTGGAGCACCATGTAGTTGAACTCGATGAAGCTCAGAGGCTGCTCGCGGTCGAGCCTGAGCTTCACCGAGTCCTGGCTCAGCATGCGGTTGACGCTGAAATGGCGCCCGTAGTCGCGCAAGAAGTCGATGTAGTTCAGCGCATCGAGCCAGTCGGCGTTGTTGACCAGAAGCGCGTCGGTGTCGCCATGGCCGAAAGTCAGGAACTTGGAAAACACGGACTCGATGCCGGCGATATTGGCGCCGATCTCGGCCTCGGTGAGCAGCTTGCGCGCTTCGTCCTTGCCTGACGGATCGCCGACCTTGGTGGTGCCACCGCCGATCAAGACGATGGGGCGGTGGCCCGTCTGCTGCAGCTTGCGCAGCAGCATGATGCTGACGAGATTGCCCACATGCAGGCTCGGCGCCGTGCAGTCGAAGCCGATATAGCCGGTGATGACGTCCGTCCGCGCGAGCTTATCGAGCGCCGCCTCGTCGGTGCATTGATGGATATAGCCGCGAGTCGTGAGCTCGTGCAGGAGGTCCGATGTGACGGTGCTCATGGCCAGGACGGTTCAAGTCTGATGTAGCGTTGGCCAGAGCCTCTAGCAGGTTTGGGCCCGGATTACCAAACCCGGTCACCGCCGCGGAGGCCGGGGGAAGTCCTTGAGCGCTTAGGCCGCCGACTCTTTCCTGCTTCTTCGGCTTGCCGAGGCGCTTGTCGAGATAGCCTTCGACCACCTCCATGAGGCCGTCCATGCGCTCCTCGAAGAAGTGGTTGGCGTCCGGCACGGTCTGGTGGTCGATGACGATGCCCTTCTGCGTCTTCAGCCGATCCACGAGCCCGCGCACGGACTCCGTTGGCACGACTCGATCTTTTGCGCCGTTGACCATCAGCCCGGAAGACGGGCAGGGGGCGAGGAAGGTGAAGTCGTAAAGATTGGCCGGCGGCGCTACGGAGATGAAGCCCTCGATCTCGGGGCGCCGCATCAGGAGCTGCATGCCGATCCAGGCCCCGAACGAGACGCCCGCGATCCAGCAGGACGGCGCATCGGCGTTGTAGGCCTGCAGCCAGTCGAGTGCCGTGGCGGCGTCGGCAAGCTCGCCGGGCCCGTTGTCGAACAGGCCCTCGCTCCGCCCCACGCCGCGGAAATTGAAGCGCAGCACCGAGAAGCCCCGTTTCTGGAAGGCGTAGTACAGGTGATACACGACCTGATTATTCATCGTCCCGCCGAACTGCGGGTGCGGATGCAGGATGAGAGCGACCGGGGCGTTCGGAGACGGCTGATGATGGTAGCGGGCTTCGATCCGACCGGCTGGGCCGCTAATATTGACTTCAGGCATGAACCACTGGCCTCGACTGGACGTTATTCGCTGATGGGGACGGCTGACCGTATATGGGGCGTGGTGTAGGGCGCGCCAACCAATGCCGCAAACCTTGACTCTGCCGCCTCAGAATCCTATACAAACAAGAGATTAGAATTGTTCCAAACAAGGCCGTTCCAAATCAGCTGGGCGCTTGGAGCGGTCCAATTGTTAGGCCGCGCTTCATAGCATGGGCGACGGGGGCTCGTGCAAGCGTTAACCCGGCGGCATTCGGCCGCGAGCTTCGGCAGAGCATGAACCAGCGCTCCTATCTCGACCATAACGCCACTGCGCCGCTCCGCCCCGAGGTCCGCGAGGCGGTGATCGACGCGCTCGCGCTCAATGGCAATCCGTCTTCGGTCCATGCGGAAGGCAGGGCCGCGCGCGCCGCCATCGAGCAGGCGAGGGCGCAGGTCGCAAAGCTCGTCGGCGCGAAGCCCGAGAATGTGATCTTCACCAGCGGCGGCACGGAAGCCAATGCGCTCGCGCTCGCCGCGCGGTCCGGCGAAGCCTGGCACTGCTATCTGTCGGCGATCGAGCATCCTTCCGTGCTCTCAGGCGGCCGGTTCTATCGCGAGACCACGACCATCATCCCCGTGACGCCTGAGGGCGTCGTCGATCTCGACGTGCTTCGGAAGACGCTCGAGAAGCACAAGCCCAGGGGCTGGCGGCCCTTCGTCTCGCTCATGGCCGCCAACAACGAGACGGGCGCCATTCAGCCGGTTGCAGAGGCCGCTGCCATCGTCCACGACGCCGGCGGGATCCTCCATAGCGATGCTGTGCAGGCGGCGGGCCGCATCCCCCTTGATATGACGGCCCTCGGTGCCGACATGGTGACCTTGTCGGCCCATAAGATCGGCGGACCGAAAGGCGTGGGCGCGCTCGTTCTCGCAGAAGGCGTGAGCGTTGAGCCCCTCATCAAGGGTGGCGGCCAGGAAGGCCGCCGCCGCGCCGGCACGGAGAACCTCGCCGGCATCGTCGGCTTCGGCGTTGCCGCCGAGCTTGCCGCCGCCGACCTCGCCAAGATGGATGCGATCGCCAAGCTCCGGGATGCCCTGGAGGAGGGCGTAAGCGCGCTTTGCGCCGACGCCGTGGTGTTGTCGGCCGGCGTGCCGCGCCTCCCCAACACATCGTGCATCGCCGTTCCCGGCGTAAAGGCCGAGACACTCGTGATCGGGCTCGATCTTGCCGGTGTTGCGGTCAGCGCCGGCTCGGCCTGCTCCTCCGGGAAGGTCGAGGCCTCTCATGTGCTCGCCGCCATGGGTGTCGCGCCCGAGATCGCCCAAGGCGCAATCCGCGTAAGCCTTGGTTTTGGCAGTGAGAATACCGATATCCAAAGATATCTGAGCGCCTTTGGCGAGCTGGTCAAGCGGCTCAAGCAGAACGCGAAGGAAGCGGCCTAAGTCGCGCTTTGAACATAGGAATTTGAAAGAATAGTCATGGCTGCAGTGCAAGAGACCGTCGAACGCGTCAAGCAGATCGACGTCGACAAGTACAAATACGGCTTCTTCACCGACATTGAATTCGAGTCACGGCCCCGAAGGGCCTGACCGAGGACATCGTCCGCTTCATCTCGGCGAAGAAGGGCGAGCCGCGACTGGCTGCGCGACTGGCGGCTCGAGGCCTTCCGCCGCTGGCAGACCATGCAAGAGCCCAAATGGGCCAACGTCCACTATCCGAAGATCGACTTCCAGGAGCTCTATTACTATTCCGCGCCGAAGAGCACGGAAGGGCCGAAGAGCCTGGCCGAGGTCGACCCTGAGCTGCTCAAGACCTACGAGAAGCTCGGCATTCCCCTGAAAGAGCAGGAGGTGCTGGCGGGCGTGCAAGGCGCGCCCAAGGTCGCCGTCGATGCCGTGTTCGACTCTGTGTCGGTGGTCACCACCTTCAAGGAGGAGCTGGCCAAGGCCGGCGTGATCTTCTGCTCGATCTCGGAAGCGGTGAAGAACCATCCCGAGCTCGTGAAGAAATATCTCGGCTCGGTCGTGCCGATCACCGACAATTTCTACGCCACGCTCAACTCCGCGGTGTTCTCCGACGGCTCGTTCGTCTACGTGCCGGAAGGCGTGCGCTGCCCGATGGAGCTCTCCACCTATTTCCGCATCAATGCCGAGAAGACCGGCCAGTTCGAGCGCACGCTCATCATCGCCGACAAGGGCGCCTATGTGAGCTACCTCGAAGGCTGCACGGCGCCGATGCGCGACGAGAACCAGCTCCATGCCGCCGTGGTCGAGCTGGTCGCGCTCGAAGACGCCGAGATCAAGTACTCGACGGTGCAGAACTGGTATCCGGGCGATGCGCGAAGGGAAGGGCGGCGTCTACAACTTCGTCACCAAGCGCGGCGATTGCCGCGGCGACCGCTCCAAGATCTCCTGGACGCAAGTGGAGACCGGCTCCGCCATCACCTGGAAATACCCGAGCTGCATCCTGCGCGGCAACGGTTCGCGCGGCGAGTTCTACTCGATCGCCATCTCCAACGGCTATCAGCAGGTCGATAGCGGCACCAAGATGATCCATCTCGGCAAGGACACGTCGAGCCGCATCATCTCCAAGGGCATCGCCGCCGGCCACTCCAACAACACCTATCGCGGGCTCGTGTCGGCGCACCGCCGCGCGACCAATGCACGGAACTTCACCTGCTGCGACTCGCTGCTCATCGGCGACAAATGCGGCGCGCACACCGTGCCCTATATCGAGGCCAAGAACGCCAGCGCGACCTTCGAGCACGAGGCGACCACCTCGAAGATCTCCGACGACCAGCTGTTCTATTGCCTGAGCCGCGGGCTGTCGGAGGAGGAGGCGGTGGCGCTCATCGTCAACGGCTTCGTCCGCGACGTGCTCCAGCAATTGCCGATGGAGTTCATGGCCGAGACCCAGAAGCTCATCGGCATCTGCCTCGAAGGCTCGGTCGGCTAACGGCGCGAACAGATTCAACACCAAAGGGTTGGAAAGACGAATTCATGCTTGAGATCAAGAACCTCCACGCCAATGTCGATGGCCGCGAGATCCTGAAAGGCCTCGACCTGACGCTGCCGGCAGGCGAGGTGCACGCCATCATGGGGCCGAACGGCTCCGGCAAGTCGACGCTCGCTTATGTGCTCGCCGGCAAGGAGGACTACGAGGTCACCGAAGGCTCCGTCACCTGGAAGGGGCAGGATCTGCTCGCCATGGACCCGTCGGAGCGGGCCGCCGCCGGCGTGTTCCTCGCCTTCCAGTACCCCATGGAGATTCCGGGCGTCGCCACCATGACCTTCCTGCGCAACGCCGTGAATGCGGTGCGCAAAGCCCGCGGCGAGGAGGAGCTGTCCACGCCGGATTTCCTGCGCGTGGTGAAGGAGAAGGCGAAGGACCTCAAGATCGACGTCGAGATGCTGCGCCGCCCGCTCAATGTCGGCTTCTCCGGCGGCGAGAAGAAGCGCAACGAGATCCTGCAAATGGCGCTGCTGGAGCCCGGGCTGTGCGTGCTCGACGAGACCGATTCCGGCCTCGATATCGACGCCTTGCGCATCGTCGCCGACGGCGTGAACAAGCTGCGCTCACCTGAGCGCTCCATGCTCGTCATCACCCACTATCAGCGGCTTCTGAACTACATCGTGCCGGACCGGGTGCATGTGCTTTCCGCCGGCCGGGTGGCGCGCTCCGGCGGCCCTGAGCTTGCACTCGAGCTCGAGAAATCCGGCTACGCCGAGTACGGCGGCGAAGCGACGGCCGCGTAGGGGAAGGGCTCATGGATCTTCCCGTCCAGCAATTCAGGACCAAGGCCGAGCAGGAGTTCCTCGACCTCTACACCAAGGCGGCTAGCGCGCTGCCTGGGGCCAACAATCCGTTCGTCGCCGAGCTTCGCGAGAAGGCCATCAAGACCTATGGGAGTCTTGGGCTGCCCCATCGCCGCGTCGAAGCCTGGAAATACACGGACCTGCGCGCGCGCCTCGACGAGGCCCACCCGCTGATCGCGGCGCTGGGCGCTGCCGTCGGCGAGACCGAGCTTGAGGCGGCTCTCGGCAAGCCCATCGCCGCATTCCCCGGCTACCGCCTCGTGCTCGTCGAGGGCGAGCTGCGGGTCGATCTCTCGGACATGGCGGCCTTGCGCGAGGCGGGTGCCGAGGTGACGTCGCTCGCCCATGCCCTGGAGATGCCGCCGGAATGGCTGCGGCAGACTTTGGGCCAAGTGAACCCGCGCGAGGACGACGCCGTCCTGGCGCTGAACACCGCCTTGATGACCGGCGGCGTCGCGCTGCGCTTGCCCGAAGGCGTGACGCTCGAAAAGCCGATCCACCTCATCCATCTCGACGGCACCGGCGCACCGGCCACCATGGTGACCCGCAATGTCGTCGTGGCCGAGGAGGGCGCTTCCGCCACGCTGCTGGAGAGCTACGGCAGCCTTGGCCTGAAAGGGCTTCAGCGCAATGCCGTGACCGAGGTCAAAGTCGGCGACAAGGCCGCCATCCACCACATCAAGTTCCAGCGGGAAGCGGCCGATACGCTTCATCTTGGCGTGTGGCTCGCCAATCTCGGCGCGGACGCGCGCTACAACGCCTTCCAGCTTTCGACCGGCGCCAGCCTCGCCCGTAACCAGCTCTATGTGCGCTTCGACGGCGAAGGCTCCGCAACGGATGTCTCGGGCGCATTCCTGCTGCGCGGCAAGCAGCATTGCGACACGACGTTGATCGTCGAGCATCGCGTGCCGTCTTGCGAGAGCCGCGAGCTGTTCAAGGCGGTGCTCGACGACGAGGCCCGCGGCATCTTCCAGGGCAAGATCATCGTCTCGCCGGGCGCGCAGAAGACCGACGGCAAGCAGATGGCGCAGGCGCTGCTGCTGTCGGAGACGGCGGAGTTCGATTCCAAGCCGGAGCTCGAGATCTTCGCCGACGACGTGGTCTGCGGCCACGGCGCCACCTCGGGCCAGATCGACGAGGATCTGCTGTTTTATCTGGAGTCTCGCGGTCTGCCGGAGCCGCAAGCCCGCGCGCTGCTGATCCAGGCCTTTGTCGGCGAGGCGTTCGAGCAGGTCGAGGACGAGGCGCTGCGCGAGGCGTTCTCTGCCGCCGCCGCCGACTGGCTCGGCGTCCCGGCGGAGTGAGGGCAGGGCCGATGACCGTCATCACACCATCGGCCAAGGACCTCCGCGCCATGGATGCGCCCTTCGACGTGGAGGCGATCCGCGCCGACTTCCCCATTCTGTCCGAGACGGTCCACGGCAAGCCGCTCACCTATCTCGACAACGGCGCCTCGGCGCAGAAGCCGAAACAGGTCATCGAGGCCGTCGACCCGCGCCTATGAGCACGAATACGCCAACGTCCATCGCGGCCTGCATCACCTGAGCAATCTCGCCACCGCCAATTTCGAAGAAGCGCGCGGGAAGGTGAAGGGCTTCCTCAATGCGCGGTCCGACGAGGAGATCATCTTCACCCGCAACGCCACCGAGGCGATCAACCTGGTGGCGTCGTCTTTCGGCCGGCCGCGGATCGGCGCCGGCGACGAGATCCTGCTCACCATCATGGAGCACCACTCCAACATCGTGCCGTGGCATTTCATCCGCGAGCGGCAAGGCGCGGTGTTGAAATGGGCGCCGGTCTCGGACGAGGGCGAGTTCCTGCTCGACGAATTCGAGAAGCTCATCAGCCCGCGCACCAAGATGATCGCCATCACGCAGATGTCGAACGTGCTCGGCACCATCGTGCCGGTGAAGGACGTGGTGCGCATCGCCCATGCGCACGGCATTCCGGTGCTGGTGGACGGCGCTCAAGGCGCGGTGCATCTGCCGGTCGACGTGCAGGATCTCGATTGCGATTTCTATGCGCTGACCGGCCACAAGCTCTACGGCCCGACCGGCATCGGCGTGCTCTACGGCAAGAAGGAGCTGCTCGAGGAGATGCCGCCGTATCAGGGCGGCGGCGAGATGATCGGCTACGTCACCACCGACGAGATCACCTACGGCAAACCGCCGCACCGCTTCGAGGCCGGCACCCCGGCCATCGTCCAGGCCATCGGGCTCGGCGCCGCGATTGATTACGTCGAAGGCATCGGCCGCGCCCGTATCAAGGCCCACGAGGACGCCGTGCTGGCCTACGCCATGGAGCGCCTCGGCGAGTTGAATTGGCTCAGGATTTTCGGGCGTGCTCAAAACAAGGGCAGCATCATCTCCTTCGAGGTCGAAGGCGCCCATGCCCACGATGTGAGCACGATTCTGGACCGCTACGGCGTGGCCGTGCGGGCCGGAACCCATTGCTGCGAGCCGCTGTTGGCCCGCTTCGGTGTAACCTCCACGTGCCGTGCCTCATTCGCCATGTATAATACGTTCGAGGAGGTCGACCGGCTGGTCGACGCGCTGCACAAGACCCGTGAGATGTTCGCTTAATGTCGATGGCTGAAATGACTGAGAAGATTCGCGATCAGGAGAAGATGGAAGCACCGGAGCAGGCGGCTGCCGAGCCTGAGGCCATGCCCGACGACATCAAGGGCTGCGTCGGCGCGACCGGTGGGGCAGAGGGGAACGGCGGCGGACTTTCGCCGGTCGAGCTCGAGCAGCTCCGCTCCGATCTCGTCTCCGCGCTCAAGACCGTGTTCGATCCCGAGATTCCCGTCGACATCTACGAGCTCGGCCTCATCTACAAGATCGACGTCGATGACGACCGGAACGTCGAGGTGGACATGACGCTCACCGCGCCGGGTTGCCCCGTGGCGGGCGACATGCCGGGATGGGTCGAGAATGCCGTCTCTTCGGTACCGGGCGTGGGCCAAGTGAAGGTCAATTTGGTGTTCGATCCGCCCTGGGACATGTCGCGCATGTCCGACGAGGCGCGGCTCCAGCTCAATATGTTCTAGAGCCAAGCCCTTGAACGCCCCCGCAAATTACCCCACCTTTAAGCCATGACCGATCGTCCACGCCCTCAAGTCATGCGCCTCACCGAGGCTGCCGCGGAGCATATCCGCGCGCTTTCTGCCGCCTCCGGCAAGGACATCGAAGGCGTGCGCATCGGCGTGAAGAACGGCGGCTGCGCCGGCATGGAATACACCATGGAGTATGCGCAGAGCGCGGGCCCCATGACGAGGTGGTCGAGGACAAGGGCGTCAAGCTCCTGATCGACCCGACGGCGGTCATGTTCCTGCTCGGCACCGAGATGGACTATCAGGTGGACAAGATGCGTTCGGGCTTCGTGTTCAACAACCCGAACCAGACGAGCGCGTGCGGCTGCGGCGAGTCCGTGATGCTGAAGCCTGCCGGCGAGGCTGAGCCCGCCGAAGCCACCGAGTAGGACTCTTCCCCAAAACGCAAATGGCCGGGACAGGCCCGGCCATGACGAAGAATTGCAATTCGGAAGAGCGGTGCTCTACGGCACCCGCACCGGCCGCATCATGAAGGCGGGGACGTGGTCCCCCATGCCCTGCTGCTTGGCCCGCGGCGCATGCGAGCCCTTGGACCGGTCTGGTTCTGCTGGGCGCAGCCTGCCTCTGATCGCCCTGATGCTTCGGCGCAGCCCGCCGCTCGTCTTTGGCTGATCTTCGCGCGCCTTTGCGGTGGTCGTCCTGGGGCTGGCCGTGCGCGGCGTGCCTGCGTCGCTGGCCTTGGGCGGCTTGGCCGCTTCGCTGTTTCGCCGCCTGCTGCCCGTTCTCGCCGGAGGAGCGTTTTCCCCCTCGCGAACGGCCGCCGCGGCGGCGCCGCCCGTTGCTGCGATCGCTGGCTTCCGCCTCGGCCACCTCTTCGGGGGCAGGCGGACCATCGACCCAAGGAATGTCCTGGTGCAGCATCTTCTCGATGGCTTTGAGCGCCTTGTGGTCCTTCGGCGTCACCAGCATGGCGGCGTAGCCCTCGCGGCCCGCGCGCCCCGTGCGCCCGATACGGTGGATGTAGTCCTCGGGATGGATCGGCACGTCATAGTTGAAGATGTGGCTCACGGCGGGGATGTCGAGGCCACGCGCCGCCACGTCGCTGGCCGCTAAGAAGGCGATCGTACCGTTGCGGAAGGCCTCGAGCGTCGCCATGCGCTGACGCTGGTCCAGGTCCCCGTGCAGGGCGCCGACGCTGAAGCCGTGCCGCTGCAGCGACCGGTAGACGACGCCGACATCCTTCTTGCGATTGCAGAAGATGATGGCGTTCTTGACGTCGACCTCGCGCATCAGCTCGCGGAGCGCCTGCCGCTTTCCGGCCGGGTCGTCGGGCGCTTTCTTCAGGCGCTGAACGATGGTCGTCGCGGCGGTCGCCGGCGGGGAGACTTCGATGCGCTCGGGATTGTGTAGGAAGTTGTCGGCGAGGCGTTGGATCTCGGGCGGCATGGTCGCCGAGAAGAACAGGGTCTGCCGCGTGAAGGGGAGCATTTTGCAGATACGCTCGATATCGGGAATGAACCCCATGTCGAGCATTCGGTCGGCTTCGTCGACCACCAGGATCTCGATGCCGTTGAGAAGCAACTTGCCGCGTTCGCGATGGTCAAGCAGGCGACCCGGTGTGGCGATCACCACGTCGGCGCCGCGGTCCAGCTTCTTGTCCTGCTCGTCATAGGACACGCCGCCGATCAGGAGCGCGACGGTCAGCTTGTGGCTCTTGCCGAGAAGCTCGAAGGCTTCGGCGACCTGGGCGGCGAGCTCGCGGGTCGGCTCCAGGATCAGCGTCCGCGGCATGCGGGCCCGTGCGCGTCCGCGCTCGAGCCGGGTCAGCATGGGCAGCACGAAGGATGCCGTCTTGCCGGTGCCGGTCTGGGCGATGCCGAGCACGTCGCGGCCTGTAACCGCGATCGGGATCGCCTGGGCTTGAATTGGGGTAGGGGTCTCGAACCCTGCCGCGGTGACGGCAGATTCGACTTTGGGGCTTAGGCCAAGATTAGAAAAGCTCATGCGTTAGCAAAATAGCGCGCGGCTTGTCGCGGCGCGCATCTTCTTTCTATAGGCGCAAAGATTTGCTGCTACGATTCGTGGGCTCTGCGCAAGACACCACCGAAGCATTACGGCCTTATGACCGTGGATTGCTTACCACTCAAATAGTGGGCCTGGGCGGGGCGCGCAAGGGGCAAAAGTACGCAGAAACAGGGTAAATAGGCGGGAATCGGCCCCCGCAAACCCGATGGGAAGGCATTCATGCGCACGACCGACTATGCCGATGTGGCGGTGAAGCCGCCGCTCCTGTTTGGCGGCGCCCTGGCGCTCGGCTATGTCTTGAGCCTCTATTGGCCCCTCGGCCCGGGGCTCGCCACGGCGAACGCGTTGGCGCTGACCGTGGGCATTGTCTTCATCGCGCTCGGCTTCGCGCTGGCGATATTTGCCGTCCGCGCCTTTCGCCGCGCCGGCACCAACGTGGTGCCGGGGCAACCGGCGACGGCGCTCGTCACCACCGGCCCTTATCGCGTCACGCGCAATCCCATCTATATCGGCTTCGTGCTGGTCTATTTCGGCCTGTCGATCGTATTGACGAGCGTCTGGGTGCTCCTGCTCCTCATCCCCGTGCTGGTGATCTTGCAGCGGGGCGTGGTCAAGCGGGAAGAGGCATATCTCGAGCGAAAATTCGGCGAGGATTACGCCCGCTATAAAGAACGGGTGCCGCGCTGGCTTTAGATGTCGAGCGCGTCGGGCTCGGCAAAGGCGGCGCGCTCCTGAATGAAGCGGAACCGTGCCTCGGGCTTGGTGCCCATGAGCTGATCGACGAGCTTGGTGGTGGCGCCGCGATCCTCGGCGATCTCGACCCGCAGCAGCGTGCGCACCGACCGATCCATGGTCGTCTCTTTGAGCTGTTTCGGCAGCATCTCGCCCAAGCCCTTGAAACGACTCACGTCGATCTTGCCGCGGCCGTTGAACTCCGTCTTCATCAACGCGTCCTTATGCGCGTCGTTGCGGGCGTAGAGCGTCTTGGGGCCTTGGCTGATCCGGTAGAGCGGCGGCACGGCGAGATAGAGATGTCCGCCCTCGATGAGCCCGCGCATCTCGCGATAGAAGAAGGTGATGAGCAGCGAGGCGATATGCATGCCGTCCACGTCGGCGTCGGTCATGACCACGACCTTCTCGTAGCGCAGATCCTCCTCGCGATAGCGCGTGCCCGTGCCGCAGCCGAGCGCCTGGATGAGATCGCTCAAGAGCTGATTGTCGGCGAGCTTGGACGAGCTCGCACTCGCCACGTTGAGGATCTTGCCGCGCAACGGGAGCACGGCCTGCGTCGCCCGGTCGCGCGCCTGCTTGGCCGAGCCGCCGGCGGAGTCGCCCTCGACGATGAAGATCTCCGTGCCGCTCGCGCCGCTCGCCGAGCAGTCGGCGAGCTTGCCGGGCAGACGCAAGCGCCGTGTGGCCGTCTGCCGGCCGATCTCCTTCTCTTTGCGGCGGCGCAAGCGCTCCTCGGAGCGGTCGACCACCCAGTCGAGCAGACGGTTGGCCTGGTTGGGGTTGCCGGTCAGCCAATGATCGAAGGCGTCGCGGACCGCGTTCTCCACGACGCGCGCCGCTTCCTGCGTCGCCAGCCGGTCCTTGGTCTGGCCTTGGAATTCCGGCTCGCGGATGAACACAGACAGCATGGCCGCTGCCGTGCCGAGCACGTCGTCGGCGGTCACTTGCGCCATGCGCTTGTTGCCGGTGAGCTCGCCATAGGCGCGCAAAGCTTTGGTGAGCGCCGCGCGCAAACCGGCCTCGTGGGTGCCGCCGTCCGGCGTCGGCACGGTATTGCAGTAGGAACTGAGGAAGCCGTCGGCACTCGCCACCCAGGCGATCGCCCATTCCACAGAGCCGGGCCCTTCCGCCTTCTCGATGCGGCCGGCGAACATGTCGTTCGTGACTGTGGTCTGCCCTGCAATGCGTTCGGCGAGAAAGTCCTTCAAGCCGCCGGGGAAGTGAAGTTCGGCCTTCTCCGGCGTCTCGGTATCGCCGGCAAGCAGCGCCTTGGCACAGGACCATCGGATCTCGACGCCGCGGAACAGATAAGCCTTGGAGCGGGACATGCGGAACAGGCGGTTCGGCTTGAAGGCCGCGCCCTTGCCGAAGATCTTGGGATCTGGCCGGAAGCGCACCTTGGTGCCGCGCCGGTTCTTGATTGGCCCGAGATTCTTGACCGGGCCGTCCGGATGTCCCCGCGTATAGCTCTGCCGGTAGAGCTTCTGCCCCCGTGCCACCTCGACCTCGAGCGTTTCGGACAGCGCATTGGCCACCGACACGCCGACACCGTGTAGGCCGCCGCTCGTGGCATAGACCTTGGAATCGAACTTCCCGCCCGCATGCAGCGTGGTCATGATGACCTCGAGCGCGGACTTCTTCTTGAACTTGGGATGCGGGTCGACGGGAATGCCGCGGCCGTTGTCGGTGACGGTCAGATAGCCGTCCTTGTCGAGATCGACGTCGATGAAGCTCGCATGCCCCGCCACCGCCTCGTCCATGGCGTTGTCGAGCACCTCGGCGAAGAGGTGATGCATCGCCTTCTCGTCGGTGCCGCCGATATACATGCCGGGCCGGCGGCGCACCGGCTCCAGGCCTTCGAGCACCTCAATGTCCGCAGCGGTATAGGCGTCTTCGGCCCCGCTGCCGCTACGGCCTTTGGCGGCTTTCCGCGCGGGCGCTTTGCCGGGCGCGGCCGGCTTTCGTTTCGACGCCGCGTCGAACAGGTCGCGCGATGCGGCGGATTTGCGTTTGGTGGCTATGGACGGACTCCTCAAGCCGGTAGGGCGCGTTGCCCCCGCGAAACCGAGAGAATCAACGACTTTTGGAACTAGAAGTTAGCTCGCATGCGCTTTGGGCTTTTTCAAGAGCCTGGCCGGGGTCAGATGATCGCGGCGCGGACCTTGGCCGAAACCCATTCGGACACGACCACCGTCACGAGAATGACGATGAAGATGACCGTGACCTCCGCCCAGGCGAGGCGAGCGAGGGAGGATTGGAGCTGGAGCCCGATGCCGCCCGCGCCCACGAGGCCGAGAATGGTCGATTCCCGGATGTTGATATCCCAGCGGAACACCGTGATCCCGGCGAAGGCCGGCAGGATCTGCGGCACCACGCCATAGTTCATCACCTGGGCCCCCGACGCCCCCGTGGCGCTGACCGCCTCCACCTGGCCCTCGTCGATCTCCTCGATCGCTTCGTAGAGCAGCTTGCCGATGAAGCCGATGGAGCGCAGCCCAATGGCGATGATGCCGGCGAGCAGACCGGGGCCGATGATGGCGACGAGAAGCAAAGCCCAGATCAGCGAATTGATCGAGCGTGAGGCGACAATGATCAGGAGCGCGAGAGGGCGCAGCACGAGCGCACTCGGCGTCGTGTTGCGCGCGGCGAGAAACGCGACCGGCGTGGCGAGCACGATGCCGAGCAGCGTGCCGAGCGTGGCGATGTTGATCGTGTCCCAGAGCGGCCCCCATAGCCGGTCGAGATAGGACCAACGCGGCGGCCAGGCGCGCGAGAGCAGATCGGCGGCTTGCCGCGGCGCATCCTCGACGAACAACCAGATAGTGTTCTTGTTCATCACCTGCCAGCACAGGACGAACAGCACGGCCAAGGCGAGCCAGCCGGCCCACACGCCCCATTGCGCCAGCGCCGTGCGGCGCTGCCAGATGCGGCTTCCGTCGACGGTGGTCACCGGCATCACTGCACCCATTTCCGCAAATGGCTCGACGCGTACTCGGCGATCAGCACGACGACGATGATCATGATGAGGATGGCGCCCGCCGTGCTGTAGTCGTAGCGCTGCATCGCCGTGTTGAGCGTCGCGCCGATGCCGCCGGCGCCGACGATGCCGATCACCGCACTCTCGCGAAAATTGATGTCGAGCCGGTAGAGCGACAGGCCGATCAGCCGCGGCAAGACCTGGGGCTGGATGCCGTAATTGATGACCTGCCACCAATTCGCGCCGGTGGCGCGGATGGCTTCGGCTTGCACCTCGTTGATGTCCTCGATGTCTTCGGCCAAGAGCTTGGCCATGAAGCCGATCGTGGCGAAGGAGAGGGTGAGGAAGCCGGCGAACGGTCCGAAGCCGAACATCGCCACGAAGAGAATGGCGATGATCACCTCTTGGAACGCGCGCGAGGCGGCGATGATGGCGCGGCAGACCGCATAGATGGGGAGCGGCGCGATGTTGCGCGCCGCACCGAGCGCAATTGGCACCGAGATGAGGCAGCCGACCACGGTGGAGGTGACCGTCATGGTGAGGCTCTCCTCCATGCCGCGCCAGATATCGCGCGAGCGGGTGAGGAAATCCGGCGCCAGAAAGCCTTGCGCGAAGCTCCAGCCTTGCGCGAGCCCTTCGCTGACACGTTCCCAGTTGACGTCGATGGAGGACAGCGCCGCGACGAGATAGGCAAGCGCGCCGAGATAGAGGGCCCAGCGCAGCCACGCATTGCGGATGAGCGGCGGGCGCCTCCAGGGGCGGCTCTGGGCGAGGGCCGTGCTCATGCAAGCCCGGCCATGCGTTCCTCGTGCGACGGCTCCAGATCGTGTGGCTTCGTGCGGCGTGCTCGGCCGCGTCGTCGCCCATCGTGCATCTGGGTCCAGTCCTCCTCGCCGTAGATCTCGGTGAGGGTCGCGGCGTCGAGCTTGGACGGCGTGCCGTCGAACACGATCTCGCCGGCGCGCAAGCCGATGATGCGGTCGACGAACATCTTGGCCAGCAAGACGTCGTGCAGGCTGATGATCGCCGGAAGGTTGCGCTCGCGGCACACCTCGCAAATGAGCCGCATGATCTGCCGCGCCGTCTTCGGATCGAGCGAGGCGGTGGGCTCGTCGACAAGCAAGAGCTCCGGGTCCTGCTCGAGCGCCCGGGCGATGCCGACCCGCTGGCGCTGCCCGCCGGACAGCGCGCTCGCGCGCTTGTCGGCGTGATCGCTCAAGCCCACCCGGGCGAGCAGCGTAAAGGCCTTGTCGATGTCGCTTTGGGGAAAGCGCCGCAAGAAGGAGCGCCAGAACGGCACGTAGCCGAGACGCCCCGACAGCACGTTCTCCATCACGCGTCAGGCGCTCGACGAGCGCGTACTCCTGAAAGATCATGCCCATGCGCCGGCGCGCGCGCCGAAGATCGCGGCGCCCGAGACGCGTGATGTCGCTGTCGTTGAGGAGCACGCGCCCGCTGCTTCGGTTCGACCAGCCGGTTGATGCAGCGAATGAGCGTCGACTTGCCCGCGCCGGACGGACCGATCAGCCCGACGACCTCTCCTGCGGGCACGTCGAACGAGACGCCGTTCAGCGCCTTGTCGCCGGTCTTGTAGCGCTTGGTCAGAGAGTCAATGCGCAGCATCGTTCATGCCCGTGGCCCGTGGTCGGGGCCATGGTAGGTGAAAGACGCAGATGCCGGAAACCGGCGAGTCGTCCGGCCTAAGGCCTTGTGTCAATTGCAGGAATAGACGACGCCGTTGGCCGCATCGATCTGGCGGATCACGGCCCAGTCGTCCTTGAAGCTGATCGGGATGAATTGGGACTCGCCCGAATTTGGAGAACTCCTCGAGCAGCTTGGTGCCTGTCCAGTCGAAGGTGAAGAAGGCTTGCTTGATCTTCTCCTGCAGCTCGGGCGTGAGATTGTTGGCGACGCCGAAGCCGGTCGTGGGAAAGGTCTGCGACGTATAGATCGTCTTGAGCTGGTCCTTCTTGACCATGCCGCGGTCGATCATCCGCGCCTTGACGGAGTTGGCGATGGCCGCGGCATCGTAGTCCTTATGGGCGACGCCGAGGATCGAGGTGTCGTGCGCGCCCGAGAAGGCCGCCTTGTAATCGCGCCCGGCCTCTAGGCCGAACTCCGACTTGAGCAGGGCCGACGGCGCCTTGTAGCCGGAGTTCGACGTCTCCGAGGTGAAGGCGAGCGTATGGCCCTTGAGGTCCTCCGGCTTCTCGATGCCCGAGCCGGGATAGGTGATGATCTCCATCTGGTAGCCGAACGAGCCGTCCGCATGCGCCATCATGGCGAACGGGCGGAAGCCCGCGCAGGCCACGGCGAGCGGGTTCGAGCCGGTGTTGAACCCGGCGATGTGCAGACGGCCGGCGCGCATGGCCTCGATCTGCGCGGCATTGGATTGCACGGGGAAGAACTGGACCGGCTTGCCCGTGACCTTCGACAGGTAATCGAGGAACTCTTGCCAGACATCGGCATAGACGGCCGGGTCCTCCACCGGGGTATAGGCGAAGATCAGCGTCGATGGATCGACCTGCTGGGATTTGTCCGCCGGGATGTCGGCGACCATGTCGCCGTCTTTGTCTTGGTAGCGGCTGTCGAGCTTGAAGGCGGCCGTGGCGGGGACGCTCAACAGGGCCCAGACGGCCAATGCCACGAGAACTTGCTTCATGCGTTCCTATTGCCTTGTATGGTTCCGGCGCGAAGCGCCACGCGCTGACTAGGATATCGGATGGCCGCCGAAATTAGGCCGCCCCCGTGACAGATTTGCGAAGAGGATCTGAGAGTGGCTGAGCACACGCCCATTTGCGATTTTGGCTGGAAAGCGCGCGACTTCACCCTTCCGGGCGTCGACGGCAAGACCTACAGCCTGGAAGGGCTGAAGGGGCCGAACGGCACGCTCGTCATGTTCATCTGCAACCACTGCCCTTACGTGAAGGCGGTGATCGACAGCGTCGTGCGCGATGCCGATGCGCTCAAAGCCCTCGGCATCAATACGGTCGCGATCTGCGCCAACGACGCCACCACCCATCCGGACGACTCCTTCGCCAACATGAAGGTCTTCGCGCGCGAGCACGGCTTCACCTTTCCCTATCTCCACGACGAGAGCCAAGACGTCGCCCGCGCCTATGACGCCGTCTGCACGCCGGACTTCTTCGGCTTCAATGCGGACCTCGAGCTGCAATATCGCGGTCGGCTCGATGCCAGCGGCCGGGAACCGGCCTCGCCGAGCGTCCGCCGCGATCTGTTCGAGGCCATGAAGCAGATCGCCGAGACTGGCCAAGGCCCGCGCGAGCAGATCCCATCCATCGGCTGCTCTATCAAATGGAAGGCCGCGTGAGCGTTTTGGGTCACTGTTAAACTCCGCGCTTAAGTCTAACGCTTTCCCGTTTCTTTACGCCCGGTCCCTAAAATTCGTCTCGAAACGAGGGGATTTCGCGCGGCAATGTTGATGCGATACGCCATGCTGGTTGGGGTGGCCGCGGCAGCCGTCTGGGGCGCCGTCAATCTCGGCACGAGCAATGCGGACGTGTTTCTGGTCGATGCCGGTCATACCGGCTCCGTCGGACAGAGCGACTTCGATGTGGGTGCTTGGCGGCGTTGCCGCGCTCATCACGCTCTCGCTTATGCGTTTCGTGATCTTCGGCTTGCCGTCGATGATGGACGGCTGGTTCCAGCAGAACAAATCCTGGCTCTACACGCTGGTCATCGGCGGCCTGATCTACGGGGTGTTCTATTTGATGTAGGCGCGCGCACTGATGCTGCGCTCATGCGTCGAAGAAGTTTGGGGGAGCCTGGCAAGGACCTGAGGCTTCCCGCGTCCGACGGGGGAACGCGGGGAAACAAAGCTGACGGTTCGGCAGGCCGGGCGAAAGAGGGGCGGTCGCCCAATAAGCGGCCGCCCCATCTTTATCTCGCGTCGTAGATCGAAATGCGCGCTTAGACGCTGTAGTACATGTCGAACTCGATCGGGTGGGGCATCATCTCGAAACGCTCCACCTCTTCCATCTTGAGCTCGAGATAAGCGTCGATCGCGTCGTCGGTGAACACGTTGCCCTTCTTGAGGAAGGCGCGGTCGGCATCCAGCGACTTCGCAGGCCTCGCGCAGCGAACCGCACACTGTCGGCACCTTCTCGAGCTCCTCCGGCGGCAGATCGTAGAGGTTCTTGTCGATCGGATCGCCCGGGTTGAGCTTGTTCTCGATACCGTCGAGGCCCGCCATGAGCATCGCCGCGAAGGCGAGATAGGGATTGGCCGTCGGATCCGGGAACCGCACCTCGACGCGCTTCGCTTTCGGACCGGTGCCGAGCGGAATGCGGCACGAGGCCGAGCGGTTGCGCGAGGAGTAGGCGAGGAGCACCGGCGCCTCGTAGCCCGGCACCAAGCGCTTGTAGGAGTTGGTGCTCGGGTTGGTGAAGGCATTGAGCGCCTTGGCGTGCTTGAGGATGCCCGCGATGTAATGCAGCGCGGTATCCGACAGGTCGGCGTATTTGTCGCCGGCAAAGACCGGGGTCGAGCCCTTCCAGATCGACTGGTGGGTATGCATGCCCGAGCCGTTGTCGCCGAAAACCGGCTTCGGCATGAAGGTCGCCGTCTTGCCGTAGACCTGCGCCACGTTGTGGATCGCATATTTGTAGATCTGCATGGCGTCGCCGGTCTGGACGATGGGCCCGAACTTGATGCCGAGCTCATGCTGGGCGGCACCCACCTCGTGGTGGTGCTTCTCGGTGACGACGCCCATGTCGGCCATGACCGACAGCATTTCCGAACGCAGGTCCTGTGCGGAGTCGACCGGCGGGACCGGGAAGTAGCCGCCCTTGGTGCGCGGACGGTGGCCGAGATTGCCCATCTCGTACTCGGTGCCCATGTTGCTCGGCAGCTCCGTGGAATCGAGCCTGTAGCCGCAATTGTACGGATCGACCGTGAAGCGCACGTCGTCGAACACGAAGAATTCGGCTTCTGGTCCGAACACGGCCACGTCGCCGATGCCGGTCTGCTGCATATACGCCTGCGCCTTGCCGGCGATGGAGCGCGGATCGCGCTCATAAGGCTCGTTGGTCAGCGGCTCGAGAACGTCGCAGAACACGGCCAGCGTGCTCTGGGCGAAGAACGGGTCGATCACGGCACTATCGCAGTCGGGCATGAGCTTCATGTCGGACTCGTTGATCGCCTTCCAGCCTGCGATCGACGAACCGTCGAACATGATGCCTTCGGCGAAAGCGTCCTCGTCCATGACGCTTGAGTCCATCGTCACGTGCTGCATCTTCCCCCGCGGATCGGTGAAGCGCAGGTCGACGAATTTGATCTCCTCGTCCTTGATCTTCTTCGCGATACTTTTTGGGTCTGCCATTTTACTCCCCTGTCATGCGTTATTGGGCCGCCCGTCTGAACCTCAGGCAGCTATATGGTTTCTCCAGTTGGTCACTAATAGATGCTCAGCGGTCAGCTGTCAGATGGCATCATTCCCCGTCTCGCCCGTACGAATCCGCACGGCTTCCTCCACGTTCGACACGAAGATCTTTCCATCTCCAATGCGGCCCGTCTTGGCCGAGGCGATGATGGCTTCGATGGCCTTCTCCACCATGTTGTCTCCGAGCACGAGCTCAAGTTTCACCTTGGGTAGGAAATCGACGACATACTCGGCGCCGCGATAGAGTTCGGTGTGACCCTTTTGGCGTCCGAAACCCTTTGGCTTCGGTCACCGTAATACCCTGGAGTCCAATTTCTTGCAGGGCTTCCTTCACCTCGTCGAGCTTGAAGGGCTTGATGATTGCTTCGATCTTCTTCATTCTTCTTTACACCTCCCCTGCGACGCAAAGCGGCGCTTCGCCGCGTAGTTATCGCCGCCATTCAAAAGCACTATGCGCCCTGCCAAAGCACGCCCTGTGCCAATCTCTTGGGCGAAAGTTTTGCTAGCGATTCCAGATGCACTATCGGTTTATCGCAAAATCCGGAGGCGGTTTTTAGTTTCGGTGCGCCCAAAAACTAGGCGATATGCCCAAAAATAGAGCAGGACAATCCGGCCGGGCGAATTGCGTTTGCAGAGGGGCCCTGATCTACAACGAAGAACCGGATCTGACGGGCCGGACACCATGCTTGAGCTCTTGACCGCAGAGGAAATGGGCCGTGCCGATCGCCTCGCCATCGAGGGCGGGGTGCCTGGGGCCGTCCTCATGGAGCATGCGGGGCGGGGGGTCGCCGACGAAGTCTCCGCCCGCTTTCCCGATGCGGCCACCGTCGCCGTGTTGTGCGGTCCCGGGAATAACGGGGGGGATGGGTTCGTGGCGGCGCGTCACCTCATGGAGCGGGGCTATCGCGTACGCCTCGGCTTCGACGGCGATCCCGCCAAGCTTCCCACCGACGCCGCCACCATGGCCGGGCGGTTCGACGGAAAAATCGAGCCGCTCAGCGCCGACCTTGTCGCCGGCGCCGACGTCATCGTCGATGCGCTGTTCGGGGCGGGGCTTGCCCGGCCCATCGAGGGCAAGTTCGCGACGTTGGTCGAGGCGGCCAACAACAGCGGCGCTGCCATCGTGGCGGTCGACGTCCCGAGCGGCATCGACGGCACCACGGGAGAGGTGCGTGGCGTCGCCATCCAGGCGCTGGCCACCGTGACGTTCTTCCGCTTGAAGCCGGGACATCTCTTGCTGCCGGGCCGGCTCTATTGCGGCGCCGTCAGGCTCATCGACATCGGCATCCCCGACAGCGTGCTTCTCACGGTCAAGCCGAACACCTTCGCCAACGAGCCGGCGCTCTGGCTCGCCGACTATCCGTGGCCCACGATCGAGGGCCACAAATATCTGCGCGGTCATGCGGTCGTGGCCTCGGGCCCCATGTACAGCACGGGCGCGGCGCGCATGGCCGCGCGCGGCGCCTTGCGCATCGGGGCGGGTCTGGTCACCGTCGCCTCGCCCCGCGACGCGCTTGCCGTCAACGCCGCGCAACTCACCGCCATCATGGTGCGCGAGGTCGACGATGCCCGGGCGCTCAGCCAGCTTCTCGCCGACGAGCGCAAGAACGCTTTTCTGATCGGGCCCGGCCACGGCGTCGGCGAGGGGACCAAGGCCATGGTGCTCGCGGCGCTTGCCGCCACGCCCAGCGTGGTGCTCGACGCCGACGCGCTGACCTCGTTTGCCGATGATCGGGACACGCTGTTCAAGGCCATCAAATCGCGTGAGGCGCCGGTGGTGATGACCCCCCATGAGGGAGAGTTCGCCAGGCTGTTCGGCGACGTCCCCGGGGCCTCCAAGGTCGATCGCACAAGGACGGCGGCGGCGCGCGTCAGGCGCGACCGTCCTGCTCAAAGGCGCCGATACGGTGATTGCCGCGCCAAGCGGCGAGGCCGCCATCGACGCCGCCGGTACGCCCTGGCTTGCCACCGCCGGTTCGGGCGATGTCCTGGGCGGCATGGTGTTGGGGCTGCTTGCCCAGGGAATGACTGGATTTCTCGCGGCAAGTGCCGCGGTGTGGATGCATGGCGAGGCGGCCAAGATATTCGGGCCGGGCTTGATCGCCGAGGACCTGCCGGAAATGCTGCCCCATGTGTTGCGGGACCTCGAACGCCTCCGGAATGGCCTGTGACCGCGGGTCTTGGGCCCGCGAAACCCTTGGGTGACCCTTTGTTGACACACTCCGACCTTATGGGGGACATGAAGGGAAAGAGCCCCGAATGAAAGGCCGGTCTGACGCCGCCATGGCATCTTTTCGCGCGAAAATCTGCCTGACGCTCGCCGCAACCCTGGCCGTTGCCGTGGCCGTCCCCGCGCGGGCCGAGGACCAGGTCCTGCTGCGCGCCCGCGAAGGCGCGGCGGCGATGATCCGCGGGCAGTTCGACAAGGCGGTCGCCCTGTACGACGAGGCTCTGGCCACGCCCGATGTCTCCAAGTTCGTCCAGGCGAGCATCTACAGCGATCGGGGCGTCGCCAAATGGCGCATGAAGCAGACCAAGGAGGCGATCGACGACTTCAACAGGGCGATCGAGCTCTCGCCCGAGATCGCCACCGCCTACAACAATCGCGGCAATGTGCTGATGGATCTCGGCCACCCCGATGAGGCGCTCAAGGACTTCGATCGCGCCATCACGCTGTCGCCGAACTACGGCGTCGCCTACAACAATCAGGGCAACGCCTACGCGGCGATGCACCAATACAACGACGCCTTTCACGCCTTTCGCAAGGCCGCCGAGCTCATGCCGCAGAGTGCCGTGGCGTTCAACGGGCGCGGGCGCACCCATGCGGAACTGGGGCGATATCACGCCGCCGTACGCGACCTGACGCGCGCCATCACCCTCGATCAGAAATATGCCGCCGCCTATCGCAATCGCGCCGAGGCGAATTTCGCCATCGCCAATTACAGCGACGCGGCGTCCGACGCGACTCAGGCGCTCGATCTGGAGCCGAACCGACAGCAACCCAAGCTCGTGCTGCTGCGGGCGGAGGCCTATGCCGCCGACAACAAGTTCAAGGAGGCGATTGACGACTTCGATCAGGCGCTCGAGCTCAATCCCAATCTGGTCGAGGCCTATGTGGAGCGGGGCGCGCTGTTCGCCAAGAACCGCCGCTATGACGACGCCATCGGTGACTACAACCGCGCCATAGAGATGGATCCCAAGAATGCCAAGGCCTACGCCTTGCGCGCCGAGGCGAAGCTCGAGTCCGAGAACGCCGACGAGGCGCTGGTCGACGTCAACCAGGCGCTCCTGCTCAGCCTGAACGACCCGCTCGCCTTGCGTATCCGCGGCAACATCTACGAGAAGCAAGAGCGCGTCGAGGACGCCATCTACGATTACCAACAGGCGCTGGCCAAGGATCCGTTCCAGAGCCGAGAGCCGCGAGGCGCTGGTCCGCCTCGGTCAAGAAGTGCCGGTGGCGGTCGGCGAGCCTCTTGGTCCACCCGTCGACGGGTGGGCCGTCACCGAGCCGTCGTCCGGGCGCTATCTCGCGAGCAATCCCGACTACGGGGCGCTTCGGGTCGAGCTTGAGATGTTCGGTGCGGGCAAGCCCAAGATCCTGGAATGGAAGCTGATGCGGGGCGCTTTGTCCGGCATCGGACTCTTGAAGTACTACGCCGGCAATCTCGGCAAGGACGGCGATCTCGTCTATACCGCGATCGTCGACACCCGCGCCAACAAGGTCGTGTCGATCGAGCCCGAGCGCTGGGGCGACAAGCCCGCGCAGTGGAACTGGCAGGCGGTCTCGGTGGTCGTCACCGACCCTGACGGCCAAGCCAACGAGGTCACGCTGCGTAAGGTGCGGCGGAGGTCGGCGCCGGTCGCGCGCCGGGACGACGACGGCTTCTTTGGTCTCGGCCAACCGCAGCCACCGGCGTCGGCGCGCACGTCAGCGCCGTGGCGGCGGCGGCGGTGGCGGCGTGTTCGACTGGCTGTTCCGCTGATGCCGGTCCGGACTGAGCAAGCATTCGCATGACGCGCTTCCTTGCCAGCGTGCGCGACGCGGAAGAGGCGCAAACCGTCGCTTGCCGCGGGCGCCGATATCGTCGATCTCAAGGAGCCCGCCAAGGGCGCGCTCGGCGCCGTGGACCTTCCAACCATCAAGGCGTGTGTCGCGGCTATCGCCGGACGCAGGCCTGTCAGCGCCACCGTCGGCGATCTGCCGATGGACGAAGATCGCGTTCACGACGCGGTCCTCGCCACGGCGGCATGCGGCGTGGACGACGTCAAGCTCGGCATTCTACCGGGCGGCGACCCGCAAGCCTGCTTTGCGCGGCTGCGCGCGAGGCCGCCGCGGGCCGGGCTGATTCTCGTCTTCTTCGCCGACGCCATGCCGGACTTCGATCCCGTCGCCGCCGCGCTCGAGGCCGGCGCGCGGGGGCTGATGCTCGACACCGCCGGGAAGCAGGCGGGCGCGCTTCTGGACCACATGGCCATCGGCGACATTGCCCGCTTCGTCGAGGCGGGCGCGCGCGAGGGCTGATGGTCGGGCGTGGCTGGATCCTTGCGGCCTGAGCATGTGGCGCCCTTGCTGGCGCTGCGGCCCGACGTCATCGGCTTTCGCGGCGCGCTGTGCCATGGGGGCAGGCGGGACGCGGGCCTCGATCCGATCGCCTGCAGCCAAATCCGCGCCCTGATTTCCGCCGAGGCGCCTCAGGCCGAAGCGCAAATCGGGAGCCTCGCGCTGCCGCGGTGTGCTAGAGCTTCGGCGCGGACGAAGCGCCGCGACAGGACTGGAATCGATGACGGACAAGCGACTGGGACGCATATCCTCCACGGGTGACAAGGGCGAGCCCCTCGACCGCATCTTCGTGCACGACTACGTGCTCGACGTGGAGATCGGCGTTCACCACACGAGAAGGGCGTCACCCAGCGCGTGCGCTTCTCCGTCGATGTCGACGTCATGCCGGCCACCGACGCGCTCGACGACGACATCGGCCGCACCTTCGACTACGACGTCATCACCAACGGCATCAAATCCATCATCGCCCGCGGTCACATCAATCTGGTGGAGACCCTGGCCGAGGAGGTGGCGCAGCATTGCCTCGCCCATCCCCGCGTGGCGCGCGTCACCGTCAGCATCGAGAAGCTCGACAAGGATCCCGGCGCCGTCGGCGTCGAGATCATGCGGAGCAAGGCGAGGACCTGATCATGGACGCGCCCGCGCTGCCACACGCTGCGCCCGCGCCGCTTTGCGAGAGGGGCCGCCCATCGTCGTCAAGCTCGGCGGCAGCGTCATCCGCTCGGCCGCAATTCGACCGCTGGCTCGATGTGATCGCTGAGCGCCCCCGGGCCGATCGTCATCGTGCCGGGGGGAGGGGCCTTGGCCGACGAGGTGCGCAGCTGCCAGCACCAGCTCGGCTTCGGCGACCCCGCCGCCCACCGCATGGCGCTGCTCGCCATGGATCAGCTCGCCTGGGCGGTGGCGGGGTTGCGGCCGGGCCTGGAGGTGGGAACGACCGAAGAGGCGCTGCGCGCGATCCTGAGCCGGGGTCATGTGGCCGTATGGGCGCCCTATGCGCTGGTCTCGGGCCGCACCGATATGGAGGAAACCTGGCGGCTCACCTCCGACAGCCTGGCGCTGTGGCTCGCGGGCCAGCTCGGCGCGAACCGTTGCTCTCTGATCAAGTCCATCCCGCCGCGGCATGGGAGCGTGAGCGCGCAGGCGCTCGCCCGCGACGGCGTCGTGGACGAGGCCTTTCCCGCCATGCTCGCCGAGACGGGCGTCTCCGCCACGCTCTTCGGCAGCGGCGATCAGCAAGCTCTTGCCGCGTTCCTCGCCGACAAGGCGGCCAGCGGCGCCTCGATCGAGTAAACTCAGCCGATGACCGAGAGCATCCTGTTCCTGACCGGACATTTGGCGCGGCCGCGGCTCGAGGCCGTGCTCGAGACCATGGACCCGGGGTTCGACTGGAAGGTGCTCGATATCGGCGTGAAGGTGGCGGCGCTGATGACCGAGGACATCATCCTGCGGCGGCTGCCCGAGTCCGGCGAGGCGGACAAGATCATGCTGCCCGGCCGCTGCCGCGCCGATCTCGACCGCCTGAGCGACGCATACGGCGTGCCGGTCGTGCGCGGGCCCGACGAGCTCAAGGATATCCCCACCTTTTTCGGCCGCGCGCGGAAAGCCGCCGACATGACCAAATACGACATCCAGATCTTCGCCGAGATCGTCGATGCGTCGGCGCTATCGATCGAGGAGATCCTGGAGCGCGCGCGGGACTATGCCGGAAGGGCGCCAACGTCATCGATCTCGGCGGTCTGCCCGACACGCCGTTTCCGCATCTCGAAGAGACCGTCGCGGCCCTGAAAGAGAAGGGCTACAAGGTCAGCATCGATTCCGCCGACCCGGACGAGCTGCTTCGCGGCGGCAAGGCCGGCGCCGACTTTCCTGCTGAGCCTCAACGAGTCGACGCTCCATATCGCCGACGAGGTGACGTCGGTGCCAGTTCTGATCCCCAAGGATCATGGCGACATGGCCTCGCTCTTTCGCGCCATGGACGCGCTCGACGAAAAGGGTCGGAAATACCTCGTCGATCCCGTGCTCGACCCCATCCATTTCGGCTTCATGGCCTCGCTGGAGCGCTACGCGGAGGTCCGCCGCAAGCGGCCCGACGCCGAGATCCTGATGGGCACCGGCAATCTCACCGAGCTCACCGACGCCGATACGACCGGCATCACCGCCATCCTGCTCGGCATCGCCTCGGAGCTGCACATCAGGAACGTGCTGGTGGTCCAGGTGAGTCCGCACACCCGCCGCACCATCGAGGAGCACGATCTCGCCCGCCGCATCATGTATGCCGCGCGCGCCGAGCACGATCTGCCCAAGGACTATGCCGACGGGCTGCTCGCGCTTCATTCGCGCCGGCCGTTCCCGCTGACGCCGGAAGAGATCGCCGAGAATGCGCAAGCCGTGCGCGACAAGAATTTCCGCATCGAGATCGCCGAGGACGGCATTCACATCTATAACCGCGACGGCCACCACGTCGCCCAGGACATCTTCGAGCTCTATCCCAAGCTCGATCTCGGCGATGACAGCGCGCATGCCTTCTATCTCGCCGCCGAGCTCGCCCGCGCCGAGATCGCCTGGCGGCTCGCCAAGCGCTACGCCCAGGACGAGCCGCTCGATTGGGGCGTGGCGGCGGACGCGCCGGCCGACGACAAGACGCGCCTCAAAGAGGCGGGGCACACGCTGATCGCCAAGAAGAAGCGCAAAGTCTCATGACGCCGCGAGAAGAGCCGCCATGCCGATGATCCGCGAATGCATCGTCACCACGCTCAACGGCGAGGGCAGGGTGCATATCGCCCCGCTCGGCCTCATCGAGGACGGCGAGGGCTGGATCATCGCGCCGTTCCGCCCCTCGACCACGCTGGACAATCTGCGCACAACGCCGTTTGCCGTGGCGAACTTCACCGACGACGTGCTCGTCTTCGCCGGCTGTCTCACCGGCAACAAGGATTGGCCGGTGAGGCCTGCGACCCGTGTCCAAGGCGCCGTGCTCGATGGCGCGCTCGCCCATGCCGAGCTTGCCGTGGAGCACATCGAGGAAGACGAACTGCGGCCGCGCTTTCACTGCCGCGTCGTGCATGAGGAGAGCCATGCGCCGTTCAAGGGCTTCAACCGCGCGCAAGGCGCGGTGATCGAGGCGGCGATCCTGGCGAGCCGCCTCCATATGCTGCCGCGGGAGAAGATCGAGCAGGAGCTCGCTTATCTCCAGATCGCCGTGGAGAAGACCGCCGGCCCGCGCGAGCACGAGGCCTGGCGGCTCCTCGTGGAGAAGATCGAGGACCACTACAAGCACGCGCCGACCTGAGGGAAGAGACACCCCGTGCCAGGGCGCCGCATCCCTTGTATAATGAGGGAACGGGGGGACCCGCGCTGCGTTAAGCAGCGCACCAACTCCAACATGGAGGTCCACCCATGAAAGTCAAAAACGCAATGCATAAGGGCGTCGACTGGGTCGGCCCGGACACGCCAATTTCCGAAATCGCCAAATTGATGCGCCAGCGCGACATCGGCTCCATTCCGATCGGCGAAAACGATCAGCTTATCGGCATGGTGACCGACCGCGACATCGTCTGCAAAGGGCTGGCCAAGAACGGGTTCGATGCAGGCCGCGCGAAGGCGCGCGACGTGATGACCACAGGCATCCACTGTTGCCGTGAGGACGACGACCTCGCCAAGGCGATCCATCACATGGAGGAGCTGAAAGTCCGCAGGCTCCCGGTCATCGACCAGAGCAAGCGGATGGTCGGCATGCTCAGCCTCGGCGACGTCGGCCAGGCGGCATCGAGCGAGCTGCTGTCCGAATGCGTCAGGAGCGTCTCGGCGCACCACTGAGTGAGCGTGACGCCGCCAGCGCAGCGGTGGACCCGGAACGGGTCATGCCGCTGCCGTTGGCGCGCCGGGCTCTGGCGGCCGCTCCAGAATGTGAAGGATGCGAGGGCGCTCGCGCGGCACATCGCTTGGCTTGCCTGCGCGTTCGGGAATGTCGTGCAGGTGGACGTCGACCGCATGGCGTTGCAGGATCTCAAGCGCCGTCTTGGCGTGCTCAGGGTCGCGCGCTCTGACCCAAAGCAACAGGCCGCCGTGCTGCAGATGCTGATCGAGATGCTTGGCATGCTCGTGGCCGATGAACCGTGCGAGTGCGGCCCCGACGAGGCCGCCGGCACCGCCCGCAATGGCTGCCGCGGCAATGGCGCCGAGCAGCGTGCCGCCGGAGGCCACGACCGCGAGGCTGCCGACAATGGCCGGTATATAGATGCCGGCGCCGATGACGGCACCCTCCGCATCGCCGATGGTCTCCTCCGGCACATAGCCGATCCGCGGGGCCTCGGGATCGTCCATGAATTCTTTGGTCGAGCTGTAGGGATGCCCGAGCTTGGCGATGATCGTGTCCTCATGCGCGAGCGCGTTGAGGTCGACGCCGTCGAAGCCGGCCGACAAGAGATCGTCGATTGCGGCCTGGAACGATGTGGCGTCGTGGAAGACCGCAACGGCTTCCATCCGGCACGCGTTGTAGTCGCGTTCTGACATGGGGGGCCTCCAATCTGCGGCGATAGCCGGCCGAGGCCCGCGGGCGGGAGTATTTAGGGAACCACGGGTCAGAGGCTCTTCGGCACGCCGCCCATAGCAATAAGCATAGCACTTATTTCGGCTTCTGCGTACGCATCTCGGCCGTCATCTCGGGGGCGCCGCCGCCGGCCTCCATGAAGGGGCGGAACATCCTGCGGTACTGGCCGGGTGTGAGGCCGGTCGAACGTTTGAAGAGCCGCCGGAGGAAGGCCAGGTTCTCATAGCCTAGGTCCGCGGCGATCTCTTCGAAGGAGGCGCGCTCCGCTTCCAACTGGCGCTTGGCCTCTTCGATGCGCAGGTTCTGCACATAGTTGATGAGCGTGGTGCCCGTCGCGGCCTTGAACCGCCGCTTGAGGGTACGCTCGGGAATGCCGGCGACCGATGCAACTTGCGTCAGCGCGTCAGACTGGCGGTAGTGCTTACCGAGCCACTGCTCGCATTGCCGCACGGCGGAGTCGGCGTGTGGCTGGTGGCGTACCAGGGCAGCGTAAGGGAGCTGTCCTTCGCCGTGCCACTTCAACAAATAGACCTTGGCGATGCGCAAGGCCTCTCCGGGGCTTAAGTGGCGCGAGATGATGTGGATGGCGAGGTCGTGCCACGACGTCGTGCCGCCCGCTGTGACGATGCGGCCGGCAGGATCAGCAAAGACGAGCGCTGCTTCAGGTCGAAAGCGAATTTTCGGGTAACTGGTGCGGAAGAGCTCCTGAAAACCCCAATGGGACGTGGCCTCCTTGTTGTCGAGGAGCCCCGTCGCCGCCAGCATCACGGATCCCGAGCAGGCCGAGTAGATGGTGCTGCCTGCGCGATAGCGCCGCCGGACCCAATCCAGAAGCGCGGGGTAGCGTCCTTTGAGATCATTGTCGGGCGCGAGCCACAGCTCCGGCAGGATGACGATGTCGGCGGCGGGATCGTCGGCGATGGCCAGATCGGGCGTGACCGGCACCCGGTTGCCGCAAGCGAAGGGCTCGCGAGACAGCGCCACGATCCGAGGGCGTATCGACTGCTGCTGGGGCTCGGTCCCGGCAAGCTGCTGCCAGAGGTTCCCGGCGGAGGCCAGCACATCGACCATGCCGTAAAGCGCCGAGCCCGCCGTCTCCGGCACGGCGACGATCAAAGCCTCTACAGTCGAGGGTTTCTGGTCCATGGGCCGATTTTGGCACGAATCGACCTTCTTTGAGGAAAATCGATCTGAGCGCCGGGAAGGGCCGTCTCTACCTTCAGCCCTAGACGCCGGCGCAAGGCGCGGCGGCGGAACCAAATGGAGGTAGACATGAGCACGCAACAAGCCATCAAGCAGCCGATGACGGTCAACGGTCTCGACGTCCAGGCGGCCTTCGACACGGTCGACGCCATCAAGGCCGACAACGGTCTTGCGAAATTCCAGTTTCGCGCACGGAACGCCTGGATCAGCGGCGGGACGAACCGCTCGACGATCCGCGACTTCTATGGCGCCGGGCGCGAGGACAAGTCCCGGACGGAGGCGTTCGAGTTCATGAATGGCGAGCCGCCGATCCTGCTCGGCAACAACGAGGGGGCCAATCCCGTCGAGTTTCTCCTGCATGCCTTGGCCGGCTGCGTCACGACCACGCTCGTGCTGCACGCGGCGGTGCGCGGTATCACCATCAAGGAACTGTCCACCGAGCTCGAAGGCGAACTCGATGCTCGCGGCTTGCTCGGTCTCGATGACACCGTGTCGCCGGGCTACGAGCAAATCCGCATCCGCATGCACATCGTGGCGGACTGCTCGGACGAGGCGCTTGAAGATTTGTTGGCCTATACGCGGACCCATTCGCCGGTGTGCAGCACGGTCTGCCGGCCGGTTCCGGTCAAGATCGAGCGCGTCGCGGCGTAGCGACCACGAAGGCGCGGCCCATTGAGGTCGCGCCTCGTCGGTCTATTTCGGGCCGAGATAGGGGTCGTTGTAGCGGGCGTCGACGCACGCCACGCCGTTCCAGTAGTGATATTCGCCGCAGCTCAGGGGCCGCAGCGGTGCAACGACCACGGGCCATCATCGGTCTCCACGACCGCGGCGCCCGCGACCGCGGGCGCAGCCGGCAACACGCCATAACGCCGCCAATAGCGCTTCCGCCAGCCCACCGTCTCCACAAGGCCTGTGGAGGCGTTCGAGGAGGAAATGCCCGGCAGGGGCGCAGCACCCGCGCTGCCGGCCGCCAGGACAAGGCCACAAGCGAGACAAGCACTCGCGAAAATCGGGAACTTACGCATTTGACGCTCCGTCTGTCGTTTCCTGCTCTTCTTACTAACGGTCTGAGCCGGGCCTGGTTCGAAACAGGTGTGGCACGCTCAACAATTGGTTTCTAAGGAGCGATCAGGGACGGCTCTCGATGGCCGCGGCCAGCCGGTTCCCCACCGAGGCGAGCAGCAGCTCGTAGGCGCGGTCTGCGATCTCTTCCAGGGACTTGGTCCTGGCGAACATCGCCTTGGCCTTTGCCGTAAGCTCTTCGCGGCTCGGCATATGCGGCACATGCGGCAGTGCACGGTCGCTAGCGCCTCGGCCGTGCGGTCGTGGGCGCGGGCGAGCCTCTCCCGCAGGGCCGCCAATTCCGCGCCGTGCAGGGCCGACGCGATGGACTGCGCGATCCGGTCCGAGTTGAAATGCCCCGCGAGCTGCTCGGCCGCGCGGTTGATGACGCTGGCGCCAAGCCCATGCTCGTTCCGCACGACCTGTGCGGGCGGCATTCTCAAGCCCCACACAACACCGACCCAGGACAGGGCCTTCAGGAGGTAATAGGTCGGGTCGATCTCCCACCAGCGGAAGCCTTGGCGGACGCTTGATTGGAAGGCGTGGTGGTTGTTGTGCCAGCCTTCGCCCATGGTGAAGATGGCGAGCAGCCAGTTGTTGCGGGAATCGTCGCCCGTGACGTAGCGCGTGCTGCCGCGCACATGGGCGAGCGAGTTGATGCAGAAGGTGGCGTGATAAACGAGCACCGTGCTCCAGAAGAAGCCGACGAACAGGCCGGACCACCCGGCAATCAGGAAACACAGACCGGCGAGGACGATCGCCGGCACGATCTCGAATTTGTGCAGCCACCGCATTTCCGGATAGCGCATGAGATCGGAGACCGCCGTCTCGTCGAACGTGTCGTGCCGCCGCGAGAAGATCCACCCCAGATGGCTGTAGATGAAGCCCGTGTGCCGCGGCGAATGCACGTCGTGCTCGGTATCGGAATGCAGGTGATGATGCCGGTGCTTGGCCGCCCACCACAACACGCTCTTCTGCGCGGTGCTCTGGGCGAGGACGGCGAGGATGAAGCGGAAGGCCCGGCTGGTCGAATAGGCGCGGTGCGAGAACAGCCGATGATAGCCGGCGCCGATGGCAAAGATGCGCAGCCAGTAGAGCGTCACGCAAAGGATGACGGCCGGCCAGGTGACGCCTGACCAGATCGCCCCGAAACAGGCGAGATGAACCAAGACGAAGGGAATGGCGGACGGGTAGATGATGTCGTCATGCTCATCATCTCGGTTGATGTCCGTGGACATAAGTGCGGAATCCTTTTCTCGTTGCTTGGCTCTATTTAGCGGGTTTTGGGGGGGAAAGGCCAGCGCCGGGCCCGAATAGTCCCCTCTATTTGGGGGCCGGGGAAGCCTATACAAGCAAGGCGACAGCCACGGCAGGGGCGCATCGCGCCGCCATTTCGGCTGATTCCGGGGCGCAATCGATCATCTCGGCGAAATCGCGATAGGGGCGGCCGAGGCGCTCGGCCAGCCGCTTGGCGAGAAACCGCCCGCAACCGGCGCCGATCACAGGCGCCTCGGGGCCTAGAGCCTCCCGCTCGACCAGCGCTCGGGCCGCGGCCTCGAGTTCGGTCGAACTGGCGGCGCGCGAAGAAATGGGCAAGCGCTCTCCAGGCGATGAAGTCCGCTTCGTCGGCGTCGCGGCCCAACATGCGCGCAAGCCGGCCTGCGCTCTCCTCCAGGCTCTTGCCGCGCTGATCGGCGGCCGGATACGGGTCGGCGTCCTCGGGCAGGTCGCCGGTCAAGCGATAGACATCGGCCATGGTGGCGAAGCGCTCGGCAGCAACACCCTGCATGCGGCCCTTGAAGGGTGCCTCGTGCGCGATGGCCATGACCGGCGTGCGCACCACCCCGCCATAGATCAGCTCGTCTTCGATGAGCCGCTCGCCGTCTGTGAGGCCGTGGGCCGCGGGCGTGCCGTCCTTCAGCGGAATGAGATCCGTCGTCGTGGTGCCGACATCAACCAGAAGGCCGTCCCCGCCCAACTTTGCGGCGAGCGCAGCGCTCGCATGCCAATTGGCCGAGGCGACGTCCTGCCAATGCTCGCGCACCGCATCGGCGCCGATCAGGCCGTTCGCGCAGGCTATAGAACAGCGTGTCCTCGCCGGTTGTCTTGCGCATCAGCCCGACGAGATAGGCGACGCCTGCCGCGCGCGAGGGGAACACGTCGGAGAGCTCCCCGGTCATGGTCACCGCGTGCCGCCCGTCAGCCGGGCATGCCTTGAGCGCCTCGTCCAAGGCCTGGTTGAACTTGGCGGGATCGGCGAATGCAGGGCAGGGGATCTGCGCTCACCGCGACGACGCGGCCGCCCTCGACGCGCCAGCTTCAGATTGGCGCCGCCCAAATCCCACCCAAAAACCGCTGCCATTCAGCCCTCATTTGCCAGGACGATATTTCAGGTCATGATAGAGATCAGCATCGGAAGACAGGCAATGCCAGGACCCACGGCCATGACGGTTCAGTCCGAGGCAGTCTCGGCAAATCTCCCAGGCGATTTCGCCATCATCCCCGTGATCGACCTCAAGGATGGGTTAGTCGTCCACGCCCGCGCCGGCAAGCAGGCGCATGCCGGCAAGCGGGCCGAGTACCGGCCGATCGCCACCCCATTCGGGCCGCCCCACGATGCGGTGGCCATCGCCCGGGCGCTTCTCGGCATCACCTTCTCGCCGGTCCTCTATATCGCCGATCTCGATGCGATTCTGGGGCGCGGCAACAATTTCGACCTGTGCCGCGAGCTCGCTCACGCGTTTCCCGACACGGCGCTGTGGATCGATGCCGGCTTCTCCGACGTGACCGACTGCGCCTTCTGGTTGCCGCTCGGCGCCACTCTGGTCATCGGCAGCGAGAGCGTCGCCAGCCTCGAGGCCTGGGACAATATCCGCGCGAGCTTCGGCTGCAAGCGTCGTCCTGTCTCTCGATTTCGACGAGCAGGGTTTGCGCGGGCCGCAACAGGTCATGACCAATCCCGCGCTCTGGCCCGACCGGCTCATCCTGATGAGTCTCGGCCGTGTCGGCACGGAAGGCGGGCCCGACCTCGAACGCTTGCAAGCGACGCAGCAAGCCTTGCCGGTGACCGCGCCGTGTTCGTCGCCGGCGGGGTGAGCAATCTCGATGACGTCGTGCAGGTGGCGGGGCAGGGCGCGCGCGGCGTGCTTGCCGCCACTGCGCTTCATTCGGGTGCGATCACCCAAAAAGAAATCGCCGCCCTCTTGCGAGAGCGGCGATCTCAAACTTGAGGGCGGTCGGCCCCGTTTTCTTAGAAACCGAGCTTCTGCAGCCACCGCCGAATCGGGCCCGGACCATCTCTTCCGCCGGGTTCGTCCCGACCTGGGGGTTCTCCCTTTCAGCCAGCGGCGAAGGGATGGTGAGCCGAGTCCTTCTTGAGCGGTCACGTCGGAAGCCTTGGGCTCGCCCTTGACGGCGCGCTCGATGGCTTCCTTGGTGGCCCGATAGTTGAAGTCCTGGATCTTCTTGTCGTCCTTGGCTTCCCAGTGGATGAACACGCCAACGCAGACATAGAGGTCGTCTGCCTCGTTGGCGGGGATCACACCCTCGGCAACCGAGTCAGCCACGGCCTTGGCCACGGCGTACTGCGCAGGACCGAACATCTGCACGGCCTGACGTGCGTCCTTGATGGTGACCTTGTTGTAAAGGATGGTCGGCGGCTTGCAGAGCAGGTTCGGCGCGACCACCGCAAGCAGCGTGGTGAAGCCGTCTTTGTTGTTGGTCAGCGCATTGCAGAAAGCCGTCTCAACGGCACTGCCGCGCGGGCCAAGCAGCAAATCGATATGAGCAACTTCGTTACCGTCGCCGACGAGCGATTCGCCGACACAAACACCAGTGATTTTGGCCATGAGCCAACCCCTCCCTAGTACTGAGACGTGGTCAAAAGAACAAAACGGCGCCACCGGCCCATAGCCCGGCGACAAGCCGACGAAAGTGCTTTGGGATATGCTCCTCCGTCCGCAACTCCTGGAAAGAAGCTCCGCGGGGCAGAACATAAGCCGGGGCTGGAAGGATCGGCAAGTCGATTATTGGACTGTTTTGCCTGCCGGATATTGTTCCTTATTGCCGCGTTTACTGGTCCTGCAGCGCAGCCGCGAACAAGGTGGCGACGGTAAGATCGGCAGAAGTCCCGGGATTCAGGTTTCGTTCCTTCAAGGAACGGTCGAAAGCGGCGAGCGGCGCGGCCATCTCGTCGGGCGTGGTGCATTGCGAAAGCCCCGCTTCGATCGGCCGCGCCTCGTCGCGCACCTCGCTCGCGATGTCTCCGCCGAACTTGCGCTCGATGAGGGTGTCGGGGATGTGGGCGAGAAATCCGAGATAGATATAGGTCGCGACCCACGGCACGTCGCCCCAGCGCGTCCTCCCGCCATCCAGCCATTTGAGGCCGAGATCGAAGATATCGACGAAGCCGTGGGTGTAGTTCCAGGCGATACGGTCGCGGGTCTCGGCCGCGCGCATGGCCTCCAGCAGGGTGACATCAGGCTCGTTGGCCACGTCATGCTCCCGTGCCCGGCCCAATCCGCCCGGCTCTGCAATCCGGATGGCGCGATAGGCCGCACGGGCGTCATCCACGTCGAGGTTTTCGAGAACCTGGACGAGCTTATCGTGCAATTCGCCGTTGCCGGGATCGAGCGCGGCCTGGGCGAGGGGAGCGGCCAGCAGGATGATGCCGAGATTGGTGTTCTGCCCGACCGCATCTCTCGTCGCCGCCACGGCCCCCTCGATCCGTGCACCCAAGGAAAGGCCTGCTGCGCCGATCAATGGCGCGGCCGCGGCAGCGCTGGCCTCGAAATCGGCCACGCTCATGCGGTGACCGTCAGCGAAACGGTGCACGTTGCCCGGCTTCAGCGCGTCGAGCTCGGCAAGGCAAGCCTCATGGAAGCTTTGCGCGACGGCCTCGGGCTTGAGCGGCCTGGTCAAGCGCCCTCGTTGGTCCTTGCGGCGCGCAGGCGGCAGCGCCGCATCGAGGAAGGCGTCGACCACATAGTCCGAGATGCGAAGACGGCTCACCCGCTGCAATCCGTTCCACGCCGGCATGGAGTTCACCTCGAGCACCAGGAACTGCCCATCAGGAGCCTGGATGATGTCGACCCCCGCATAGTCGGCGCCGACGCATGCGGCGGAACGCACGGCAAGGTCGATGAGTTCCTGGCTGGCGATGGCGGCCTTGGCCTTCGCACCTTGCTTGATGTTGGTGATCCAGCTCGAGCCATGCCGGATCATAGCGGCAATGACGCGGCCGGCGCAGACAAAGAGCCGCCAGTCCTGATGATGCGCCTGGGCCGCCGGCACGAACTCTTGCAGATAGTAGACGCCGTTCACCTCCTCGGGCGGCGACAGGTCGTCGACGGAAGCGATCAGGCGCAAGCCGTTGCCTTGCGCCCCGAACAGGGGCTTCTGCACGAGGCGATGGCCTTCACCGAGGAGGCGCGCGACGATCTCTTCCGCCTCGCTGCGATCGACCCCGGCGAAGGTCCGCGGCGTCGGCAGTCCCGCCTTTTGCAGGAAGAATGTCGTGGTGGACTTGTCGACGCAGCGCTCGATGGCGCGCGCATCGTTCCACACCGTCACGCCGAGCTCGCGCAAGGCATGCAGCACCCCGAGATAGAGCGTCACCTCCTCGAAGCTGCCGCCCGGGATGAAGCGCACGAAGGCGCCTTCGGGGCGATGGTCGCCGAGGCCGGGAATGGCAAGGCCCGTCGCCGTCTCGGTCGAGAAGCCGCATGTCGGAAGCGGCGCGACCAGCGGAGTGATGCCGCGCCGCTTGAACGCCCTCAGCAGGCTCTTGCCGTGCCAATCCCGTCCATCGCCGAAGAGGACGATGGACGGGGTGGTGGACGTCTCTGGTTCCATGGAGGTCAGGAGAAGGACCGCTGGAGGATGGCGGCGTCGATATGGCCGCTCTGGAAGCTCTCGCCCGTCTTGAGCGACGTCACCGTGACCTTTGCCGGGCTGAACAGCATCGGATCGATGGCGTAGAAGTCGCCCTTCACCGCGGCGAACAGCTCGGCGAACGGCTTGCCGTAGTCCTTCGACGTGAGGCTCGGCAGCTCCTCGGCGAGCTTCTTCGCCGCGTCGGCTTCGCCCGTGACGTAGAGCTGGATCCGCCCCGCATAGATGATGGCGTCGTTGGTGCGGCCCATGGCCTCGATGAAGCCGGGGGCGGGCGGGGGCAGCGGCGCGGTGGCGATGCCGTCGACGATGTCCTCGAGCGGGAAGTGCAGCTCATGCGCCTTGTGCAGCGCGACCTCGAGGCAGCGCGCGGCGATCTGCACCGTGCCGGCGAGGCTCGATGTCGGCGCATAGAGAATGGTGAGCTGCTTGGGCGTGATCCCGCAGGCCTTGGCCACGTGCTCGATGAGTTCGGCCGGCGGCGCCTTGTCGGCCTCGATGACGAGCGCAGCACTCTTGGCCTTGTCGCGGTAGCCGAGCTCGTCGAACAGCTTCTCCGACGAGCCCATGGCGCGCGCCGGGCCCGAGCCGAGCACGTTGAATTTCTTGCCGCCCACGTCGACCGAGAGGCTCCAGCCGGCATATTGCGAGCCGAGGCAAGCGATCACGGGCTGGCTCGTATGCACGGTCACCATGAACGGCCAGGGATCTTCGGTGTTGGTCGTCTCGAACGTCACCTGGCCGAGACCGCCAAGGCAGACCTCCGAAAGCAGGCGCCCGGCTTCGAGGCCGCCCACGGCGTTGACGCCGCAATCGATGAGGGTTTCGCCCAGCGCGCCTTTCGTCACCGCGACGCGCAGCGCATCGGCATTATCGATGATCGCGGCGATGAGCGGTGCGACCTGTGCGTTGACGCTCGGCTGTTTCATCTGGTGCGTTGCGCTTCCTTCGTTCTTCTTGTCGTTCACACTCATCCCCCTTGCTCAGTTCTTGAATCTTGGCCAGCAGGCTGGCTTTGCGGGTCTCGGCGAGGCGTTTGGCACGCGCTTCAGTCCCGGCGCGGGCCAGTACAGTGCATATCGGGCGCTGTTTGTCGATCCGCTCGCCGGGCTGTGGCAGATCGGCCGCCCAAGAGGGCCAAGTCATGCTGCGCGGCACAATGACACCCTTCGGCGCATGCACGATGGACGAGGCTGCGGCGCCCTCGAAGACAAGCGGTTTTCGGGGAAGCGTGCCGTCGAGGACCGCATCGACGTGAAGTTTGAGCAAGCGGTTTTTTGGCGCCTGCGAAGATATCGAGTGTGGCGCCGGGTCGCGGGTTGATCTCGAGAAGCAGGGGCCGATTCTCGGCGAGAACGAAATCCGCCGAGGCGAGGCCCTTCAGTCCGAACGCGGCGGAGAGCGCCGTCACCGCCCGCGTCATCGCGTCGGCAGCGTCTTCGGGGAGCGACGCCGGCTGCACCGCGCCCCCGTAACGCCACGGACGCCGCGGCGCCGGTGCGGTCCATTGTTCGCTGAAGCCGAGCACGCGTGCTCTCGATCCGTTGGCGAGAAAGAGCGCCGAAACGGCGCGGCCCTCGACCAACGCCTGGTAATAGACGTCTGTGGCATCCTTCTGGAGCCGGCTCGGCACCACATGGCTGCCGCCGGCGCCGCCCCGCCGCTTGGCGACCCAGCCCGCGCCCTTGGCAGGCCGCTCCATGAGCGTGGGGGGATAAGCGATACCGAGCGCATCGAGCGTGGCGAAGAACGTCTCCGGCGCCTTGATCCTCTCCACCGTCTCCGCGTCGTTGCCGAGGAGCGGCCAGCGTTCGGCGAGGCGGGTGAGGAGATGGGGCCGGTCCTCGAAGCCCGAGCCATAAACCAGACCGAGCAGCGGCGAGGGCGCCTGCTTGGCTAGCGCTTCGAGCGCGGGCGCGAGGCTTCGCCATTGGAAGCCGCGCGCGATGTCGCCCGGCAGCTTGCGGCAGGCATGGGCCAAGCGGGCCGTGTCGGCGTCGGCGAAGAAATCGGCGACGAGCGCATCGAAGCCGGCATCGACTGCTGCGCGCGCCAGCGCCCGGCCTGAGATCGCGGCGATGAGGAGCGTGCCGCGGCTCCGGCGCGTGATCCCGGACGCAAGCGTCCCGGACGCGAGCGTCTAGGAGACGAGCGCTTGCGCGAGTTTGTAGGCGGCACGGAAATCGAGATAGACCGGCTTCTCGGCCTCGATCATCTCCTTGAACAGGCCCGTCTCGGTCTTGTACTTCACGTCGCCGATGGCGAGCGCGCCGATGCCGACGGCGCTCGTGCCTTCGATCGGCGCGCCGTTGTCCTTGATGCCGACACCCTCAATGCCGAGCGGCGGGACCGCGTTGACGTCGGCGACCACTTTCAGGTCCTTGGCCGGCTTGATCTGTTCGAGGCTCAGGATCTGGCGTCCGGCGGGACCGGCGGAGAAGATCATGTCGGCGTCCTGCGCCAGCTCCGCCTTCTGCTCCTCGGTGGTGCCGTCCGCATAGCCGAGATCGACGTCGAACCTGTCATTCGCTTCCATGGTCAGCCGGCGCACGCGTTCCGGCCCGTCATAGCCGACGAGAACCGCCTTGGCGCCGTCGGTCGTGGCGATGACGGCGGAGGCGAACGCGACCACGCCCGTGCCGCCGAACACGACGACGCGCTTTCCCTTGAGGTCGGTCTTGAACTTCTCCTGAAGCGCCTTCTTGGCGCAGGCGACCATGGCCGCGGCGGTGGTGAACGAGCCGGCCGGATCGGCGAACACCGAGATCTCGAACGGCGGCACCATCGCCTTCTTGGCGCGGTCCATCATGTCGAGCGCCTCGATGGCCTTCTTTCCCCCGATGAACATGCCGGTGCGCTTGATGCCGTCAGGGCTGCGCGAGAAGATCGCGTCCTGCACCAGGCCGTACACGTCCTCGATGGTCACGTTGGTATAGGGGATGGCGTCGTCGTAACCGGCGTCGAGCGCCATGTTCACGTCGAACGGGCTCATATGTTTGAGCGGCGTGATCATGTGCAGAATGCGTGGCAGCGCCATCGCTTGGATCTCCCGTATTCTGATTTGGCGCGCGAGAGGCGCGAAACTGACGGCTTGGAATGCCTCGCTTTAGCATACTCAGGCAGGCGGCAAAGCGCCTCACGCGGCGACCGTTACCGATTCCCTTGCTCAGTCTATCGCGATCTCGGCGCCTTGGTTGCGTCCTTGGGCGAGCGTGAAGCGCAAGCCGTCGTGCTGCGCGCGCGCCTTCGCGGCGGCGAGCAGCGCCTCGCCGGCCTCCTCGGAGGGTGCGAAGGCGAAGCCAGTCGGCCCCCATGAGCTCTGGCCGAGCCCGGTGACGCCTTGCCCACGCAGCCAGTCGAGCAGGTCCGCCACGTGCGGGCTCGTATAGGGGCCGCCTTGGAGGGGCCCGAAATAGGCCCCCATGACGTCCTGCAAGTGTCCGACCTCGGCGCAGAAGGTCGCGAAGTCGCTGTGCTCGAGCGCAGGCAAGGCGCGCTCCATGATCCGCGCGCGCAAGGGATCTGCCTCGGCGTCGGGAAAGGCCGGAAGCGCCTCGAAGGCCGCCACCTCGCTCGCCCCGTCGAGCCCTTTGGTGTGCGCGTCGAAGATCAGGAGCACGCGCCAGCCATCCGGGAAGGGAACGCGGGCGACGAGCTCAGGCAGCGCCCCGTCGCGCGGTCCGCTGTCGAGCACAGCACCGCCCGCCTCGAACGTGGCGATGCCGATGCCTGAGCGCGCGCCGCGCCCGAGCCGCGTCGCGATCTCTTGCGGCGAAAGCGCGATGCCTTCCGCCGCGGCGAGCGCCGAGCCGACCGCGAGCGCAAGCTGCGTCCCCGAGCCAAGCCCGGCGTGCGGCGGAATGGCCCGATGCACGTGGAGCCGGTAGGCGTGGGCGACGCCGCAGCTCTCGGCGATACTCTTGAGATAGCGCGCGGCCCGCTCGCTCTCGGGCCCGCTCACCGCGAATGCTTCGGCACGCTGCAAAGTGACGCGCGTAGACGGACGGTTGAGCGACAGTCCAGAACTGCCGAAAGGATGCGCGCTCCGTCCGCTCGGATCGAGAAATCCGAAATGAAGCCGCGCCGTCGTGGTGACCGTGACGGTAGGAGAAGCGGACATGGGACCGGATTTTACCAAAACGGATCGCGAAACTGTGGACGTCAAAACATACCGTTCGCATTCGCCGAGGAGTCCGGCGCGACTTGCAGCACGTCCCAGTGCTCTACAATCTTTCCCGCGTCATCCAACCGAAAAATGTCCATGGCGATCCAGTTACGATCGCCGGGCCACTCCTGCAAGCAATGCAGCGACACGTAATTGCCTTCGGCGATCACGCGCTTGAAGGTCGCGTGCTTGTCCGGAAAGCGGCGGTCCATCTCCTCGAAATATTCGATGAACCCTTCCTTGCCGTCCTTCACGCCGGGATTGTGCTGGATGTAGACGTCCCCGGCATAAAGCGCCATCGCCTCGCGCGGTCGCGATTGGTTGAAGGCCATGTCGTAGAAGGCCAAAACCGTCTCTTTATTGCGTTCCAGGTCTGGCATCGGCGCGCCTCAAAGACCTCCCATTGATCGGGTTCGGGCCCCTCGATATGCTCTTTGTGTAACGGGAAAGCGATCCCACTTTTTCAAAAGAAGGCAGCCATGGCAACGAAAGAGCGCACCTATAGCGATGAAGAGGTTGAGGCGCGGCTCAAGAAGGAGCTGCCCCACTGGTATCTCGAAGGCGGCTGGATCCGGCGCAAGTACAAGACCCATAGCTGGAAAGGCACGCTGATGGTCATCAACACCATCGGCCATCTCTCCGAGGCCGCATGGCACCACCCCGACATCACCGCGTCCTATGCGTGGGTCGAGGTGCGGTTGATGAACCACGCGGCCAAAGGCATCACCGACAAGGACTTCGAGCTCGCCAAGAAGATCGAGGACGTGGTCCATTGGCAGCCGGGCCAGGAAGGCGGCGCGCTGGAAGGCACGCCCGCCGAGGACATGCGCTTTTCCTACGTCAAGTACGACAAGCCCAAGGACTAGCCGGCAATCCACCGGCGAGCATTCCCGCGCTTGCCACCCTCCGCACACCTGTTTATTTGTGCGCCGCTAGAACAAGGAAACGGGGAGGAGGCCGAGGTGACGAGCGCGCTCGAACGGGCAGCAGATCTGCTTGGCCGCGCACGCTTCCCCGTCTTCGGTGGTCTTTTCACGGACATTCGCGGCGCTGAGGCGGCGCTGGCGCTCGCCGAGAAGCTCGGCGGCGTCATCGATCATGCCGCGGGCGAAAGCCTTGCGCGGATGTCGCAGATCATGCGCGAACGAGGAGCGTCGTCTGCGAGCTTCGGCGAAGCGCGCAACCGTGCCGATGTCATCGTCATCGTCGGAAGCGAACCGCTTGAGCGCGATCCCGACCTCATCAGCAAATTGTTTCCCGAGGAGAAAGGGCTGCCGCGTCCAGGCGACCACGTGCGCGAGGTGATTCTACTCGGTGGCAAGCTCGCCAACGCGTCACGTCGCGTGCCGCTCACGTCGATTGCGTGTGACGACCGAGACCTGCCGGCGCTTATCGCGAGGCTTGGCGCTGCGGTTGGCGAACGGCACATTGCCGGCGAAGCGCCCGATGACCGACTCGCCGGCGTTGCCGAGCGGCTTAGAGCAGCGGCCTTCGCCGTGTTCGTGTATTCCGCCGCCGATCTCGATGAGCCGGCCCTTTTCACCATTCTCGACATCGTCCGCCACTTGAGCGTCACGACGCGCGCGGCAACTCTGGCGCTTGCGGCCCCCGGCAACGGCGACGGCGTGAACCTGTGTTCGACTTGGACTTGCGGACTTCCGGTCAGGACGAGCTTTGCCGGTGCTAAGCCGGAGCACGATGCGCGACGATTTGCGGCACGCCGTCTGATCGAAAGTGGAGAGGCGGACGCACTCGTTTGGATCGATGCGCTTGCGGAGCGGGGCGAGCCCTGGCCCAGAGGCGTCCCTACCGTCGTGCTGTCGTCGGATGACGCGACCGGGGAGGGTGCCGATATCGTCATTGAGGTCGCCTGCGCGGGCCGCGACCACGACGCCGCGCTTTATCTGACGCCGATCTCGGGAATCGGCATGGTCAAGGCCACCAAGCCGAGCGATGCCAAGCCGACGGTCGCCTCGGTGCTCAGCCGCATCGGCGAGCTGATCGACGAACGGGAAGCCGCCTGATGCTCATCCAGCTCAAAGGCGGCCGCATCATCGATCCCGTCCATGACCGCGACGAAGTCGGCGATCTCTTCGTCGAGGACGACCGCATCGTCGCCAAGCCCGAAGGCCGCAAGGCCGACGAGGTCTACGACGTCAGCGGCAAGATCGTCATGGCCGGCGCCATCGACGTGCACTCCCATATCGCCGGTACCAACGTCACCCTCGGGCGCCAGCTGATGCCGGAGCTTCCGGCGCTCGCCGCCGCAGAGGGCCAGCCGATCCTGGCCTCGCCTGCCGCCTGGGGCTCTTACGCCACCGGCATCCGCTATGCGGAGATGGGCTACACCACGGTGATCGAGCCGGCGATGATCCCGACCCACGCCATCGAGGCGCAGGCCGAGCTCGCCGCGATCCCCATCATCGACATGGCGGGGCTCGTGATCCTCGGCAATGACGACTACACGCTCGAGCTGCTCCGCGGCGGGCGCGCCGGCGGCGACGAGCTGAAAGACTATGTCGCCTGGACGCTCCAGCATTCCAAGGCGATCGGTCTCAAGATCATCAATGCGGGCGGCTCCGAAGCCTTCAAGTTCAACGCCCGCACCTTCGATCTCGACGACGAGGTGCCCGATTACGGCGTCTCGTCCCGCGCCATCGTGGAGTCGCTGCAGAAAGCGGTCGCCGATCTCCGCGTGCCACACCCGCCGCATGTCCACTGCAACAATCTCGGCATTGCCGGCAATGTGGAGACGGCGGTCGCCACCATAGAGGCGACGCAAGGCCTCCCCATCCACTTCGCCCATATCCAGTTCTACGGCTATGGCGACGCCGGCGAGAAGGGATTCTCCTCCGGCGCGCCGCGCCTCATGGAGGCGGTGAACAGACACAAGAACGCGACGGTCGATGTGGGCCAGGTGATGTTCGGCCAGACCGTCACCGTCTCCGGCGACATCCTGCGCCAGTTCGATGCGCGTGGCGCCGCGAGCCCCAAGAAATGGGTGATCAATCAGGGCGACGGCAACGGCACGGGCGTGGTGCCCTACAACTACCGCTCAAAAAGCTTCGTCAACGCGCTGCAATGGGCGATCGGGCTCGAGATCTTCTTGATGGCCGAGGATCCCGTGGCGGGTGCTGTTCTCCACCGACCATCCGAACGGCGCGCTGTTCATCCGCTATCCCGAGATCTTCCATCTGCTCATGGATCGGGACGAGCGGGCCCGCTGGCTCGACGATCTGCCCAAAGAGGTGCGCGAGGTCTCGAATCTCGCCGGGATCACCCGCGAGTTGACCCTGTCGGAGCTGGCCGTCATCACCCGCGGGGCGCCGGCAAAGCTCCTCGGCCTGACCGACCGCGGCCATTTGGGCCCTGGCGCTATCGCCGATATCGCGGTCTATACAGACCAGAAGAACAAGACGGCGATGTTTGCTGCCGCCGATCTCGTGTTCAAGTCGGGCAAGCTCGTGGTCCGCGACGGCAAGGTCGTCCGTGTGACCTGGGGCCGCTGCTATCACGTGGAGCCCGGCTTCGATGCGCAGATCAAACGCCGCGTCAGCGCCTTCTATGACCGCTATTATGGCGCCGACCCTTCCTGGTTCGGCGTTTCCGATGCTATCACCCACCGTCCCGACCGCTTCGCAACCGTCCCATGTCTGAATTGATATGTCTGATCTGAAACTCAAAGGCATCACCATCGTCGAGACGTTTGCCGAGGCCTTTCCCATGGTCGGCACACGGATCATCATCACGGCGCCGACCGCCGAGTGGGCGGACATCGCCGCGCGCACCATGACCGGCTTCGCCACCTCGGTGATCGCCTGCGGTGCGGAGGCCGGCATCGAGGGCAAGCTCTAGCCGGAAAGAGACGCCGGACGGGCGCCCGGGCGTCGCCGTGCTGCTCTTCACCATGGACGCCGGCAAGCTCCAGACGCAGCTGCGCAATCGCGTCGGCCAATGCGTGCTGACGAGCCCGGGCTCCGCCTGCTTCGCCGGTCTCGAAGGCGAGAAGACGCTGAAGCTCGGCGCCTCGCTCCGCTTCTTCGGCGACGGCTGGCAGATGTCGAAAGTGCTCGGCGGCAAGCGCTATTGGCGCATCCCCGTCATGGACGGCGAGTTCCTCTGCGAGGACAAGGTGGGTCTCACCAAGAAAGCGGTCGGCGGCGGCAACCTGCTGGTGCTGGGCAAGTCCCACGCGGGCCGTGCTCGCCGCCTGCACCCGCGCGGTCAAGGCCATGGCCGACGTGCCCGGCGTGATCACGCCGTTCCCCGGCGGCATCGTGCGCTCCGGCTCCAAGGTCGGCTCCAAGTACAAGGGCCAGATCGCCTCGACCAACGACGCCTATTGCCCGAGCCTCAAAGGCGCGGTGAAGTCCGACCTGCCGCTCAATGTCGAGGCGGTGCTGGAGATCGTCATCGACGGGCTGACCGCCGACGCCATCTCGGAGGCCATGTATGAGGGCATCCACGCCATCGCCAGAGGCGGCGCGCGGGAAGGCGTCACCCACATCACCGCCGGCAATTACGGCGGCAATCTCGGACCCCATCACTTCCATCTCAAGGAGATCGTCGGGTGAGCGCGCTTGTCTTCGAGCTCAAGCACACGCCGGACCAACGGCTCGATCTGTCACCGCTCGTGCCGGCGAAGCTGGCCGGCCTCAACCGCAAAGAGATCGAGGCGCTGCAAATCGGCACGACGCGCCAAAAGCTCACCGTGGGCGATGCCTTCAAGGTGAAGGGCAAGGACGCGAATAATCTTCACTTCGCCGGCACCGACGAGCGTTGCGACAAGATCGGGGCAGGGCTCGTCGGGCGGCGAAATCCATGTCGAAGGCAATGTGGGCGCCTATCTCGGCACCTTCATGAAGAGCGGCAAGATCGCGGTCAAAGGCAGCGCCGGCGTTCTCGCCGGCGCATCCATGGCCGGCGGCCATATCGCCATTTCGCGCAACGTCGGCGACCAGGCCTGCGGCGTCGGCCTCGGCGACACCATGGGCATGAAGGGCGGTTTCGTCACCATTGGCGGCAATGCCGGCGGCCTTCTCGGCGAGCGCATGCGCCGCGGCCTTGTCGTGGTCGGCGGCTACAGCGGGCGACTATGCCGGCGGGCGGATGATCGCCGGAACGCTTCTCCTGAGGCGCGGCGTCGGCCGCTATGCGGGCTATGGCAATCGCCGCGGCAGCCTGATCTTCATGGAGAAGCCGAGGCATATCCTCCCCACGTTCAGCGATTGCGGCGTGATGGAGTTCGACTATCTGCGTCTGCTGGAGCAATGGCTGCGCGGCCAAGGCATGAGCATCCGGCTCGGCGCGAAGGCCCGCCGCCTCATGGGCGACATGGCCGTGCTCGGCAAAGGCGAGATGCTGATTCTCGTCTAGGCGCCAAAAATGGGGCTCGCCCCGCGCCTCGATGTTGGCGCACAAAAATCCCATATCCGCTATGCTTGGCTTGGCCTTGGCTTTCGTGACCGGCGCGACCTGATGACTGCTGCTCTGCCCTACGTCCTTCTCGATGACAGCCTGACGCCGGGCGGCCGCAGCCTGCTCTTCACCGCGCCGGAAGAGGTCGTCTCCGTGCGCGATCCGGCCGAGGTCGAGGCGGCGCTCGAGAAGGTCTCGGCAGGCCTCGCCCGCGGGCTCCACGCGGCAGGCTATTTCGGCTACGAGCTCGGCTATTGCCTCGAACCGAAATTGAAGGACCTCCTGCCGCAGGACCGGCGCACGCCGCTCTTCTGGATCGGGCTGTTCAAGGAACCGCAAGCCTTTGATGATGCGCAGACGCGGGCCTGGCTCGACGCCAACGGCGGGGCCGATCGCGCGAAGATTTCCAATCTTCGTCTTTCCTGGACGCGCGATGAGTATGGCGCCGCCTTTCGCGCGGTGAAGGACTACATCGCCGCCGGCGACGTCTACCAGATCAATCTCACCCAGAAATTCTTCTTCGACTTCGAAGGCGATCCGGTCGCGCTTTACGCCGCGCTTCGCCGCAAGCAGCGCGTGGCCTATGGGGGGCTGATCGCCACGCCGGAGCTGCACGTGCTGTCGCTCTCGCCGGAGCTGTTCTTCCGCCGCGAAGGCCAGCACATCTCGACGCGGCCCATGAAGGGCACCGCGCCGCGCGGCCGCACGCCGCGCGAGGACGCGCGTCTCAAGACCTGGCTCGCGGTGGACGAGAAGCAGCGCGCCGAGAATCTGATGATCGTCGATCTCTTGCGCAACGATCTCGGCCGCGTGGCGCGCATCGGCTCCGTCGAGGTCACCGATCTGTTTACGGTGGAGACCTACCGCTCGGTGCATCAGATGACCTCGGGGATAAGCGCCGAGCTGCGCTCCGACATGGGGCTCAAGGACATGCTCCGCGCGCTCTTCCCCTGCGGCTCGGTCACCGGCGCGCCCAAGGTGCGCGCCATGGAGATCATCCGCGAGCTCGAAGGCGGCGCCCGCGGCATCTATACCGGCGCCATCGGCCATATCGCCCCGTCAGGCGACGCCCAGTTCAACGTCGCGATCCGCACCGTGGTGCTCGACGGCCAAGGCGGCGAGATGGGTATCGGTGGCGGTATCGTGGCCGACTCCAAGGAGGAATCCGAATACGAGGAGTGCCTGTTGAAGGCGCACTTCCTCACCAAGGTCGACACGCCCTTCGAGCTGATCGAGACCTTGCGCTACGAGAAGGAGGGGGGCTTCCACCTTCTGGAGCGGCATCTCGCCAGGCTCCAGGCGTCGGCCCATCATTTCGGCTACCCATTCTCGCGCGAGGCGGTGCTTGCCGCGCTCAACGCGGAAGCCGCCCTTATCACCACGCCGGTCGCCATGGTGCGGTGTCTCCTCGGCGAGGACGGTACCATCACCGTCACCTCGACCGAGATCACGCTACCCACCAAGGACACGGTGTGGCGCTTCGTGATTTCCGATCAGCGCGTCGACGAGAAAGACCCGCTCTTCTATCACAAGACCACGCGGCGGCAGTTCTACGACCGCGAGATCGAGCGGCAGAAGGCGCTGACCGGCTGCGACGAGGTTGTCTTCCTCAACACCCGCGGCGAGCTGACAGAGGGAACGCGCACCACGCTGTTCCTCGAGCAGGACGGGCGCCTGTTCACCCCGGCGCTCTCTTGCGGGCTTCTGCCAGGGACATTGCGGGAGGAGTTGCTCGATCTGCCACGCGCCGCGGCGAGCGAGGCGGTGCTGACGCCGGCTGACCTCTCCCGCGCCGACCGCATCTATCTCGGCAACTCGGTACGCGGGCTTGTCCGTGCGGAGCTGATGCAGCCCGTGCAGGCAGGCGCACGGGAGCCGGCACACGCGGGCTAGCCCACACAAAAACGCCCGAGGCTTTCGACCCCGGGCGTTTTCTTAGGTGTGCGCTCTTTAAACGGGTTAGCTCGTCTTGTGTTCTTCGCCGGCGGCGGCCTTGTCCTTGTCGGTCTGGATTTTTTCGGCGGCCTTGCCGAACGAGGTGGCGAGCTCCGACCAGGCCCGGACGAAACCTTTGCCGACCTCCTGCGCGCCTTGGCGCAGCGGCTCGGAACGCTCCCACACTTGGCGGGCCGTTTCCTTGCCGGTATCGGTCAGCGAGGCTTGGGTCTCCATGGCCTGCTGCAGGGCGGTCTTACGGATATCTTCGACTTGCGCCTCCGTGGCGGAGCGGAAGCCGATCGCGCGGTTCCGCACATCCTGGTACTGGGACTCGAGGTTCGCCACCAGGGCGTCCCCGAGCGCGGCGGTATGGTCGCGCAAGCTGCCGAGCTGCTCGCCAAGCGTGTCGAGGTCGCGCTGCAGGTCGGCCCACTCTTTCTCAGCCTGTTGGTCTTTGGGGGTGTTATCGGTCATTTGTATCTCTCTATCTTCATACGCAGGGTCAAACGGGGGTCTCAGTTTGGTCGTCCGACACGGACTGCTTCGCGATCCAATCTCTGAACCGATCGAGCGTCTCAAAAGCCGAGCGGTGGATCTCGGCCCAAGAGTGCGCCCAGGTGTCGGACCACTTCTCGTCCCAAGCTTTGGTCGCGGCTTCCGTCCACGCCTTGAGCCGTTGAGCCGCATCCTGGCCGATGATGCCGAGTTCGAGCTTTCTGCTCGTTTAACATGAGCCGGAAAGTCTCAAAGCGCGGGGCGAAATCCTTCTCGGCCTCGGCGATAGCGGCTCTACTCTGTCCGACGGCTTGAGCCGCCGCCTTGGCTGTCGCGGCAAGGGCCTGCTCGCTCTCCGCCTTCAGCGTGGAGGCTAAGTCGGCGAACGCCGAATAAGAGGAATTCTCCTGCGATTCCGTACTCTTGGCGCTGACCGGCGTGACGGCCAGCACAAGCGTCGCCGCCAGAAGCGCGGCACATGCGCAACTCAGACGAAATCTCATGGTCCATCCCCATCCGCTCGGGAAGCTTAACCATAGAGATTTGTCTTAGCCGCCCCAACATCAAGGGGTCAGGCGCCGAAAGGCTGCGCAATCCAGCCGAATCCGAGCGCGATACCGGCGATCACGGCGAGAGTGAGGGAAATACCGAGCACCCAGATCAAGCCGACATGGCGGCCCTGACGGGCTTCAGTGGCCGTGATTTCGGTGTGGGCGCCCGTTCTGTCGATTTTGGTCGTTGCCATTTACGTCCTCCTTTCTCGCGAGGGGTCATGCACCTGCGCCTTTGGATAACGCATAAAAGCGCGCAAGGTTCCGGCGTAACCAGCAGATAAAGAAGGGAAATAGGGGAGGGGCGTCTAGCGGCCGTCGAGCGTCTCGAGCGCGGCCTGCACGGCGCGCAACAGTTCGGCGGGGTTGTGGCGGCCATCCTCGGGCGGCATGCCTTCTTCGGTGGCCCGCATCAGAGCATCGGCGTCCTCTTCCCAACGCAGCAGGATGGCTTTCTTGTCCTCGGCGGAGAGGGAGGCGGCGAGCACCTCTTCCGGCCCGTGGAACACGGACGCGGGATCGAGCTTGGCTTGGTCGAGCTCTGCGGCCGAAAGCGTCTTCATGGCTGAATACATCTCCGCGTCATTAGGTTTTATCAAGGCTCCTGTGTACCCTTTCGCGCTTCGGCACGATCAGCGCGTGTAGGGAACAGCCGGCGATGCTTGAGAAGATTCTAGGAGCGCTGCTTCCCGCGGTCATCACCATTCTGCTCGGCTATTTCGCGGCGCGCCATCACGACTTCAAGCAGAAGGAGGTGCCGACCCTCAACAAGATGGTGATGACCTACGCGCTGCCACTCTCGCTCTTCGTCGGCGTGGTCAGCGCCGGCCGCGCCGAGCTTCTTGCCGATCTGCCGTTGGTGGCCTTTCTCGCCGTGGCGATCATCGGCATGTATGCCGTGATTCTGCTGCTCGGCATCTTTGGCTTGCACCATCCACCGGGCTTGAGCGCACTGCGTGCGTTGACGGCGGCAGCACCGAGCACCGCCTTCGTCGGCACGCCCGTGCTTGGTTATCTCTACGGAGACAAGGGTGACATTCCCGTGGCGGTGGGCAGCATCATCATCGTGGTTGCCCTGGTCCCCGTGACGCTGATCCTGCTGTCCCTCGATGCACAGCCCGCGACCGCGCACGGGCAGGGCAGCGCTTCAGCCTCCGTGCAAGGGGCGCCACAAGACGCGGACGTCATGGCCAAGATCCTGAGCGCTCTGAAGCAGCCCGTGGTGTGGTTGCCGTTCGCGGGCTTTGTCCTCGTGCTCTTCGATGTCGACACGCCCGAGGTGTTCGACAATTCGCTATCGCTGCTGGGGAACGCATCAGCCGGCGTAGCGCTGTTCACTGCGGGCATCATCCTCGCGGGCTACAAGATCATCGTGAACACACCGGTCATGTTCCTCGTCCTCCTCAAGAACGTGGTTCAACCGGGTCTGGTTTGTGCCGGCATGCTCTGGCTGGGATACGGCGATCCCATGCTCGGCGAAGCGGTGGTGACGAGCGCGCTTCCCCCCGTCACGCTCGTCGTCCTGCTCGCCGTTCAATATCGCGTTGCCATCCCTGAGACGGCCTCGGCCCTGTTGTTCAGCACGCTTGGCTCGCTGATCACCATGAGCGTCTTCATCTGGTTTCTGCTGTGATGCGCCGCTCAAGCACTCTTGGCGGCCGGCGGGGTGCCGCCGGTCGCGTCGTCTTCCGGTTCGCCGAGCTCGAGCATGTCGGCAAGACGGGTGCGCGCGCGATTGACGCGGCTCTTAATGGTGCCGACGGCGCAGTCTGAGATCTCCGCGGCCTCTTCGTAGGAGAAGCCCGCCGCGCCCACCAGGATCAACGCCTCGCGCTGATCGTCGGGAAGCTGCGAAAGAGCAGCCTGGAAATCCTTCATGTCCATGTGGCCGTACTGCTCGGGACGAGAGGAGAGCCGCGCCGCATAGCTGCCGTCTGCGTCCTCCACCTCGCGCTTCCGCTTACGCCGCTCGGAGAAGTAGGTATTGCGCAGGATGGTGAACAGCCACGCCTTGAGGTTGGTCCCTTCCTTGAACGAGTTGAGATGGTTCCACGCCTTGAACAGAGTCTCCTGGACGAGATCGTCCGCGCGCTCGCGGTCGCCGCACAGCGACACGGCGAACGCCCGCAGGCTGCCGATTTGGGCCACGAGGGACTCTCTCAGGCCCGGGGAGACTTCTGGCGGCAAGTTACTTCTCTCCGCTTTGGTCGAGATCCTTGAGCAACTTCAAGAGATGGTCCGGAACGGGCTCCTCCGCGACCTCGTCGAACATCGCCCGAATGTGGCGCCCGATATGCGCCTGAAGGGCAGGGGACATGCCTTCGTCCGACTCGACTCCTGGCCCGGTCTTGCCAGCGCGAGGCCCAGCCCGATCCGCGCTTTTCCTGGCATCTACCGTCATGCGCCTGGTGGCCTTCTTCTTGTCGTTGCGCTTCACAGCGGCTCCTTGTGAGTCTGCTCTCGGCAAACCACAGTGTAACGGATTCCGCCGCGCCTCTGAGGCAAAAAACCCGCTAAGCTTCAAACGGTTCCACGGCAAGGGGAACCTTATCGCGGTTGCGGCATTGACGGACGCAGGTCGTAAAGTCGCAAATCCGTAAATTGCCACCCTCCCGCCTGGTTTGTGAGACAATGCAGCGAGGGGCGGTGCTGCCCTTTGGAGAGAGCCTGACCGATGCCTTTGTCGAAAATGATCGCACCTCATCTTCCTTATCTGCGGCGTTTCGCCCGGGCGCTCGCCGGCACGCAAAGCGCGGGCGACGCCTATGTGGCGGCCACGCTGGAGGTGCTGGCCGAGGATCCCTCGCTATTCGACACGAACCTCGATCCGCGGCTCGCGCTCTACCGGACGTTTCTCGGCTTATGGAATTCCGTCGGCCTCAACTTGAAGGCGGACACCAGTGCGTACGGTGAGACGGCTGTCGACCGCAAGCTCGAGCAGATCACGCCGCTGCCGCGCCAGGCCTTCTTGCTGTGCTCCGTCGAAGGCTTCGCGCCGGACGAGGCGGCGGTGATCCTCAATACCAGCCCGAGCAATATCGAAGCGCTGATCGACGACGCCGGCCGCGAGATCTCCGCACAAGTCGCAACCGACGTGCTGATCATCGAGGACGAGCCGATGATCGCCATGGATCTCGAAAGTATCGTCGAAGGGCTCGGCCACCGCGTGGCGGGCGTCGCCCGTACCCATAAGGAGGCGGTGGATGCGGTGGCGAAGGAGAAGCCCGGTCTCGTCTTGGCCGACATCCAGCTTGCCGACGGGAGCTCAGGGCTCGACGCCGTCAACGAGATGCTGGGCTCGTTCCAGGTGCCGGTGATCTTCATCACCGCCTATCCCGACCGGCTGTTGACCGGCGAGCGGCCCGAGCCCGCGTTCCTCATCACCAAGCCCTATCAGCCGGACACGGTGAAGGCGATCGTCTCGCAGGCGCTGTTCTTCGAGCGCCGCGCGCAGCTGCGCGAGCAGCCCTCGGCAAGCGCGTGAGGAGACGGCAGACCTGCTCTTAGATCTTGTTCCAGAACATCAGGGCCAGGAGGAGGATGACGATCAGTCCGACCAGGCCCGCGGGGAACGCTCCCCAGGCCCGGCTATAGGGCCAGGTGGGCAACACGGCGAGAAGAACGCCGAGCAGGATAAAAAGAAGAATCGTCGGGCCCATGTTCCCCCCAAAGCATGGCGCAGCATACGAACACTAGCGCATTTTGTGTGAAGCGCATCTTACGCGGCGAGGCCGCCGCGCGCCAAACGGAGACTTTGTCGCCTCCGCCGGCGGCGCGGCGAACCTGCTGTCCGCATCACATATTTTGGAGCCAGGTGTCGACCTGCCGTTCGGCCGCGTCCTTGGCAATGCCGTAGCGCTCCTGGATCTTGCCCACGAGCTCCTGGCGGCGCCCCTCGACGACGTCGAGATCGTCATTGGTGAGCTTGCCCCATTGCTGCTGGGCCCGCCCACGGAACTGCTTCCAATTGCCTTCGATTCGATCCCAGTTCATGGAAAAGTACTCCTGTGTTGTGGCCCACGGGGGAGGGTGTGGACCGTTCGCTAGAGACCATGAAACGCCCAGGGCCTTATCTGCGTTCCCGTGACGCCGGTGGCGACGAGCGAACCGGCCGGCCATAAAGTGTGCACGGATTTCGTGCGAGGCTCGCGCGCCGAATGAGGGAAAGGTGAAGGAGTGGTGACCGCACACCCCATTCTCGTGGTTGAGGACGAGTTCCTCATCGCGCTCGATATTGTCGCGGCACTCGAAGACGCCGGTATCGCCGTGGCCGGTCCCGCCAGTACCGTCAGTGACGCACTTGCCGCGATTGAACGCGTGCCGCTTCGCGGCGCCTTGCTCGATGCCCATCTCGCCGGCGAGTCCGCGGGGCGCATCGCCGATGCGCTCGCCGCGCGCGGGCTCCCCTTCGCCTTCGTCAGCGGTTACGGGCCGGAGAGCCTGCCACCGGCCTACCGGAACGCGCCTCTGGTGCGGAAGCCGTTCACTGACCGGGACCTGCTCGCGGCCATTGCCAGATTTTGACCGAGGGGCGCTGCAACGAAACCGTACAAGCGGGCGTTTGCCATGGGCGCAGCAAGGAGGGGCGGGGAACCGCCCGGAGGCATAGACTGAAGATCCAGGAGTGAGACATGTTGCTTTATTGGGCGATCATCTTCGCCATCGTCGCCTTGGTGGCGGGCGTGTTCGGCTTCGGCGGCGTGGCCTCTGCCGCGGGCGGCATCGCTCGCATCCTGTTCTTCATCTTCCTCGTCGTTTTCCTCGTCACTCTGATTGCTGCGATCGTCTAGACGCTAGGTTCAGGCCGGCGCGCCATGCCACTATGATAGGGCGCGTCGTGTCGTATTGAATTGGCCGGTCGCGATGGAAAGCTCGCTAGCCTTGCTCTTTGGTATCGAAGGACGGTCCGGCTGGCCGACCGGACTGGCGCTGCTCCATGCGGTCGGCGACGGCATCATCGCCGCCACCTTCCTGCTTGTGCCTGCCGTCCTCCTCTATCTCTACAAGCGGCGAGGCGAGGGCAGCGCCGGCGAAGCGGCGCTGGTGAAGCTCTTTCTTCTCTTCGTGTTTGCCGTGGGCCTCGTCCATTTCGCCGCGGTGCTCAATCCGTGGATGCCGGGACGCGAGTTCGAAGGCGTGCTGAAAGGTGCGGCGGCGCTTCTGGCGCTTGCCACCGGCATCGGTCTGTGGTGGCTCGCGCCGCATCTCGTCCGCGTGCCGTCGCGTGACCGGCTCCAGGCGGAGATCGCCGCCCATTTGCAGACCTTGGACGAGTTGAAGGCGGCGCGCCAAGAGCTCGAGGCGCGGGTGGAAGCGCGCACCAAGGAGCTGGCCGAGGCGAAACAGCGTTTCGAGATCGCGCTGCGCGGCTCGCCCATCTCGGTGTTCAGCCAGGACAAGGATCTGCGCTTCACCTGGGTGCACAATCTCCCGGCCGGGCTCAAGCCCGACGAGTTGATCGGCAAGACCGACGCCGACATCATGCCCGCTGAAGCGGCGAAAAAGATCATGGCGGCCAAGCGCAAGGCCATGGAGACCGGCGCCTCGCAAGAGCTCGAGATCGACTTCGCGCTATATCGCCGGGAGCGGTCCTTCTATTTCGTCATCGAGCCTCTGCGCGGCGAGGACGGTACCGTCATCGGCACGGCCTCGGTCGCCGTCGACATCACCGAGCGCAAAGCGAATGAGCACCAGCTCCGCCTCTTGCTGCGGGAGCTGACGCACCGCTCCAAGAATCTGCTGGCGGTGATCCACGCCATCGCCCGGCAAACCGCCGCGCGCACGACCTCGGTCCAGGACTTCCTCGATCGCTTCGGCGCACGGCTTTACGCGATCAGCTGCTCCCACGATCTCCTCGTCGCCGACGATTGGCAGGGTGCCTCTCTGCGCATGCTGGTCGAGCAGCAATTGGAAGCCCATGCGGATCGGTTCGGCGAGCGCATCGCCATCGAAGGCGAGGACATCATGCTGAAGCCCGAGGCGGTGCACAATCTCGGGCTCGCCCTGCACGAGCTGACCGCCAACGCGGAGAAATATGGCTCGCTGTCCGAGGGGCTCGGCGAGATCCGCATCCAATGGGACTTCTGCGAGGAGGCCAAGAAGCTCAAGCTCGTCTGGCAGGAGACCGGCGGGCCCGAGGTCACGCCGCCGGAACGGTCCGGCTTCGGCCGGGCCATGCTCGAAAACGTTGTCGGCAAGGCTCTTGCCGGCGACGTCACGCTCACCTTCCCGGCCAAAGGCGTGCGCTGCGAGATCGTCATCCCCGCAGGCCATGTGACCTCGCGCGGCTAGCGGCGCCAGATAAAGCGGTCGTGAACACCCGTGCGCGCAAGTTGAATTGAAGCGCGGGCCAGAACCCCTAAATTCCACTTGAGACTCTAGCCTTTAGCGGCAACGCACAAGGAGCCATCATGGTTACGCGACGAAGCATTCTCTTAGGCACCGCCGGCGTCGCCGCCGTCGCGGCCGCCAGCCTCGGCGCCGTGAGGTGGTGGAACAGCCGCGCCACGGCCGCGGGCGACGCACACTTTGAGGTGACCAAGACGCCGGAGGCGTGGCGCAAGATGCTCACGCCGGCGCAATACGCGGTCTTGCGCGAGGCCGACACCGAGCGCCCCTTCACGAGCCCGCTCAACGATGAGCATCGCAAAGGCGTCTTCGCCTGCGCCGGCTGCGACCTCCCGCTGTTTGCCTCCGAGACGAAGTTCAACTCCGGCACCGGCTGGCCGAGCTTCTACGCGCCAATCAAGGACAACGTCGCGCAGAGCCAGGACTGGTCGTTCGGCATGCTCCGCGAAGAAGTTCATTGCAGCCGCTGCGGCGGCCATCTCGGCCACGTGTTCAACGACGGCCCGAAGCCGACCGGCTTGCGCTACTGCATCAACGGCGTGGCCCTGAAATTCATCCCCGCCTAGCCTCCCCCAGCGTGGTCCCCCGAAGAGGGGGGCCGCGCACCCCCTTCGCAGGCGCTGACCCGCGTCAGAGAAAGCTGGGGAACCATCCCCGGCCGGTGACGTTGTGGACCTTTGGCGGGGTTAGTTCTGCGTATCCCGCCCGCCGTACGGGTACTACGGGGGTGAAGGGGTCGGCGACGACCCTTTCGCTCGCGGCGGCGCTCTGAAGGCGCCCGCCCACGAGCCGATCGATCATCCATGGCGAACGAAGAAGAGTTGGCTCCCCGGGCCGGACTTCGAACCAGCGACCCAGCGGTTAACAGCCGCTTGCTCTACCAACTGAGCTACCGGGGAGCAGAGCGCCAAGCGGCGCTAGAAGCGGTAGATAGCAAAAGGGGACGAGGCTTTCCAGAGCTTTACGCGAGGCGGGGCTTCGAAAATCGCCCAAGCTTGCGGCGCTTCCCCCAACCCCCTATGTCCGGCAAGGCCGTCTCAGTCCAGGACATCGCAATGGCCCACAAGGTCCGCGTCTTCAACAGCCACTGGCATCTGCCGAAGTCGAAGCCGCTGAGGCTCGGGCTCGGCATTCTGCTCGTCGCCGGCGGGCTCTTGGGCTTCCTGCCGGTGCTCGGCTTCTGGATGATCCCGCTGGGGCTTCTCGTGCTGTCGGTCGATCTTCCCGCGGTGCGCCGCTGGCGGCGTCAGCTCACCGTGTGGTGGCATCGCCGGAACGAGCCTGCCGACGCCAAGCTCAAGCGCGCTGCGCGGAAGGAGGAGGGCGACTTGAGTGTTGTCTTTCAAGTTATGGAGGCCACGCCCGGAATCGAACCGGGGTATACGGATTTGCAGTCCGCTGCGTCACCACTCCGCCACGTGGCCAACCGGGCAGGATTTCTAGTGTCTAACTAGCGAATGTCCAGCCTCTCATTCAATACCTGTCAGCATGCCGGCCTGCCAACCGCGACCGTCACATGAGATTAATAGGACTACGGACGGAATCTTTCTAATCCGTTTGGGCATGGCGTAAGCCGTGTAAATTCCCGGGGAGACGAGGAGCGAGCCCGGAAAAGGAACGCGCGAGCATGAGCGATGACGAAGCGAGGCGAATCGCCATGGTGGAGTCCCAGCTCCGCCCCAACGAAGTGACTGACCTAAGTCTGCTTGCCGCCATGCGCACGCTGCCGCGCGAGCGCTTCGTGCCGAAAGCGTTTCAAGGCCTCGCCTATATGGATGAGGGCATCGAGGTGTTCCCGGCAAAGGATGGGGCGCCGGCGCGCTTTCTGCTTTCGCCCATGGTGCAGGCGCGGCTGATCCAACTCGCCGAGATCGAGCCGCAGGACAAGGTCCTCGATGTGGGCTGCGCCACCGGCTATTCGACCGCGGTACTGGCGCAGCTTGCGGCGCGCGTGGTCGGCCTTGAGCCCGAGCCCGAGCTTGCCAAAGCGGCGAAGGCCAATCTGGCCAGCCTGAAGCTCGCCAATGTTGAGATCGTCGAGGGGAGTCTCGTGGATGGCTGGGCGGCGGGCGCGCCTTATGACGTCATCGTGCTCGAGGGCAGCGTGCCGCAGGTCCCTGAAGCGCTTTTCGATCAATTGGCCGAGGGCGGCAGGCTCGTGGCCGTGGTGACGCAACGGCCTAACATGCGTCAGGGCAAGGCGAATTTCTTCGTGAAGGTCGGCGGCGAGGCGAGTGGGGCCGTGCATTTCGACGCAGGCGCGAGCCCCTTGCCGGGTTTTGCGCCGGCGCCGGCCTTCGCCTTCTAGCTGTCGGAAGCGCTTTTCGCCACTGTTGCTCCGATCCCACAGTGCCTTGAGATTTTTGTTGAATCTTGTCGCTGTCAGCCCTTCCTGGGTATCGCAGCCCGCGCGCTGTGCTCTATGGTTCTAATGCAGGAGGGGCGGGGGCGCTGCTGACTGCGGGAGAATGAAAGTGCTTGGTGAAGAGGGCAGGCGCGATCAGTCGTGCTGCGCGATTTCGCGGCGGCTGCGTGGCGGGGCGGCTGTTGCCTTGGCTATGCTCGCCCTCAGCTTTGTCGAGCGCGCCGGCGAAGGCCGAGACGCTCGAGCAGGCGCTGGCCGATGCCTATCTCGTCAATCCGGTCCTCAATGCCGAGCGCGCGCGCTTGCGCGCCATCGACGAGCAGGTGGCGTTCGCCAAGTCCGGCTTGCGTCCCAACGTGACCGGCAGCGCCGACACCAACTACGTCAATCAGAACAGCGACTCGAGAAACGCCCTCGGGCTCGACTCCGGCGGACTGTCGACCGATGGCGTCACGCATCCTCGCGGCTATTCCCTTCAGCTCTCGCAGCCCTCTGTTCGAGGGCTTTCAGAATCTCAACGCCGTCCGCCAAGCCAAGGCTGAGGTGCAAGCGCAGCGCGAGGCTTTGCGCACCACGGAGCAGACCGTCCTGCTGGACGCCGCCACGGCCTACGTGAATGTCGTGCGCGATCAGGCCGTTGTCCGCTTGCGCGAGAACGATGTGAAGGTCCTCTCTGAGCAGTTGAAGGCGACCCGCGACCGCTTCGACGTGGGCGAGGTGACGCGGACCGACGTGGCCCAGGCGGAGGCACGCCGGTCAGAGGCGCTCGCCACGCTGAGCGTGGCCCAAGCCAATTTGAAGACCAGCCGTGCCGCCTACGAGCAGGTCGTCGGCCATCCGCCCGGCAATCTGCAGACGCCGCCGTCGATCCGCCATCTCCTGCCGCAGACGCTGGACGCGGCGATGACGCTCGGCGACGGCGAGAACCCGGTGATCCTCACCGCGGTCTACAACGAGGAGGCCTCGCTCTATGCCGTCGAGCAGATCATGGGCGAGCTGCTGCCCGACGTCAGTCTCCAAGCGGGGTACGAAAAGCGCTTCGACCAGAGCCAATTCACCAAGGACATCGAGACGACGACGGTAACGCTCCAGGCCAATGTGCCGCTCTATCAGGGCGGCGGCGTCGCGGCCCGTGTGCGCCAGGCCAAGGAGACCAACAACCAGCTCAAGCGCGAGGTCGAGGATGCGCGGCTCAGAGTTCATGCCGACGTCATCGCCAACTGGGGCATCTTGCAGTCCTCGGGGCCGGCCATCAGCTCTGCGGAATCCGCCGTGTCGGCCAACAAGATCGCGCTGACCGGCGTGCGCGAGGAGGAGAAGGTGGGCCAGCGCACCACGCTCGATGTCCTCGACGCCCAACGCGAGCTCCTGAACTCCCAGATCGGCCTTGTCTCGGCGCTGCGCGACCGGGTCGTGGCCGAGTATTCGCTGTACGCCGCCATCGGCCGCATGGACGCGCAAACGCTGGGGCTGTCAGTGCCTTATTACGATCCGCTAGAGCACTATGAGATCGTCAAGAACAAGTGGTTCGGCCTCAAGCCACCAGCGCCGCCCGCAGCAGATAATTGAACCATCGCGGGACTTTACGCGTTAACCAATGGGGCTATTCTCCAGGGTCGAACCGAGACTTGGGTCTTAACATCGTGTTAAGCTATTGAGTGAGGGTAACCCTGGTGTACACCGCCGGGTGATGTCAGTTTTCAAGAGGCGGCAAGGGATCAAGTCATGAGCAGCACCGAGCGCGCTCCTGAGCCGACAATGGAGGAAATTCTGGCCTCCATCCGTCGGATCATCACAGACGACGAAGCCGGTCAGGCGAACAAAGCGGCTCCACAAGCCCAGCCTGAAGATGAGAGCCTCGAAGGCGAGGCCGACAATCAGATCATCAACGATATTGCGCGCGTGCTGAGCGGCGGCGCGCCGCAAGCTGCTGCCGACGAGGAGGAGGAGATCCTCGACCTTACGGCTGAGCTTGGTGGCCTCGAGATCGTCGAGGAAGAAGAGGTCGTTGAGGTCACTGAGGTGGCGGAAGCCGACGAAGTTTTGGATCTGGAGCCGGCGGAAAGCGCCGCGCCAGAACAAGAGGCCGCGCCCGAGTTCGTCCCGGCGCAGAGATGCCGCGCCTGAGTTCGCGCCTGCGCCAGAGCCAGAGCCGGTGATGGAAGCGGCCGCGCCCAGCGAGCCGGTCGCAGCCGAAGAGCTTGATGCAAGAGGGTGGAGCCGCCGCAGGAGATGGCGCCGCCACCGCAAATGCTGGTCCCGCCGCAGCCGGAAGCGCCTGCTCAGGCCCAAGAGCCTCAGCCCCAAGAGCCTCAGCCCCAAGAGCCGAAGCCGTCGGCGAGCCTTGAGGCCGCCTCGGCGCTCGAGCGCGCCATCGCCGCGCTGCGGGCAGGGCAGGTGCCGACATCGACCACACCGCAGGCCGAGCCGTTCCAGTTCCAGGCCGCACCGCAGCCTGAGCCGATGCCGGAGCCCACGTTCATACCGGAACCGCCCGAGCAGGCGGCCGAAGCGGAGCCCGAGCCTCTGCCCATGGCGGTCCCCATGGAGGCGCAGGAACCCGAGGCCGAGACGCACCCCGAGCCTGAGTCCGAGTTCATGGCCGCATCGGAGCCGGAGGCCGAGTTCGAGGAGCCCATGGGCGAGCTAGAGGAGCCGGAGCCTGAGCTTGAGCCGGAGCTGGTGTTGACTGAGGTCGAGGTGACCGTCGCCGCCGAGCCGGAAGAGCTCGCCGAGATGGAGGCCACGGAGCCGGAGCCCGAGGAGGCGCCGTTCTGGCCGAGCGAGACCCCCACGTGGCAGGCAGAAGCGCCTGAGTCCGAGCCTGAGCCCGTGGTCGAGACCGAGCCTGAGGAGCCTGAGCCCGTCGCGGCCTACGCCAACGGCGCGAGCACCCATCACGACGAGGCCGGCAAGTCTCTGGAAGACAGCGTCAAGGACATGCTGCGGCCGATGCTGCGTCAGTGGCTCGACGAGAACATGCCGCGGATGATCACGGCGGCTCTCAAGGACGAGCTCGACCCGAGCGCATTTCGTCGCCACCAGGACTAAAACACCGCCAGCCGTTGACAGCGCGGAAGCCGAGAGCGTAGGACGCGCGGCGACCCTTTTCGCCAACCGTCCGCGTTCCATGCTCGATAAAACGTATCAGCCGCAAAATTTCGAAGGCGACATCTATCGCGCCTGGGAAGACGCGCGCGCCTTTGCTGCCGACCGCGGCGACCGCGAGGGGGCGAAGCCCTTCGCCATCGTCATCCCGCCGCCCAACGTCACCGGCTCGCTCCATATGGGGCACGCGCTGAACAACACGCTGCAAGACGTGTTGGTCCGCTTCGAGCGCATGCGCGGCCGCGACGTGCTGTGGCAGCCCGGCACCGACCATGCCGGCATCGCCACGCAGATGGTGGTCGAGCGCCAATTGATGGAGCGCCAGGAGCCGAACCGCCGCGCGCTCGGCCGTGAGAAGTTCATCAAGCGCATCTGGCAATGGAAGGAAGAGTCCGGCAACACCATCGTCGGCCAGCTCAAGCGCCTCGGTGCCTCCTGCGACTGGTCGCGGCTCCGCTTCACCATGGACGAGGGGCTGTCGAAGGCCGTCCGCAAAGTGTTCGTCGAGCTTCATCGCGCCGGCCTCATCTACAAGGACAAGCGCCTCGTCAATTGGGACCCGGAGCTCTTGACCGCGATTTCCGATCTGGAAGTCGAGCAGATCGAGACCAAGGGGCACCTCTGGCATCTGCGCTATCCCATCGAGGGCGCGACCTTCGATCCCGAAGACCCGTCCACCTTCATCGTCGTCGCCACCACGCGGCCCGAGACCATGCTCGGCGACACCGCGGTCGCCGTTCACCCGGACGATGAGCGCTACAAGCATCTCGTCGGCAAGAACGTGATCTTGCCCATCGTCGGCCGCCGCATTCCGATCATCGCCGACGAGTATTCGGATCCCGAGAAGGGCTCGGGCGCGGTGAAGATCACCCCGGCGCACGACTTCAACGACTTCGAGGTGGGCAAGCGCCACGGCCTGCCCATGATCAACGTCCTGAGCCAGGACGCGCGGCTTCTGCTGCATCCCAATCCCGGACTTCACCCGGGATGTCGAGCTGACGCCGCAACTCCATGCATCGATTCTCGAATTGAACGGCGTGTTCCGCTTCGGCGCGCGCACGATGATCGTCGATCGCCTGGAGGCCGAGGGCCTGCTCGAGAAGATCGAGGATTACGTCCACACGGTGCCGCACGGCGACCGCTCCGGCGCGGTCATCGAGCCGTTCCTCACCGACCAGTGGTATGTGGACGCCGCCACGCTGGCGAAGCCCGCCATCGATGCGGTGAAGCGCGGCCGCACCACCTTCGTGCCGAAGAACTGGGAATCGACCTACTTCCATTGGATGGAGAACATCCAGCCCTGGTGCATCTCGCGCCAGCTCTGGTGGGGTCATCAGATCCCCGCCTGGTACGGGCCCGATGGCACCGTGTTCGTCGCCGAGAGCGAGGCGGAGGCCAAGCGCCAAGCCAAAGAGCATTACGGCAAGGACGAGAAGCTGAAGCGCGACGAGGACGTGCTCGACACCTGGTTCTCGTCGGCGCTGTGGCCGTTCTCCACGCTCGGCTGGCCCGACAAGACGCCGGAGGTTGCCCGCTACTATCCGACCGACGTGCTCGTCACCGGCTTCGACATCATCTTCTTCTGGGTCGCGCGCATGATGATGATGGGGCTGCACTTCATGGAGGAGGTGCCGTTCCGCGACGTCTACATCCATGCGCTGGTCCGCGACGAGAAGGGCCAGAAGATGTCGAAGTCGAAGGGGAACGTCATCGATCCCCTGGAGCTGATCGACACCTATGGCGCCGATGCGCTGCGCTTCACGCTCGCCGCGATGGCCGCGCAGGGGCGCGACATCAAGCTCTCAGGCTCACGCGTCGAAGGCTATCGCAACTTCGCCACCAAGCTGTGGAACGCGTCGCGCTTCGCCGAGATGAACGACTGCGCGCCGCGCGCCGATTTCGATCCGGCAACGGCACAGGCGACGGTCAACCGCTGGATCGCCGGCGAGAGTGAGCGCACGGCCGCCGCGGTGACCGAGGCGCTCGAAGCTTTCCGCTTCAACGAGGCGGCGGGCGCCATCTATCACTTCATCTGGCACGTCTACTGCGACTGGTATCTCGAACTCATCAAGCCGATCCTGATGGGCGACGACGAGCAGGCGAGGGCCGAGACGCGCGCCATGGCCGCCTTCGTGCTCGACCGCGCGCTTCAACTGCTGCATCCCTTCATGCCCTTCGTCACCGAGGAGCTGTGGCGGAAGCGGGCGCCGGAAGGGGAACCGCGCGAGAGCCTCCTGATGCTCAGCGCCTGGCCGACCCACCGTGGCCTTCAGAATGCCGGGGCCGACGCGGAGATCGACTGGCTCATCCGGCTCGTCACCGAGGTGCGTTCGGTCAGGGCGGAGATGAACGTGCCGGCGGGCGCCAAGGTGCCGTTCGTCATCGCCGGCGCGGGCGAAACGACGAAGGCGCGTGTCGCCGCCCATGAAGGGACCATCAAGCGCCTCGCCCGCATCGAGACCATCGACTTCGCGGACGCCCCGCCTGCGGGCTCGGTCCAGATCGTCCTCGACGAGGCCACGCTGGCCCTGCCGCTCCGGCGTCATCGATATCGGCGCGGAGTCGGAGCGCCTGAAGCGTGAGATCGATAAAGTGGGCTCTGAGATTGCTCAGCTAACCGCCAAGCTCGCCAACGAGAAATTCGTGTCCCGTGCGCCCGAGCATGTGGTCGAGGAGCAACGCGAGCGGAAGACGGAGGCCGAAGCCGTCGCGGCCAAGCTGGAGCAGGCGCTGAAGCGTCTCGAGGCCGTGCTCTAAGCCGCGCAAGCTTCCCATTGCCGCCACTGTTTGCATCTAAGCAACCACGCGCCGAGATTCTTCCGAACTGTATCTAAATTACAACAGACTGAGGTATTTGCGCCTCGTTTGCGCCATAAAACTTTGAGACATCGGCGTGAGTTAGAGGATCATTGGCCTCGGAGACACTCGCACGTTTCTTAAGCGAGGGGGGCGGGCCAGGGAGCGACCCGGCTGGGGCGTAAGAGCGGCAAGAACACCTTCTGCTCATCCAAGTTCAGCCGGAACATGATGGATGGACGCAAAGACGTTCGATAAATCCCGCTTGCCGAGCAGGCATGTGACGGAGGGGCCATCCCGCGCCCCCCATCGCTCGTACTATTACGCGATGGGGCTGACGCGCGAGCAGATTCATCAGCCCTTCGTCGGCGTCGCCACGTGCTGGAACGAGGCGGCCCCGTGCAACATCTCGCTGATGCGCCAGGCGCAAGCGGTGAAGCAGGGCGTGGCCGCCAAAGACGGTACGCCGCGCGAGTTCTGCACCATCACCGTCACCGACGGCATCGCCATGGGGCATGAGGGCATGAAGTCCTCGCTGCCCTCCCGCGAGGTCATCGCCGACAGCGTCGAGCTCACCATGCGCGGCCATTGCTACGACGCCCTGATCGGGCTCGCCGGCTGCGACAAGTCGCTGCCCGGCATGATGATGGCCATGTGCCGGCTCAACGTGCCGTCGATCTTCATCTATGGCGGCTCGATCCTGCCGGGCTCGTTCAAGGGCCGGCCCGTGACCGTCCAAGACCTGTTCGAGGCGGTCGGCCAGTATTCCGTCGGCAACATCTCGTCCGAGGATCTGGACGAGCTTGAGCATGTGGCGTGCCCGTCGGCCGGCGCCTGTGGCGCCCAGTTCACCGCCAACACCATGGCCACGGTCTCCGAGGCCATCGGCTTGGCGCTCCCGTACTCGTCCGGCGCGCCTGCGCCCTACGAGATCAGGGACCAGTTCTGCATGACGGCGGGCGAGAAGGTCATGGACCTCATCGCCCTCAATATCCGCCCGCGCGATATCGTCACCCGGAAAGCCTTGGAGAACGCCGCCGCCGTGGTTGCGGCTTCGGGCGGGTCGACCAACGCGGCCCTGCATTTGCCGGCCATCGCCAACGAATGCGGCATCGACTTCGACCTGTTCGACGTGGCCGAGGTCTTGAAAAAGACACCTTATATCGCAGATTTGAAACCGGGTGGCCGTTATGTCGCCAAGGATATGTTCGAGGCTGGCGGTGTGCCGATCCTCATGAAGACACTCCTTGACCATGGCTACCTGCACGGCGACTGCCTGACCGTCACCGGTCGCACTATCGCCGAAAATCTTGCCAAGGTGGCATGGAACCCGGACCAGGATGTCGTGCGTTCTGCTGACAACCCGCTGTCGCCGACGGGCGGCGTCGTGGGCTTGAGGGGATCGCTCGCGCCGGACGGCGCCATCGTCAAGGTCGCAGGCATGAAGAACCTGACATTCAGGGGGCCGGCCCGCTGCTTCGACAGCGAGGAAGCGGCCTTCGCCGCCGTCAGCGCCAAAAAGTACAACGAAGGCGACGTGATCATCATCCGCTACGAAGGCCCCAAAGGCGGCCCCGGCATGCGCGAGATGCTTTCGACCACCGCGGCGCTTTACGGCCAGGGCATGGGCGACAAGGTCGCGCTCATCACCGACGGCCGCTTCTCCGGCGCCACGCGCGGCTTCTGTGTCGGCCATGTCGGCCCCGAAGCGGCGCTTTGCGGACCGATCGCGCTCGTGCGCGACGGCGACATGATCGTTCTCGACGCCGAGAACGGCGTCATCGATCTCGAGGTCGAGCGCCGACGAGCTTGCGGCGCGTGCCAAGGATTGGAAGGCGCCGCAGACGCCGTTCCAGAGCGGCTATCTGTGGAAATACGCGAACGAGGTGGGACCGGCGCGGACCGGTGCCGTGACCCAACCGGGCGGATCAGCGGAAGTGGTGTGCTATGCCGATATTTAGCGCAAGCACACTGGGGAGCGCGCTTGCCGCGTTCATCATCTTGACGCCGGCCGCGGTCGCGGGCGGGGACAACCCGCCGCCTTATGCGTCGGCCACCGAGGCCTACCGCCAAGGCGCGAGCGCCATGAAGGCTGGCGAGGTTGCCGCCGCCGTCCCGGCCCTCGAATATGCCGCCAAGCGCGGGGTGCTCGGCGCTCAGCTCAAGCTGGCGCGCCTCTACGCCTCCGGCCACGATGTGCCCAAGGACGACGGCAAGGCGTTCTTCTACTTCTCACGCATCGCCGATGCGTACGCCGATATCCCGTCGTCGAGCCCGATCGCGAAATATGTCGGCGAGTCCTTCGTCGCCCTCGGCCAGTATTATGTGGACGGCATCCCGTCTAGGTCGCTTTCGCCGGATCCCGGCTATGCGGCCGGGCTGTTCCGCCATGCCGGCGCGTATTTCGGAAGTGCCGAAGCACAGTATCAGCTGGGCCGGCTCTATCTGACGGGGACCGGCGTGGAGAAGAACCCGACCATCGCCGCCAACTGGCTCGCCATGGCCGCGCGGAAGCAGCACGCCGCAGCGCAGGCCGTCCTCGGCGAGCTTCTGTGGCGCGGCGATGGGGTGAGCCACAGACAGGCGAGGGGGCTTGCTCTGCTGACGCTCGCCAACGAGAACGCGCAGGTCGAACGGCCGCGAACTCGGATTGGATCGGCCAGCTCTATCAAGAGGCCTTCGCCCACGCCGACAACGCGACCCGCAAACAGGCCGAGGCCTTGCTGCCGCAACTCGGTGGTCCGAAGCGGACGACCGCGACCGCTGCCAAGGTCATGCCGAACGACCAGATGGCGTCGACCCCGCCGACCCACGCCGTTTCCAAGCCTGCCGGGCCTGCGCTGTCCGCGGCACAGGAGCCTCAGCTCGGTCCGGTGGATGTGGTGCCACCCGCCGCCATGGGCATGTCCGTCGGCTTCGGCGCTCCGGACGCTGGGCTCGACCTCCGGCCCTAAAGCGACAGCTCCACGACGATCGGCACGTGATCGGACGGTTTCTCCCAGCTGCGTGGGTTGGGATCGATCTCGCATGTGAGGAGCCTGTCGGCCGCTTGCGGCGACAGGAGCAGATGGTCGATGCGCAAGCCGTGGTTCTTCTGCCAGGCGCCGGCCTGGTAATCCCAGAAGGTGAAGCGGTGCGGCTCGTCGTGGCAGGCGCGGAAAGCGTCGGTGAGCCCGAGATTGAGCAGCGCCTGGAAATGGGCGCGCGTCTCCGGGCGGAACAGCGCGTCGTCCATCCAGGCTTCCGGATTGTAGACGTCCTCCGGCGCCGGGATGACGTTGAAGTCGCCGGCGATGATGAAGGGCTCCTCGAAGGTGAGCAGCGTCTTCACCCGCTCCTTGAGCCGCGTCATCCAGGCGAGCTTGTAGGCGAACTTCTCAGGCGCACCGTTGCCGTTCGGCAGGTAGATATTGAGGAGCCGGAGCACGCCTGACGGCACCGAGACGACCGCCTCGAGATAGCGTGCCTGCACGTCCTCGGCGTCGCCCGGGAGGCCGGGGGTCGCGTCATCGAGCGGCAGCTTCGACAGCAGCGCCACGCCGTTGAAGCCTTTCTGGCCGTGCACGGCGACGTTATAGCCGAGCTCTTCGAACCTCTCCGCCGGGAAGGCCTCGTCGACGCATTTGATCTCTTGCAGACAGGCGATGTCGGGCGAGGCCGATTCGAGCCAGGTGGTGGCGGCGTCGATGCGCGCTTTGATGCCGTTGATATTCCAGGTGGCGATCTTCATGGATGAGGAGTGTACGGGGCCATCAATGCATTCGTCATGCCCGGAATTGATCCGGGCATCCATGCCGTTACCGCGCAACGAGCTGAAATGCCAGTGGCATGGATCGCCGGGTCAAGCCCGGCGATGACGGAAGGAGTAAGGGGACTAGATCGAGAAGCTGGTGCCGCAGCCGCAGGAGGCTGTCGCGTTCGGGTTCGTGATCTTGAAGTGGGCGCCGATCAGCTCTTCGACGAAGTCGATCTCGGAGCCGTTCACGAAATCGGCCGAAACGGGATCGATCGCGACAGTGGCCCCATCCCGCTTGATGAGGATGTCATCGGGCGCGGTGTCGCTGACCAGCTCGAACTTGTATTGGAAGCCGGAGCAGCCGCCGCCTTCGACACTGACGCGGAAGAGGTTCGCAGCCGTATCCTCGGTGACGAGCTCGACAATGCGCTTGGCGGCGCGGGGACTGATGGTGATGGACGGTTCGCTCATGTTCGGTATAGCCAATCTTCTCAGAGAAAGATAAGCCGGGCTCTTAAAGATAAGCTGCCGAGAGGGCTTGTTCAATCGACCGGAACCGCAAAGCCCAGCGTGCTATTGACGCGGTTCGAAGCGCTTCCGCGGACGACAGGGCGCTTGCCGCCTACGCCGTCGACGAGCGGGAAAGCCGTGGCCGGCTCATTCCCGAGGCGCCGAGCCCGACGCGCTCAGCCTACGCGCGGGACCGCGACCGGATCCTCCATTCGACCGCGTTCCGCCGCCTCAACTACAAGACCCAGGTCTTCGTCTATCACGAGGGCGATCACTACCGCTCGCGGCTCACGCACAGCCTCGAAGTGGCGCAGATCGCCCGCAGCCTCGCACGCTCGCTCCGCATCGACGAGGATCTGACCGAGGCGCTCGCGCTCGCGCACGATCTCGGCCATCCACCTTTCGGCCATGCCGGCGAGCGCGCGCTCGATGCCGCCATGAAGGATGCCGGCGGCTTCGACCACAACGCTCAGTCCTTGCGCGTCGTCACCAAGCTCGAGAAGAAATACGCAAGCTTCGACGGGCTGAACCTCACCTGGGAGACGCTCGAAGGATTGGTGAAGCATAACGGCCCCTTGCTTGGCGGCAGCCGTCCCGTGCCGGAGCCGGTGCTGGCCTATTGCGCGAAGCAAGATCTCGACCTCGGCACCTTTGCCTCTGTCGAAGCGCAAGTGGCGGCTCTTGCCGACGACATCGCCTACAACAGTCACGATGTGGACGACGGCTTCCGCGCCGACTGCTTCACCTTCGCCGACCTCGCCGAGGTGCCGATCGCCGGCCGGCTCTTGCGCGAGGTGGATGCCGCCTATCCAGGCATCGAGGGCCCGCGGCGTCTCTACGAGGTCAACCGTCGCCTGATCACCGCGATGGTCGAAGATGCGCTCGCCGAGACGCGTGCGCGGCTTGCGGCGCTTCGGCCGGGCAGCGCCGACGATGTGCGTCACGCGGGACGCGCCGTGGTGGCCTTCTCCGGCGCTATGCAGCGCGAGCTCGACGAGCTCCGCAAGTTCCTCTTCACGCGCGTCTATCGCCACGAGCGCATCATGCGCATCATGGTCGCCGCGGAAGGCGTGGTCGCGGACCTGTTCCGCCGCTACAGCACCGACATGGATGCGCTGCCGCCGGAATGGTCCGAGCAGGCGCCGGCCCTGGACGCGCGCGCGTTTGCCCGCCACGTCTGCGACTTCATCGCCGGCCAGACCGACCGCTACGCGCTCGCCGAGCATCGCCGCCTGTTTGACGCCACCCCGGATTTGCGATAGTCGCGCGCCAAAGCATGATCCGGAAAACTGGCACCGGTTTTCCGATAAGATCATGCTCGAAAAAGTCTTCCCGGAGCTTCCATGGACGTTTTTGCAGGGTTTCACGGCCACGTTCTGGCGGCCGTCCAACAGCTTAAACATGACGGCGTCGTGCCCCATGAGGCGAGCGTTGACGGCATCACGCTGAGCGCGCCGAAGGACCCGACCCACGGCGATCTCGCCACCAATGCGGCCATGGTGCTTGCCAAGCCGGCGGGCGTTCGCCCCGCGCCAATTGGCCGAGCGCCTCGTGCCGCTCATCGCCTCGGATCCCTTCGTCGACAAGGTCGAGATCGCCGGGCCCGGCTTCATCAACCTGACACTCGCCCGTGCATTCTGGCCGAGCGTGCTGCGCATGGTGCTGGAGCAGGGTGATGCGTATGGGCGGAGCGCCATCGGCAAGGGCAAGGCCGTGAACGTCGAGTATGTTTCCGCCAACCCGACGGGCCCGATGCATGTCGGCCATTGCCGCGGCGCCGTGTTCGGCGACGCGCTCGCCAATTTGCTCGCCTTCGCCGGCTACGACGTCACCCGCGAATACTATGTGAATGATGCCGGCGCCCAGGTCGACGTGCTCGCGCGCTCGGCCTACTTGCGCTACCGCGAGGCGCTTGGCGAGGACATCGGCGAGATTCCCGAAGGGCTTTACCCCGGCGACTATCTGAAGCCGGTGGGCGAGCAACTCGCGGCCCATCACGGCAAATCGCTCCTCGACATGCCCGAAGCGGAGTGGCTTCCCATCGTCCGCACGACCGCGCTCAAGGCGATGATTGGCATGATCGAGGATGATCTCGCGCAGCTCGGCATCCACCACGACGTGTTCTTCTCGGAGCGCTCGTTGATCGACGGCGACCATGACGAGGTGGCCGACACCATCGCCGATCTGAGGACGAAGGGGTTGATCTACGAAGGACGCCTGCCGCCGCCTAAGGGCAAGGTGGACGAGGAGTGGGAGGACCGCGAGCAGCTCCTATTCCGCTCGACCGAATTCGGCGACGACCAGGACCGGCCACTTGTCAAATCGGACGGCTCGTACACGTATTTCGCTTCTGACATCGCCTATCACCGCGACAAGTTCAGACGCGGGTTCAAGTCCATGATCGACGTGTGGGGCGCCGACCATTCGCGGTCACATCAAGCGCATGCAGGCGGCGCTCGCGGCCCTGACCGACAACGAGGCCGATATCGACGTTAAGATATGTCAGCTGGTTCGCTTGTTTCGCGCCGGTGAGCCTGTCAAAATGTCCAAGCGTGCCGGGACCTTCGTGACGCTGCGGGACGTCGTGGACGAGGTGGGCGCAGGCCCCGTTCGGTTCATGATGCTCTACCGGAAGAACGACGCGCCGCTCGATTTCGACTTCGCCAAAGTCACCGAGCAGTCGCGGGACAACCCGGTGTTCTATGTTCAGTACGCCCATGCCCGGGCGAGTTCCGTTCTGCGTAACGTGCGTGAGAGTTTCGCGGACCTCGATATTGGGGAGGAAGCGTTGGCGCGAGCCGACTTAGACCGGTTGAACGATGATGCCGAGGTCGCTTTGATCCGGCGTATCGCGCAATTCCCCCGTATTGTGGAGGGTGCAGCGCAAGCACATGAGCCCCATCGCCTCGGTTTCTATCTTTACGATCTTGCCGGAGACTTTCATGGTCTTTGGAACAGAGGCAAAGACTTGCCACAATTACGTTTTATTTACGAAAGTGACCGAGAGTTAACACGTGCTCGTGTAGCGCTTGTGGCCGCCACAAAGCGTGTTTTGGCGCTGGGTTTGGGGATCCTCGGGGTTCATGCCATGCACGAGTTACATTAGCCGGCCAGGGCAGGGGTGGTTCGAGGGAAGTAGCCATGTCCACGCGCGATAATGGGCTCGGCGGTAAAGCCGGCCGATCCCTTGAATTTGAGTTGGATTTTGCCGATAGGCAGAAAGCGGGTAACCCACAGGGCGGACAGTCCTTGGGGCACGAGCACAACAAACACCCAAAAGAGTGAGGTACCCTTCATGGTTCAAGGAGCGGGTCGGCCCGGGCAGCCAAACATCGGACAGCGCTCGATTTTCGGAAATGGCGGTCCGGCGTTTACGCAGATGCCGTCCTACACGCCGGTCACGCGCGCCCCCGAGCCGCAGCAGCCACAAGCTCCTCAGCCTGCTTACACCCCACACAACCCGCCAATCCGCAGCCGGCACAGGCAAGGCCGCAAGCGCCTGCCGCGCCCCCCAGCCGGCACCTCAGGCGCCGAGCTTCCAGGCGCCACAGCCGCAACCCCAAGCCTTCGGCAATCAGCAGTATCAGCCGCCGTTTCCCGCACCAGAGCAGGCGCCGTCTCACGGGACGCAAAGTCCGGCGATGCCCGATCTGAGTAACGCCGATCCCGGCTTCCCGGACTCCATCTTCGGCGACTTCAAGGCCGCCGACGCGAGTTTTCCCGAGCCGGACTTCCCTGATCAGAGCGCGGCGGACGCTGGCTACAACGATCAGAGCTACAACGATCAGAGCTACACCGGCCAGAGCTACACCGATCAGAGCTTCGCCGATGCGAGCTTCCCGGAAGAGGGCGGCGACGCGGGCTTTCCGGAGACGAACTATGCCGCGGGCCCCGAGCCGGCACTGGGTGGCGGCGATGAGATGGCTCACGGCATTTACGGCGGCGATGAATTTGGCCAGGGCGCCATGCCGAACGGCGGCGGGCAGCACTTCCAGCCCCAAGCCCCCATGCCGCAGCAAGCGTATCACCCGCAAGCCGCGCAGCCGCAGATCCCGCAAAGCGACCCGCGCCGTCAGCTCCAAGCCTTCGACGCGGTCTATGATCAACCGCCGCAGATTCCTCTCGACGGCTCGCATGCGCCGAACCAGGAGTATTACGAGGCCGATCGGGGCGACGCCGATTTCCTCGACGAGAGCCAGGTACTGCCGGCGCCGGCTGGGGCCCGCTCGAAGCTCGCGAGCAGCCTGAGAGGCCGCAGCACCGTCATGGTCGCCAGTGCGCTCCTCGGCGCCATCGCGCTCGGTGGCGCGCTGGCCTATGCCTACAAGCAGAGCGGCGGCGGCATGGCCAACGGCGAAACGCCTATCGTGACGGCCGACGCGCGGCCGGTGAAGGAAGCTCCAGACCAGCCCGGCGGCAAGGAATTCTCTCACAAGAACAAGCTCATATACGATCGCCTGACTAACGGCGATCAACCTGAATCCGAGCGTCTCGTGCCCCGCCAGGAGGATGTCGCGGTACCGGCCTTGCCGCCGGCCTCGGCGACCGCCGGTCTGCCGGCCGCCGTCGCCTCGACAGATCTCGCCAATCCGGCGACGACACAGTCCGTCGACGGTGCGGAAGATGATGGTGGGCCGCGCAAGGTGAAGACCCTCGTCGTGCGTCCTGACGGCTCCGTGGAGGCGCCGCCCGCCGGCGCCGCAGAGGCCGCCGCTGCCGGCGCGCCGGCTGAAGCCGCGCCTGCCGCTGCCATGCCCGTGCCTGCCGCTGCTATGCCTGCGCCGGCCGCCGCGCCAGCGCCTCAGCAGCTCGCTGCCGTCGACCCGAAGCCCGCGCCTGCACCGGCACCTGCCGCCGACACGAAATACGTGGTTCAGGTCGGCTCGAAGAAGAGCCAGACCGATGCCCTGGCGAGCTTCGCCGACATCCAGCAGAAATATCCGAAACTGCTCTCCAACTATCGGCCCATCGTGCAGAAGGCCAATCTTGGCTCCAAGGGAACCTGGTACCGGCTGCGCGTGGGGCCTATCGACGACAAGTCGGAGGCCTACAAGCTTTGCGGCCAGTTGAAGTCGCAAGGGCTGCCTGACTGCTTGGTGATGACCCAGTAAGGACAGGGCTGACGATGCGGGCCGCTTGACCGCGGCCGCAGGCAAGGTTAGCCCCCGGGCGTGGATCTCAAAGCCTTCATCTCAGGATGCGCCGGCAAGACGCTGACCGCCGCCGAGCGCGCGCTCTTTGCCGCCGAACGCCCGTGCGGCCTCATCCTGTTCGCCCGTAACGTCGAGAACCCTGAGCAGGTCCGCGCGCTCATCGCCGCCTTCAGGGAGGCGGTGGGGCGTGAGGAGGTCCTCATCCTCGTCGATCAGGAAGGGGGCCGCGTGCAGCGCTTCCGGCCGCCTCATTGGCGCAAGATGCCGCCTGCGCGCTGCTATGGCGATCTCTACGAGACCGATCCCGAGACGGCCAAGCGCGCCGCTTTCGCCGGGGCCAGGCTCATGGCCGCCGAGCTTTACGACTTGGGGCTCAACGTCAACTGCACGCCGTGTATCGACGTGCCGCAGAAGGGCGCGCACGACATCATCGGCGACCGCGCCTTCTCGACCGATCCCGACGTGATCATCGCGCTCGGCCGGGCGGTCATGGACGGCACGCTCGCCGGCGGGGTGCTTCCCGTGATCAAGCATGTCCCGGGTCATGGCCGGGCGAGAGCCGACAGTCACCTTTCGCTACCGTGTATCGACGCCGCGAAGGAGGACCTCGAAGCCGTTGATTTCCGGCCATTTCAGGCGTTGCACGACGCCCCGCTGGCGATGACCGCCCATGTCTTGCTGCCGGCGTTCGATGAGCGGCGACCCGCGACCGTTTCGCCCGTTATAATGGGGCAAGTGATTCGAGATCAGATGGGGTTGACCGGCCTCGTGATGAGCGACGACATCGGTATGAAAGCCTTGAAAGGCCCCTTCGCGGAGCGCGCGCGCGCCGTGATCGAAGGGGGCTGCGATGTCGTGCTTCATTGCAGCGGCAATCTCTCCGAGATGACCGAGGTGGCGGGGGCGGTGCCGCTGCTCGACGGAGATGCCGCGGCGCGGTTCGCCCGCGCCCGCGCCTGCCTCCATGAGCCACACCCCTTCGATCCTGCTGAAGCAATGGCCTTGGTGAGCTGAAGCCGCCGGAACCCGCGTGGCAAGCCTCGGCCCCGACCCGACGGTGCAGGCATGAGCGACGAAGAGACGCCAGTGAGCGAAGAGCCGCGCGCGGCGGACGCCCCCTCCGACTGGGAGAATGGCGACGAGCGCCTAGAGCTCGAACCGGGCGACCAACTCAGGGTCGACGTCGGAGGCTTCGAGGGGCCGCTCGATCTTCTCCTGGCAATGGCGCGCACGCAGAAGGTCGACATCACCAAGATCTCCGTGCTCGCGCTGGCCCAGCAATATCTCGACTTCATCGCCGAGGCGCGGGCGTTGCGCCTCGAGATCGCCGCCGACTATCTCGTCATGGCGGCGTGGCTCGCTTTCCTCAAGTCGAAGCTCTTATTGCCCGCCGAGCCGTCCGAAGAGGGCGAGCCGACCGGCGAGGAGCTTGCCGCACTGCTCGCCTTCAGGCTGAAGCGCCTCGATGCCATGCGCGACGCGGCGGCACAGCTCATGACGCGCAAGCGTCTCGGCCGCGACGTGTTCGGCCGCGGTTTGCCTGAGCCCGTGCGCATCACCAAGAACAGCGTCTACGAGGCCAATGTCTACGACCTTCTGAAAGCCTATTCCCAGCAGCGCCAGCGCGGCGTGTCGCGCACGCTCCACATGGAGAAGCGCACCGTGTGGTCGCTGAAAGAGGCGCGCGAGGAGTTGGAGCGCCTGCTCGGCATCGCCTGCGACTGGGCGCCGCTCGATCAGCTCATCGCCGAGTTTCTTGTCGAGCCTGAGCTCAGGCGCACGGCGCTGGCCTCGAGCTTCTCGGCCACGTTGGAGATGACGCGCGAGGGCGCGCTCGAAATCCGCCAGGTGAAGAGTTTCGCGCCGCTCCTGGTCCGCCGCCGCGGCCAGGCAGCTTGAGGGAAGAGTTCAGTGGACGGAAGAGGGACCGTAGGTAACGGGCACTAGCGTAATTGGGGCCTAAACGCTAAGGGGCACATCATGCCGAGACCCAAAATTTCGCCATCGAAACTTGATCGGGATAGGCCGGAGACGCCCGAGTCCGAGGAAGCGGCGCCCAAGCCAACCTTGAAGGAGGTTCTCTCCGATATATCGGAAATCTCGGAAGAGGAGGTCGGGGCCAAAGGCGGGTCGGCGCTGGTGAAGCTCGATCAGGCGATGCGGGCGGCGGCGGCCGAGCATACAAAGACAAAAAATGCGGGGATGCCAATGACAGCGAAGCAAGTGGAGAGGGTAGTGGAGATGACGGCAGACGAGGACAAGCAGGGCGCCGCTGCGCCGGTGCTGCCGCTGCCGTCCAACGTGATGGCACTGCCCTCTGCCGACCGGCGCGAGAAGCTGCGCATCGTCGAAGCCTTGCTGTTCGCCGCGGCCGCGCCATTGAAGGAGGCCGAGCTGGCACAGCATTTCGGCGAAGGCGAGGACGTGAAGGCGCTGCTGGAGGAGTTGCAAGGCCTCTATGGCGGCCGTGGCGTCAACCTGGTGTGCGTCGCCGGCAAATGGGCCTTCCGCACCGCCGAGGATCTGTCCTTCCTGCTGGAGCGCCAAGCCGTCGAGCAGCGCCGCCTGTCGCGCGCGGCCCTCGAGACGCTCGCCATCATCGCCTACCACCAACCCGTAACCCGCGCCGAGATCGAGGAGATCCGGGGCGTGTCGACCTCGAAGGGCACGATCGACGTGCTGCTCGAGACCGGGTGGATCAAGCTCCGCGGCCGCCGCCGCGCACCGGGGCGCCCGGTGACCTACGGCACCACGGAAGCCTTCCTCGAGCATTTCGGCTTCGAGCAGATCCAAGACCTGCCGGGCATGGCCGAGCTCAAAGGGGCGGGGCTTCTCGATTCCAACCTGCCGCCCGGCTTCTCCATGCCGAGCCCCGACGACGCGCCCGATCTTCGCGAGGACGAGGAGCCGCTCGAGGACGAGCCGCTCGGGCATGGCGAGGACGACGAGGCCGGCGAAGAGGAGTAGGCCGTTACGGCCCGCGACACGGCGAGTCTACCGCGAAAGTTGCGCGTGAGGCTCGCAGTCGCGTAGACCAGCGCCATGCTCGAGTTCTTGAAGGCGCGCACCCGCTCCCTGACCGAAGCTGCCGCGAACAAGAGGGCCACCATCAGGGCCGCTCGCGGCAAGGCGGCCGTGACCTTCGCCTCGCGGCTCGACTTCGAGCATGTGTCGCGCCGGTATGGCGACACGCTCGCGCTCAATGACGTCACCCTGGACGTGCCGCCCGGCAAGGTCTTGTGCCTGCTCGGCCCTTCCGGTTGCGGCAAGACCACCTTGCTCAGGATCGCCGCCGGCGTGGAGCGCCCGTCTTCAGGCCGCGTGCTCATCGACAATCTGGAGGTTGCCGGACCCAATCGCTTCGTGCCGCCGGAGAAGCGCGGCGTCGGCCTTATGTTCCAGGACTTCGCGCTGTTCCCCCATCTCACCATCCTCGACAACGTCGCCTTCGGCTTGCGCTCGCTGACCAAGGCGCAAGCGCGGGCCGAAGCCCTGAACGCGCTGGAGCGCGTCGGGCTTGCGCAATACGCCGGCGAGTATCCTCACATCCTGTCCGGCGGCGAGCAGCAGCGCGTCGCGCTCGCCCGCGCCATCGCGCCGCGCCCGGGCGTGCTTCTGATGGACGAGCCGTTCTCAGGCCTCGATCCGCGCCTACGCGAGAGCATGCGCGAGGATACGCTCGCCATCGTGCACGAGACCCGCGCCACCTGCATCGTCGTGACCCACGACGCCGAGGAGGCCATGCGCATGGGCGACAGCGTCGTGCTCATGCGCAAAGGCCGCGTCGTGCAGACGGGAACCGCGCCGGAGCTCTATCGCGCGCCGAAAGACATCTTCGCCGCGCGCACCTTCTCCGACCTGAACGAGGTGCGGACGCGCATCGCAGGCGGCGCCGCTTCGACGCCGCTCGGGACCTTTGCCGCGCCGGGGCTCGCCGATGGAACCGAGGCCATCGTCTGCATGCGCCAAGGGGGTGTGCGCCTGACGAAGCCGGGCGAGGGCACGCCGGGCCGCGTTCTCGACAGCCGCTTTCTCGGCGATGTGGGCCTGGTCGAGGTGGCCGTGCAGGGGCTCGATGGGCCCATTTTGGCTCGCGTGCGCGAGAGCGACGTGCCGCCGCAGGGGACCGAAGTGGGCGTCGCCGTGGATGCGGGCGCTGTCCTCATTTTTGAAGCCCCGAGCGATGCGCCGGAGCCTTCACCTTAGAGGGAGGCCCGCTTGCGGCCCACGCGCCTTTACTGTCATAGTGCCGACGAACATTGATGCGCGTGGGTTGAACGCCCGCGTTGGAGGCTTTCATGGGACCGAGTTGGTGGCAAATCCTGGTCGTGCTGGTGCTGTTCGTGCTGCTGTTCGGCCGCGGCAAGATCTCAGACCTGATGGGCGACGTCGCCAAAGGCATTAAGAGCTTCAAGGCGGGCATGGCCGATGACGGCGAGGCGCAAGCAGAGCCCCCGGAGCCCAAAGTGATCGAGCACGAGCCGCCGAAGCCGCGGACCCGCGCCAAATCGACGTCGCGTGCCAAGGCGCCGCGCAAGCAGAAATCGAGTTAGCCGAACGGCCGGCTCCCGACGCGGCCTTGCGCGCTTCGCGCACCGCTGAACCAGGCTCATGCTCGACATTGGATGGTCCGAACTCTTGGTGATCGCCATCGTGGCGATCGTCGTGGTGGGTCCGAAGGATCTGCCGAAGATGATGCGCACCTTCGGCCTCTATGCCGGCAAGCTGAGGCGCGCGGCCGCCGACTTCCAGCGTCAGTTCGAAGAGGCCATGGCCGAGAGCGAGGCCGACGAGATCCGCAAGAACCTCGAGAGCATCCGTTCTGGCATCGGCGACTACAAGCCTGAGGCCGACACGCCGCTGATGACGGGGGAGCCCGCCCGCACCGCGCTCGGCGCCCCGCCGCTCGATGCGCAACAGGCGGAAGAACCCACCAAGCCGAAGCGCGCCCCCCGGGCCAAGCGCGCCGCGCCGAAATCCAAGAAGGCCGTCACCAAGAAGGCAGCGACGAAGACCGCGAGCGCCAAGCGTGGCACGGCCAAGGCCAAGGTAACGCCCAAGAAGAAGACCAAGAAGACGACGCCTAAGACCAAAGCGGAGCCGAAGCGGTGAGCGACGAGGACGACATCGACGCCAGCAAGGCGCCGCTCATGGAGCACCTGATCGAGCTCCGTCGCCGTCTGATGTGGGCGATCGCCGCGATCTTCGCCGCCTTCGTGGTCTGCTTCTGGTTCGCCAAGCCGATCTACAATCTGCTGCTGTGGCCCTATCGCCTGGCCGCGGGCGTCAATGCGCCCATCGAGCTGATCTACACCGCGCCGCAGGAGTTCTTCTTCACCGAGGTCAAGCTTGCGCTGTTCGGCGCGATCTTCATCGCCTTCCCGGTCATCGCGGCGCAGATCTATATGTTCGTTGCGCCGGGGCTTTACCGCAGCCGAGCGCAAAGCCTTCCTGCCGTTCCTCATCGCCACGCCGATCCTGTTCTTGATGGGCGCCGCGCTCGTCTATTTCGTGGCCATGCCGCTCGCCATGAAGTTCTTCCTGTCGATGCAGCAGACGGGCGAGGTGCAGATCACGCTCACCGCCAAGGTGAGCGAATATCTGTCGCTGATCATGACGCTGATGCTCGGCTTTGGCATTTGCTTCCAGATGCCGGTGCTGCTCACGCTGCTCGCCCGCGCCGGCCTCGTCACCTCCGATCAACTGAAGCGCTACCGCCGCCACGCCATCGTCGCGGTGTTCATCGCCGCTGCGATCCTCACGCCGCCGGACCCGGTCAGCCAGATCGCGCTGGCGCTGCCGGCCCTTGGCCTCTACGAGCTCTCCATCTTCTCGGTGAAGTTCGCCGAGAAGAAGCGCGCGGCGGCAGACGCCGCAGCGGCGTCGTCGCCATCCTGACGCGGGC
>CAVSFJ010000008.1:0-38568 GCA_963727165.1 uncultured Alphaproteobacteria bacterium
CGGTCGGGGAAAAACAACGGCACCAGCGCAAAGGTGCCACCGGTGCCGAATGAGATGAAAATTCCAATGCCACCAGCATAACCACAAAACATGCAGAGATCCCCTCAGTCCTGCGAGCGTCAGCCCGACCATGGCGAGCGTGATCAGGATCAAGGCGATGCCGAGCCAGTGAAGCCGCGGCGCATAAGGCAGCGTCTTGGCGATGAAGGGCAGCGGCGTCCAGCCCTTGCGCTGGAACAGATCGGACATAAAGCCGGCGAAGGGCCGGAACAGCGACGCGGTGAAGGATTGAACCGCCGCGAAAGTGCCGGCTGCGATCTGTACGCCGCGACGCCGGTAAAGCCGAGCGCCAGAATCGCATTGTGGAAACCGTGCGTGAAATAGCCCGGAAGCCAGGCGTTCATCGCGATCTCGAGGCCGAAGGACATGGCATAGGCCAACATCAGCGCGATGGCGATATAACGGCTCCAGACGAAGACGGTGCTGCCGAAATTGCTCCGGCGCGCGCCGCTCGCGCCGTTCCGAGGCTCCGCGGCGCTGTCCGCGCACCAGATACCAGCCGGCGATGACGAGCGCGACGACGCCGAGCCACAGGAACGCACCGTGGTAGTCGGTGCCGAATATGCGCGGCAGGATAAGCGCGCCGGTGCCCGCGCCGACATTGCCGGTGCCGGCATAAAGGCCTTCGGCCGTCCCGATTTCATGATCGTCGAACCATTGGGCGACATGCTGGATGCCGACGACGAAGGAGACGCCGGCGATCGCCACGATCACGCGCTCGATGAAGAGAAGATTGTAATCGTGGTAAAGGCAGAGGCGATCGAGACAAGGCCGCAACCGGCGAGGATAAAGGCGAAGGTGCGCGGCGCGCCGAACCGGTCGGAGGCCCAGCCGGCGACGATGCGGCCGAGGGCGCCATCCAGATCGCGGAACTGCCAGAAGGCCCAGCTCCTTGATGCCGAGATGATAGTGGGCGGCGATGCTCGGGCTGAAGGCGGCCGTGGAAAACCACATCAGAAAGCACCAGAAGAATCCGACGGTGGCGATGATGAGTTGCTCCACCTTGTGCGTTTGCATCCTCGACCCCTCTTGATCCAAAAACCGGTGCCTTCGGCCCTTCGTTTCCGCGCGTTCCCGCAACAAAAAAGCTGCCGGCCAGAACCCCGCCTCTCCGCACACTCGGAGACGCGATGACCTGATCGGCAGAGTTGCCTGGGGGCGCCCGCCATTGGACGCCGGATTGACTGAGAGCCTGTATCGGCTTGAACAGAAGCAAGGCACGAAGCGTGCCAAAACCCGCGTGGCGCTGATTGAGTATCTGTTTCAGTGTGTTGGCGGATCACCCGCCGATGGCGGCAGGTCGCGTTTGCGACCAATGTCCAAGCATTTGCCTACGACAACCGCTCAGATTTTGTGCACTGCGTGCAAAGGCGGGGCGCCAATTCAAGCTCCGCTCGACCGGCTCTGCGCCGCGATATAGGCGTCGATCTGGTCGGGATCGAAGAGGCTGCCATCGAAAAATCCGTCGGGCCCGAGCACCAGGCTCGCGCCGGCGGAGCCGACGGGCGTTGCCCGCTCGAGCGCGCCTCGACCTTGGCGTTGGCTCCGGGCAGCGCCACACCGAGCGGCTCGAGCGCCGCGCGATAAATGTCGGGGCGATACGTTTCGCGCGCGATCTTCGCGTTCTCTTTGCTGTGGCCGATCTGCCCCCAGCGCACCATTTGACTGTAGAACCAGAGCGCGTGATTATTCCATGGAAAGGTCGCCGCCTTGGCCAGCGGCACAAAGAACTCATCCACGGCGACCACCTGCCCGCCGCCGATGTCGATCTTGCCGGACGGGCCGGCACCATCCACTCGGGCGGACGGTCGATATAGGTCGGACTTCCGAGCCAAACCGCCAGTTCGTTCTGACTTGCCAGATCGGCGCACCATATTGCCGCGCGGTAGAGCGCGCGCAGAAGCGCGATCAGCGCCTCGGGATGGGTGTCGGCCCACTGCGCCTGTACACCCAGCACTTTCTCCGGACTGCCTCTCCAAATTGCCGCCTTCACCGTCGCGATCCGGCCCAAGCCAAGCGCGACAGATGCTGTATTCCAGGGCTCACCGACGCAATAGCCGTCGATAGTACCGGCAGCGAGTGCGTCGGCCATCAAGGGCGGCGGAGAATGACGATCTCGACATCGCGATCGGGGTCGATGCCACTCGCGGCGAGCCAATAGCGCAGTTCGTAGTTATGCCCCGAATGAGGGTGGACCACGGCGAAGCGAAGCACAGCCTTGCCCGCCTTGGCCCGGCCGACGACAACCTCCTTCAGCGCCTTGCCAGAGCGAGCGGGATCGAGGTCGGGCTTGGCGCCATGCGTCTCCATCTCGGCCCACAACCCGTTCGATACCGTCACGGCATTGCCGCCGAGGCCGAGCGCGAACGGCGCAATCGTGCGCGAGGCGAGCGGCGTCAGCCCCAGATTGCAGGCGATCGGCATCGGCGCCAGCATATGGGCAACCTGGAAATGGCCGACAGCGAGCCGGTCGCGAATGTTCGCCCAGGATGTCTCGCGCATCAGCGTGAGATCGATCCCCTCCTCCTCCGCGAAGCCTTTCTCCTTGGCAATGACCAGCAGCGCACTGTCGAGCAGCGGGATAAATCCGGCGGTGATCTGGTGGCGATCGCTCATGGCTCCTCCCCAAGCAAGCCCGCGGCCGTCACCAGGCTTTGCGCGATCTCCACAATCTTGCGGTTTTAATTCATCGCCGTCTTGCGCAACAGGGCATAAGCATCTTCCTCGGACAGGCCTTTCGACGTCATGAGAATTCCCTTGGCGCGCTCGATCGTTTTCCTGTCCTCCAGCTCGCTCCGCGCCGCTTCGAGCTCGCGAGAGAGGCTGGAGAAAGCATTGAATCTGACGATCGCCATGTCGAGGATCGGTTTCACGCGCTCGCGCTTCAGGCCGTCGACCACATAGGCGGAGACGCCAGCCTCGACCGCCGCTTCGATCGACGCACGGTCGGCACGGTCGACGAACATGGCGACGGGCCGTTTAACGGCGCGCGAGAGCTGGAACATGTTCTCCAGCGTGTCGCGGTTTGGATTCTCGAGATCGATCACGATCACGTCGGGATTGATCGCGGCGATGGTGCGAGCGATGCCGGCGATGTCATGCACGACGGTGACGTTGTCGTAACCGTTCTCGCGCAGGCCTTCCTCTATGATCGAGGCGCGAATGCGATTCTCGTCAATGACCAAGATGGCAAGGGACTGGGCCGTCATGGCTTGCCTTTAGCCGGACAGAGAGATTTGAGCAACAAGGCTCACCGCCTGGCAGATCCGGGAAGGGGAGAATGCCTCGAAGGATCGGAAGCAGACGTTGGCGGCCCTCTCCCGAAATGTCCGCTCCTGGTCGAAAAGCGTAATATCCTTCGACGTTCCTAATCTGAGGGTCGCAGGTTCGAATCCTGCCGGGGTCGCCAGCTCCCATAAGACCCGCTCTTTGACGAGCGAACCACGCGTCGGCATGTGGAGGGATGATGAAAGCTAAAATATTCGCGGTCGCGGCTGCCATGCTCCTCATGACGAGCGATCTGGCCTTGGCCCAGATGAGATGCACGGTGAGTGACCCAACTGGTACGCCGTTGAATGTACGTAGCCGACCAAACGGGCCAATAGTGGGCGCGCTGCACAACGGGACACAGGTGCTTCTGTGGAAACTCGTTTACGTCCGCGGTCAACCATGGGCGAAGGTTGAACCCGTAGGTCCGGGCAAAACTGGCTGGGTCTTTCGCAAGTATCTGAGCTGCGAGCCGCTTTTCAACTAGGAAACGTGGGACCGGCCCCGGGACACCGCTGCCCACCTAGCCTTCGCAAAGCCGAAAACAGCAAGAACCGCCCCTCGCGAGGAGGAGCGGCTCTTTGCCTGGCAGCGGTGGGGAGAGGTACGGGAAGAACTAGCCGCCGATGCGCGCGGTGCCCGAGCGGCCGTCATCGCGCACCCAACGCACCTGGGCGCCATTCCGGCTGAGCTGGTAGCAATGGGTCTCGCCGTCCATCCAGCTATGCCACTTCTGGCAAAGCTGATCGTCGGCGACCCACCATTTGCCGGTATCCGAAGAGCCGTCCCCGCGGGAGAAGGCGGCGGCGATCATGCCCATGCTGCCCTTCATCGTGCCGCGGGACGAATACTGGATCGGCAGCTCGAAGCCTGAAATCTTCAGAAACACGGTCTTGCCGCTGACGGCGGTACGCAAGGCGTCACCCGACAGAGCGGCCTCGCCGGCCTGCGTCTCGGCGAGCGGCGCGCCCAGGATAAGCGTTGCACAGGTGGCGGCGGTCAAAAGAGCGGTCTTCAACATCGGATCATCCTCCAGCTTGGTCATCGCGCCTTCCTCTAAGGCGCTGGCTCCTCATCAAGAGCGGAAGTGATCCCCCCGCTCGTCTTGAGCAGCCGTTGTCGCAAATCCCGGCTGAACCCAATCTGAGGGCGCCGTTCATCTGCCGTTCACTGGAAAGACGCGGAAAACCGCCAAGAATTGCGCGGACGCCGAAGAAGGGCACCGCTGCATCAAGCGGAGAGCAGATCCTGAAAAGGCGTGTCGTGCGGCGCCTGCTAGCGCGTCGGCATCGGCGTTTCGCCGCGGTAATCGTAGAAGCCGCGCTTGGTCTTACGTCCGAGCCACCCGGCCTCGACATACTTCACCAGGAGCGGACAAGGCCGGTATTTGGAATCGGCAAGCCCCTCGTAAAGCACCTGCATGATCGACAGGCAGGTGTCGAGCCCGATGAAGTCGGCGAGCTGCAACGGGCCCATGGGATGATGGGCGCCGAGCCGCATGGCGGTATCGATGGCATCGACCGAGCCCACGCCCTCGTAGAGCGTATAGACCGCCTCGTTGATCATCGGCAGCAGGATGCGGTTGACCATGAAGGCCGGGAAGTCTTCCGACACGGCCGTGGTCTTGTGCAGCGTCTCGACGAACTCTCTGGCGCGTTGGAACGTGACGTCGTCGGTGGCGATGCCGCGGATCATCTCGACCAGTTCCATCACCGGCACCGGATTCATGAAGTGCATGCCGATGAAGCGCTCGGGCCGGTCGGTGGTGGCGGCGAGCCTGGTGATGGAGATGGATGAGGTATTGGTGGCGACGATAGCGTCCGGCTTGAGGAACGGGCACAGCGCGACGAAGATCTTGCGCTTCACCGTCTCGTCTTCCGTGGCAGCCTCCACCACGAGGTCGGCATCGCCGAAATCCTGGAACGTCTCGGCGAAAGAGATGCGGGCGAGCGCCTTATCGCGATCCTCCTCGCTGATCTTGCCGGACGAGACCTGGCGCGACATGTTCTTCCCGATCTTCTCCAGTGCCGCGTCGAAGCGCTCCTTCTCGAGATCGTTGATCGCCACGTCATAGCCGCCAAGCGCCACCACATGGGCGATGCCACTCCCCATCTGCCCTGCGCCAACCACGCCGACCTTGTGAATCGCTTCCACCTCAGGCTCCTGCTTCGATGCTGGATCTGCGCGGAGATCCGAGCCTTGCACTATGTCGTCCATCGTCGGTCCTCATGAACTGGCTTACTCTCCGTATCCCGCCTTCTTCAATTCGGCGTCGAGCTCGGGCAGAACGGTGAACAGGTCGCCGACCAGTCCGTAGTCGGCAACCTGGAAAATCGGTGCCTCGGCGTCCTTGTTGATGGCCACGATCACCTTGGAGTCCTTCATGCCGGCCAAATGCTGAATGGCGCCCGAGATGCCGACGGCGACATAGAGCTCCGGCGCCACGACCTTGCCGGTCTGGCCGACCTGGTAGTCGTTCGGCATGTAGCCGGAATCCACGGCGGCGCGCGACGCGCCGATCGCGGCCCCGAGCCGGTCGGCAATCGGGGCGATGAGCTTGTCGAAATTCTCGCCCGAGGCCATGCCCCGGCCACCCGAGATGATGATCCGCGCCGAGGTCAGCTCGGGCCGCTCACTCTCGGTGATGTCGGCGCCGACGAAGCTCGACACGCCAACCGCATCAGCCGGCGTGACCGTCTCGATCTCGGCGGAGCCGCCCTCGCCGGCGCTAGCAAACGCCGTGGTGCGTACCGTGGCGACGATCGTCTTGTCCGAGGTCTGCACCGTCTCCAGCGCATTGCCCGCATAGATCGGCCGCACGAACGTATCGGGCGACTTCACCTCGATGATGTCGGAAATCTGCCCGACATCGAGCAACGCCGCCACGCGCGGCAGCACGTTCTTGCCCATGGTCGTGGCAGGCGCGAGCAACACATTATAATTCGCCATCAGCGGCACGATGGTGGCGGCAGTCTCTTCCGCCAGACGATGCACGAGCTGCGGCGCCTCGGCGAGCAACACTTTGCGCACGCCCTCAAGCTTGGCCGCTTCCTCGGCAACGCCCTTGCAGTCGTCACCGGCAACCAGAATATCGACGTCGCTGCCGAAGGCGCGTGCGGCTGTCAGCGCTTTCGCCGTCGCCGGCGCCAGCGCCTTGTTGTCGTGCTCAGCGAGAAGCAGCACCGCCATCAGAGCACCCCCGCCTCGTTCTTGAGCTTGTCCACGAGCGTCGTCACGTCATCGACCTTGATGCCGGCTTCGCGGGCCTTCGGCTCTTCGACGGAAATCACCTTGAGCCGCGGCGCGATGTCGACGCCGAGCGTCTCAGGCGAAGTCTCCTCGATCGGCTTCTTCTTCGCCTTCATGATATTGGGCAGCGACGCATAGCGCGGCTCGTTGAGGCGAAGATCGGTCGTGACCACCGCGGGCTTGGAAAGCTCGACCGTCTCGAGCCCGCCATCGACCTCGCGGGTCACTTTCACCTTGTCGCCGTCGAGCTCGATCTTCGAGGCGAACGTGCCTTGCGGCGTGCCGAGGAGGCCGGCGAGCATCTGACCCGTTTGGTTGCAGTCGTCGTCGATCGCCTGCTTGCCCATGATCACGAGATCGGGCTTCTCGGTCTCCACCACGGCCTTCAAGACCTTGGCCACGCCCAGCGGCTCGACGGTTTCTTCAGTCTTCACCAGAATGGCGCGGTCGGCCCCCATGGCGAGCGCCGTGCGGAGCGTGTCCTGCGATTTGGCACCGCCAATGGACACGGCAACGACCTCGCCCGCCTCGCCGCGCTCCTTGATGCGGACGGCCTCTTCGACGGCGATTTCGTCGAATGGATTCATCGACATCTTCACGTTGGCAAGGTCGACCCCGCTGCCATCGGATTTGACGCGGACCTTGACGTTTGAATCGATGACCCGTTTGACGGGTACGAGAATTTTCATGCGGCTCTTTGTGTTCCCCGCACGGTTCGACTAGCCCCCCAAAAGCCAGCATCTCGCAACTGCGAAATGGCGGCGACCGTACTGCCCGTATTGGCGGGAGTCAATGGTTCCTGGGGTTTTCCAGACAGCCCTCAGGCGCCCCCTCTGGTGCGGTCGAAGAGCACTACACCGCGCCGCCGCATAAATAGGATGAGTACGGCGCCTGCGGCCAATCCACCGACATGAGCCCACCAGGCGACAGCCTCCTCGCCCTCGAACAGGAGGTTGGCAAACTGGGCCAAAATCCAGATTCCGAGGGCCCAGGCAGCGGTGATCTTGATGGGGATGCGCCACAGCGCCAACACCCACACCTTCACCTTGGGGTGGAGGATGAGATAGGCGGCGATGACCCCGGCCACGGCCCCCGACGCGCCGATCAGCGGCAGCTGCGAGTGGGGCAACATGTAGGAATGCAGCAAGGCCGCGAAGATCCCGCACATCAGATAGAACATGATGAAGCGGATATGGCCCATGGCGTCTTCGATGTTGTCGCCGAACACCCATAGGAACAGCATGTTGCCGATGAGGTGGATCCAGCCGCCGTGCAGGAACATGTAGGTAACGAGCGTCAGCCGCTCCGGCACGAAGACGGCGCCATTGGCGAAGAACGCCGCACCGCCAGCGGACGCCGCCATCAGCCGCGCCGGGATCACGGCAAACGCCGTCACGTCCTCGTCGGCGAGCGGAACGAACCAGCCGGTCTGAAAGATAACGAAGACGAGGACGTTGAGGGCAATCAGCCCCACGGTCACATATTGGAAGCGGATAGTTTTAAGAGGGTTGGTGTCGTGGAGGGGAACGAACACAGAGGCACCGCCGATCCTTCTCAGCGGTTCTTGCCCGGCACCCACATCACATCGGATGCGCCTTTGCCGTTGGCATAACGCGACGCAACGAACAGGAAGTCCGACAGCCGGTTGATGTAGCGGAGCGCGGCCTCGCCCACCGGCTCGTCCGGACGCGAAGCGAGCGCCACCATCAGCCGTTCGGCCCGGCGCGACACGGTGCGCGCAAGATGCAGGAAGCTCGCCGCCGGCGTACCGCCCGGCAGCACGAAAGAACGCAATGGCTCGAGCGAGCGGTTGAGCGTGTCGATTTCCTCTTCGAGGCGGGCGACCTGCGCATCGCTCACTTGCAAACGTCCACGCGCGTCCTTGGTCTCCTCGGGAAAGCAGAGATCGGCGCCGAGATCGAACAGATCGTTCTGGATGCGCGTGAGCATGGCGTCGAGCTCGGGGTCGGTTTCGCGCGTATGCACGCGCGCCAGCCCGATAATCGCGTTGGTCTCATCGAGCGTGCCATAGGCCTCGACCCTGAGATCGTACTTCGCCACACGCTTGCCCGACCCGAGCGCGGTCGTACCGTCATCGCCCGTGCGTGTATAGATCTTGTTGAGGACAACCATGACCACCCGTCCCTGCTTCCCAGGGCCCCGCGGAATCGCACCGCTTGTTGAAAGCTTAGCGTAGCCGGGCCCCAAGACGGGTCAAGCCACGTTTCAGGGCCTGTGCCCCGCGAGATAGATCACCGCCATGACGATGATGATCGCAATGAACTGGAGGAGAACGCGCGCCCGCATCAGTTTCTGGCTGAGATTGGGGTCTCCGCCCCGCATCATGTTCCACAGCCCGAATAACAGCACGATGCCCACCGCCGCGAGGGCGAACGGGATGATCATGCGCAGAATGTGTTCCAATTGGCCCTCCCGGGTCTCGTTGGGCGCTGATATTTAACGCCGAAAAGCGAGTCTAGTTCTTTGCCGACACCGCGTCGAGCGCAGCCGTCGGCAGCAATCGCCGCAGGAACGCCGCCGCATAGGTGGGAAAAGTCACGTAATAGCGGGCTTTCGGCCTCTTGGCCTCCAGCGCATGGACGAGCTTGGTGGCGACCGCCTCCGGTGGGAGCTTGAAGGTCTTCTGGCCGCCCGCCTCCATCTGGGCAAGCCGCGTCCGGTAGATCTCGCGATGCGGCGATCCTTCCATGTCGATATTGCGCCGGTAGGCCTCGAGGGCATGCTCGATGAACCGCGTGGCGATGGGCCCCGGCTCGATCAACGAGATGCGGATACCGGTACCGGCAAGCTCCATGCGGAGCGTATCCGCCAGCGCCTCGACGGCGAACTTGGAGGCGCAATAGGCGCCGCGATAAGGCGCGGCGATCAGCCCGAGCACCGAGGAGCAGAACACGATGCGGCCTTCATGGCGCGCCCGCATCGCTGGGATGATGCGGCGCGTGAGGTCGAGCCAGCCGATCACATTGGCCTCGAACTGAGCGCGCAGCACCTCAGGCCTCAAATCCTCCACCGCACCTGGCTGACCGTAGGCGCCGTTGTTGAAGAGCGCCGTCAGCGCGCCGCCGGTCGCCTCGAGAACCTGGTCGGCCGTCGCGGCAATCGAGTCCGGCTCCGTATAGTCGAGGAAAAGGCCCTCGAGCCCGTCCTCATGCTTCAACCGGGCGATGTCTTCGGGCTTCCGCGCTGTCGCGAACACCCGCCAGCCTCGATCCTTCATGACGCGCGCAGACGCGAGCCCGATGCCCGACGAGCACCCGGTAATGAGGACGGAACGTTGGGTCATGTATTCCGCGAACTCGCCGCTACTGTGATTGTGGGAAGATACCGCTGTTCAGCAGCCAAATGCTGAAATTGAGGCCGGCGGCAAACGCGACCCACAGAATGTAGGGGATGAGCAACAGGGCGGCTGGCCGGCTCACCTTGTCGAAATAGACGATGGTGAGGACGATGGCGACGATCAGCGCCAGGATCACGCCGAAGCCGTAGAGCGGGCCGTGCAGCCAGAAGAAAGCGACTGACCACAGCACGCCGATAACAAGCTGGATGCCGAACCAGACAAGCGCGACCTTCTTGTCTTCTTCTTTGCCGGGCACCCGCCACACGAGCCAGGCTGCGACCGCCATCATCGTGTAGAGGATGGTCCACACGATGGGGAAGGCGGCATTCGGCGGCGCGAAGCTCGGCTTCACCAGCGTCGCGTACCAATCGAGATTGGGCCGGGTCAGCGCCCCGCCGATCGCCCAGGCGGCGAAACAAACCGCAAGCGCGATGAGAAGCGCGAAGACGGGCCGCATGGGCTCACGCGAGACCTGCCCTCCCTTCTTCGCGCCCTCCATTCTGCGATCCTAGTCCTGGTCCTCTTGGTCGTCCTCGGAGTCCAAGGCCATGTGCTTGATGTTCTTCAGGCCGTCCTCGAAGATGCCGGCGATCGTCTTGGCGGCGTCCTCGTCGCTTGCCCCGTTCGCATCGAACGTCGCATCCCAATGGATATCGGTGCGGTCGGGCTGCCGCGCGTCCTCCTCGACCCAAATCTTGGCCTGGTAATTCTTCACCGGCAGCGGGCTTTCGACGATCTGGTAGGTGTAGCTCTCGTCGTCATGACCGACGAGCTTCTCTTTGATCTTGCCGCCGCCCTTCAGTGTGAGCACACGGTACGTATCGCCACCCTCTTCGCTCTCGTTGCACTGCTCGACGGCGGGATGCCAGTCTTGGATAGAGCAGAACTCCGAAATCATGTCCCAGATGTCTTCCGGGTCGCCAGGAGCAGCGATCTTCTTGTTGACCTCGATGGCATAGGCTGAGCCGCTGAAGATAATGAGCGCAGCGACTGATGCTAAAGCAAACTTGAGCACACGCATGGGTTTCCTCCACCTGCGAATTAGCGCAAAGGCCCCTCACCCCTCAAGCAAGCGCCTGGCGATGACATGAGCCTGGATCTCCGCGGCGCCTTCGAAGATGGAAAGGATACGTGCGTCGCAAAGCACCCGGCTCACAGGATATTCCAACGCGAAGCCATTGCCACCGTGGATTTGCAGCGCGTTGTCGGCGGCGGCCCACGCCACGCGCGCGGCGAGCAGCTTGGCCATGCCCGCTTCGAGATCGCAGCGGCGCCCGGCGTCCTTCTCCCGCGCTGCAAAATAAGTGAGCTGGCGGGCGAGCAGGATCTCCGCCGCCATCATGGCGATCTTGTCGGAGACCCGCGGGAAGTTGATGATCGGCTTGCCGAATTGCACCCGCTCCATGCCGTAGCGAAGCCCAAGGTCGAGCGCGCCTTGCGCCACGCCGATGGCCCGCGCCGCGGTCTGGATGCGCGCCGCCTCGAAGGTCTGCATCAGCTGCTTGAATCCTTGGCCCTCGACGCCACCCAAGAGATTGGCGGCCGGCACGGTGAATCCGTCGAAGGAGATGTCGAACTCCTTCATGCCGCGATAGCCGAGCACCTCGATCTCACCGCCGGACATGCCATCGGCCGGAAACGGATTGTCGTCGGTACCGCGCGGCTTCGGCGCGAGGAACATGGAAAGTCCGCGATAGCCCTTCTCGTTCGGATCGGTGCGCGCCAACACCGTCATCAAATCGGCGCGCGCAGCGTGCGTGATCCAAGTTTTCTGACCGGTGATGCGATAAACGTCGCCGTCCTTCACCGCACGCGTCGTGAGCGAGGCGAGGTCGGAGCCGGTGTTCGGCTCGGTGAACACTGCCGTCGGCAGGATCTCGCCGGTCGCGATCTTCGGCAGCCATTCTTCTTTCTGCGCGTCCGTGCCGCCGTTGAGGATCAGCTCCTCGGCGATCTCAGAGCGCGTGCCGAGACTGCCCACGCCGATATAGCCGCGTGACAGCTCCTCGGAGACGACGCACATCGCTTCCTTGCCGAGGCCGAGGCCGCCATACTCCTCAGGCAGCGTCAGCGAGAACACGCCGAGCTCCGCCATGTGATTGATCAGCTCGATCGGAATGTACTCGTCCTTGAGATGCCATTCCTGCGCGTTCGGCACGACCTCGGCTTCCGAGAAACGGCGCATCTCGTTGCGAATATCCTCGTAGGTCTCTTCGAGACCGGGATCGCCGTAGTTTGCGGCCGCGGCGCCTTGCGCGTCTTGGATCAGCGCCACGACCCGGGCACGCATCTCGGGCGTCACAGCTTGGATCAGCGCGCTGACCTCTTTCGTGAGGAATTCGCTGCGAGCGGAGTCCGGCAGGCCGAGCTCGTGCAAGCGCACCACCTCGCCCTGGCTCATGGTGACGCCACCGGCTAGCTGGGCGAGATATTCGCCGGCCCCGATCTGGGCCAGCAGGGCCTCCATCTCGCCGAACCGCCCCTCGCCGTCCATGCGCTTGGCGTAGTCCGCAAGCTGGCGGACGCCTTCCGCGTAAGTGGCGATCCAGGAGAGCCCGTGTGCCACATGCTCTTCCTGCTCGAGTGCCGCGTTGTCGATCTTGCCGCCTGGGGCCACCTTGGCCTTCACGGCCTCCGTGGCGCGGGCGCGCAAAGCGCCGGCCGCCTCGGCAGCAGAATCTAGAAGAGGGATCAGCTCGGCGGGGCTCAGCCCCTCGCGGTCGGTCAGGGTCTCGGCGGCGGTCAACGTCAGGCTCCTTGGGATGATCTCGGTCGGATTTTGGGCACAACGAACCCCGACCGGGGACGAGAGTCAAACCTTGAATTGCCTGAGCGGGAGCGCACAAAAAACGCCCCGGGACGGTTCCGTCCCGGGGCGCCTGTGGGCCGCTCGGCGGCCGAATTTGTAAGGGCTTTCGCCCCTTAGGACTTGCCGTGCATCTCCTGGCTGGCCTCAAGCACGTCCTCGAAGGTCCGAAGGCCCGTGACCGGCGCGCTCACCAGCACCGACATGTTGCCGGGGCGGTGCTCGTTCTTCCACATGCGCATATGCGCCTTGGGGATCTGCTCCCAGGGGAACACCTCGGACATGCACGGATCGATGTGGCGCTCCACGACGAGCTTGTTGGCCTGGCTCGCTTGCGCCAGGTGCGCGAAATGGGAGCCCTGGATGCGCTTCTGATGCATCCACACATACCGGGCGTCCATGGTGAGGTTGTAGCCGGTGGTGCCGGCACAGAACACGACCATGCCGCCGCGCTTCACGATGAAGCACGAGACCGGGAACGTCGCCTCGCCCGGATGCTCGAACACGCTGTCGACGTTCACGCCCTTGCCGGTGATCTCCCAGATGGCCTTGCCGAACTTACGCACCTCTTTGTTCCAGGCGTCGTATTCCGGCGTGCCGACCGTGGGCATCTGGCCCCAACAGTTGAAGTCCTTGCGGTTGATCACGCCCTTGGCGCCGAGCGACATCACGTAGTCGCGCTTGTCGTCCTCTGAGACGATGCCGATGGCGTTGGCGCCGGCCGTGGCGCAGAGCTGAATGGCCATGGAGCCGAGGCCGCCGGAGGCGCCCCACACCAGGACGTTATGGCCGGGCTTCAGCGTGTGCGGACGATGGCCGAACAGCATGCGGTAGGAGGTGGCGAGCGTCAGCGTGTAGCAGGCGGCCTCCTCCCAGGTGAGATGCTGCGGCCGCGGCAAGAGCTGGCGGTCCTGCACGCGGGCGAACTGCGCAAACGAACCGTCGGGTGTCTCGTAGCCCCAGATGCGCTGCGACGGCGAGAACATCGGATCGCCGCCATTACATTCCTCGTCGTCACCGTCGTCCTGGTTACAGTGGACGACGACCTCGTCACCGACCTTCCAGCGTTTGACCTTGGAGCCAACCGCCCAGACGATGCCGGACGCATCGGAACCAGCGATGTGATAGGGATTCTTGTGAATGTCGAGCGTGGAGACCGGCTCGCCGAGCGACGCCCACACGCCGTTGTAATTCACGCCTGCCGCCATCACGAGAATGAGCACGTCATGGGAGTCGAGCTCCCAGGTCGGCACCACCTCGACCTGCATGGCCTCGTCGGGAGGGCCGTGGCGCTCCTTGCGGATCGCCCAAGCATACATATTCTTCGGCACGTGACCGAGCGGAGGGATCTCGCCGATCTCGTAGAGATCCTTGATCTCGCCTTTCGGCGCAGACGTTTCTGGAGAAACTTCAGCTAAAGACATTTCATTCATCCGGTTGTCCCCCCAGTCCTCTTATTCAGTTTCTTTTTGCACTGCGGCAATTGTCTTCGATCCATCTCGCGACTGCAACATGTTTGCAGGCCGCAGACTTAACACGTCGTGGCCCCAAAAAAGCCAGGGCTCCCTCGGAATTGCCCTATTTTCGGGAAAGTGGCCCCAATCGGGATGGAGGGTTAGCAAAAACAAACGGCTCTGCCCAGGGGTCGATTCGCGCACCCCGCAACAGGGGCGCGGCACGGGGCCGCCCCTCAAACGCATTTGACCGCAAGGCTTATTGGCCTAAACCGAGCCCGGGACCCACCACAAGCCTCGAATCGGCGGTGCAGAACTGACCGGCAATCTCATCGTTTTTGTAGCGCTTGCCGCCACGGCAGCGCTTGTCTTCGCCCCGCGGCTCACCGCCTCGCCGGTGTGGCGCGCGACCGTGACGCCGCTCGCCTCCATCATCGGCTCGGGCTTTCTCGTCTCGTTTCCGCTGCTGACCCACGACCTCGGCTCCGACGCCGTGTTCGCCATGGCCGGGCTCGTGGTGTTCGCCTATCTGCTCGGCGGCGCCATCCGCTTCAACATTCTTCATGGCGAGCCGCTCTTCATTCATGGCGAGGCTCTTTTCGCCAAGGACGGCCGCGGGTGGCTCGGCTTTCTCGAGAGCACCTCTCATCTCGCGCTGGCGCTCGCCTACTTCATCTCGGTCACCTACTACCTGACGCTGCTCTCGGCCTTCCTGCTCAAAGGTCTTGGCGTCCCGCATCCCTTAGCGGCCAAAGGGCTCACCAGCGCCATCCTGATCGGCATCGGCGCGCAAGGCTTGTTTCGTGGGCTGCATGGTCTCGAGAGCGTCGAGGAATACGCCGTCGGACTGAAGCTCGCCGTCATCGCCGCGGCCCTTGCCGCGCTCGCCTGGTTCAACATCGACCTATTCCTGAACGGCACCTGGCACATCGTCGAGCACACCAAGCCATTCGACTGGCACGCGCTCAGGGTCATATTCGGCTTGCTCGTGGTCGTGCAGGGCTTCGAGACGTCGCGCTTTCTCGCCGGCGCCTATCCGCCCGAGTTGCGCGTCCGCACCATGCGCTATGCGCAATGGCTGTCCGGAGCGATTTACATCGTCTTCTTTCTTCTGGCGACGGCCGCAGTCGACGATCCCAAGGCCCTCAATGGCGATGCCACCGGCATCATCGCCGTGCTCGAGCCCGCAGCATCGAGCCTGGTCTATCTCATCGTGATCGGCGCGGTGTTCGCTCAGCTCTCCGCCGCCGTCGCCGACGCCATCGGCGCGGGCGGCCTCATCGAGCAGGTCAGTGGCCAGAGGGTCGACCACCGGCACGCTTATCCGGTCATCGCCCTGATCGGCATCGGGCTGACGTGGTCGCTCGACATTTTCGGCGTGATCACACTTGCCTCGCGCGCCTTTGCCTTGTTCTACTTTTTGCAGTGCGTGGTCGCTGCCGGCGTTGCCCTGAAGACCCCGGGCTTGCGGCGGCGCGAGCTCTACACCGCCGCCTTTCTGGTGCTCGCCGCCGTGGCACTCGCCGTGGTGGTGTTCGGCATTCCTATGGAAGGGATTTGATATCCTTTCCGGTCCATGGAATAGGGGCTTGAGAGCGCGCACCCTCGAAGTTGCGCCGAGGCGGGCGCCCGTGCTTCGATAGGGCCACCATGCGCTGAGAAGCGCACCCGGAGACAGCGAATGGCAGACGACAAAACCAAACGCGATAAGCCTTGGATGTTCCGCACCTATGCGGGCCATTCAACGGCCAAGGCCTCGAACGAGCTTTACCGGAAGAACCTCACCAAGGGACAGACCGGGCTTTCCGTCGCCTTCGATCTGCCGACCCAGACGGGGTACGACTCCGACGAGGCACTCGCCCGCGGCGAGGTTGGCAAGGTCGGCGTGCCCATCTCCCATCTCGGCGATTTGCGCCACTTGTTCGAGGGCATCCCGCTGGCCGAGATGAACACCTCGATGACCATCAACGCCACGGCCGCGTGGCTGCTCGCGCTCTATGTCTCGCTCGCCGACGAGCAAGGTGCCGACCGGACGAAGCTCACCGGCACGGTGCAGAACGACATCCTCAAAGAGTATCTGTCGCGCGGCACCTATGTGTTCCCGCCGGCCCCCTCGCTGCGTCTCATCAAGGACGTCATCGTCTTTACCAACCGCGAGATGCCGAAGTGGAACCCGACCAATGTCTGCTCCTACCATCTGCAGGAGGCGGGAGCGACGCCGGCACAAGAGCTCGCCTTCGCGCTCGCCACGGCGATCGCCGTGCTGGATGAGGTGAAGAAATCAGGCGAGGTGCCTGATGAGAATTTCCCGCGCGTCGTCGGCGCCATCAGCTTCTTCGTCAACGCCGGTGTGCGCTTCATCACCGAAGTCTCCAAGATGCGCGCCTTCGTCGATCTGTGGGACGAGATCGCCCGCGACCGCTACGGCGTCGAAGACCCGAAGCTCCGGCGCTTCCGCTACGGCGTTCAAGTGAACTCGCTGGGGCTGACCGAGCAGCAGCCGGAGAACAACGTCTATCGCATCCTGCTGTCGATGCTCGCCGTCACGCTATCCAAGAAGGCGCGCGCCCGCGCCGTGCAACTTCCGGCGTGGAACGAGGCGCTTGGCCTGCCGCGGCCGTGGGACCAGCAATGGTCGCTCCGGCTTCAGCAGATCGTCGCTTACGAGACCGACCTTCTCGAATACGAAGACATCTTCAACGGCTCCGAGGTGATCGACCGCAAGGTCGAGGAATTGAAAGAGCAGGCCCGCGCCGAGCTCGCCAATCTCGACGCCATGGGCGGTGCGGTCGCCGCCATCGACTACATGAAGGAGGCGCTGATTGCCTCGAACGCCGCACGCGTCGCGGCCATAGAGCGCGGCGATCAGGTGCTGGTCGGCGTCAACGCCTATACCGAGACCGAACCCTCGCCGCTCGATTCCGGCGCCGAGGGCATCCTCACCGTGCCGGAATCCGTGGAGATCGAGCAGATCGCGGCGCTGCAATCGTGGCGTCAGCAACGCGACGAAGCCGCCGTACGCCAGGCGCTACGCGATCTGAAGGAGGCCGCCGCGGAAGGGCGCAACATCATGCCGCCGTCGATCGAAGCCGCCAAAGCGGGCGTCACCACCGGCGAGTGGGGCGGGGTCTTGCGCGAGGTGTTTGGCGAGTATCGCGCACCGACCGGTATCAGCGCCAAGCACGCAATTGACGAGGAGCGGCTGAAAGAGGTGAAGGAGCTGGTCGCACAGGTGTCCGGCAAGCTTGGCCGCACGCTCACCTTTGTCGTCGGCAAGCCGGGCCTCGACGGTCACTCCAACGGCGCCGAGCAGATCGCTGTGCGCGCCAACGACGTCGGCATGGATGTCATCTATGACGGCATTCGGCTCACGCCGGCCCAGATCGTCGAGCAGGCGAAAGAGAACAAGGCCCACGTGGTCGGGCTCTCCATCCTCTCAGGCTCGCACGTATCGCTCGTGCGCGACGTGGTGCAGAAGCTCCGCGAGGCGGGGATGGGCGACGTGCCCGTCGTGGTCGGCGGCATCATCCCGGCCGAGGACGTCAACATCTTGAAGCAGTGCGGCGCCGCGGCGGTCTATACACCCAAGGACTTCCAGCTCAACGAGATCATGACCGGGATCGTCAATCTGGTGGACCAGAAGGTCGAAGTTTTGGCCGAAGCCGGCGTTCCTGTGCCGCCGCTCAAGGCCAAGGAAAAGGTGCCGCTCTAGAAATCTCCCCGTTGGCCGAGCGATGACAGCGGCCGCGATTTGCCGCTAGACTCCCGCCAACGCCGAATCTCTTTGGCCAAGGGGGAGCATCATGAACATCAATCTGAGCACGCCGCGCCGTGAGACTTTCCTCGTCTCCGTCGATCATCGCCGTTCTCGTCGTCATCGGCATGATCGTGCCGTTGCCGATCTTCACCGGCTACGGTCTCGGCCTCCTGCTGATCGCCTATCTGATCCTGCTCGCCGGCGTGGTGATGGACAACGTCTGACGCGCTTTGGCGTCAGCTCGCTTTGGCGACCGGCACAGGCTCGTCTTTGCCCGCGAGGAACGGCACCAGCGCCGCATGGAGCGCGCGGCCCTGGATCGGCTTCGCCACCCGCGCGTTGATGCCGGCGAGAACATAAGCGAGGTTATCCTCCTCGGCGCCACGCGCGGCAATCCCCACGATCGGCACTTCCGACGACGGCGCGTGCAGCGCCCGGATCTGCTTGGCGATCTTGAGACCGTCATAGTCCGGCAACACCGTGTCCATGAGGATGAGATCGTAGGGCCGTGCCACCAGGCACATGAGCGCCGCGGCGCCGCTGTCGACCACCTCGTAGGTCAGGCCGAACTCATCGAGATAGGTCCCGATCAGCATGCGGTTGACCGTGTTGTCCTCGACGACGAGCACGTGACCGGACAGCGTGCCCTTCGAGGCTGCCGTCTTTTCCTGGTCGCCCTGCGTCACGCTCTCTTCCTTCGCCTCGACCGCCCGGAAGGTGAACCAGTAGAGGCTGCCTTGGCCAAGCACGCTGTCGCAGCCGACATCGCCGCCCATCGCCTCGGCGAGGCGCTGCGCAATCGGCAGACCAAGCCGACCGCCGGCGCGCGAGGTATCGGCCATCGGCTGGAATAGCCTGGCCCGCTCGGCCGCGCACAGACCCGCGCCCGTATCGGTGACGTCGAAGCGCACCGTGAACGGCGTTTCGGCGTCGTTGATGCTGGCATAGAGCCTGATGGAACCTTCGGACGTCGATTGCAGCGCGGCCTCGATCAGGCCCATGAGCACCTGACGCACGCGCGCTTCGTCGCCGATGATGAAACGCGGGCAATTGGCAGCCATATCGACTCCGGTCGTCAGCCCCTTGGCGCTCGCCCGCGCCTGAAGTTCGGAGGCCGCAGCCTTCACCAGCGCATGCAGATCGAACCGCTCGGTGGCGAGCTCGGCATCGCCGGTTTCGAGCGTGGCAAAATCGGTGACCTCGGTGAGCGAAGACAGCAGGCTCCGCGCCGACTGCAGCAGCGTCTCGCTATTGCGGCGCTGCGCGGCATCGAGCTCACTGTCGAGCACGAGTTCGGCCATGGCGACGACCGCCTCCATGGGCGCGCACAACTCGCGGCTGACGATTGTGAGAAGTTCGGATTTGGCCGCGTCGTCCGCTTCCGCGGCTTCGCGCGCCTGACGCTCCGCCGCTAGAGCTTGAACGAGACCCTGAATCTGCGCGAACAAATCGTTCGCCTGAAAGTCCTGCGCTTGCATGATACGCCCCCACTGTTTGGTTCTTCTTGTTGTTCTTTGTTGCGGGGAGCTTGGCAGATCCGACTTAAAACTCGGCTAAATTCCGTGGTTTATGAGGTGCTAAGACGGACCGTTCCTGCGCGTAGGCCGCATGCCCGAAACGTCGGGACACGGTGCGCCCGCGCCTTTCTGCCGCCCTCCACTTGCCCGCCAGAAATATCTACTTTAGAATTATCCTAAAGTGACTTTGGCGGCGTCTCTGAGCCGCCAACGGCATCCCTGAAGTTGGTTTCGATGCAGCACGTGAAGACAAGCCGTCCGCGCTGCCTTAGTAGAAAGGCATGATTGTTTGCTCCTGCTCCCAAATCACGGCCAGAGATATCCACGAAGCGGTGTCGGCATTGCGCACCAAGGATCCGTTCGTCGTGCTCACCCCCGGCCTCATCTACCGGACGCTCGGCAAGCGTCCGTCCTGCGGCAACTGCATGTCACTCATCGCCAAGCTCATGGTCGGCTACGACGAGGAGGGACCGAGCTCCGCCGCATCGTTCCCCCACCGGTCTCCATTCGAGAAGTCGGATGACCAAGACTAGCCGCGCGGAACAGAACACGTCATGATGACCATCACGGTTGAGAGGAGAATTGCGAAATGAAGGGCAATCCGACAGTCATCGAGTATCTCAATAAGGCGCTGACGAGCGAACTCACCGCCGTCAATCAGTACTGGCTGCACTACCGCCTGCTCGACGACTGGGGCTACACCAAGCTCGCCAAGAAGGAGCGCGAGGAATCCATCGAGGAGATGCATCACGCCGACAAGCTCGTGACCCGCATCATCTTCCTCGAAGGCTTCCCCAACATGCAGAAGCTCGATCCGCTCATGATCGGCCAGAACGTCAAGGAGATCCTCGAATGCGATCTCAAGGCCGAGTACGGCGCACGCGCGCTCTACATGGAAGCCCGCGCCGCGTGCCGGAAGGAAGAGGACTATGTGAGCATGGACCTGTTCGAGGAGCTGCTCGCCGACGAGGAAGGCCACATCGACTTCATCGAGACCCAACTCGGCCTCCTCAACGACATCGGCGCGCAGATGTACGGCCAGCTCAACGCCGACTCCGCCAACGAGTTCGGGAGGCGACTAGGTGCGAGCCCTTCAGGTCTCCGCTTAGATGACCTTGCCGCAACTCGACGGTCCGCGCCTCGGCCCTGCCGCGGGTGGCGCACCACGCCAGCTCGTGGTGTTCCTCCACGGCTATGGCGCCGACGGCAACGACCTGATTGGCTTGGGGCGCGAGTGGGCGCGGGAATTGCCGCACGCGGCATTTGTCTCGCCCAACGCGCCGGAGCCGTGTGGCATGGCGCCCATGGGCCGGCAGTGGTTCGACCTCTCCATGGGCGACATGACCATCATCGCCGAGGGCGTGAAGCGAGCCGCGCCGGCGCTCGAGGCGTTCCTCGGCGCCGAGCTTGCCCGGCATAATCTGCCCGGCAGTGCGCTCGGCCTGGTCGGCTTCAGCCAGGGCACCATGATGGCGCTCGCCGTCGGCCTTTCCCGCAAGCCGCCCCCTGCCGCCATCGTCGGCTATTCCGGTGCGCTCACCAACGTCGAGGCGCTGCCTGAGCCGGGCACCGGCCCCGCCATTCTTCTCGTGCATGGCGACATGGACGAGGTGATTCCCGTCGATGCCATGCACATGGCTCGCGAGGCCTTGGCCCAAGCGGGTTTGCCGGTGGAGTGGCATGTCGCCCCGGGCATCGGCCACGGCATCGACGGCGAGGGCTTGCGCCTGGGCGGTGCCTTTCTCAAGCAAGCCTTCGCCGCGGCAGCCTCGTCCGCGCCCTAGGGGGCGCGTAAGGGCCGACCACATTATGTGGGGCCCTTCACATTCGTGACACGTCCTTATAGTATCCGGCCCATCGAGAAGGAGGGCCCGAGTGCGACGGGCAAGTTAGAGGACCTTTTGGCCTTGAACGTCGCAACCGCATCGGCCGCCCCTGGGACCTACCCGGCGCTCGTGCTGAATGCCGACTATCGGCCGCTTTCCTACTATCCGCTATCACTCTGGGGCTGGCAGGACGCCGTGAAGGCGGTGTTCCTCGACCGCGTCAACATCGTCTCCGAATACGACCACGCCGTTCACTCGCCGTCGTTCGAGATGAGGCTGCCGAGCGTGGTGTCGCTCAAGAACTATGTGCGCCCCGCCCTCTATCCCGCCTTCACGCGATTCAACGTGTTCTTGCGCGACCGCTTCACCTGCCAGTATTGCGGCGACAACCAGGACCTCACCTTCGACCACCTGATCCCGCGCTCCCGCGGCGGCCTGACCCGCTGGGATAACGTCGTCACCGCGTGCGCGCCGTGCAACTTGCTCAAGGGCGGCCAGATGCCCGAACGGGCCAAGATGTGGCCGGCGCAGAAGCCGTACCGGCCCACGGTGTTCGAGTTGCACCGCAACGGGCGGCTGTTCCCGCCGAACTACCTGCATGAGAGCTGGCTCGACTATCTCTACTGGGATACCGAGCTCGAGCCGTAAGGCAGGCACCGTCCTCAATATCGCGTGGTCAGGTCCGTCAGCCATTGAGGCGAGACGTCGACCAGATACGTCTCGAGCCGCTTGTCGGCGCCCGTGGCGATCAACAGCCCGACCGCGACCAGAAGCGCGCCGAGCAGCATCTTGCCGCCTTTGCCCGCCTCCGCCAGGCGCCCGCGCCAGCGCAGCATCGCTTCGCGCGACAGGAACCCCAAGGCCATCAAAGGGAGTGCAGCGCCGATGCCGAACACGAGCATGGTCAGCGCCACCTGCCCGAGATTCTCGCCCTTGGCGGCAAGGAGCGACGCGGCGCCGAGGGTCGGCCCGACACAAGGTGCCCAGACCGCGCCGAGCAGGAGCCCAAGGCCGAACTGGCCCCACAGGCTCGTGGCGGTGAAGCCGCCGAAATGATCGTCGACCCAGCTGCCGACCGGGCCTGCCGCCACGGCGAACTGCTCCTGAAACCGCGGCACCAGCAGCACGGTGCCGACGACGATGAGCAACACGGCAGAAATGGCGCGGAACACGTCGGTGTCGAGACCGATGGCGAAGCCGACCGTGGCGACGAACAGCCCGATCGCGGTGAACGACACCGCCAGCCCCACGGCCAAGAGCGACAGGGCCGAGCCGGTGCTCGCTCTGCGCCGTGCCGAACAGGATCGGCAGCAGCGGCAGCACGCACGGCGACAGCACCGAAAGCACGCCCGCCAGAAATGCCAGCCCGAGTGTGCCGATCATCGCGCGCCCCTCACGAGCTTCGCTTTAGAGCGTCTTGTCGAGCAGGCCCTCGATGGACAGCTCGCTCGTGTCGCCCACCGATCGGTCTACTTCGTCCGTACCCTTGAACACGATCAGCGTGCTTTGCCGCTGCACCTTCAACGCCCGCACGACGTCCTTCTGATCATCGTAGTTGACCTTGAACACGACGAGGTCCTTGTATTTGGGCTCACGCGTGAGCTTGGTCAGGATCGGGTTCTGGGCCCGGCACACCGAGCACCAGGGCGCGAACACGTCGACCAGGATGGGCTTTCCGTCAGTTTTTCGCAGCAGCGAACTCGTCCGCCGTGAACGTCCTTCCACTCGGCCGCCGAAGCGGGCACGGAACCGAGAAGAATCACGGCAACGAGGCCGGCAAAAAGGGCGCGATAAAGGGTCATTTTCCGGTCCTCCCAAGTGGGAATCCTTCACCGCTGCTATAGCAGTGCCCGCTTGGCAGGCGCCAATCACCACCCTTGAATTTTGCGTGAGCGAGAACCCGCCTGTCGGGATCAAGGGCGCCGGGTTGCGCCAAAGGCCGCGACCACGGCGAGGAAGGCCGAGACCACCGCGTCCCATCCGGCGAAGGACAGCCACAGAAACCGGCCCGCGGCCTCGTCGCAGCGGATGACCGGGGTATCGACGATGCCGCCCTGGCCCCAGGTCAGATCGAAACCCCCGCCGCAGGTCGAGGGTCCGGGCCACCACTTCCACTCGGCGCCGGCGTGATAGACGGCGAGCGCGGCGTTGCACATGAAGGCGAGCGCGACGAGCACGAGGAGGATGCGCGCGGCGCCGCTCATCCGGTAGCTCGCGGCGAACCATGCGACCAAGGTGGCGGGCACCGCGAAGTAATAAGCGTAGCGCTCCTTGAGGCAGAGTTCGCACGGCGCATAGCCGCCGAAATGCTCGAAGGCGAGCACGGTGAGAATCGTGGCGAGCGCCACCACGAACACCACGCCGCAATAGAACATCATCGGCCTTGGAGCTTGCGCCATCGCTGCCCTCTTAGAACACGTACTTGATTAGCACAAAGCCACCGATCAGCAGCACCACGAACACGACGGACAGGATGCCGAGATATTTTTCGATGAAATCCTTGATCGGCGGCCCGAACCAGTAGAGCAGGCCTGCCACGATGAAGAAGCGCAAACCGCGCGCAGCCACGCTCGCCAGCATGAACACGAAGAAATTGAGCTGAGTCACACCGCTGGCAATGGTGATGACCTTGTAGGGAAACGGGGTGACGCCGGCGATGAACACGATCCAGGCGCCGTACTCGTTGTATCGCTTGGCGAAGTCCTCGAACGCCGCCGTGTAGCCGTAGAAAGACAGGATCGGATGGCCGATCGTCTCGAACAGGAAATAGCCGATGATGTAGCCGAAGATGCCGCCGACCACCGACGCGAGCGTCGCGATCGCAGCATACACCCATGCCTTCCGCCGCTCAGCGAGCACCATGGGGATGAGCACCACATCGGGAGGGATCGGGAAGACCGAGCTTTCGATGAATGCTACGCCCGCCAAGGCCCACGGAGCGTTACGATGAGCGGCGAGCTCCATGGTCTTGTCATAGGCCCGCCTCAACATGGCGCCTGATTTAGCCGGGGCTCGCCGCCTTGTCCATCGGCTCTCTCACCGAGGAGCCGGCCGGAGTTGACCCCGCGAGCGGCTTACCCCATGTTCCCGGCCCGAAAGCCCCAGTGGCGGAATGGTAGACGCGACAGACTCAAAATCTGTTGTCCGCAAGGGCGTGCTGGTTCGAGTCCGGCCTGGGGCACCACAATTTCCTTTTCGCGCCGATCGTCGCCTGGGAGGGATGGCCCGTGAAGCCTCTGACGGCACTTCTTCTCCTCGGCGCCTTGGCCGCGCCCCATGCCGCTATGGCCGCCGATTCTGCGTCAAGCCTTCGGCTCGGGCGCGCTCGCCTTGGCCGCCCTCGTCGGCGGCAATTCTCCGCTCCTCGGAGACCAGGACAAGGCTGCGCTGTCGAAGCTTCTCGACGGCGACACCGATTTCGACTTTCCGAAGGATCAAACCATCGCCGTCACGGCCGACAAGATCGCCTGCCATGCCAGCAATATCGACATCGCCGAGCATGACTGCGCGCTTCGCTTCGGCAAGCAGAACGTCAAGCTGAAAGGCCGCGCCGCGCATGAGCTCTACGCGACCCTTCTCGAGATTGGCGTCGAGCCTGATCCCGGCGCCGGAAATATCTGGGTGTCCGTGTCGAAGCTCGAACTGCGCGATCGACGTCGCCGAGGTGCAAGCCAAGGCGGGCGGCGGCGCCAAGTGCCAGTATGCCTCTGATGAATAGCCGTCTCGCCGCACCTCTGATCGCGCTCGCGCTTCTTGTCGTCACCGGGGCCGGCGCATGGGCGCAAGGTGCACCGGGCAACCCGCCGCGCGCGGTGATGCAGGCGATCCAAACCGCGCCCACGCCGAAGCCCGAGCAAGTCGTGGTCGGCGCCTTCATCAACGACATCCAGCAGCTCGACTTCAAGACCAACGACTACGTCATCGACCTCTATGTGTGGTTCCGCTGGAAATCAGCCGATATCGATCCGTCCAAGAGCATGGAGTTCATGAACCGCTTTGCCTCGGACGACAACCGGCGCGACGCCTTGATGGACAAACCCGAAGAGCTGCCCGACGGCAGTTTCTATTCGATCATCCGCTACCAAGGGCACTTCTCCACCAAGTTTCCGCTCGAAGCCTATCCCTTCGACACCCAGACCCTGAAAGTCATCATGGAGGACACGCTGGCCGGGGCTGGCGACCAGATCTACGTGCCGGACGGCAAGACGCCGGTGATCATCGATCCGGTCATCACGCTGCCGGGCTTCACGGTGGGCAAGCCGACCATGCGCATCGTCACCAACACCTACCCAACGAATTTCGGCGATCCGACCGTGGAAAAGGCCGAAGCCTATTCGCGCATCATCGTCTCGGTCCCGGTGACGCGGCCAGTCGTCGCCATGTCGCTTAAGACCTTCGTGCCGATCATTTTGATTGTCGTCTGCGCCTCGCTCGTGTTCTTCGTGCGGCCGCGCTACGTGGAAGGACGCATCGGCCTCGGCATCACGGCACTTCTGACCCTCGTGGCGCTCCAACTCACCGCGACAGCGCCGCTGCCCGACGTCAACTATTTCATGATGCTCGATAAGGTCTTCCTGCTCGCGTATCTCTTCATCATCATCGCGCTCGCTCGCGTGGTGGCCACATCATGGCGCGGCGCCGATGCGGACGCCGAGTCGGCCATCAAACGCCACGACAGAATGTGGTTCGGTGCCCTGCTCGCCGTGTATTTGATCGCGAACATCGCGGTCCTGTGGGCTACCCTGGCCTGACCATGGGCAAAGTCACGACCAGCGACGGCGTGACCCTACGCTATCTGGAGGCCGGCTCCGGCGCGCCGCTGGTCATGATCCCCGGCTGGTCGCAGACCGCCGCGCAATACAAGCATCAGCTCGAAGGGCTGAGTACACGCTACCATGTCATCGCCCTCGACATGCGCGGTCATGGCGACAGCGACAAGCCCAGCCACGGCTATCGCATCTCGCGCTTTGCCAAGGACCTGCACGACGTCCTCGCCGCGCTCGATCTCACCGAGGTCAATCTGCTCAGCCACTCGCTCGGCTGCGCCGTGGTGTGGTGCTATCTGGACATGTTCGGGCCTAGCGCGGATCGACAAGCTGATCTTCGTCGACCAATCGCCGTTCCTCACCGAGAATCCGAGCTGGTCCAAGTTCGAACGTGACGCCGCAGCGTACGCACTGACCTCTGAGCAGCGGCGCGATCCCATCAGCCTTTACGAGATTAAGAACCTTATCGATGCCGTCACCAGCCTTGCCGGCCCGAATGGTGAAGCCGTCACCCGCGCTTTTGTCGGCGGCCTGTTCACGGAGCGCGTTTCAGAAGAGGAGAAAGCCTGGGCCATCGAGCGCATGCTCATGCTGCCGCGGGCCTATGCCGCGCGCCTGATCTACGATCACGCGCTGCAATCCTGGTTCGACGTGGTCACGCGCATCGACCGGCCGACACTCCTGATCGGCGGCAAGGCAAGCCAGATTCCGTGGAAGTCGATGCAATGGATGCATGAGCACATCCCCGGCTCTCGCCTCGAGATCTTCGAGGAGGCGGACGGCGGCAAGCACTTCACGTTCATGGAGAACCCGGAGACATTCAACCGGCTCGTCGCCGACTTCATTGGCTAGAGCAATCGGGAAAGACCAACGTCGCCTTGGGGCCATCCTTCGGGGCCGGCGACGGCCCGCTCGTTGATGCACAGGCCTCCGGCAAGCTCTGACAGCCTTACAACAACCCGGAAAACGGAGCTGTGCGCTGTCAGGTCCGTGTCAGGTCCATGTCAGGTCCCCCCGCTATCTCTGTCCCCTCAACCAGAACGTCTGTGGAGACAGATCATGATACGCGCTCTTCTTCTGCTGACCGGCCTGACCTTGATGTCGAGCGGCGCCGCCTCCGCCAGCGAAGGCTGCTCGGTTCCGAAGGCCGATTGGCAGCCGGAAACTGCGCTTCGCCAGAAGCTCGAAACCGAAGGCTGGAAGATCAACCGCATCAAGATCGATGACGGTTGCTACGAGGTCTACGGGTTTGACGGCAAAGGCCAGCGGGCCGAGACCTATTTCGACCCCAAGTCTTTCGAGATCGTCAAGGAAGGCTAGGGGCCGTGGCGACGACAAGGGTCTGGGACATCTTTGTCCGCGTGTTCCATTGGGGTTTGGCGGCGAGTTTCATCGTAGCCTGGGTCACAGGCGACGACTGGAAAGCGCTCCATCTCTGGGCCGGCTACTCGGCGGCAGCGCTGATCGCTATGCGCCTCATCTGGGGCGTGATCGGCACCCCCCATGCCCGCTTTAGCCAGTTCGTCAAATCCCCCCTTGTCGTCGCCAACTATCTAAAAGACATCGTCACCGGCCGGGAAGTGCGCCATCTCGGCCACAACCCGGCGGGCGGCGCCATGATCGTGGCCCTGCTCGCCACACTGATCGGTCTGTGCATCTCCGGATGGCTCATGACCACCGACGCCTTCTGGGGCTCGGAGATGATGGAAGACATTCACGAGACGCTTGCCAATCTCGCCCTCACCCTCGTCGGCTTGCACGTGGCCGGTGTCCTATGGGCGAGCTTCCGGCATCACGAGAACCTGATCCGCGCCATGGTGACCGGCCGAAAGCGCGTGCCAGAGCCCGGGGACGTGTTGTGATGCGAGTACGCGCCGCTCGCCGGCGGGCCCCGCCGATCATCGGTTGCTCCCCCGCGCGCCCTTGCCTAAGCTGATCCCTTGTGGGACGGGGCGGTTTGGCACCTGCCAGCTCGCGTTCATTCCGCGCAAGTCACGGAAGGAGAACGCTCGATGCGACTGAGGCGCCAGGCCCCGTATCTTATCGCCCTCGTAGCCGTCTTTTTGCTCAAGGCGCTCCCCGCAGTCGCTGACGACGGCATGAAATGGCAATTCTCCGAATCTAATGACCCGGACAACCACGGCGCCATGACCGCGCGGCTCGTCTATGGCGTGCCCGAGACCGACAACGTCCAGGTGATGGGTATCTGCGACGCGCGCCCCAGCACCGGCGTCAAGTTTTCGAACCTCGTTTTCGGCGCCGATATCGGCACTCTCGCCAACGGCAAGGACGCCGACTTGCGGTTCTCCGGCGGCGGCTTCGAGCAGACGCTTCACGGCAATATCGAGCGCGCCGAGGGCGAAGGCCTGAACGGCGTCCATCTCGAGATCAAGAACGACGATCCGATCTGGGCCGCGTTTTCCGAGAAGGACACGCTGGATTACCAGGTCCCTGGCTACCGCGCCGCCACACTCCATCTCACGCCCGGCCGAGACAAGCTCAAGGCCTTCGTGAACGCCTGCCGGACCTACGAGAAAGCGGTGCTCGGTGAGGACAAGGAAGCAGATCAGGCAAACTCAACTGAGGCAAATGGCAACCCCGAGAAAGACGCCTTCGACAGCGCCAAAGAGCTCGGCACGGCCGCAGCCTTCGAAGCCTTTCTGTCGAACTACGGTTCAGGCTTCTACGCCGACCTCGCCCGCGCCTATATCAAGAAGCTCGACAAGGCAGCCGCGCCTTCGCCGGCGCCCGCACCGCCGGCACCTCCGCCACCTGCGCCAACACCAACGGCGATCCCGGCGCCCGGCCCCGATCCTTCTTGCAAGGATCTGTTCAAGGTGAAGTCGCTGAACAGCGCCACGCCGGCCAAGATCACCTTCATCAACAAGTCCGGCATGTATCGCAGCATCATGTGGCTCGATTTCAAGGGGCGGCCCAAGGATTACGCCAATCTCAATAGCGGCCAGGAGGTCACCCTCGACACTTTTCTAACCCATCCCTGGATGGTCACGGACGGTCCGGGCAACTGCATCGAGATCGTCATGCCCCACGCCGGCACCCGCGTCGTGACGCTGACCGGGCCACAAGTGGCCCCACCGCCGCCCGCGAAGAAAGCCTCCCCGCCGCCCGCGCCGAAGCCAAAGAAGAAGGCGGCCGGGCCGAAGTGCCGCTCGCGCTCGGTCCTGATCGACGGCAAATGCATCCTGAGACGCAACGCCGGGGACGATTGCGGGCCTGGCTACCACTTGAGAGGCGGAAAATGCGTGCACGGCGCCTATGTCACGCCCAGGAGTAAGAGATCAGTGCATGGCTGCCCGCCGGGGCTGGACTGGAACCCCCAGGAAGGGTGCCACGAGAACGATTAGGCTACGCCGCCTGCCGCACCTGGCCTGCGTTGAGCCGCACCGGCAGGGCCTTCACGCCGCGCAAGCCGAAGCGCTCGATCCATTCGAATTTTATCTGGCGCCGCAAGCGCAAGGTTCGGATAGCGAGCATAGAGCCGGCCGAGCGCGCTCTGCACCTCGACCCGCGCAAGCTGCATCCCGAGACAGAAGTGGATGCCTGAGCTGAACACGAGATGCGGATTGGGAAAGCGATCGAGCTTGAGCTTGTCGGGCGCGTCGAACACCGCCGGGTCGTAATTAGCGCCGGCGAGCATGCCCATCATGAAGTCGCCACGCCGAAGCTGTTGGCCGAAGAATTCGCAATCCCGCGCCACGTAGCGCGGCTTCGTGCTCTGCACCGGAGAGGTGAAGCGCGCCAGCTCCTCGACCGCGCGCTCCATGCGGCTTGCCGGGTCCGCCAAGAAATAGGTCTTTTGTACCGGGTTCTGCTCCAGCGCGATCACGCTGTCGGTGATGAGATGCGTGGTCGTCTCGAAGCCGGCGAAGAGCAGGAGAAACACCATGGAAACGAGTTCGTCCTCGCTCAGCCTGTCGCCGTCCTCTTCGGCCCGCACCAACTCGCTTATCAGTCCCTCGCGGGGCTCTCGCCGGCACGCCTCGATCTGCCCGCGCACGTAGTTGATCACGCCGCTCATGGAGAGAAAGGCACGAAACATCCCGAAGCTGCTCCGCATCGAGGTCGCGGTCCTTGCCCAAGCCGAGAACGCCTGCCGGTTCTGGTCCGGCAAGCCTAGCAACGCGCAGATGACGTCAAGCGGCAGGCGGCGCGAGAACTGGGTGACAAGGTCGACCTCGTCCAGCCCCTCGAAGCCGTCGAGAATCTTGTCGGCGATCTGCTCGATGTCCCCGCGCATGTCGCGCACATGACGCCGCTGAAACGCCTGATCGACGAGCTTGCGTAAACGCCGGTGGTCGGGTTCGTCTTTAAGAAGCATGTTGTTGGTGAGGAGTTTCAGCGAACGGGGCATCCACCATCTCATGCCGGCGACACCCGACTTACCGGCATGGCGCGCTTCCTGCACGAACAACGCGTTGTCCTTGACCATTGCCGAGGTTGCCTCATGCGTGGTCGTGACCCAAGCTTCTGCCGACGAATGGCAGCTTGACGGGGATTACCGGCCCAGCCTCCCGCATCGCCGCAAACAGCGGGAAGGGATCGGCTTTGTTGGCCGCGTTGTCGAAATCGAAACGCAGCGGCGCGTTCAGACTGTAGGGCGCATGAATCGTCATGGCGCGAGCTTGCTCCGTCTCTTCCTGCCTCGCCAGGAAAACTGACAAAGCAAAGCGGCCCGAGGATGACGCTCCCAGGGCCGCTTCGAGCTTTGTCGGACGTCGAGCGCGGAAGGCTTAGTGCCCGAGCTCGCGCCAATTGCTCTCGTGCACGTCGACGCCGTAATACTGCGCCGCCTTCTTGATATTGGCGAAGGCGAGGTCGCGGTCGCTATCGGACACGCCCTCGACCTGGTCGAAGCGGGCGAGCGCGTCGCGCACGTGGCTCGCGTCGGTCAGAGGCTCTTTGCGCTGCATTGGGAACGCGAACACGCTCTCGGGCAAATTGCTTCTGGTGGTCAGATCGCCGTGCTCGGTATGGGGCTGCCAGGTGGACTGCATGGCTTATTCCTCCTTGAGGATCATGGGGGGCAATGGGGTGTAAACGCGTCTCTTCCCTATGAGTTTCCGGCAAGGGCATCACCGTTCCACGGCCCGCCCTAGACCAGGACGGCGCTGACGGTAGGCAGCAAAAGTTTCGCTCTCATTAGCTCCGCGCCCCGCAGATTCCCGCACATTTTCCAAAATTTTGAGCCGTCTAATCCGCGAGGCGGCCGTCGCCTTCCGTCCCTTGGAGAATCGCGGCAGGATGCCGCTGGGGACGTGGCCGAAGGCTTTAGGTGAGAATCTCATGCAGAACCTGATCTCGGCATTTCCAGTGCTGTGCTACTGCGTGGCGTTCGTCTTCGGGTTCCTCGACATCGGCCAGCCCTTTGGCAACGCAGAGCTTGCCCGCTCCTGCAATGGATGCTGACTCTTGGGCTTGGCCTGCCGAGCCTGTGGGCGGCGTTGTCGCATGCGGTCTTCAGCGAACGCGTCGCCGCGTCGATCGGCTGGGCGCCGAGCCCATTCCAGAAGGAGATCGCCGGCGCCAATCTCGGCATCGGCCTCGGTGCCGTCGCCGCTTCTATGCTCGGCGCCCCGGCGGCCTGGGCGATGACGGTCATGGCGGCAGGTTTTCTGTGGAGCGCGGCGGCGGTTCACGTCGCCGACATGGTGCGGCGGAAGAACTTCGCCATCAACAATGCCGGGCCGATCTTCTGGTGGGACATCCTCACCCCGCTCACGCTTTTCATCCTGCTTCTGCTGCGCGCCGCCTGAGCCGGTCCTAGCAATGGACCGCGAGCCAGACGGTCGGCGGGTCTTCGCGCGTCCAGGTCACGCGATGACGGCAATGGGCGGGGATGAACAGCCAGTCGCCCTCTCCAAGCGTGCGGTCCTCGGCCTCGCCTTCGATGCGCAAGCGCGCGCCGCCGGCGACGAGAAGCACAAACTCATCCCCGTCCTGGTCGTACCATTCGCCTTCAGGCGTCGTCTGGCCGGTCGAGACGATGCGCTCGATGCGCACGCCCGGGCGCTCGACGAGAACCTCGAAAATCTCATCCGCAACGGGTTGCGCCGGTAGGCCCGTCTGCAAGCTTCCCGACTGAACCAAACCTTCGGGTCTAGGGCGCAAGCTGCGTCACCTGATAGAACCGCTCCAGCCACTTGCCGTCCTGTTCGACGAGGATGGACGTGATGAATACGTCGCCCGAGAGGGGTCTGCCTTTGAACGTGCCTTCGAGCTTCGCGGTGAGCGTCCGCATGGCCACGCCGGGCCCAAGAAGGGTCACCTTGGGCTCACTCAAATCGGTTTGTGCGTATTTCAGGTCGGGCAAGGAAGCGAACTGCTCGTCCACCGTTTGCGGCTTCTCGTAATAGTGGGCGACCGCCAGATGATCGGACGTCATGAGCGCCTTGGCCGCCTTCGCATCCTGCGTCTCAAGCGCCTCGTCCAGCCGAGCCGCTACGTCGTCGACAGCCTCGATAGTAGCGACGTCGCTGGGCTGGTCGCACCCGGCGACACTGACGAAAATCAGGAACGAGAGCGCGGTAAGAAGTTTCCGCATGCTTAACTCCTCATGCCGGTGTTGACTGTTTGTTGGCGGTTTCGGAGTTCACTCTGTCGGAGATCCCACAACAGGCCCTTAATCCCATGACAGCGCCGCCATCCGTCATGACCCGCGACCGCCCGATCATCAAAGGACGTGCGGCGCTCCTCATCATCGATGTGCAAAACGGCACGTGTGGACCGAAGGAGGCGGAAGCGCGGCCCGAGTTCTACATGGCCACGGCGCTGCGCGTGATCCCCAACATCGCCGCCTTGCTCGAAAGCTTCCGCAACGCCGGCCTCGAAGTCATCTATACGGTGATCGAGGATTTGACCGCCGACGGGCGCGACCGCAGCCTCGACTACAAGCTCTCCAATCTGGGCTTCCCCAAGGGCTCACATGAAGCGCAAGTGGTCTCCGAGCTGGCGCCACTTCCCGACGAGATCGTCTTGCCCAAGACTTCGTCGTCGGTATTCAACTCAACCAATCTCGATTACCTGCTGCGCAATATGGGCATCGAGGACGTGTTCGTGACCGGCTATCGCACCGATCAGTGCATCGACCATGCGGTGAAGGACGGAGCCGACCGCGGCTATTACATGACCTGCGTGCATGATGCCTGCGCCGCGGAGACGGAGGCGCGTCACGCGGAGGCACTGCAATGCTTCAAAGGATATTGCCGTATGCTCTCCACGGACGAGGTGCTCGACCTCGTCCCCGTTAATTGAGCGCCGTCACTTTTCCTGCCCACGAGTTTCAGGTCAAACGACTTGAGGTCAGCGTTGGTCTTAAGGAAGTCTGTGACCTTCTTGAGATCATCGACCTTCGCTGAGGAGTAGAAGCCCGTCGTGCAGGTCGAGTCGCTGTAAGAGTCGGTGACCATGACATAGGGCCCCGCGTTCTTGACGATGTTGCAGGAGCACACCGCCTTCGTTGGGTCGTCCTTGTCGACGAGGCACGGCCTGTCGTAGCACCAGGCCCAAGGCCGATCATTGGTACACGCTGCATAGCTCTTGATCGGATAGTAGCGCGATACGACCTGCTTGCCCTCGGGGCTGTCGACAGGGTCGTGGCAGGGCGTGTTTCCGACCGAATAGCCGGTCTTGACCTCGCAGTCGCAGAACACGGTTTCCTCGCCCTCCTCGATTGGAGCGCATTTCGCCGTGGTGCAAAGCGCATAGGTGCTTTTGCAAACGATCTTGTCGTTGCCCAGGCTCTGCTCTTCGCCACAGCCGCTCAGCATGGCGCCGAGCGCGAGGAACGCAACAAGGTAAGCCGTCTTCCACATTGCACACCTCCCAGCCGACTTAGGTTAGCGTGTGCATGCACCTGCGCTACAACGCAACGTATACACCGTTAGCACACAGTTATCCGCTGTCCCTGGGGAGTTATCCCGGACCTCCATGGGCGCCGTGCCGCGTCTCAATAGACCTCGGCATAACGTGCGCAGAGTTCCGCTGGCGCAAGATCGGCGACATAAGCGAGTTCCGACCGTTTGTGGCGGACATAGGCTTCGAAGAAAGTCGGTCCAAACCAAGTCTTGACGATGTCGCTCGCCTCCATGGCGTCGAGCGCTTCGCCCAGAGACCGCGGCAGCGGCTGATACGTGTCAGGCAGTTGGAGCTTCCGCGCGATGCCGTCGGCGCCGGCGAAGATCACCGCGCCAAGGGCCATGTACGGACTGGCAGCCGCGTCACACACGCGAAATTCCAGATTGAGCCGCGCCGCTTTTTCCTTCTCATCGTTCGTGGCGAACACCGGACAGATACGCAGCGCCGCACCACGGTCTTGGCGTTGGATGTCGGCGACGGTCGGCGCCCAACGGTTCGGCGTGAGCCGCAAATACGACACGGGCGACGGCGCAGTAATCGCTGAGATCGCCGGCAGGTGATGCAACACGCCGGCGGCAAACTGCGAAGCGGCGACACTCAGGCCGAGCGGACCGTTGGGGTCGTAGGTCGTGGGCGCGCCGGACTCCTCGTGCAGGCTGAAATGGATGTGCACGCCGTTCCCGGCGCCGTCCGCCACCGGCATCGGCGAGAAGATGGTGCGGTTGCCCAGACGAAAGGCCGCGCCGCGCGCCATCTCGCGCGCGATCACACCCTGGTCCGCCGCGATCAGTGCCGTCTGTGGCGCCACGGTCATCTCATATTGGCGCGGGCCGTATTCGGCGAGGAAGGAGTCGGGCTTGGCATTGGCCGCACGAATCGCCGCGACGAGCATCTCGCCGAACGTACCCTGGCGCCGGAACGCGCTCAGGCTATAGGCATGGCCCGGCAGGTCCTCGACGCCGGTATAGACGAACTCTTGCTCGAAGGCGGCGAGCAGATGGAGACCGCTGGCCTCTTTCAACGCGGCGGAGGCGCGGCGCAGAAACCCGCGCACGCAGCACTCCCACGGTGTGCCATCGGTGTTGCGGATATCGCCGAGAAAGAAATGCTCCGGCGCTGAGCCGTCGCGGAAGTCCACATGCACCTCGGCGCTCGGATCCGGCACGATCATGAGGTCGCCGCCCGTGCCGAACGGCGTGTCGAGGATCGGCCCGAAGCAGGTCTGCATCAGGTTGGAGTGGGTCCAGCCGATGCCGGCCTTTCGCCGTGCCGGCAACTCGCTCGCCGGAAAGCCCTTGCCACGCACGAGCCCCGCGATATCGCAGGTCCCGACGAAAATCAGCTCTTCGCGCAGCATGGCGCCCCCTCTGGTCGACAGGAGGCGCCAGTCTATGTCAGTTCCGGAAAAAAAGACCTTACCGGAGAACCCCGGAGCGCGTCGCTAGGTACGGCGGATATGCGCCCTGATCGGCTCGCTCGCCGTGGTCACGAACTCGGCGGAGAGCGTCCGCAGCTCTTGGGCTTGGGCTTCGAAAACGCCCATGTGCTCGTGCCAGTAGTTCATCCCGAGCCGCATCATCTCCATGGGCGACTTGGCGCCGGCAAGATCGCGGGCGAGCTCGAGCCCGGAGTTCATATTGGCTTGCGCGATGTCCACGAGCTTGCTGTTGACTTTGCGGGCCACCGGCATGGCCGCCTTCAGCGACTTCTCAAACGTGTCCACCGCACTCTCCACGACGGCTTGCGTGGAGTCGGAGAGCTTCTCCTCCGGCTTGACCGAATTGACGAGGACGGGGGCAGGCGCCTTCGGCGCTGGTTCTTCCCGGACCGCCGCCTCGCTCGCCTTGGCGGCGACCACTTTCTTCTTCGGCGGTCTCTTTGCTTGGGTCTTCGTCGCTTGAGTCTTCGTCTGAGGCTTTTTCGGGCGAGTGGCCATGATCTTCCCCGCTACATTGAGGACCGCGCCTAATCCTTCATCACCGATGCCGCCAGATTGGGCGGATCGGCAAGTCTATTCAGGCCCCGCGGCCATTTTACGGCGGCGCGGCCCGGAGCACGCGGCACCGGCCCACCTTGCCTTGCACGAGGCGTGCCGCTTTGAAAGGCCTTAGCCCGCCTCGGATTCCGCCCGTCCGGCCGCATCGAGCCCGGCGAACTCCTCGGCGGAAAGAGCGATATTGGCGGCAGCAACGTTCTCCTCCAGATGAGCCACTTTCGACGTGCCCGGGATGGGCAACATCACTGGGCTGCGGGCGAGCAGCCAGGCGAGTGCGATCTGACTGGGGTGGCGCCGTGCGCCTTTGCCATCTCATCGAGGATCGAGCCCTCTTTGGCGAGACTGCCGTTCGCCAGCGGGTACCACGGGATGAAGCCGATGCCGTTTGCCTCGCAATAGTCGAGCACGTCCTCGCTCTTTCGGTTCACGAGGTTGTAGAGGTTCTGCACCGTCGCCACGGGGAACACCTCCTGCGCGGCCTTGATGTCTTCGACGGACACCTCGCTCAAGCCCACGTGGCGCACGATCCCGTCATCGATCAGCGCTTTGACGGCGGCGAACTGTGCGTCGCGCGGCACCTTCGGGTCGACGCGGTGGAGCTGCCACAGCCCGATCTGCGAAACTCCGAGCTTCTCGCAACTCTTGAGCGCCTCGGCGCGTAAGTGCGTTGGATCGCCGTTCATTTCCCACACACCGGGGCCTGGCCGCAGGAACCCCGCCTTGGTCGCAATGAGCATGCCGTCGTAAGGATAAAGCGCCTCGCGGATCAGCATCTCCGACACGTCCGGTCCGTAGGAGTTGGCCGTGTCGACGAAGTCGACGCCGAGCTCCGGCAGGCGCCGCAGCGTGCGCAACGCCTCTTCGCGATCCTCCGGCTCTCCCCAGATCCCCGGGCCCGTGATGCGCATGGCACCGAAGCCGAGGCGGTGGATGGTGATCTCGCCGCCGACCTTGAAGGTCCCCGACTTCCGCGCATCGAGCGTCGTCGTTTCCAAACTCATGGCCGTGCCTTTCGCGTGAGATGTCCTTGGCACTTAAGCGCGCGTGCTGCAAGTTCGTAGGGCTGAGCCTGCGGCCATGCGTAGCGCATGAGGCAAGCTGCAGATCAATCCCCTCGCCCATCCTTCCGCGCCTGCCACAGCTCCCGGCACTTGCGGACTGCATTCCAGCCGAGAAACACCGTGACCGCCGCGAGCATGAGGCCGCCGCCGACGATCAACATCGCTGAAAACCTTTGACTGAGGCCTTATGGTGAGACGCTACGTCCCGCCGATTGGTTCCCCGCACCGATGCAACACCCTGAAGACCCTTCGTTTTTCAACCTCCTCGTGAGCAGCTACCGGCGCCTGCTCGGCGAAGAGCCGCCCTTTCTCGAAGCAGGCGCGCCGCATAGCGCGGAATGGCTGTACCGGCACGCGCCGTCTTGCGTGCTGGCCCACAACACCGAGCCTGACCCGCGCTTCATCTATGCCAACAAGATTGCGCAAAGTGTGTTCGGATATAGCTGGGACGAATTCGTCGCGCTGCCCTCGCGCCTCTCGGCCGAAGCCCCGGACCGCGAAGAGCGCCAGCGCCTGCTCGAGCGCGTCGGCCGCGACGGTTTCGCGACCGGATATTCCGGCATTCGCATCGCCAAGTCCGGCCGGCACTTCAGAATTGAGGACGGCGTCTTGTGGCAACTCCGAGAACCGGACGGCAGGTTGCGCGGCGTTGCAGCGACCTTCGCCCGTTGGCGCGATGTCTGAGACCCGCAGCCTAGTGCCTGCGGCGGTTGACCTCGGCCTGGCTGATCTGGCCGTCCTGCACCAGCGCGTGGACACACGCCCTGGACAGGCTGTTGCCGTTGCGGTCCATGCATGAGCGGAGCGCCGCGGTCTCCAGCCCATATTCGCCGCAATACTTCTTGTAGTCCGCCCGGCAAAACTGCTGCACGGCCTTGCTGTAGGACGACGCCGGACCCGCCGCGGCCGCGTCGCTCAGCCCCATGGCCGCAGCAGAGGCAACAAGCAACCCAATAACAGTGGTTTTCATAAGTGATTCCCCCTCGAGTCCCGGCCCGTAAGCCTATCAAACCGACCTTCCGGTTCAAGCCCGGTTCTCCACCCATGACGCGGATTTCATAAAAAGAATCGGCGTGTTGGTTGTGCGCCACAGGGAAACGGGACGGAACTTCAACCGGCCTGCCGAACGTGCGGGTGAGGCACCACAGGGCTGGACGCCCCCGCACTCCTGACAACTTCTCGGTGTATCGCTAGATTCAACTGAAGCGTTCGCCTTGCGAGGCCATTGCCATGCTTAAGTCCAGTACACCAATTCGGTCGGGCCTGCCGCCCGGCCCCAAAGGCTCCGCCGTCAGGGGCAGCATCCGCGAGTTCGGCACCACCCTTCTCGACTTCCTGCGCGACACGGCCAGAGAATACGGCCCGCTCGCGAGCTTCCGGGTCGGCCCCAAGCGCATCTTCCTGGCCAGCGACCCCGACCTCATCGAACAGGTGCTGGTCAGAGACGCCAAGCATTACGTCAAGCATTTCGGCGCACGCGCCTTCAAACCCGTGCTCGGCAACGGTCTCGTCACCAGCGAAGGCGCCTATTGGCAGCGGCAGCGCAAGCTTGTGCAGCCCGTCTTCATGAAGGCGC
>CAVSFJ010000009.1:0-82379 GCA_963727165.1 uncultured Alphaproteobacteria bacterium
TTTGCAGGTGAACAATCGCGAGAAGGCAACCGCTCCGGCGAGCTCATTGATATAATTCTTGACCCGCTACAGTGCTCCCCTCGGGCATCGCCAGCAGCTATGCGTTTCAGCCTTCTTAGAACACTGGGATACTTCGCCGGCGGGCTCTGGACAGCCTGGGGTGGACGGAAGCGAATCGAAGCCAAGCAACTCCGCAACCTGCGGCGTCTCGTGGAAAAGGCGCGGCGCGACTCTCCCTTGTTTCGCAGGCTCTACGCGGATCTGCGACCGTCGAGCGAGGTCGAACTGCGCGACTTGCCGGTGACCCGCAAACCCGATCTCATGAGCGGAATTCGACGACTGGCTGACGATCCGTTCTCTTCCCCTCGAAAGGGCCCGCGAGCATCTCCGGGACATCCGGAAGATCGGCGTGCCGATCGACGATGTCGCCGTTTTCCAGACCTCCGGGACATCGGGCGAACCCGCAGTCGTCGTCTTGTCCTCATCGTTCGTGGAATATTACTATGGAATTATGATGGCGCGCTTCGAGCGGTACCATTGGAAGCTCATCCGGGAAGTCCGCAAGCTCGGCGTGAGGGTGACGATCACCGGCGGGAACGGTCACTTCGCCGGCAACGGGTTCAACAAGTTGGTGCAACGGCTGAATCCGGCACTGGCGAGGGGTGGGGTTGACCTTCATCGAGGCCGAGCAGCCGATCGATCGGCTCGTTGACAGACTCAATGCGATTCCGAACGTCGCCTGGATCGTGACCTACCCCAGCATGCTGACCATCCTCGTCAGGGAAAAGGAGGCCGGGCGGCTGCGGATCGAGCCGGCGCTCTTCAGCACGGGGGGCGAGACGCTTACGGATGATCTTCGCGCGCGGGTTCGTGCGGGCCTTCCCCTCGCTGAAATACGGCATTGCCGATTTCTATGGCTGCACCGAGTGCCTGGTGCTTGTCGTTCGAGTGCAGCCACGGGCGGAAGCATGTGAACGAAGACTGGGTCATCCTCGAAGCGGTCGACGAAGCGATGCGGCCCGTTCCCGATGGCACGCTGTCGGCGACCGTGCTGCTGACGGTGCTCGCCAACGAGGTTCAACCCTTCATCCGATATGATCTCGGCGACTGCGTTCGTTTCTACACGGACCCCTGCCCCTGCGGGTCGCCGTTCCGCAGTTTTCAGGTGGAAGGGCGCCAGGCGACGCTCGTTCACGTGGGCGAGGTGACGCTGTCGCCGCTCGTCTTCGATCTGGAGCACGAGCACGCCCGGCGCGTCCAGCTGGTCCAGACCGGCGAAAGAGATTTCGAGGTGCGAATAGAACTGGCCGACGAGGCGGCGGCAGGAGGTTGTCTTTCAAGACGTCATTCAGTCGGTCAAACGCGTGTTTCGCGATAACGGCCTGGAGCACGTCGCGGTGCGGGAAAGCCAGGCACCGCCCGAATTCACCGCGAGCGGCAAGTTCCATGAAGTATTGCCTTTGCGAGGCGCCGACTCACGAACATGACATGACCTCAGACTCTGATGTCCGCTTTGGGTCATGAGCGGACGTTTCGTCCACGCGCCTGTCAGTTGTCAACGCGCACCAGGTAAAGGCCGCAAGCGGGCGCCATGGGGCCGCGCGCTGCGCGGTCTGGCGGCAAGGTCACGCCGTGTTCGGCGTCAGCAATTGGCGTCTATCAGCTTTTGCGACAGGCTCTTGATCGCCTCGTCGTCGGCAAGCTCCAGAGACTTGCGAGCGTCGGCGCAATTCTGCGCACGATCATCGTTGTTCGACGCTCTCAGGCCGTAAAACATCCCGACCATGGGGTTCTCCACCGACGCATTGTCAATCAGCCGCGTACACGCCTCCACGATCTCACCTTGGTCCTTGCCTTGGGTGCATGTGGCGAAATCGGCTTCGAGACCGTCGTAGGCAAACGCCTGCGTGGACGCGATCATCGCCAGAACCGGCAACACTCTCGAGATGCGCATGCTTCCCTCCATTTCCCGCTAATCGTCTGTTTCGCGTGGCGCCACAGGAACCATGATGTGGGCGTACGGCGTGTCCTTCCACATGACGTAAGGACCACCGTTGCCAGGATCATCGGAGATGCCTTCGAGCATCGCCTTATCCGGCACGATGATCATCAGATGCGGTCCTTCCTGAACCCAAACTTCGCCGGGATCATGCTCGGTGTCAAAAGGATCGGCGTTGTTCACGTCGTCGTCGCCAGCGAGCATGTACGAGATACCGATCCGGTCGGTCTTGAAATCGGCCTTGTTGCCAAGAGCCGTTATGAAGTCCATCCAAACCTCGTCGCTGCACATCGGGTGCGTCGAGCCCGGACCCATGTCCGGAAAGCAGCGCCAGCCATTTGAACCCGATCGCAGAACGGTGCCGTCGGCGTCGACGATCTCGGCGTTGTCGCTGATCGCAGCAGGGGCTGCCGACGCGGCACGATCAATCTTTGCTTGCTTGGCATCTTCCGCCTCGGCCAGAGACACACCCGCCAGCGCAAAAGGCGCAAGGATCGTCGCCACAGCGATCAGACCTGTGTGATGTCGCATTTCAAGTCTCCTCCTTCGAAGGGCGCCATGTCCGCTTTGGGTCATTGAGCGGACATGGCGTCGGGGTCGAGCCTATCAGTAGTCCACACGCACCAGGTAGAGGCCGCAAGCGGGCGCCACGGGGCCGCACGCCGCGCGGTCTTTAGCTTTCAGGGCTTTTTCCAGGTCGGCCTTGGTCCAGCGCCCCTCGCCTACGGCTTTCAGCGAGCCCACCATGGAGCGGACCTGATTGTGCAGGAAGGAGCGGGCGGAGGCCTCGACCCTGATGACCTCGCCGTGGCGCGAGACGTCCAGACGATCCAGCGTCTTCTCCGGCGAGGCGGCCTGGCACTCGGTGGAGCGGAAGGTGGTGAAGTCGTGATGGCCGACGAGGACTTGGGCGGCGTCATGCATGGCCTTGGCGTCGAGCCTGCGGAACACGCCCCAGGCGCGATTGCGCTCCAAGGCCAGCGGCGCGCGGCGGTCGATGATCCGATAGACATAATGGCGCGCCTTGGCCGAGAAGCGCGCATCGAAGTCGTCCGCGGCGCGCTCGCACAGCACGACGGAGATCGGTTCCGGCCTCAGTTGCGCGTTCAGCGCATCGCGGACCTTGTTGGCCTCCCAGTCCTTGGCGAGATCGAAATGGGCGACTTGTCCCGTCGCGTGGACGCCGGCGTCGGTGCGCCCGGCCCCGCGCGGCACCACGTCCTCGCCGGAGAAATCCTTGACGGCTTGCGCGAGACGGCCCTGCACCGACATCTGGCCGTCCTGGAGCTGCCAGCCGACGAAAGGCGTGCCGTCATATTCGAGGGTGAGCTTGTAGCGGGGCATGGCTAGTCGAGGACCGTGCCGGGCGCGAGATGCACGCCACGCAGGAAGGCTTCGCCGGAGACCGGCGTCTTGCCGGCGCGCTGCACCTTGGTGAGTCGCACGGCGCCTTCTCCGCAGGCCACGGTCAACCGGTCATCGAGCAGGGTCCCCGGCGCGCTCTCGCCTTGCGCCAGCTCGGAGCCCAGAGCTTTGACGCGCTCGCGCTTGCCGTTCGTCTCGATCTCGAACCAGGCGCCGGGATAAGGCGACAGCCCGCGGATGCGGTCGTGCACGTCGCGGGCGAGCAGCCGCCAATTGATGCGGGTCTCCTTGTTGTCGAGCTTCGGCGCGTAGGTCGTGGCCTCGTCATGCTGGTCAATGCACGCGAGCGTGCCCGCCTCCAACTTGGCGAGCGCCTTGACCATCAGTTCGGCGCCGAGCGGGGCGAGCGCGTCGTGCAACGCGCCAGCGGTCATGTCGGGGCCGATCTCGATGCTCTCAACGGCACAGACGGGGCCGGCGTCGAGCCCTTCGGTGACGCGCATGATGGAAACGCCCGACTCGCGGTCGCCCGCCATGACGGCGCGGTTGATGGGGGCGGCGCCACGCCAGCGCGGCAGGAGCGAAGCATGGATGTTGAACAGGCCCAGCCGGGTGCCGTCGAGGACCGGCTTCGGCAGGATGATGCCGTAGGCGACCACGACGCCGGCGTCGGCTTGAAGCGCCGAGAAGCGCGTCTGCTCCTCTTTGCTCTTCAACTTCTCCGGCGTGCGCACCTCAATCCCGGCGGCCTCGGCCGCCTCATGCACGGGCGACTTGCGCAAGGCCATGCCGCGGCCCGCCGCCCGCGGCGGCTGGGTGTAGACGGCCACGATCTCGTGGCCCGCTTTAAGGAGCGCGTGAAGCGCCGGCACGGCGAAATCGGGCGTGCCCATGAAAACGATGCGCATGGGTGAAGCGTCTTAGGCTGCTCGGGCGGAGAAGGGAAGGCGCTTCAGCTACATCGCCTCGGCGCGCTTCTGCTTGGTGAATTTCTTCACGATCATGTCGCGCTTGAGCCGCGACAGATAATCGATGAACAGCACGCCGTTCAGGTGGTCGATCTCGTGCTGGACGATGGTCGACCAGATGCCTTCGAGCTCGGCCTCCTGCGCCTTGCCCTCGCGGTCGAGATAGGCGACGCGGGTCACGGCCGGCCGCTCGACCTCTGCCGTGACCTCGGGGATGGAGAGGCAGCCCTCCTCGTGGACGCGCAACTCCTCGGAGCGCTCGAGGATCCGCGGGTTGGCCATGACGATCGGGGTCTTCTCGTCTTCGTCCTTGGACGCGTCCATGACGATCAGCCGCCGCGAGATGCCGATCTGCGGCGCGGCAAGCCCGACGCCCGGGGCGTCGTACATGGTGGCCAGCATGTCGTCCATGAGCTGGCGCAGCTCGTCGTCGACGCGCTCGACGTCCACTGCCTCTTGGCGCAGGACGGGATCGGGGATGGTGATGATGGGATAGATGTGGGTCATGTCGTGCTGCTGAAATAAGGAGGAGAGGCCACGCGGTCAATGCGGCCGTGGGCTGCCCTTCTCCGGCCCGCCGAGCGCCCCGCCTCGACGCGTTCCGGGATGTTCCCCTTTTGGTCTAAAAGAACGAATCGGCGTATATGTTCTCCCCATGGCGCTTCAGCCCTTGCAGGTGGGGGGCATCACGCTCGACCCCGTTCTTATCGGCCTCGCGCTCGCGGGACTGGCCGTTCTTGCGCTCGTGGTGCTCGCCATCGTGTTCGTCGTGCACTTGAGCCGGCGCAAGCACGAGGCCTCCACCCATGACGCCCAGCTCGGGGAGCTGAAGGTGCGCTTGCAGACGCTGGCCGAGATCAGCGTCACCCGCCACGGAGAGCTGGCGCGCGCGGTCAACGAGCGGCTCGACCGCATGACCCACAAGGTCGGCACCGACCTCAACGAGACGGCGCGCAAGACGCACGAGTCCATCTCCAAGCTCAACGAGCGGTTGGCGGTGATCGACACGGCGCAGAAGAACTTGACCGATCTCTCCAGCAACATGGTCTCGCTTCAGGAGATTCTCGCCAACAAGCAGGCGCGCGGCGCCTTCGGCCAGATGCGCATGGAGGCTATCGTCCAGGACGGGCTGCCCAAGGGCGCCTACACGTTCCAGGCGACGCTCTCCAACGGCAAGCGCCCGGACTGTCTGCTGCACATGCCGAACTCGCCGGCGGGCGTGGTCATCGACGCCAAGTTTCCCCTGGAAGGCTTCGAGGCATTTCGCGTCGCGCGGCGCGAGGAGGAAAAGAAGGCGGCGGCCCGGCAGGTGCGGACCGATGTCGGCCGCCATATCGAGGCGATGGCCGAGCGCTATCTCATCGCCGGCGAGACCCAAGACACCGCCATCCTGTTCGTGCCGTCGGAGGCGATCTACGCCGATCTCGCCGAGCATTTCTCCGATCTGGTGCAGAAGGCGCACCGCGCGCGCATCGTGATCTGCGCGCCGAACATGCTGATGCTCGCGGTGCAGACCATGCAGGCGATCCTCAAGGACGTGCAGATGCGCGAGCAGGCCCATCTGATCCAGAAGGAGGTGGCGACGCTGATGGAGGACATGGGGCGCTTCCGCGACCGCGTGCTCGATCTCCAGCGCCATTTCGGCCAGGCCAATGCCGACATCGACAAGATCCTCACCTCGTCGGAGAAGATCACCAAGCGTGGCCAGAAGATCGAAAGCCTCGACTTCGAGGACGAGGCCCAGGCTCAGATCGCGCAGAAGAACGGCAGCGCGCAGCCCCTAGCGCCGCAGGCTCCAGCCGCCCCCGCCCCTCAGGCGCAGCGGCGCCAGCGCAGCAGCCGCGCAACGGCGGTCCGCGCATCATCCGCCAACCAGATCTGCTCGCGGGGAAATGATGCTCACGACGATGGACGGCTCGATGTTCGACCAGGTCATCGTCGGCGGCGGCGCGAGCCTGGCCAACTTGATCATTCACGCCGTCTTGGTCGGCGCCATCGTGGCAACGGTGCGGCGCTTGAGGATGGAAGGGGGCTCGGTCCCCAGCTTCCTGCGCTACACGCTGGTGATCGTGGCCACCGGCACGCTGCTGGTGGCCGGACATTTCAGCGAGGTGGTGTTGTGGGCCTACACCTATTTCTGGGTCGGCGCCGCGCCGCCGAACACGGACCTCGTCTATTTCGCCTTCGGCAACTACACGACGCTCGGCTACGGCGACGTGACGCCGGTGCCGAACTGGCACCTGCTCGGCCCCATGACGGCGCTCAACGGGGTCATGCTGATCGGCTGGTCGACGGCGTTGATCTTCGAGATCCTGCGGCGCTCGGGGCCCTCGGTGCAAGCGAGCTAAGGCTCGCGAAAGGCGCTACGAGACGACCCAGTCGAACAGAAGCTTGACGTTCAGGACGATGATGATGGCCGCGATCACTATCGAGACGGCCGTCAGCCAGCGCGGCGCGACGAGCTCGCCCATCTTGTGCTTGTCGGCGGTGAACATGACCAGCGGCACCACGGCGAAGGAAAGCTGCAGGCTCAAGATCACCTGACTGAGAATGAGCAGTTCAGCGGTGCCTTGCGCGCCGTACCAGATCGCCACAAAGGCGGCCGGGATGATGGCGATCGCGCGTGTCGTGAGCCGCCTGAGCCAGGGCGGAAGCCGAATATCGAGGAAGCCCTCCATGACGATCTGGCCGGCGATGGTCGCCGTCACGGTCGAGTTTAACCCGCAGGCCAGCAGAGCGATGCCGAACAGTATCGGCGCGAGCTCGGAGCCGAGCATCGGCGCGAGGAACTGGTGGACCTGATCGAGCTCCTGGACATCGAACATGCCGGCCTTATGAAAGGTCGCCGCCGCCAGGATCAGAATCGAGGCGTTGATCAGGAGTGCAAACATCAGCGCGATGGTCGAGTCGATCGTGGCGAGCTTGATCGCCTCGCGCTTCTCGGGAACCGAGCCGCCGATCATGCGCGTCTGCACGATGCCCGAGTGGAGATAGAGATTGTGCGGCATCACGGTGGCGCCGAGGATGCCGAGCCCGAGATAGAGCATCTCGGGATTGGTCACGAGGTCGGTCGTCGGCGCGAAGCCGCGGATCACGGCGCCCCATTCGGGATCGGCCATGGCGATCTGGATGCCGAAGCAGATCGTGATCACGCCGAGCAAGGTGATGACGAAGGCCTCGACCCAGCGAAAGCCCATGTTCTGCATCCATAGGATCAAGAACACGTCGAGGGCGGTGAGAATGACGCCGATCTCGAGCGGGATGCCGAACAGGAGATTAAGCCCGATGGCCGTGCCGATGACCTCGGCGAGATCGGTGGCGCAGATGGCAATCTCGGCGGCCAGCCAAAGCGGCCAGGAGACGGCCCGCGGGAAGGCGTCGCGGCAGGCCTGCGCCAGGTCGCGGTCCGCACCGATGCCGAGACGCGTGCACAGCGCCTGGAGCACGATGGCCATGATGTTGGAGAGGAGCGCGACGGTGAGGAGCGCGTAACCGAATTTCGAGCCGCCGGCCAGCGAGGTCGCCCAGTTGCCGGGGTCCATATAACCGACGGCGACGAGATAGCCCGGACCCAGGAAGGCGCTGAGCTTTCGCCACATCGAGCCGGTGGGCACCGTCTTGATGGTGCCGTAGACCTCGACCATCGACGGGCGCTCGCGTTCGCGGCGCCACCCGTTCGTCTTTTCCGCCGGTTTCATTAGCACGAAGCCAGACTGTCCTTCCTCGCGTCGAGAGCATAGCTGCAATTGCAACTTATTCTCAACTTAAATTTAGAGGCGCCTGGCTGCTTTAACAGGGGGCAACCCTCTATTTGGCGCGGCTTTTGGCCGCCTTCTTCGATTTCGCGGAGGTCTTGGCCGAGGTCCTAGCGGAAGTCTTGGGCTTTGCGGACTTGCGGCCACTGGCCTTCTTCGCCGCGGCGGAGGCCTTCTTCTTGGCTGCGGCCGCACGCTTGCGGGCCTGAGCGGCCTTGGCGTGCTTCTCGCCCCATTTCATGCCTTCGAGCTTGATGCCGTCCGGATCGAGGAAGAACACGGCGTAATAGTCGTCGTAATACTCGTCGGCCGGATCGAAGATGGTCACGCCTTCGCTCTTCAGGAAGCTTTGCAGATCGTCGACGTCCTTCCGGCTCCTGAGCTCGAAGGCATAGTGGTGAAGGCCGATATCGCCAATGCGGTAGCCGCGTTCCACGGCCTGGCCGTCGGCCTGGCCGATCCAGTAGCGCGTCTTGCCGTTGGTCCAGCCGATCTGGTCGCCGTATTCGCCCAGCACCTTGAAGCCCAGGAACTTGAGCAGCTTGTCGTAGAACGCCTTCGACTTCTCGTAGTCGCTGACCCTGATGGAGATGTGATCGATGCCGACGACGCGAACCATGCTGCTCTCCTTTTGTCATGCCTGCGAAAGCGGGCATCCAGTAACCCAGGCTCTCACGACTAACGCATGACAGGGGTTACTGGATCGCCGGGTCAAGCCCGGCGATGACGAGAGGACGACGGGCATGACGGGCAGACGACTGCCTGCTAAGAGCTAGGACCATGACGGCGACCGGGGGAACCACCGAAGAACCGCATTTGGCCGACGTGCGGCGCAAGTGGACCGAGATCCTGTTCACCCGGAAGATGCTCGCCTGCATCTTCCTGGGCTTCAGCTCGGGAATGCCGCTGTTTGTCCTTGATCTCCCTGGTGCCGGCCTGGTTGCGCAGACAACGGCGTCGACCTCGCCACGATCGGGCTCTTCGCCCTGGTCGGGCTGCCCTACACCTGGAAGTTCCTGTGGTCGCCCGATGATGGACCGCTTCAAGCTGCCGTTCCTGGGGCGCCGGCGCGGGCTGGGCGGTGCTGATGCAATGCTCCTGCTGCTGTCGATCGGCCTGCTGGGTCATTTCAATCCTGCGACCTCACTCGAAGCGATCGTCTGGCTCGTGTTCGCCGTCGCCCTGTTCAGCGCCAGCCAGGACATCGTCATCGACGCCTACCGGCGCGAACTGCTGGCCGACGACGAGCTGGGGACCGGCACGTCTATCTGGATCAATGCCTACCGTTTGTCCGGCCTGGTGCCGGGCTCTTTGTCCTTGATCCTGGCAGACCACCTGCCCTGGTCCACGGTGTTTTGGATCACCGGCGCCTTCATGCTGGTCGGAATCGTGACCACGTTGCTGGTCAAGGAAGTGAGCGACGACGCGCTCGCGCCGCATACGCTGCGCGAGGCGGTGATCGACCCGTTCGTGGAGTTTTTCAGCCGCGACGGGATCACGGCGGGTCTGGCCATCCTCGCCTTCCTGTTCCTCTACAAGCTCGGAGACAACATGGCCACGGCGCTGGCCACGCCCGTTCTACCTGGACATGGGATACAGCAAGACCGAGATCGGCACCGTGGCCAAGTTCGCCGGCCTGTGGGCCGTGCTCGCCGGCGCGACTGTCGGCGGCATCGTCATGCTGAAGGTGAGCATCAACCGGGCCCTGTGGCTGTTCGGCTTCGTGCAGCTCGCTCACCATCGTCCCCTTTATCTGGCTGAGCAAAGCGGGCCATACGCTCGCCGGGCTGTTCGTCGTCGTCAGCGGAGAGTACCTCGCCGTCGGCCTTGGCACGGTCGCCTTGACCGCCTTCATGGCCAGGGAAACCAGCAAGGCCTTCACCGCCACCCAGTTCGCCTTGTTCTCCAGTCTCATCGCCGTGCCGCGGACGTTCGCCAACGCAACAACGGGGTTCATCGTGGAAGCCGTGGGCTGGACGATGTTCTTCGTCATCTGCACTATCGTCGCGATCCCCGGCATGCTGATGCTGTTCAAGGTGGCGCCGTGGACGGAGGAGCCCGACGACGTGGACGAGGGGCGCGAAGAGATAGAGGAGAGTTCCGCATGAGCTTCGATCGCCTGTTGGCCTTCATCGCCGTCGGTATGACATGCTTGTTGATCGGCGGAGTCGGCGGGCTGCTGTTCGGCGCCGCTTCGGAGCAAGGCGAGCTCATCCGGAGTCTCGACCGCGCCAATCTCACACCCGACTGCAAGAAGCAGGTCAACGAGGCGCTGGCGGGTGCCGGAGCGCGGCCGCAGTAGCTTCCGCTACATCGCCTTGCGGGCTTTGACGGCGGCGGCCAGCGTGCCTTCGTCGAGATAGTCGAGCTCGCCGCCGATGGGCACGCCATGGGCGAGCCGCGAGACGGTGACGTTGCAGCCGGCGAGCTGGTCGGTCAGGTAATGAGCCGTGGATTGGCCTTCGACCGTGGCGTTGAGCGCGAGCAGCACCTCCGTCACTTGCGGGTCGCGGGCGCGCTCGATCAGCTTGGCGATGCCGAGGTCGTCGGGGCCGACGCCATCGAGCGGCGACAGCGTGCCGCCGAGCACGTGGTAGAGCCCGTTGATGACGGCGGCGCGCTCCAGGGCCCAGAGGTCACCCACCTCCTCCACCACGCAGATGAGCGAGCGGTCCCTGGACTTGTCGCGGCAGAGCGTGCACGGGCTCTGTGTGTCGATGTTGCCGCAGACCTCGCAGGTGAGGATGGTGTCGCGCGTCTCGGCCAGCGCCGCGGCGAGCGGGATGAGCAGCTGCTCCTTCTTCTTCACGAGATGCAGCGCCGCGCGCCGGGCCGAGCGGGGGCCGAGCCCCGGCAGCCGCGCCAGGAGCTGAATCAAACGCTCGATCTCGGGACCAGCCGCCGCGCGCGCCATCGAGATAATCGCTAGAACAGCTTGAGGCCGGGCGGGAGCGGCAGGCCGCCGGTCAGCGCCTGCATTTTCTCCTTCATGGTGTCCTCGACCTTGGCCTTGGCGTCGGCATGCGCCGCGGCGATCAGATCCTCGAGGATCTCGCCCTCCTCGGGCTTGAGGAGCGAAGGGTCGATCTTGACGCTCGCCATCTCGCCTTTGCCGTTCAGCGTCACCACCACCATGCCGCCGCCGGCGCGGCCCTCGCAGAGGGTCCGCTCCATCTCGGCCTGCATCTCGGCCATACGGCCTTGCAGCTCCTGCGCCTGCTTCATCATCTGCGCGAAGTTTTTCATCTCTTGGTCCTAGTTGGTCCCGTCGTCCTTGTATTCTTCTTCCGCCTCGGCGTCCTCAGGCTGGCCCGGCTCTGCGGCCGGTTGCGATGTGGGCCTCACCGCGGCGATGCGCGCGCCCGGAAAATGCTGCAGCACCTCTTGCACCGCGGGATGAGCGCGGACCTGCTCGATCTCGCGCTTGGCTTCCGCGCGGCGCTTGTCGCCCAGCGGCTCGGCCCCGTCCTGATCGCTCGGCGAGATGATCCACACGCGTCCGGTCCAGGCTTTCAGCTTGCGCATCAGCTCCTGCAGGAGATCAGGGGCCGCGGTGGGCAAGGGATTGAGCTCGATAGCGCCCGGCTTGAAACGGACGAGACGCACCTGCTCCATCAGCGCATTCTTGAGCTTCAGGTCGCGCTTCTGATCAGCCAGCGCCACGACATCCTCGAAGCTCTGCAAAATGGGCCGCTCCGGTGGTGGGGCCGGATTCTCGCTCTCGGCGGGAGCCGGATCTTCGCTCCGCGCTTGCGCCTGCGCGGGGGCGCGCTCCGATGAGGACGGTGCGGGCTTCTCGCCACGACCGGCGCCGTTTCCCTCCGCGCCCTTCCCGTCTTGCAACTGACGCGCAAGCTCGCCTGGCGGCGGCAGGTCGGCGGCATAAGCGAGCCTGACCAGAACCATGTCGGCGGCGGCGAGCGGGCGCGGACTGTTGCGCACCTCGTCATGGCCTTTCAGCAGCATCTGCCAGGCACGGGCGAGCACCGGCATGGACAGGCGCTTGGCGAGATCGGCGGCGCGGGCGCGCTCGGCCTCGCTCGCGGCGGGATCGGCGCTCCCCTCCCCGGCCGCCTTCACGACGGTCACCTCATGGACCGCGTCGGCGAGATCGGTGATGACCTGGCCGGGCTCGGCGCCGTCGCGGTTCAATTGATCGAGTGCGGCAAGCGCGCCGCCGGCGTCGCCCTTCAATACCGTCTCCAGCAGATCGAAGATGCGGCTGCGGTCGGCAAGGCCGAGCAGCTCGCGCAGCGCGCTCGCCTCGATCTTGCCGTCGCTGAAGGCGATGGCGCGGTCGAGGATGGACAGCGCATCGCGCACGGAGCCTTCCGCGGCGCGGGCGATGAGCGCGAGCGCCGCAGGATCGGCGTCGGCGCCTTCCGCCTTGGCGATGCGCGCGAGATGCTCGATCAGCGGCTCGATCTCGATGCGCCGCAGGTCGAAACGCTGGCAGCGCGACAGGACCGTGACCGGGACCTTGCGCACTTCGGTGGTGGCGAAGATGAACTTCACATGCTCCGGCGGCTCTTCCAGCGTCTTGAGCAGGCCGTTAAAGGCCTGCTTCGACAGCATGTGCACCTCGTCGATGATGTAGACCTTGTAGCGCGCACTGTTCGGCTTGTAGTGGGCCGAGTCGATGAGGTCGCGCACGTCGTCGATGCCGGTATGGGAGGCGGCGTCCATCTCGACCACGTCGAGATGACGGCTCTCGAGGATGGCGCGGCAATGGGCGCCTTCCTCGGTGATGTCGAGCGTCGCGCCTTCGCCGTTCGGCCCCTCATAGTTGAGAGCCCGCGCAATGAGGCGCGCGGTCGTGGTCTTGCCGACGCCGCGCACGCCGGTGAGCATATAAGCCTGGGCGATGCGGCCGGTGGCGAAGGCATTCCGGAGCGTCCGCACTATGGCGTCCTGGCCGATCAGCTCGGCGAAGACTTGCGGCCGGTATTTGCGGGCAAGGGCCGCATGGCTCTCGACGGCAGCAGACGTCTTGTGATGTTCGGCTTCAGCCATCGACGGTTCGCACTTTCACGGGTGTCGTCATGCCCGGACTTGATCCGGGCATCCATACCGTAACGCTCAGCGACCGAGATGCAATGGGATGGATTGCCGGGTCAAGCCCGGCAATGACGAGGCTCCTAAACCGATCACGCACTCTATGAGGCTAGGTGGGAGGCTGGACGAGCAACCCGCGAAACGCTCGTTAGGGCTGCTTCCTTCCGGACCTGACCCGGTTGGCGAGGCACGCGCCTGCTGCCAACCTCCCTGAGCGACTATATCGGCGAATGGGGGGCGCCGTGGCAACCCGGCACCGAATTGGGCCTCCCGGGGCGGCCGGAAAGCACGCAGCACCTTCATCTTAGAGGCTTTTTGATCCTGTATTCTGCTAGAATATCCGGGACTTTCGAGGACGAGACGATGGCACGGACAGTTTCCCCTGCAGGCGCGTGCTGGTGCCTCTTGGCCGCCGGCCTTGTTCTGACGCCTGCCATGGCGTTTGCTCAGGACAGCCCCGAGAAGACCGTGCCCGTCGAAGCGGCCAAGGTCGCCGCCGGGCCGCTTAGCGAGCAGGTCACCGCCGTCGGCACGCTCCTCTCCAACGAATCGGTCACGGTCAGCGCCGAGATCGCTGGGCGCCTCGAGGAGATCCACTTCGTAGAGGGGCAGCCGGTGAAGAAAGGCGCCCCGCTCTTCACCCTCGATGATTCCGTCTATCGCGCGCAACTCGCCGACGCCGAGGCCAAGCTCAAGCTGGCCGAGCAGACCTATAAGCGCACGAGCCAGCTGTTCAGCAGCAAATACGCGACGGCCCAGTCGGCGGACGAGGCGGTCTCGAACCTCGCCGTCACCAAGGCAGCCGTAGAGCTCGCCAGCGTTCAGCTCGAGAAGACGCGGATCGTGGCGCCGTTCTCGGGCATTGTCGGCCTGCGGCAAGTCAGCGTCGGGGAGTACATCACCGCCGGCAAGGCGCTGGTCAATCTCGAGGCCATCGATCCCGTGAAGGCGGACTTCCGGGTGCCCGAGAAGTTCCTGCCGGCGATCAAGGTCGGGTCAAAACATTCGCATCACCGTGGACGCCTTCCCCGGCGAGACCTTCGACGGCAAGGTCTACGCCATCGACCCGCGCATCGACGTGGCCGGACGAAGCCTGCTGGTGCGCGCCAAGGTGCCAAACAAAGATCAGCAGCTTGCGGCCCGGCCTCTTCGCGCGTGTGACGGTGCTGCTGAAGCTCAAGGAGGATGCGCTGACTGTCCCCGAGCAGGCCATCGTGCCCCAGGGCGACAGTCAGTACGTGTTCAAGATCGATGGCGGCAAGGTCAAGCTGACCAAGGTGACGCTCGGTATGCGCCGTTCGGGCCGGGTCGAGATCCTCGATGGCCTGAGCGCCAACGACCAGGTCGTCACGGCGGGGCAGCTCAAGCTGCGTGACGGAACGCAGGTCTCCATCGTCAACGGTGCCGGGGCCTAGGCGTGACGCTCCCCGAACTCTCGATCAAGCGGCCGGTTTTCGCCACCGTCATGAGTCTGGTGCTCGTGCTCATCGGGCTCGTGTCCTATCAGCGGCTCACCGTGCGCGAATATCCGGCGATCGACCCGCCCGTGGTCACGGTGCAAACCACTTATCCCGGTGCAAGCGCGGAAATCGTCGAGACGCAGGTCACCAAAGTGCTCGAGGATTCGCTCGCCGGCATCGAGGGCATCGACTTCATCACCTCGATCAGCCGGCAGGAATCGAGCCAGATCTCGGTGACGTTCAAGCTCGACCGCAACCCCGACTACGCGGCGGCGGACGTTCGCGACCGGGTCGGCCGCGTGCGCGGGCATCTGCCGGAGGAGATCGACGAGCCGATCATCCGGAAGCGCGAGGCCGATGCCCGGCCCATCATGTTTCTCGCCTTCTCGAGCAAGAACCATTCGGCGCTCGAGATCACCGACTACGCCGACCGCTACGTCAAGGACCAGCTCACGACCCTGAACGGCGTGGCCGAGGTGAAGCTCTACGGCGACCGGGCCTACTCGATGCGCATCTGGCTCGACCCGGAGCGGCTCGCCGCCTATCAGCTGACGCCGCAAGATATCGAGAACGCGTTGCGCCGCCAGAACGTCGAGGTGCCGTCGGGACGCATCGAAAGCCAGCAGCGCGAGTTCACCGTGCTGGCCGAGACCGATCTGCGCACGCCGCAACAGTTCAACGATCTCATCATCAAGGACGCCAACGGCTATCTCGTGCGCTTGAGCGACGTGGGGAAGGCCGAGATCGGGGCGCTGGACGAGCGCCGCGTCGTTCGCTTCAACGGCCAGCCGGCCATTGCGCTCGGCGTGATCAAACAAGCGACGGCCAACCCGCTCGAAGTCTCCAAGGCCGTCAACGCGAAGCTGCCCAGCATCAGGGCCTCGCTGCCCGAGGGCATGGAGGTCCGCGTCGCGCACGACAAGTCAATCTTCATCGCCGAGTCGATCAAGAACGTCTACACCACCATCGGCGAGGCCGTGGTCCTCGTCATCCTGATCATCTTTCTGTTCCTGCGCTCGATCCGCGCAACCCTGATCCCGCTCGTCACCATTCCGGTGTCGCTGATCGGCGCGTTCGCGCTGATGTACGCCTTCGGCTTCTCCATCAACACGCTGACGCTGCTCGCGCTGGTGCTCGCCATCGGCCTCGTCGTCGACGACGCCATCGTCATGCTCGAAAATATCTTTCGCCACGTCGAGGCGGGCATGACCCCGGTGAAGGCGGCTCTTATCGGCAGCCGCGAGATCAGCTTCGCCATCATCGCCATGACCATCACGCTTGCGGCCGTCTATGCCCCGATCGGCTTCATGACGGGCGTCACCGGGCGCCTGTTCACGGAGTTCGCCTGGACCCTTGCCGGGGCGGTGATCGTGTCCGGCTTCGTGGCACTCAGCCTCTCGCCGATGATGTGCTCCAAGCTCCTGAAGCACCAGAGCCACCACAACTTCGCCTACCGCGTCATCGAGCGTTTCCTGAACGGGGTAACCCGGTCCTATCGCGCGCTGCTCAAGGGGGCGCTCGCGGCCCGCCCGCTCGTCCTTCTGATCGGTCTCGCCGTGGCGGGCTCCAGCTATTTCCTGTTCACCACGCTCAAGAGCGAGCTTGCGCCGGTGGAGGACGAGGGACGCATCAACGTGAACTTCCGGGGCCCGGAAGGCGCCACCATCGAATACACGGACTCCTACGCGAAGCAGCTCGAGGACATTGCGCTCGCGGTCCCCGAGGCGGACCGGGTCTTCGTCATCGCGGGCAGCCCGACGGTGTCGCAGGGCCGCGTCATCCTCCGGGTGAAGCCGTGGTCCGAGCGCACGCGCACCCAGCAGGAGATCGGCCGCTCCATCGCGCCCAAGGTCTCCGCCGTCACGGGCGTCGTCGCCTACCCCAGCAACTCGCCGCCGCTGGGGCAGAGCTCACGGTCGAAGCCGATCAACTTCGTGATCGAGACGGCGCGGCCCTATAGCGAGCTGCAGACGATGGTCGACACGTTTCTCGACAAGATCCGCGACTACCCGGGCATTGTCGACGTCGACAGCGACCTCAAACTCAACTCGCCGCAACTCGACGTCTCCGTCGACCGCGAGAAGGCGGCCTCGATGGGTATCGAGATCGAGACTCTCGGGCGAACGCTCGAGACCATGCTCGGCGGGCGCCAGGTCACGCGCTTCAAGAAGGAGGGCCAGCAATACGACGTCGTGGTCAAGATCGCCGATATCGACCGCGAGAACCCAGACGACATGCGGCGCATCTATGTGCGCAGCAAGGACGGCGCCATGATCCCGCTATCGAACCTCATCACCATCAAGGAGACCGTGGCGCCGAAGGAGCTCAACCACTTCAACCAGCTCCGCGCCGCGACCATCACCGGACAGCTGGCGCCGGGCTATTCCTTGAGCGACGGGCTGGCGTTCTTGGATAAGACCGCCAAGGAGGTTCTGCCGACGACGGCGCAGATCGACTATGCGGGGGAATCGCGCGAGTTCCGCGAGGCGAGCGCCAACATGTATCTCACCTTCCTGCTGGCGCTGGCCTTCATCTATCTGGTGCTTGCGGCCCAGTTCGAGAGCTTCACCGACCCCTTCATCATCATGCTGACCGTGCCGCTGTCCATCACCGGCGCGCTGCTGGCGCTTGTGGTGGAGCGGGGGCACGCTCAACATCTACAGCCAGGTCGGTCTCGTCACCCTGATCGGGCTGATCACCAAGCATGGCATCCTCATCGTCGAGTTCTCCAATCAGCTCCGCAGTCAGGGCCAACCGATGCGCGAGGCCGTGATCGAGGCGGCGGGCCTCAGGCTGCGGCCGATTCTCATGACCACCGGGGCCATGGTGCTCGGCGCCGTGCCGCTTGCCATCGCCACCGGCGCCGGTGCCGAGAGCCGCCAGGACATCGGCTGGGTGATCGTGGGCGGCCTCCTGGTCGGGACGCTGTTCACGCTGTTCGTCATCCCGGTGGTCTACACCTACCTGTCGCGGCGGGCGTTCATCGAGGCCGACGACGAGATGCACGCTGTGGTCCAGGGTCCGAAGCTGACCGACCGCACGCGGAAGGGCGCGGCGCGGCCGGCCGAGGCGGCGGAATAGACGGCGCCGATCTCAGCTCGACTCGGCTTGCCTATGTCTGCTTCTGGAATCCGCCCCAGCGCCAGTAGAGGAAGAGCAGCACGAGCAGCCAAATCCCGATGAAGCCGTCCGAGAAGATCGTCAGGAAGTTGTAGGGCGCGTAGTTCCCGTGCTTCACCATCTGGTGGATGTGCCCGTAAGTGGCCCCGAGCATGAAGAGCGACCAGCCGAGCCCGGTCGCCAGCCAGAACGTGCCGCCGATCCAAATACACAGGAAGCCGAGCACGCCCCAGGCGCCGTCATGGACGCCGACCTCGAACTGGAAGGGACTTCCCGGCGGCCAGCCGATCATCTTCGCCGTCTCATCGGCGAAGAAGACATGGGGGACGAAGCCCATGGGCAAGCCAATGACGCCGACGTCCAGCACGAGCGCGTAGAGCAGCAGAATGCGGACGACGCGGAGCTTGGTGCGCGGGACCTTGCTGATGAAGAGATGCACCACAGGGAGCAGCACGCTTAGGAACGCTATGGCTAGACCGATCATCGGGGGCGCCTCTCCATGGCTAGGGCTGCAAGAATAAGCGATTCGCGGGGAACCGGCCTCGCCGTCGGCCAGCGGGCTAGAACAGCCAGGTGAGGCGGCCTTTGACGGCGTTATCGGTGACACGGTCGCCGAACTGGCCGGAGTAGGACACGCCTGCCGTCGTTCTGGGGCCGAGCGCGAGGTCAAAGCCTGTGTCGATCAGCGCCGAGTCTGCGCCTGCGGCACGCCGTAGACCGTGAAGCCGATGCCCGTGTCGGCGAAGGCAAGCGCGGCGGCAGGCGTCACGTCGTCGAAGGCGTGCTGCCACGCCGCCGAGAGATGCGGCGTCACCCGCATCGCGCCCCACATCATGGTCTGCGCCGCGCGCAGGCCCACTGTCGTGTAGCCGACGGTCTCATCCGTGCTGTGGCCATTCAGGCTCGCCAGGCTACCGCCGCGCTCGTGGAAATTGTCGGCATTGACCGAGACGTAAGCGAGGCCGGCGAATGGCTCCAGCACAAAGCGAATCCGCCCCTTAGCCCTCCAGCGCCTTGAGCTTGGCGCGGAACGGGCTCGCCTTGTAGGAGCCGAGCACGGTCACCTCGCTGGTGAAGAAGTCGAGCTCCTCCATGGCGAACTGAACGCGGCGCTCGTCCGGATGGCCTTCGATATCGGCAAAGAACATGGTGGCGTTGAACGAGCCTTCGAGCTGGTAGGATTCGAGCTTCGTCATGTTCACGCCGTTGGTGGCGAAGCCGCCGAGCGCCTTGTAGAGCGCGGCGGGCACGTTGCGCACCCGGAACACGAAGGTGGTGATGATGGGCCCATCGCTCATCTTCGTCTTGATGGGCTTGGCAGCGAGCACCACGAACCGCGTGGTGTTGTGGGCGGCGTCCTCGATGTCCTTCTTGGCGACGCGCAAGCCATAGATCTCGGCGGCGAGCTTGGAGGCGATGGCCGCGCGGGTCGGATCGCCGAGCTCGCGCACATGTTGCGCGGCGCCGGCCGTGTCGGCTTCGACCACGGGCGTGAGCTTCAACTCCGCGATGGCTTTGCGGCACTGGCCAAGCGCCATGATGTGGCTGTGCACCGTCTTGAGCCCATCCAGCTTAGCGCGCGGCAGCGTGAGCAACTGATGGCGCACCCGCTCGAAATGCTCGGCCACGATATAGAGCCCCGAATGAGGCAGGAGGTGATGGATGTCAGCGACGCGGCCCGCCACCGAATTCTCGATGGGGATCATGGCGAGCTTCGCCTTGCCGGTCTTCACCGCGGCGAGCGCGTCCTCGAACGTGGCGCAAGGCGTCGCCTCCATGCTCGGATAGGCGTCGCGTGCGGCCAGGTGCGAATTGGCGCCGGGCTCGCCCTGAAAGGCGATTTTGTTCAAGCGCGATCTGGCCATGGTCTTTGGTTGGAAAGCGGGCGAAGTCTACGCGGTCTCAAGAATTTCCCGCGCCCGCGCAAGGTCGGCCGGAGTATCGACACCGAGCGGGACAGTGTCAACGAGCCCGACATGGATGCGGAACCCGGCTTCGAGCGCGCGGAGCTGCTCAAGCTTCTCGCGGGTCTCGAGCGGCGACGGCGGCAAGCCGACGAAGCGCTCCAGAGCCGCGCGCCGATAGGCGTAGATGCCGATATGGTGGAAGAGCGGACCCTCGCCGTGCGGCGCCGTGGCGCGCGTGAAATAGAGCGCTTTGAGGACCCCAGGCGCGAGCGGCGTCCCGACCACTTTCACCACGTTGGGGTTGGTGCGCTCCTCCTCGCGGACGATCTCGGCGGCGATGGTGCCGATATCCGCCGCACCTTCCTGAAGGGCTGAAACGCAAGCGCGCACGAGATTGGGATCCAGCGTCGGTAGATCGCCTTGCAGATTGACGATCGTGTCGATGCGCCGATCCGGATCGAATTGCTGGAGCGCCTCGTAGATGCGGTCGGAACCGCTGGCATGATCGGGACGCGTCATCACCGCCTCGCCCCCAGCCTTGGCCACGGCATCGTGCACGACCTCCGAATCCGTGGCGACCAGGACGGGGCCACACCCAGCCTCGATGGCGCGGCGCCAAACGTGGACAATCATGGGCTCGCCTGCGATCTCGGCCATGGGCTTATCGGGAAGCCGCGTGGCGGCCAATCTCGCGGGGATGACGATCAGGGAATCCGTCATGTTTTTCCGTTAGTTAGCGTCTAAGTGGGCCTTTGTGACAGATTGGCTGCGCGACAATTCTCTGAGTTGCCACAACTCGATACCCCCTATAGTCTCTCGCCGCGTCGCAAGAGCTACAGAGAAGTAGCCTCTGCCTGCCGGGGGGACATCGATCATGAAGTATTACTACCTCAATAAAATCGCCATGGCGGTGCTTGTCGCACTGCTCCTGTTTTTTGGCACAAGAACGCTCATCAATATCGCCTACGAGGAGCACGAGCCCGAGAAGCCAGGCTTTGAGGTCGCGGGTGGCGAAGGGAAACCCGGAGCTGAGGCAAAGAAGCCCGAGGAACCCGGCGAGGAGATCATTGCCGCGCTCCAGACTGCGGACCCGGCCAAGGGCGAACAGGACGTCGCGCTCTGTAAAGTATGCCACACCTTCGACAAGGGTGGCGCGGCACTGGTCGGCCCGAACCTCTACGGCATTGTCGGGACCAAGATCGCCGAGGGGCGCGGGGGCTTTAATTTCACGCCTGCCCTCAAGAAGCACGACGGCCAAGACTGGACTTTCCAGAATCTCGATCTGTGGCTGACCAATCCCCAAGCCTTTGCCTCCGGCACGACCATGGCGTTCCCCGGCATTCCGGATCTCAAGAAGCGCGCCGACGTGATCGCCTTCCTCAACAAGAACAGCGACAGCCCGCTTCCGATCCCGAAGCCCAAGCCTAAGCCCAAGCCCGAAGAGAAGGCCGCGGCCGGCGGTGAGAAGCCCGCTGGCGGCCCCGGCGGAGATACGGCCGCGTTCTTGGCCGATGTCGCCAAGGCCGATCCGAAGAAAGGCGAATCCGACGCCATGCTCTGCAAGGTGTGCCACACCTTCGACAAAGGCGGCGCGGTGCTGGTCGGACCGAACCTCTACGGCATCGTCGGGGACAAGATCGCTGAAGGGCGCGGGGGCTTCTCTTTCACGCCGGCCCTCAAGAAGCACGAAGGCGCCAAGTGGACCTACGAGAACCTGGACGCCTGGCTGACCAACCCGCAAGCCTTTGCGCCCGGAACGACGATGGCCTTCCCCGGTATCAAGGACACCAAGAAGCGGGCCGCGGTCGTCGCCTGGCTACGCACCGTCTCCGACAACCCGGTGCCGCTGCCTGAGGCTGCGCCTGCTGCCGAGGAGAAGCCTGCTGCTCCTGCTGCTGAGGAGAAGCCGGCGCCCGAGGAGAAGCCTGCGGCCGAGGAGCCTAAGGCAGAGGAAGAGCCCGCTGCTCCCGCTGCCGAGGAGAAGCCGGCGCGCCGAGGAGAAGCCTGCGGCTCCTGCGCCGAGGAGAAGCCGGCACCCGAGGAGAAGCCTGCTGCTCCTGCTGCTGAAGAGAAGCCGTGCGCCCGAGGAGAAGCCTGCTGCGCCGAGGAGAAGACCCGTCGCTCCGCCGACCGTCTCGCCGGATGCGCCGCACGAGCCGTCCAAGGGCGAGCCGCCGTCGCCGAGCCAGCCGCAGCCGGTCTATCCAGACAAGTCCTCGTCCGCCGGGGAGACGACGGGAGAAGGGACGATGGACAAAGAGACCACCGCCGCTCCGCCGACCGTCTCACCGGATGCACCGGACGAGCCGTCCAAGGGCGAGCCGCCGTCGGCGAGCCAGCCGCAGCCGGTCTATCCCGACGAAAAACCGGCCATGGACGGCGCGGGCTCGACCGCACCTTCCGGCGACGACTCGCTGGCCTCGCAGCCTCAACCGGTCTATCCCGACGGAAAGCCGGAAGGCCTCTAGGCCCTAAAGATTAACGACGGAAAAGGCCTCCCATTTTGGGGGGCCTTTTCTTTTTGCGCGCCCAACCGGCGGAGGACATGACCGATAATTCATTTGGGCCCGGGACCTGCCATGCTAGCTTTTGCAGGCCTTTTTGAGCGCCTTGGCGCTCGCCTCGAGGGCGCCCGCGGCGCTCCTTCCAGCCATTCCCTCACCATGGAGCTGTCGTCGCGCCCATGATCTTACGTCGCCTCGCCCTCGCCGCTGCGTTCACTGCCCTCTTGTTGAGCCCAGCGGCTGCCGAAGACGCCCAAACCCATCATCACGCGCTGTCGCTTATCGGCCAGCCGAAATACCCGGCCGATTTCACCCATTTCGACTATGTGAACCCGGATGCGCCGAAAGGCGGCCGGGTGCGCATGGGCGCGATCGGCGGCTTCGACAGCCTGAACCCGGTGCTCTACCGCGGCGAGAAGGCCTCAGGGCTTGGCCTCGTCTATGAGAGCCTGATGAGCGACAGCATCGACGAGCCGTCGACATCGTACGGGCTGATCGCCGAATGGGCCTCGTACCCGCCCGACTATTCCTCGGTCACCTTCAAGCTCCGCGACAACGCGCGCTGGCACGACGGCACGCCGATCACGCCCGAAGACGTGATCTACAGCTTGGAGGTGAACAAGAAGGCGAACCCGCGCATGGGGCTCTACTACAAGAACGTCTCTCGCGCCGAGAAGACCGGCGACAACGAGGTCACCTTCTATTTCGACACCAAAGGCAATCGCGAGCTGCCCATGATCATGGGCCAGCTCACGATCTTGCCGAAGCACTACTGGACGGGGAAGGACGCGAACGGCGTGCAGCGCGATCCGATGAAGACGACGCTCGAGCCGCCGCTCGGCTCGGGTCCCTACCGCATCAAGGAGGTTTCACCCGGGCGCTTCATTACCTATGAGCGCGTTGCCGACTATTGGGGCAAAGATCTGCCGGTCAACAAAGGGTAGTGGAACTACGACGAGATCCGCTTCGACTATTATCGCGACCAGACGGTGGCGTTCGAAAGTTTCAAGGCGGGCAATCTCGACTACTGGCAGGAGACGAGCGCCAAGAACTGGGCGACGGCCTACGATTTCCCCGCCGTGCGCGACGGCTACATCAAGCGCCAGGAGGTGAAGATCAAGCGCACGCAGCCGATGCAGGCTTTCGTGCTGAACCTGCGCCGCCCGCAGTTCCAGGACCGCCGGGTGCGTCAGGCGCTCAACCTCGCCTTCAACTTCGAGTCGGCCAACAAGAATTTGTTCTACGGCCAGTATCAGCGGGTCGGCAGCTACTTCCAGAACAGCGAACTTGCCGCGCCGAAGGCGCTCCCCACCGGTCGCGAGCTCGAAATCCTCAACGAGGTGAAGGGCCAGGTGCCGCCGGAAGTGTTCACCAAGGTGCACGAGAACCCGGTGAACAAAGACCAAGGCGACCTACGCAACCATTTGCGCAAGGCGGTGATGCTGCTGAAAGAGGCCGGGTGGCAGGTGAAGAACGGCGTCCTCACCAATGTGAAGACCGGTCAGCAAATGAAGATCGAATTCCTGCTGGTATCGCCGCTGTTCGAGCGCATCGTGCAGCCCTATCTGCAAAATCTCAAACGGCTCGGCATCCAGGGCTCCATCCGTCTCGTCGACTCCGCGCAGTACACACGCCGGCTCAACGTGTTCGACTACGACGTCATCGTGTCGACCTTTGCCCAGTCGGATTCTCCGGGCAATGAGCAGCGTGATTTCTGGGGCTCCGAGGCCGCCGATCGCGACGGCAGCATGAACCTGATCGGCATCAAGAACCCGGCCATCGACAAGCTGGTGGATCACATCATCTTCGCCAAGAACCGCGAAGAGCTCGTCGCCGCCACGCGCGCGCTCGACCGCGTGCTGCAGTGGGAAGACTACGTCGTGCCGCAATGGTTCTCGCCCGATGTGCGCATCGCCTATTGGAACCGCTACGGCCAGCCCAAGAAACTGCCGGGGCTGACGCCCGGCTTCCTGCAAGTCTGGTGGTACGACCAGAAGCTGGCCGAGCAGCTACCGGGGGCGCCGAAGCTTTGATGGACGGCGTGCGCGCAGTCTTTCGCTCTGCCGGGGCCGCGCTTGTCATTCTGGCGCTGGCCATCGGCTCTGCTTCCGCTTCCGAGCCGAAGCATGGACTCTCGGCCTTCGGCGACCTGGCCTATCCGCCCGATTTCACCCACTTCGCCTACGCCAATCCGGACGCGCCGAAAGGCGGCACGTTCTCACTGGTCGGCTGGGGCGGCGTGACCACGTTCAACAGTCTCAACAACTACATTCTCAAGGGCGACGCCGCGCAGGGCCTTGAGCTCCTGTTCGATACGCTGATGACCCGCGCCGCCGACGAACCCGACGCAGTCTATGGGCTCGTGGCGAAAAGCGCCGAGGTCGCCGATGACGGCATGTCGGTGACCTTCAATCTGCGGCCTGAGGCGCGCTTCTCCGACGGCAGCCCCCTCACCGCAGACGACGTGGCGTTCTCGTTCGAAACGCTGAAGGAGAAAGGCCACCCGCTCTATCACCAGATGCTGCGCGACGTGGTGAAGGCCGAGGCGCTCGATCCACGCACGGTGCGCTACACGTTCAAAGGCGATCTGGTGCGCGATCTGCCGCTCACCGTGGCGGAACTGCCGATCTTCTCCAAGACATACTATTCGAAGAAGAAGTTCGATGAGACGACGCTCGATCCGCCGCTCGGCTCAGGGCCTTATGTCATCGATCATTTCGCGCAAGGGCGCACCATCGTCTATCGGCGGAACCCGGACTATTGGGCAAAGGACCTGCCGGTCAACAAGGGCCGCTGGAACTTCGACAAGATCCGCTTCGAGTATTTCCGCGACCGCACGGCGGGCATGGAGGCCTTCAAGGCGGGTTTCTACGACTTTCGCGAGGAGTTCACCTCGAAGGTCTGGGCGACCGAGTACGACTTTCCGGCAATACGCGACGGCCGCGTGAAGAAGGAGGTGCTGCCCGACGAGACGCCGTCCGGTACGCAAGGCTTCTTCATCAACACGCGCCGCGACAAGTTCAAAGACCCACGCGTGCGCGAAGCGCTCGATCTCGCTTTCGACTTCGAGTGGACCAACCGCAACATGTTCTACGGCCTCTACGACCGGACGCAGAGCTTCTTCGAGAACTCGCCGATGAAGGCGGTAGGGAAGCCGTCGGCCGCCGAGCGCACGCTGATGGAAGGGCTCGGCGTCCCCGTGCCCGAGGCGGCGTACGGGCCCGCCTACGTGCCGCCCGTCAGCGACGGCTCGGGCCAGGACCGCGCCCTCTTGCTCAAGGCGGGCAAGCTTCTCGACGAAGCCGGCTGGACCGTAAAGAACGGGAAGCGTGTCAACGACAAGGGTGAGCCGCTCACCGTCGAGGTGCTGATGTTCGAGCCGGTCATGGAGCGGGTCGTCGCGCCCTATATCAAGAATCTCAAACTGCTCGGCATCGACGCGCGTATCCGCAACGTGGACCCGGCGCAGTACCAGCAGCGTCTCAAGGATTTCGATTTCGACATCACCACGCAGCGCTATTCGATGCGCAATACGCCGGGCGTCGAGCTCAGGAGCTATTTCGGCTCCCAGGCCGCGGACACGGACGGCTCCCTCAACCTTGCCGGCATCAAGGATCCCGCCGTCGATGCGCTGATCGAGCGCGTGGTCGCGGCCAAGACGCGCGCGGACATGACGACGGCGGCGCGGGCGCTCGACCGGGTGCTGCGCGCCGGACACTACTGGGTGCCCCATTGGTACAAGGGCTCCAACACGGTCGCCTATTGGGACAAGTTCTCGCGGCCCGAGATCAAGCCGAAATACGACCGGGGCATTCTCGATACGTGGTGGTTCGACAAGGCCAAGGCGGCAAGCCTCGGGTCCAAGCCCTCTGCGGCGGGCGCCGGCAAGGGCGAGACGGCGGAAAACGGATCGTCGCGGACGTGGATTGTTCTGGGCGGGATCTTGGTGCTCTGCCTTGGGGCCTACGTGCTCATGCGGCGCCGGCGCAAGCCTACCAGCTAGACTAGCCGCTCGAAGCGCTCGATCTTGCGGAACACGGGTGCCGGATTGACTCCGAACGTGTCGCGAAAGGCGTGGCTATAGTGGCTGGCGTCGGCGAAGCCGCATTCCACCGCCGCCATGGTCATGTTGTCGCTCGCATGCAGCTTCTCGGTGGCGAGCCAGAGGCGCTTCCACATGCGGTAACGGCGATAGGGCACGCCGACCTGCTGGCTGAAAAGATGCAGCACGCGCGAGGGCGAGAGCCCGAGTGCGGCGCCGAGCTCGCTTTGCGAATGGTTGCGGTCGGGTTCGTTACGGATAAGCGCGACGATCTGCTCGATGCGCCGATCAAGCAGACTGTCTCCGTCCTCCGCCGGGAGGAGCCGGTCCAAACGCTGCTCGACCGCGGCTTGCTGCGGGTTCTCCTCGAAGATCCAATGGAAGCACGCGACGGCCTCGGGATCGCGCAACGACGTGACCACGTCTTTGCGGTACGGAAAGCGGCGGCGGAAGGCGGCGGCGCTCGGGCTATCGATCTCAACGAAAAGCTTGCCATGGACGCCACCGGCCACGTCGAGGGCGTGACGCAAGCCCGGCGGCACGACGGCGACGCGATAGCTGCGCCAGTCACCATCGGCGAGCTTCATCTTGAACGGCCTATAGATGCCCACATGCAGCACGGGCGCGCCATAGACGTGGGCCTCGAGGTGCTGGAGCGGGCCGCAATAGAGCGCCCGGCCCGGACCGAGATAGAGCTGCGAGTGGAAGGGGTGAAATCGCTGCATAGCAGGTTCGTGCAAGTCGCATGGCGCACGCATCGGCTAAGGTTCCCCACGAAAAACAATCGAGCCGCGCCGCCAACGATAGGCGGTCCATGAAGCCATCGGAAGGCATTTCTCGGGAGGAATTTCATGCAAGATCGGCCTCAGTTGGACGACAGCACGTTCCAAGCCCAGTTCAAGGCGCTCCTGGCGCAGGCGCCCGCGGGGATGGTCAAGGACTATCACTTCGTGCGCGTGCCTTCGGACAAGGCGCCCTGGCTCGACACGGGGATCGACCTCGAAGCCGGCGACCAAGTCTCGACCTTCTCCACCGGCACGACATCGCTGAAGGGCACGCCGATCTCGTTTCCCACCGCCCTCCAGATCTGGTGCAGGATCGGCGAAGACGGCGAAATTTTTCGCGGCACACGCGCCTCGAACAGCTTCAAGGTCGACAAGGCGGGAAGGCTCTATGTCGGCACCATGTTCCCCGGCGAGTTCGCGACGCGTACCGGCGCGCTGGCCACGCCCGCCGAAGCGTACGATGCCGCCGAGGGCGATCTCTCCTTGCTCGTGGTGCGCTGGCAGACAGAGCCGCTCGAAGGGCTGAAGCGTCTCGCGGCGCTCGGTGACGTGGCGGGGCTGATCGCAACCGAGATCGACCGCTTCGCCAATCAGGTGCCGGTGCCGAAGGGCTGGGAGTATCTGTGGTTCATCGGACCGTCCGAAATCTACAGCGATTGCGACAACCATGGACACGACCACGCCATTTGCTGCCATAGCGACAACAACGGCGCACTGCTGACCAAAGATTGCGAGCTGCCGCTGGAGCCCGGCACGAAGCTCCGCTGGGCATGGCGCATGGAGACGCTGCCGTCGCAAGTGGCCGAGGACACGCTGCCGACCCACGACTATCTCAGTGTCGCCGTGGAGTTCGATAACGGGCAGGACATCACCTATTTCTGGAGCTGCGCGTTGCCGCTCGAGACCACGTTCCGTTGTCCGATCCCGACCTGGACCCACCGCGAGACCCACGTGGTGGCGCGGACCGGCCTCGAGGATCTTGGCAAATGGCTCTCTGAAGAACGCGACGTCTATGCCGACTACGCGGAGCGGATCGGCGGGCCGATGCCGGAAAAAATCGTGCGCGTGTGGCTGATCGTCGTCACCATCTTCCAGCGGACCGAAGGCAAGTGCCAATTCGCCGATATCTCGTTCGAGACCGATCGCGGGGTCGTGCCGGTCCTTTAAGGCGCGGGCCCCCTTCCAGCGAGATCACCCGCCCCCTCCCAGTTTCGGCAGGCGCCAGAGTCTGATAAGGCTCTGAAGACGCCCTGATTTCGCCGCGGATTTGCGTCCGAATGCCGGGTTTCCACCGGCCACAGAATCCAGTAAGCATCATTGGGTCAGGGACTTAATCCGGACCGCGCGGGCGGGGCAGCGGCCGGGAACCTCAACGACAGGAATTCTAGCGACCTTGGCCGCCTATATCCTTCGCCGCATTCTCCTGATCATCCCCACCATGCTTGGCATCATGCTGGTGACGTTCGTCATCGTGCAGTTCGCGCCGGGTGGCCCTGTGGAGCGGCTGATCGCCCAACTCTCCGGCACCGATGTCGGCGCCACGGCCAAGTTCAGTGGCGGCGGCGGCGATTTCGCAGGCGGCGGCAAGCAGGGCGTGCCGGGCGGCGAAGCCACGCCGGTGTCTTCGAAATATCGCGGCGCGCAGGGCCTCGACCCAGAGTTCATCGCCAGTCTCGAGAAGCAATTCGGTTTCGACAAGCCGGCCTATGAGCGCTTCGGCATGATGATCTGGAACTATATGCGCTTCGATTTCGGCAAGAGCTATTTCCGCGACACAAGCGTGCTCAAGCTGATTGCCGAGCGCATGCCGGTATCGATTTCCCTCGGGCTTTGGATGACGCTCATCTCCTATGCCATCTCGATTCCGCTCGGCATCCGCAAAGCCGTGAAGGATGGATCGCGCTTCGACATGTGGACATCGAGCGTGATCGTCGTCGGCTATGCGATCCCCGGCTTCCTGGTGGCGGTGTTCCTCATCGTGCTGTTCGCCGGGGGCTCGTTCTTCAAGATCTTCCCCTTGCGCGGGCTGGTGTCGGAGGATTTCTGGTCGCTGCCTTGGTACGACATGATCCTCGACTATTTCTGGCATCTTGTGCTGCCGATGATCGCCATGGCGCTGTCGGCCTTCGCCATGACCACATTCCTCACCAAGAACTCGTTTCTCGATGAGATCCGGAAGCAATATGTGATCACGGCGCGGGCCAAGGGCCTCGCCGAGCGTCAAGTGCTCTACGGACACGTGTTCCGCAACGCCATGCTGATCGTCATTGCCGGGTTTCCCGGCGCCTTCCTCGGTGCCTTCTTTGCCGGCTCGCTTCTGATCGAGACGATTTTCACCCTGGAGGGACTTGGGCTACTCGGCTTCGAGTCGATCGTGAACCGCGATTACCCGGTGGTGTTCGCCACGGTTTACATCTTCTCGCTGCTCGGCCTTGTCATCAATCTCATCTCCGACCTCACCTACACGTGGGTCGATCCGCGCATCGACTTCGAGTCGCGGGAGGTGTGAGCGAATGGACGCACCGACAGACGTCAGCGTTGTCGAAGAAGCCACGGCGGAAGGGATCCCGACGCCGAAGGCTTGGCTCTCTGCGCTCAACCGGCGGCGCTGGGAGACGTTCAAGGCCAATAGACGCGGCTTTTGGTCGTTGTGGATCTTCCTGGTTCTGTTCGGCATCAGCCTCGGCGCGGAGTTCATCGCCAACGACAAGCCGATCCTCGTGGACTATGAGGGCCAGTACTACTGGCCGATCTTTGAGTCTTATCCGGAGACGGAATTCGGCGGCATCTTCGAGACGGAGGCCGATTATCGCGACCCCGTGGTGCAGAAGCTGATCACCGATAGCGGCGGCTGGATGCTGTGGCCGCCGATCCGCTTCTCCTACAACACCCAGAACAAGACCCCGCCGATGGCCTTCCCGGTGAAGCCCACCTGGCTCCTCACCAAGAAGGATTGCGAGCTCGCGGTCGAGCGCGGCTTCCACCCCTGCAATGCGAGCCTTGAGTGGAACTGGCTCGGCACCGACGACCAGGGCCGCGACGTGGTCGCCCGCGTCCTCTACGGCTTCCGCATCTCGGTGCTGTTCGGCCTGACGCTGACCATCTTCTCCTCGATTATCGGGGTGGCCGCCGGTGCGGTGCAGGGCTATTTCGGGGGCTGGACCGACCTGTTGTTCCAACGCTTCATCGAGATCTGGACCAGCATTCCGCAGCTTTATCTGCTGATCATCGTCGCCGCGGTGATCGAGCCGAATTTCTGGATTTTGCTCGGCATCCTGCTCGCCTTCTCCTGGGTGGCGCTGGTCGGCGTGGTGCGCGCGGAGTTCCTGCGCGCGCGCAATTTCGAATATGTGACGGCGGCGCGGGCGCTCGGACTGTCCAACATGCGCATCATCTTCAAGCACCTGTTGCCCAACGCCATGGTGGCGACGCTCACCTTCGTGCCATTCATCTTGAACGGCTCAATCACCACGCTCACGTCGCTCGACTTCTTAGGATTTGGCCTGCCCCCGGGCTCGCCCTCACTCGGCGAGCTCTTGGCGCAAGGCAAAGACAATCTGCAGGCGCCATGGCTGGGCTTAACCGCATTTTTCGTCATCGCCATCATGCTGAGCCTTCTGATCTTCGTCGGCGAGGCGGTGCGCGACGCGCTCGACCCGCGCAAGACCATGGCTTGAGGCAAGAGAGATGCACGGTTCCCACGACAACGGCCCCGTTAGCGCCAGCAACGAAAAGCGCATGGCGCTCGCCGCGCTCCTCACCGGAAGCTTCATGTTCGCCGAGGTAGTGGGCGGCATCGCCGCAGGCTCGCTGGCGCTGCTGGCCGACGCGGGCCACATGCTCACGGACTTCGCCTCGCTGTCGCTCGCTTGGTTCGCCTTCCGGCTGGCCCGGCGCCCGGCCGACTGGAAGCGCACCTACGGTTTCGACCGCTTCCAGGTCCTGATCGCCTTCACCAACGGCTTGGCGCTCTTCGTCATCGCCGGATGGATCGTGTACGAGGCGGCGGAGCGGCTCATGGGCACGCCCCATGTCTCCGGCGGCATCATGGTCATCGTGGCGAGCCTCGGACTGCTGGTGAACGTCGTGTGTTTCTTCCTGCTGCAAGGCGCCGACCGCGAGAATCTGAATGTGCGCGGCGCGGCCATCCACGTGCTCGGCGACCTGCTCGGCTCGGTGGCGGCGCTCGTCGCCGGCGGCGTGATCATGCTGACCGGCTGGACGCCGATCGATCCGCTGCTGTCGGTGCTGGTCGCGGCGATCATCGTGCGGAGCGGCTGGCATGTGGTCGCGGCCTCGGCCCATATCCTGCTCGAAGGGGCGCCGGAGGAACTCGACACGCGGGAGATCGGCCCCGACCTCGTGGCCAATATCGATGGCGTTGAGGGCGTACACCACGTGCATGTGTGGTCGATCACCCAGTCGCGGCGCATGGTCACGCTGCACGCCACGATCCGCGGCACGGCGGAATCGGACAAGGTGGTGAAGGACATCAAGGCGCGGCTGAAAGAGAAGTTCGGCCTCGACCACGCCACGATCGAGATCGAACACGAGACTTGCGCCGACGAAGAACCGGAGCGCGCCAGCGCATGAGCGACGAACCTCTCATCTCCGTAGACGATCTCAGCGTGGATTTCCGCTCCGGCGAGACCGTCACGCACGCGGTGAAAAACGTGTCGTTCGACATCGCCAAAGGGGGAACCATGGCGCTCGTCGGCGAGTCCGGCTCGGGCAAGACGGTGACGGCGCTGTCGATCCTGAAGCTCCTGCCCTACCCGGCGGCCTCGCATCCCTCCGGCGCGATCCGCTTCAAGGGCGAGAATTTGCTGGCGCTGAAGCCCGACAATCTCCGCCACGTGCGCGGCAACAAGATCTCCATGATTTTCCAGGAGCCGATGACCTCGCTCAATCCGCTGCACACGATCGAGCAGCAGATCGCCGAGGTCTTGCGCATCCACAAGGGCATGTCGGGGCCAAAGGCCCGTGCGCGGGTCATCGACCTCCTCACCAAGGTGGGCATCGAGGATCCGAAGGGCCGGCTCGCCTCCTATCCGCATCAGCTCTCCGGCGGCCAACGGCAGCGCGTGATGATCGCCATGGCGCTGGCCAACGAGCCGGACCTGCTCATCGCCGATGAGCCGACCACGGCGCTCGACGTCACCATTCAGGCGCAGATCCTCGAGCTGCTGTTGGAGCTCAAGGCCGAGTTCAACATGGCGATGCTGCTCATCACCCACGATCTCGGCATCGTGCGCAAGATGGCCGACCATGTGTGCGTCATGCATAACGGCGAGATCGTCGAGCGCGGCCTGACCCGCGACATCTTCGAAGCGCCGAAAGACGACTACACCAAGCACCTGATCGCGTCAGAGCCCAAGGGTTCACCGCCGCCCGAGGACGCCAAGGCTAAGACCATCCTCAAGACCGACGATCTGCGCGTATGGTTCCCCATCAAGCGCGGCTTCCTGCGCCGCACGGTCGGCTACATCAAGGCGGTGGACGGCATCGATCTCGAGGTAAAGCAGGGCCAGACGCTCGGCGTCGTGGGCGAGTCCGGCTCCGGCAAGACGACGCTCGGGCTCGCCGTGCTGCGCCTGATCTCAAGCGAAGGGCCTATCGTCTATCTGGGCGACCGCATCGACGGCTACGACTCCAAGGAGATGCGCCCCTTGCGGCGCGAGCTGCAGATCGTGTTCCAGGATCCTTACGGGTCTCTCTCACCGCGCATGTCGATCTCCCAGATCATCGAGGAAGGACTCAATATCCAGAACCCGGGTCTGAGCCGCGCCGAGCGGGATGCGCGCGTGTCGCGCGCCTTGAAGGAGGTCGGCCTCGATCCCGGCGCCCGTGACCGCTACCCGCACGAGTTCTCCGGCGGGCAACGTCAGCGTATCGCCATCGCGCGGGCGCTGGTGCTGGAGCCCAAGTTCCTCATCCTCGATGAGCCGACCTCGGCGCTCGACGTGTCGGTGCAGGCGCAGATCGTCGACCTGTTGCGCGATCTGCAGCGCCGCCACAAGCTCGCTTACCTCTTCATCAGCCACGATCTCAAAGTGGTGCGCGCGCTCGCCAACTCCATCATCGTGCTCCGGCACGGCAAGGTGGTTGAGCAAGGCCCGGCACAGACCGTGTTCGCCAGCCCGAAGACCGACTACACCAAGGCGCTGCTTGCTGCCGCCTTCGAGCTGGAAACAACCCGTGCGGACGCGGTCTCGACCTAGGGTTCTTTCGTCTCGCCCGCGCGCGGCAGCCGCCGCACGCCGGTAATCTCGAAGCCCGCCGCCTTGATGCGCTCTTTGGCCTCGGCAAAGGGTTCGATCTCGACGGCCATATGATGGGCGTTGGCGTGGAGGAAATCCTCCGGGCTCGTCATGATGCCCACATGACCTTCCCAGAACACGAGGTCGCCGCGCATGAGCGGCGTGCCTTCCGTCCAGTCGACCGCGTGTCCTGCTTCCACTGCTTGCATATCGGCGTCGCGCGGCACGGCGTGGCCGGCGGCGGCGGCGGCAAGCTGCACGAGACCTGAGCAGTCCAGTCCGACACTGGTCCGTCCGCCCCACAGATAGGGCGTGCCGACAAAAGCTTCCGCCACGGCGACGAAGTCCTCCGCATGCTCTTCTACGGGAGCGGCGTGGCGCGCATAGACGAAGCCGCCATTCTCGAGCCGCAGGAAGCGCCCCGCCGGCTCGGCCACGGGAAGGCGCGCATTGAGGCTGAGCATGGCGAGCGGTGGGACCTTGGAATCGGGCTCCGGGAAAACATAAGTGCGCAACACCGCGACCCGGTGGCTCGGCGCTGTGACGACCGGCGCAAGCCCTTCGCTCGGCATGTAGCCCACATAGGCGTCGTGATGGAGCTGGACCCAGGCCCAGCCTTCCCGCTCTTCGTACACGGTCACGGTCTCGCCATGCAGCGCCTCGGTGTCGAGGGTGGCATCGAAGCGCGGCGCGCGGCGCAGCGGCAGCGCGGGCGCAGCGACCTGCCTCGGCTCACCGGGAACGTAGCGCTCGGCCTCGATCCTGCCGCGCAAGTGTTCCGCGGCGAGATCCGCGCGGTACGGGTGGCGGCGCGGATCGAGCTTGGTCACGACCCGAGCTCTTCTCGGAAGAACTGGAACAGCGCGCGGGCGGCATGCGGCTCGCCCCCTTGCGGCCGCCCGTGTTGCTCGCGCGGCACCCAGCCATAGATGTCGAGATGGGCGAAGCGCTTGGCGTCGTGCACGAAGCGCTTGAGGAACAGCGCCGCCGTCACCGAGCCGGCAAAGCCGCCCTCGGAGATGTGGCTGACATCGGCGACATTGCTCTTGAGCAGCTTGTCGTAGTTCGCCCAGAACGGCATCCGCCACAGCGGATCGCCGATGGCATGACTGACGCCGAGCAGCTTGTCGGCGAAGGCGTCATCGGTCGCATAAAGCGGCGGCAAATCCGGGCCGAGGGCGACCCGCGCCGCACCGGTCAAGGTCGCGAACGTGACGAGATAGTCCGGGGCCTCTTCGTCGGCGAGGCTGAGCGCGTCGGCCAGGACGAGGCGGCCTTCCGCGTCGGTGTTGCCGATCTCCACGGTCATGCCGTTGCGGCTGGTCAGAACATCGCCGGGGCGGAAGGCGTTTCCCGAGATCGAATTGTCGGCGGCGGGAATCAGGACGCGCAGCCTGACAGGAAGCTTCTCGCGCATGACCATCAGGGCGAAGGCAAGGGCTGCCGCAGCACCGCCCATGTCCTTTTTCATCAGCCCCATGCCGGCGCCCGACTTGATGTTGAGGCCGCCGGTATCGAAGCAGATGCCCTTGCCGACGACGGTCACCTTGGGTGCGTTGTCCGCGCCCCAGCGCAGATCGATGAGCCGGGGCGCCCGGTCGCTGGCGCGGCCCACGGCATGGATCATGGGGAAATTATCTGAGAGCAAGGTCTCGCCTTCCGTGACCTTGACGCTGCCGCCGTACGTGTCGGCGAGGTCGCGCACCGCCGCCTCGAGCTCGGCGGGGCCTAGGTCGCTCGCCGGCGTGTTGATGAGGTCGCGGCCGAAATAGAGCGCCTGGGCGAGCGCCAGAACGCGCTCCCGGTCTGCCGCTTCGGGACGCACCAAGCGCTTCGGCTTCTGATCGTTCGCGGTCTTGTAGCGGGTGAAGCGATAGCAGGCGGCGAGAAAGCCGAGCGCGGCAAGCTCGGGATCGGGCATGGCGTCGGCAAAGTAATAGTCGCCTTCGGGGAGCGCACTCGGAAGCGCGCCGGTCAGCATCGGAGCCTTCGCTGCCCAGTCCTTGCCACCCGTGCCGAGTAGCACCGCGCCGAGACCGCCGCCCTCCCCCGGCAGCAGCAGGACGGCGCCTGGCGTCGGTTTCCAGCCGCGCGCCTCGGCCCAGCGGCGCTCCGTCTCGCTCAAGCCGGCGAGATCGTCCTCGGAGGCGATCAGTCTGATGGGAACGGCTTCGGCGCCGGGTTCGAGCAGGAGATCTTCGAGCTGCTGGCGTGTGGTTTCGAGCGTCATCGCTGTGGTGGGCATGAAAATTCCGCGATTGTCTTGAAGGGGCCGCGCATTAATGGCAGGGGAGCGGAACCATGACAATGGCGGAAGGCGGTTCGATGGCAGACGACAGCTACACGATCGTAATCGGAGACAAGAACTATTCGTCGTGGAGCTTGCGGCCTTGGCTCGCGCTCAAAGCCTGCGGCATTCCGTTCCAAGAAGAGCACGTCCGTTTGCGCCTGCCGGAGAGCAAGGCCGAGATCTTGCGTCTTTCGCCATCAGGCAAGGTGCCGGCGCTCAAGACCGACGTGGGTATCATCTGGGACAGTCTCGCAATCCTGGAATATCTCGCCGAGCAGCACCCGCGCGCAGAATTGTGGCCGGGGTCTCGCGAAGCGCGCGCCGCGGCGCGCTCCATCTCCGCCGAGATGCATGCGGGCTTCTCGGCGCTGCGCAACGACATGCCTATGGACCTCCTCTCTCAGCTTCCGGCCCCGCCTTTGAGCAATGGCCTTGAGGCCAATATCCGGCGTGTAGTCGCCATCTGGGGAAGTACGAAGGCACGGTTCGGCAAGGGTGGTCCGTTCCTGTTCGGCGCCTTCACCTGCGCCGATGCCATGTACGCGCCCGTGGCCACGCGATTCCGCACCTACGGCGTCAATCTCGGCCATTTCGGCGACGACGGCACGGCATCTGCCTATGTGGACGCGATCTTCGCCATGCCCGAGATGGCCGAATGGGCCGCGGGCGCCGAGGCGGAGATGCGCGAGCGCGGCCTCGCCTAAGAGGCCCCTTCCCTTCGCCTTCGGGCGCACCACCGGGCCTCAACCGGCCGGGATGGTTAATACTTTTTTGACGCCTGTCCCAGATTATGACGGCAGTGAAACGCGAAATGCGGCGCGCTCGCTTTGCGCCCGTTAAGGATTGCTTAAGCTATGGCCAACGTTTCCAGCCCCCGCCGCTCCATGGTGCTCGCCCTCCTCGCGACCACCGCCGCAGCCTCCCTGCTTGGCGCCTGCGGTCAGACGCCCAAGCTGTTCTCGCGGAACAGCCAGCCCGCCGAGGTGAAGATGTCGGCGGCAGAGGCGGCATCCGCCACGTCGCAATGGGCACGCGCCTATCTCCAGCACCCGCAAGACCCGCAAATGGCCCTCGGCTATGCGCGGTCCCTGAAGGCCATCGGCGCCAAGGACCAGTCGCTGGAGGTCTTGAAGTCGGCCTATCGGACTCATCGCGACGATGGCGAAGTGGCGGCGGAGCTCGGCCGCGTCGCCCTCGAGATGAATCGCCCCGACATCGCCGGCCCCGCGCTGAAATCGGCCGAGGCGGAAGGCGTCAACGACTGGAAGACGCTCTCCGCGCAGGGCACGCTGTACGCCAAGAAAGGCGAGCACGAAGCGGCACAGAAATACTTCCTGGCCGCGTTGCAGAAGAAGCCTGACTCGGCGGCAGTGATCAATAATCTGGCGCTCTCCTATGCCCTCGACGGCAAGGCGAAAGAGTCCGAGGAGCTGTTGCGGAAGGCCGTGGCGAACGGCCAAGACGACAAGCGCATCCGCCAGAACCTGGCGATGGTGCTCGGTCTCCAAGGTAAGTTCAGCGAGGCCCGCCAGGTCGCCTCGGTCGACATGAGCGAGGCTCAGGCCAAGTCGAGCGTGTCCTATTTCCGCAACATGCTGGCGGCACCGACGCAAGTTGCCGCGGCCGAGCCTCAGGCCCCGCGCAAGCCGCAGCCCTCTGCGGCGGATTGGTCGCCCTTCGGCTATGACGACGCCGAGGAGAAGACGGCACCGGCGAAGGCACCTGCAACAGCGCCGGCGCCTGTCCCGGTCGCGATGGCCTCAAACACAGTCCCCCCGGTGGAGCCCGCCAAGGTGCAGGTGGTGAAGCCGGTGGATGAGATCGAGCCGCCGCTTACGGGCAAACTCGCGAAGAAAGCCGATGAGGCTCCGGCCGCACCCAAGCCTGCACAGGTGGCAAAGGTGTCGGCGCCGACACCGGCACAACCCCGGGCCGAGATCATCAGGGTGTCCGAGACGCCGAGCGCAGCCGCAGCGGCCAAAGCCACGGCCGTGCAAGCCAGCAGGCCCGCGACAACGACATCGACGGTCGCCAAGACCGGAATGGCTCAAAGTGCAAAAGCCGCGACGCCTGCAACGCCACCCGCCGAGGTTGCCCAAGCGGAGCTGGTGATCCCGATCACCCCGCCGAAGATGGTGAGGTCCGACAAGCTTGCAGAGCGCTCGAAGTAGGGCGCTACCGGCGAGACCTAGGATTGGGGGAAGATGCGGGGGTGCCTTTCGAGGCGCCCCCGTTCTTCTTTGTCCGCTTGAAGGAGAGTGCGCGACCGCTCACGCCGCGGCGCGGATCCTAATGGCCGCTGCGCATGGCGAGGAACTGGATGACCGCCGGCCCCAGGATGACGACGAACAGGACCGGCAGGAAGAACAGGATCATGGGCACGGTGAGCTTGGGCGGCAAGGCAGCGGCCTTCTTCTCGGCTTCCGCCATGCGCATGTCGCGGCTTTCCTTGGCAAGCACGCGCAAGGCTTGGCCAACCGCCGTACCGTAGCGCTCGGCCTGGATGAGGCTCGTGCCGACGGCCTTCACTATGGAAAGCCCAGTGCGCTTACCGAGATTCTCGTAAGCCTGGCGCCGCTCGTGAAGATAAGACAGCTCCGCCGTGGTCAGGCTGAACTCCTCGGCAAGCTCAATCGACCGGGCGCCGATCTCACTCGCCACCTTGTTCATCGCCGCCTCGACCGACATGCCGGCCTGAACGCAGATCAGAAGCAGATCGAGCGCGTCGGGGAAGACGCTCTTGATCGATTTCTGGCGGCGTTGGATGAGGTTGGAGATGAAGATATTGGGGAAGTAGAAGCCGAGATAGGCGCCACCGATGGACAGGCCGAGCCGGACGATCGGCGCGAGGCCGAAGTCGTTCACGAAGAACAGATAGAGGAACGCCACCACAAAGCCGATGACCGGTAGAATGGCACGAAAGAAGAGGAACGCCACGACGGGCGCCTGGCCGCGGAAGCCCGCCATCTTCAACCGCTCACGCGTGCCCTCGGTCTCAAGCGCTTTGTGCAAATTGAGCTGCTCGACGACCTGCTTCATGAAGCTCTTGGGCTCGCGCCGGAGCTTGGCCTGGCGTTGCTCCTCGGCGAGTGTGGCAATCCGTTCGGCACGCATACGCTCGCGTTCGCTCGCCACGTATTTCATGCGCGCGCCGAGGCGGTCGCCGGTGAGAAGCGGAAGCACGAAGGATGCCACGGTGGCGAATGCGGCGACCGCAGCCAACACCATGACCAGGATTTGCGGATCGAGCATGTAGTTGAAGAGCGAGGACATGGGTGGGTTCGCCTAAAAATCGAAGTTGATCATCTTCCGCATGACGAGGATGCCGAGCAGCATCCACACAGCGCCCCCCGCGAGCATCATCTGGCCGAGACTGTTGGACCACAGCAGCGAGATGTAATCGGGCGAGGTCAGAAACACGGCTCCCATGACGAGCGGCGGCAGTGAGCCGATGATCATGGCGGAGGCCTTGGCTTCCGCGCTGAACGCCTTCACCTTGGCTTGCAGGCGATAGCGATCGCGCAACACCCCGGAGAGATTGGAGAGCGCTTCGGCGAGGTTGCCGCCGGTCTGCGCCTGGATCGCCACAACGATAGCGAAGAAGCTCACCTCCTGAAGCGGCATGCGGTCGTGCATGCGCTCGAAAGCCCGGCCCAAGGGAACACCCACGTTCTGCTGCTCGACAAGATCGAGGAACTCGCTGCGGACAGGCTCGGGCGATTCCGCGGCGATGACCTGCATGCAGTCGGTGAGCGGCAGGCCGGACTTGATACCACGCACGATGATGTCGATCGCATTGGCGAACTCGATCAGGAACTTGGCTTGGCGCGCCTTGATCCGGCGTGCCAGGAGCCATCGCGGCAGTCCGAACCCGCAGGCGATCGCAGCGAGGAAGGCTACCAGCGGCGAGAGGCCGGAGGCGAGAACGACGAACCCGCCCAGAACGCCGGCAGCCACACAAAAGATGTAGTAGACCCGCGGCTTGATGTTGAGGCCGGCACGCATGAGCTTGGTGCGAAGCGAAATCCGTTTCTTCGCCTTCTGCTTCGCCTCGATGTCCCTGATGGTGTCCTGAACCTGCCTGCGGCGCATTTGCAAGGGCGCCGGCACGCCGACCCGCGTGCGGACCTTGGTCTGCCCCTGGGCCACGTTGGCCACGCGCTTGCTCACTTTGCGCTCGTCGCTGAGATACGGCATCACCAAGACGTAGACGATGCCGCCAGCGGCGAGCGCGGCCAGCGCAATGGCCGCAAGTTGTACGAGCTCAGGGCTGAGCAAAGTGCTCTCCCAATGGCCGGCCGTGCTCGTCGTGCACCTCGCCCGCCGCAAGGCTCTCGGTCAGCCGCTTGTCCTCGCCGAAGTAGCGGGCCTTCTCGTAGAAGAAGGGCCGCGCGATGCCGGTGGTGCGGTGACGCCCCGCGACCCGGCCATTCGCGTCCTCTCCCATGATGTCGTAGACGTAGAGATCCTGCAGCGTGATCACGTCTCCTTCCAGGCCCAGCACCTCCGTCACATGGGTGATCTTGCGGGTGCCGTCGCGCATGCGCGCGGCCTGGATGATGATGTCGACCGAGGACGTGATCATTTCCCGGATCGTCTTGTCGGGAAGATTGTAACCGCCCATGAGGATCATGCTTTCCAGACGGCTCAAGCATTCGCGGGGCGAGTTGGAGTGGAGCGTGCCCATGGAGCCGTCATGGCCCGTGTTCATGGCCTGCAACAGGTCGAACGCTTCGGGTCCACGCACCTCGCCGACGATGATGCGATCGGGACGCATACGCAGACAGTTCTTGACGAGGTCGCGCATGGTGATCTCGCCTTCGCCCTCGAGGTTGGGCGGCCGCGTCTCCAGGCGCACCACGTGCGGCTGCTGCAGTTGCAGCTCGGCGGAATCCTCGCAGGTGATGATCCGCTCGTCGGGCTCGATATAGGCGGTCAGGCAGTTAAGCAGGGTCGTCTTACCTGAGCCCGTACCGCCGGAGATGATGACGTTGCAGCGAACGCGGCCGATGATGGCGAGAAGGGTACGTCCCTCGGGGCTGACTGAGCCGATCTTGAGGAGCTGGTCGAGGGTGAGGCGGTCCTTCTTGAACTTGCGGATGGTGAGGGTCGGGCCATCGATGGCGAGCGGCGGCGCAATGACGTTGACGCGGCTGCCGTCGGGAAGGCGGGCGTCGCAGATAGGGCTCGATTCATCGACGCGCCGACCGACCTGACTCACGATGCGCTGACAGATATTCATCAACTGCGCGTTGTCGGCAAACCGGACCGCGGCCGGCTCGACCTTGCCGTTGACCTCGATATATGTGGTCTCGGCACCGTTGACCATGATGTCGGCGATGTCGTCACGGGCCAGCAACGGCTCAAGCGGACCGTAGCCGAGCACGTCGTTGCAAATGTCCTCGAGCAGCTCTTCCTGCTCGGCGATCGACATCACCACGTTCTTGATCGCGACGATCTCGCTGACGATGTCGCGAATCTCTTCGCGTGCCGCGTCGGGATCGAGCTTGGCGAGCTGCGTCAGGTCGATGGTGTCGATGAGGGCGTTAAAGACCGTCGTCTTGACGTCGTAGTACTCTTCGGAGCGGGCACTCTCGACGTGCTTGCGCTCAGTCTTGATTGTCGGAGGCGTCGGCGTGGAGCGCGGGGCTGAGTGCTGTGGCACTTCGGCCTGCGACTCCGCAAGGCGCGCTGCTGGTTGCGCTCCGGATTCGTATTGCTCCTCACGAGACGGCTCGGGCGCCGAAGCCCTTTCCGGGGGCGGCGCTGGCGTGGCCGTGGGCGTACTCCGTTTTCCAAACATCGCTCTTCTCTACGCGCGCGCTTTGGTCAGCCTTAGCCGGTCAAGAATGGGACCAAGCAGCGACTGACGTTCACTCCTCTGCTCCGCCCGGTCGGTCAGAAGGTTGGCCAAGGCCCGGAAGGCATCGGCCGCCTTCGACTTGTCGGAGACTTCCTCGATCATCTGTCCATTGTTTGCCGCCGTGCCGAAGAGTTGCGCATCGAAGTCGATGACGACTTTCGGCTCGAGCTCGATCGCATGGGCAAAGTCCTTGACCGAAATCTCGGGCCGCTTCGGCAAGCCGACTTGATTGAGAACGAGCACAGGCGGGCGATCGTTCGGCCGCGCGGCCTTGAGCTGGTCGATCAGATTCTTGGTGTTACGCAGGCTGGCGAGATCGGGCATCGCCGTGAGCACCACGTGATCTGCCTTGAGAACGACCTCCTTGGCCCACGCGGTCCATAGATGCGGGACATCCACGGCAACCCAGGGCACGTTATCGCGAACCACGTCGATCACGGTCTCGCAGGCGCTGGTGTCGACGTCGTAGGGGCGATCGAGCGCAGCCGGCGCAGCAAAGAGGCTCAGATGGTCCGAGCACCGCGACAGCAGCCGGTCGAGCAGAACCTCGTCGAGGCGCTCAGGCGAGGACAACGCATCGGCAATCCCCTGAAGCGGGTCCTGATTGAAGTCGAGGCCGGCGGTACCGAACGGAAGGTCGAGATCGGCGATGACCACGTCGCTCCCGAGCGCAGCGGCGATGGAGAACGCCGTGTTGTGGCAGATCGTGCTGGAGCCGGCACCACCCTTGGCGCCGACAAAAGCGATGACCTGGCCCACAGGCCCGGTTTCCGGATCGGTATAGACCGAGGAGACACTCTCGATGACCTGCGTCACGTTCATGGGCGCCACGACATATTCGCTGACGCCGCGGCGCAGGAGCTCGCGGTAGAGCAACACATCGTTCACGTGACCGATGGCGATGACCTTGGTGCCCGGATCGCAGACTTCGGCAAGGCGCTCGAGATCGGAGAGCATCGCCGTTCGATCGAGCAAGGACTCGATGATGATCAGGTTCGGCGTCGAGGCGTTCCGGTAGAAGGCGACGGCCGCCTCCACACCGCCCATCTGCACCGTGACATGAGCCTTGGCGAGGCGCCGGTCCTCGGACGCCTTTTGGATTACAGAGGCGGTTTCCTGGTCCTCACAAAAGGCCTGGATGTTGACGCGCGGGATCGGCCGGGCACGCGGCTCGGCCGGCGCGGGCTCCGGCGCCGCGGACTCCTGCTCAGGCGGTTCGTTTAGCGAATATGCGGCGTCACTCATTTCTGGCTATTGCCCAATCTGGCTAATGTCACTGACATTGGCGTGCTCCGAAGGATCACGCTTGGAGAGCGTCGGCTCGCCGGCGACGTACTTGCCCCAGACGGTGTCACGCCGCTCGCTCGGGCGCGGCGCCTCCGGCCGCGGAACAAGGAGGTCCTCCGGGTCGGCGACCATGGCGGCGAGATTCTTCTGCATGGCGCAGCCCATGTTCGGCCACGGCAGATTCTGCGGATCGCGCCCGACGTTCTCCGACCAGTCGGGGCAATCGGGGCCCTTGGCGACGATCTCGAGATAGGAGAGCCTGAGTGGAGCGGCGGGATCCCATTTCGCGAAATAGGGCTTGAGCTGGACTTCCCTCGGGCTGATGCCGACCCGACGCATGGCGTGGCGCACGTCTTGGTAGACACGCATGGCCGCCTTCTCGTTGGCACCGCCGGTCGGCGCCTTGATCATCAAGCCGCCCTTAGCGCGTTCTCGATAGTCGTTCAGATAAGCGTAGAGCTGGTTCCATTGCTGGGCGTTGAGGCCGCCTGAATTGCTGGAGACCGGCAAGTCAAGCAGCGCTTCGCCTTGCTTCACGGTGATGGGATGCCGCTCGTTGGGATTGGAGAGCGTGAAAGGAGACTGCATGCGCGGGCTCTTCCAGCAACCGCCGGCCGGCACCGCGATCATGAGAACCGCGAATAGGGTCATGGTGGGTCGCACCGCGCGCGCTAACGCGTGCGAACCTTGAAGTGTTGGTGCCATGATACTTTTCCCCTCTGTCCCCTACTCGACGATAAAACCGACGTCGCCTGTGAACTTGCCGACAGGCGCGCGCTCGGGGTTGCGGCCATAGATACGGTTCATCTGTCCCAACAGATCCGAGTGCACATCCGACGCCCAGCCGAAGCCGTCGTCAGGCGTTGCGAGCTGTTGCCGTGCCGCGGGCTTGACCACGTAAGGCGTGACCAAGACCACGAGCTCGGTCTCGTCCTTTTGGAAGTCCCGGCTGCGGAACAGCGTGCCGAGGACAGGTAGGTTCTTGAGTCCCGGATAGCCGCTGAGCGCCTGCCGCGATTGATCGGAAAGAAGGCCGGCGATCACGAGGGAGCCGCCGCTCGGAAGCTCGACCACGGTTTCGGCGCGGCGCACTTTCAGCGCGGGGATCGAGATATTGCTGAGGACCACCGCACCCTGATTGGAGAGCTCGCTGACCTCGGTCGAAATCTTGAGGCTGATAAGCCCCCCCGACATGACCACCGGCGTGAAGGACAGGCCGATACCGAACTTCTTGAATTCGACCGAGATCTGGTCGAGCTGCTGGGCAACCGGAATCGGGAACTCACCACCGGCCAGGAAGTTCGCCGTCTCACCGGAGACAGCGGTGAGGTTCGGCTCGGCCAGCGTGTGGACCAACCCATCCTCCTCGAGCGCCTGTATAACGCCCTGCACGTTGCTCTTGCCATCTGTCCAGGCCGCACTGGCGATCGCATTGCCCAACGCTCCATTGATCGGATAGGGCAGGCTCGACACCGCCGCGAAAGCGAAGTTGCCCGAGTTGATGAGCGCGTTGAGGTCGACGCCGAACTGCTTGACGATGTTCCGCTCCATCTCGACGACGGAGACCTTGAGCAGCACCTGTTCGCGACCCTCCACCGTGATCATGTTGATGACCCTGCTCGGGCCGGAGCTGGAAGAGCCGCCGGAGCCGCCCGACGAGCTGGAATTGTTGATGGTGACGGCAGCGCCGCCTGCCGCAGCGCTATTTGTGCCCCCGCTGTCGCTCTCGCCGAGATAGCTGTTGACGATCTCGCTTGCGCGCGTGGCATCGAGCGGCGTCGGCACGCTTCCGGTCAACACCACGTTTTGGCCGACCGTCTCGATCTTGACCCGGGAGCCCGGGACGAGCCGCGCGATCAGGCTCTGGAGTGCGCTGAGGTCACGCTCGATGGTCACCTCGAGGGTGGCAACCTGGTTGCCGTTGCTGTCTGTGAACAGGATGTTCGCTTCGCCGGACTTCTTGCCGATCAGGTAGGCGCGCGTAGAGCTCTGCATCACCGCGTCGATCTTATCGGGATTGGAGACCATCACTTCGCGCACGGCACGCGGCAGTTGGACGATCATCGATTTGTTGAGGCCGAGCGTGATCGCGCGCGGCGCCTCGTTCGGGCCGAGGCGCAGAAGCGAGCGATGCTTCGATTGCGCGAACCCCTTGGCGGGTGCAATGACGGCACAGAGCCCGAAGCCTAGGACCGCAGCTAGGCCTAGCGTAACCAGGGCTTTGAGTGGAGAGCGACGCATCCAGTTGCCTTTTCGATTATCGAGCGTGCCGTGGGTCCGCATCGTCAGTTGATGCCGAAGGTGCGCGAGGGCACGCCGTATTTGAGAATCTTCACCGAGCCCGAATTGCCGTCGCCGAGCTTGGATGTCGTCTCAGCCTGTCCGGGAATCGAATCTGCGAGGCTCCGCAATGACAGCGAGATCTCGCCCATCGATTGCGCCAGAGTGAGGACTTCCGCTTGGCGCGGCGTCAGCTCGAGCGTGGCGGTCTTGCCGGTTGCGACCTTCTCGCCGTCCTTGTTCTCCAGTGCCTGACCGATGGCGAGCACGCGCACGTTGCGCAGCACGGCCTCGCTCACCGGCTCCTCCTTACGACCGACGCGCATCTTGTAGGACAAGATGACGTCAACCCGGTCGTTCGGGAGGATGAAGCCGCCAGCCGCCGTCTCCTCACGGATCGGCGTCGAGACGGCGCGCATGCCCGAGGGCAGGATGGCGGCCATCACACCCCCCTCGGAAATCTTGATCAGCTTCTGCTCCTTGATGGGCTCGCCGGCAATGAACGGCGCGCGGGCAACGGCCCCGGACAGCTCCGAGGCCGCATTGGGTTGGGCCGTCTTGGTGATCAGGCCAGGCGTGACGCCTGAGACCGGCCATTGCTGCCACTTGAAGTCGCTGGCCCGCACCGAGTCGCCGAGATCGATGTTGTTGGCGGCGACCAATACGTCGGTGGCGCCCACCGTCTTCTCCACCTGCTTGACCTCAGGGGCTCTCGAGACGATGGCCCGGGCAATCCAGGCGGCACCGATCGCCGCCGTAATGGCGATGGCGAGGACGATGACTCTTGCTCGTTTCATAACGGGATTCTCTTTCTCTCGAACGCCCCACGTCCCGAAGATTGGGTCCACTCTGCCCCTCAAAATCTCAACGCGAAGTTAATAGGCGTGCCAATTTGGCCGGCGCCGACGCGTCCAGAAACGGCAGAGGAACGCGGGGCTTGGCGCCTCGACGTTGCTCAGGGCAGGCGTGAAAGAGAGGTCAGAGGCCGAGCGCCGCCATGAAAGGCGTGCCGGGATAGACGAGCAGTCCGGCCGCCGCCAAAGCGATCCCGTAAGGGACGCCCTCTTTGGGGCTATGCAGGCGCAGGAGCCAGCCTTGCGAGTTGAGGACGGCCGGGAGCGGCACGTTCCGCAAAAGGAGGATCAGGAGGGTCAGCGCGCCGCCGATCAAGGCAGCGTAGACGCTGTAGGCGAGGATCGCCTGAGGCCCCAGCCACAGACACGTGGCGGCAAACAGCTTGGCGTCCCCACCGCCGATCCAACCAAAGGAGAACATAGCGAAGGTGACGACCAGCGCTGCGGCGGCAAGCGCCACATGAAGCCCGACCTCCGACCAGCCGAGCCCGACCAGCGGCGCGAGCACGGCAAAGCCCACGATCAAGAGAAGCGAGATCCAGTTGGGCACCGTCATGGAGAAGAGGTCGGTGGCCGCCGCCAGCGCCATCGCTAGAGGGAAAACCGTGATGATGAGAAGATTGGTGATCATCTGCCTCTGTTCCCCGCCTTTCCCCGCCCCTGTTCCGTGTTCTCCGCAACGGGGCTTGCGAGCGGAGTTTGGCCGCGAAGGGCTGAAAGCTGTGTTAACCGGGGCTCCAAGCCTGCAGGTTTGCCAATCCTTCACCTTTTCCCGCTCAGATGAGGGTGACGGACATTCCTCGAATTCAGTTCAGCGTAAGGGATAGGGCGCCAATGGTTTTCCGGTTCCGCCCGGAGCGGTCGGCCCACGGGCTTGTGTTGGCTACAGTTCTCGCCGTCGGTGCGAGCCAGCCGGCGCTTTCCGCCAGCCGGGACGTCGTGGTTCTGATCGATCAGGCAACAATGTTGCGGCTCGAGAGGCCGGCGGCGGAAATCGTGGTGGGCAATCCCTCCATCGCCGATGTCTCCATCCAAGACAGCAAAGCCCTGGTCCTCACCGGCAAGTCTTTCGGTGAAACCAACCTCATCGTGCTCGACGCTCAGCGCAAGGTCATCATCAACCGGCGCGTGGTCGTAAGTGAGCCGCGGACCGGGTATGTGACCGTGTATCACGGCACCAACCGCGTGACCCTGCAGTGCTCGCCGAACTGCGAGACCCCACTCGTCATTGGCGACAACCCAGGCTATTTCGAAGCCATCGCCAAGGAAATCCGGACAAAGCAGGCGATCGGTCAGTCATCGGCCGAAGGCGAGAAGCAGGGCGAGTAGCCGTCCGGCGCGATACCCGCGCGCCGGACTTGCCTCGCTACAACCAGCCAGCTCTTCCCTATTGTGCGATGCGCAGGTCGTTCAGACCTTGCGCGATGTCCTGGAAGACCTCCGCCAACTGCGCATTGGACGGCGAGTTGTAGTACATGTCCGGCTGGGTCGCGCAGTTCCTGAGGAGATTTTGCGTCGTGGAATCATACACCTGAAAACCAATGGTGTAGATGCGGATGCCCTTCGCCTTGATGGCGTTGCAGACGTCCTCCGTCTTGGTGTTGAGCTCTGAATTCGGATCGCTGCCGAGGTGCCCATTGGTCTTGTAACCGAAGGCATTGTAGGTGGAACCGTTCATGGCGATGGCGCCGGACGTCACATCGTTCTGGCCGTCGGTTAGAAGCACCATCGCCTTCACCAGCTTATCGTCGTCGTACGGCGCGCCTTCGGTGAAAGGCTCTCCCGGTGACAGCACGCGCCAGCCCCACAGAAGCCCCGCGGGGATCACGGTATTGCCATTGGGCTGAAGCTGCTCGATGGCCGAGGTGATGCTTCCTCGATTGTTGGTCAGAGGCGTCAGCGCGCGGGGTGGACAGTTGTCGTTCGGAGAAGCTCTGGAGTCATCCTTCGTCGGGTTGAAGTACTTGCCGGTATAGGTCTGGCATTGCTGTGGGGTCGCGTTGTTGCCGCCGCCATAGCCGCCATGGCCGTAACCGCCATACCCGCCGTAGCCGCCATAGCCGCCGTAGCCGCCATAGCCGCCGTAGCCGCCATAACCGCCGTAGCCGCCATACTACCGCCGTAGCCGCCGCTGACCCCGCAGGTGCCGTCATCGATATAGCTGTTGCCGCCGCTGCCATCAGGGTCATCCGGCGCGAGGTAGGGGGTGAACAGCGTTTCCTTGTTGCTCTGGTCGGGCGCATCGTCGGTCAGCTCGTAGGGCTCGGCGCGCTCGCGCACGCAGCCATCCCACGCCCAGCTCCCCTTCTTCTTCTTTAGCTCGTCGAAAAGCCCCAGGATGCTTTGGCCGTTTTCGAAGTCGAAGTTCTCCTTCGAGATCGACGACATGTTCGGGTAGGTGCCTTTGTCGAGCCAACCCGAATTGAGATTGTTCGTACCGATGTTCACCGCGCCGGAAAAAGGCACAACGGCAATCTGCAGGGAATCCGACGTTGCCTTCCCCTTGAACAGGTCCTTCACCATTGTCTTGGCGGCGCTTTGCAGGGCATTCATCTTGCCGGAGTACGCCATGGAACCGGTCGTATCGAGCACGAGTGCGAGTTCGATATTGCGCTGCTCCTTGGTGATCACCGCGCTCGCGCCGACATCTACCGAGTTGATGTTGGCGAGCCGCATGAATGTCGTCGGCACCGAGCCGGACACATCCACGAGGATGTTGTCTCCCTGGAACTGCACATTGAGCTTGCCTACCGTGCCGAGCGAGTTCGACGGATAGTTGGCGTCGAAATATTGCTGAGCCTTGGTTTTGAGTTCGGCCTGTGAGAGGTCGGTCCACGAACCGATGGCAAGCGCGGCCGCATCGGCGGCGCTGCTCATACGCTCCCGCACAATGAGTGCGCGACCGTAGTCGACCGCCACCCCAATGCCGAGCAGGATGGGAATGATCGCAAGCCCAAACAGGAGCGCGACGTTGCCTCGCGTGTTGTTCGCAAAGCGACGCACCCCCCATCTCGAGGTTCTTTGCATGTGACACCCTTCCGCCGGGCGGCCCGCCCTTTGGACCCGCATCCAATTCCCGGCGTCCGCAATATAGGATCAAATCCGCTTACGTTTCGTATCCCCGTTTATTCAAACTTGTCTCTACTTTAATTAGAATAGTATTACCTACACATTTACCCTATTTGTGCTTCTGACCATAGTATTTACCGACCGTTAAGCTAACGCTCGATATGCCTTGTCCTATGGTGCGATCTCTAGGGCAGGCGAACGACGCCAGACAACACGTGGTGCGCCGTGGCGGCGGCAGACGCCTCTTGCGGCGGTTTGGCGGGGATGCGTCGGGCACCTCGGCACTCGAATTCGCCATTGTGGCGTCCCCTCTCATCCTCCTGCTGCTCGCCGTCTTCCAAGTGGCGTTCGTCTATTACGCGAACTTCACGCTCGAGAACGCGGTCGACCGGGCCGCACGCCTGGTGCGTACGGGTCAAGCCCAGTCGCTCAATGCCACGAAATTCAAGAACGAGGTCTGCAAGCAACTGACGGCGCCGCTCACCTGCGACAAGCTCAAACTCGATGTTCGCAAGTACACAAGCTTCGGCGGCGCGGCGTCGGACCTGACCCAGCCTCTGAATTCCAAGGACAATCTCAAGGACAATTTCTCCTACGACCCAGGCGCGCGCAGCGACGTGATGGTTGTCAGAGCCTTCTATCCACTGGATATCGGCTCGCTGCTCCCGGCCGAGATCAGCTTGAGCAACATGGCGGACAATAACCGGGTGCTGGTCGCCACGGCAGCCTTCCGCAACGAGCCGTTCTAAGGGATGTAAGCAGGGTGAGGACGGGTCCCAACAAACTGGCCGAGGCTTTGCGGCGCATCGCTCTTTTGGTGCGCGACAGGCGCGGCGTGTCGGCGATCGAGTTCGCCTTTGTCGCTCCGGTACTGATCCTGGCCTATGTGGGAACGGTAGAGATCAGCAGCGCTCTAACGATCCACCGGAGGGTCTCACAAGTCGCTGCAACCGCCGCGGACCTCACCGCTCAAGTGAAAACAGTAACGAAGTCCGATCTTACGGACATCGAGGCGGCGTCGGGTAGCATTCTCACGCCCTATTCAACGACCCCTCTCCGGATCGTGCTGTCGAGCGTGGTCGCCGACCACAACAACAATGGCAAGGTCGCGTGGAGCTGCGCCTCATCTGGACAGGCGCGCGGTACCGGTTCGGCTTACACGGTGCCCACGGGGCTTACCGAACCGAACAGTAGCGTGATCGTCGCCGAAGTGACCTACAAATATGCGGGCCTGCTCGGCCTCACGAAAATCTTCACTCCCGGCTCCTTCGACATCACCCGTACGTTCTATGCACGGCCGCGAAAAAGCACCGAGGTGGATAAGACGGACGCCGGCTGCTAACGCAGAGGCGCGCGCGCCTCTGTCACATCCGATGAGCATGCCGCCGCCGGACTGGCCCACAGATCGTACTCACTTGCCTCTTCAACGGTGACCATGAGCCGATGTCCGGGCGCGAGCGGTGCCCGTAAGCGCTCGTATCCTGGGAGATGACGAGGAGCTCCTGCACGCCGGCGGCGACGAGGCGCTCGGCCTCGCGCATGATATCGCTCAGCGGCCGGCTCCGCAGGGGGCCGCGCAAGCTCGGGATGATGCAGAAGCTGCACGCGTGATTGCAGCCTTCTGAGATCTTCAGATACGCGTAATGGCGAGGCGTGAGGCGGATGCCTTGCGGCGGCACGAGATCGACAAACGGGTCGTGAAGCCGAGGCACCGCATCGTGCACCGCCTCGACCACCGCTTCGTATTGATGCGGGCCAGTCACCGCGAGCACGTCTGGGTATTCAGCCCGGATCCGGTCCGCCTCCACGCCGAGACAGCCCGTGACAATGACGCGGCCGTTCTCGGCGAGCGCCTCGCCGATGGCTTGCAGCGATTCCTCCTTGGCGCTGTTGAGGAAGCCGCAGGTGTTGACCACGACGGCGTCGGCGCCGGCGTAGTCGGGCGAGAGTGCATAGCCTCGGCATCGCGCGCACTTATAGGCAGAGGGCGCCTGGCAAGCGCGTTGCCACGGGCTTCGAATGCCGGTTAAGTGCGCACCATCAATTCGCCACGCGGGTCTGGTGAACAGGACCGTGATCCGTGTGAGGGAGGGGCTCTTGGCTAAACTGACGGCGATGAGACTTGCACTTGCCGTCCTTCTCAGCCTTGCCGCCACGAGCGCGGCTCAGGCCGGCGCCTCGAACTCGGTCGAGAAGGGAAAATCGAAAGGCGGCGCGCCCGCTGCGCCTGCAACTCAAGGTGCCGCGCCCAAGCCTGAGGCCAAGGTCGAAGGAAGTTTCGGGAACTGGACCTTGCTGTGCGGCAAGGAGGCCAAGAATACGAGTGAACGCTGTTCGCTCGTCATGCCCCTGGTGGAGAAAAAGTCGCAGAAGCTCGTCTTCCGCGTGATCGTGACCTACGGACCGGAAAACAATCTGGTCCTGCGCGTCGACAGCCCGACCGGGATCGCACTTCAGCGCGGCCTCGAATTCTCTCCCGACACCGAGAAGATCTACCGGATGGCGTTCCAGACCTGCTTGCCCATGGGCTGCAAGGCGCTCCTCCTCATGCCCGACGACCTCAAGAAGGACCTCATCGCCTCGAAGCAAGGCGCCATCACGGTCTATGCGCTGAACGGCAAGGCCGTCCGAACGGTCACCTCGCTTGCGGGATTTGCCAAGGGGCTGGCCGCGCTCACCAAGCACCACGCCACGCAGTAATCGCCCTCATCTCTCAGCGCAGGATCTCTTTCAGATCAGGGTCCATCGCATCATCCGCGTCGCTTTCCTTGGGCTCGGCGGCTTGCGGCCCAGATAACGCCTGCGGCTGCGTCCGGCGCTGTTTGGGCGCGGGCTTGTTGCCGCGGCCAATGTGCACATTGCCGAGGAAGCGGCCGATCGCCTCGCCCACAGGCCTACCCTTGAACTTCTTCTGGAGCGCCTCGCCGATCTTGTTCACGGTCTTGGACGCGGTATCGGGATTGGCGAAGACACTGCCGATCTGCGGCCTGATCTGCGGTGCGTCCAGCGGGCCTTCGATGCGCACCGGCACCGTCAAACCGGCGAGCGCGTCGTTGGCGCCGCCCTTACCCTCAGGGCCTTTCACGATCTCCGGATGCGCCATGATGTCGAGATTGCTGCGCGCCAGGTCCACGGTGCCGTCCGCCATCACCTTCAGCAAGGGGCTCACCATCTTCAGATTATGCGTCTCGGCGATGCCGTCGGAGATGGTGAAGCTGCCGCCGAGGTCGCTGAACGCCGTCTTGGCGTCAGGGCCCTGGCGCAGGTTGAAATCGCCTTGACCGAGAGCGCTGATGAAGGCGGTGATGTCGATGCCCTGGATCGAGCCGTCGCTGACCACGACGCTGCCTTGTCCACGCAGTGACGACTTGATCGCGTCGGCATCCTCGCCTTCGCCGCTGATGTCGAGGGTCAGCTTGGTGCGGCCGGCGATCATGTCGAACTGGGCGGCGTCGCTGAGAAGGGGCTTGGCTTGGACGCCGTCTAAGCGGAAGTCGCCGGTGAAGGTCGGCACTGGCTTCGACGCGTCGATCGTCAGCGTGCCGCGGGCATGGCCATCATAGAGTTCCATGCCGCCGAGCGTGGCGTGCATCACGCCGTTTCGGAAGGCGAGCCCGAGCGAACTCGGACCAATGTCGAGATGGCCGACGCGGGTCTGACGCACATTGAGATTGACGTCGGCATCGATGGCCGCGGGCGCGGACACACGGGCAGTATCGGGCGCCGTGGCTTGTGGCTTCGGCGCCGGGGTGGCCTCAGCCTTTTGCGGCGGCGGGGTGATCTTCTTTTCGACCTCGGGCGCCACAGGCGCATCGAACCAATCCCTGGAAGCGTCTGACGGTGATGCGGCTGATGACGGCGATGCGGGCCTCGTATCAGGCGCCGCCGCCCGCTGCTTCGTCTTGGCCTTGGCGAGGAACGGGTTGAGGTCGAGATGCTCGAGCGCGATCGCCGCACGCACATGGGGCCGCGGCCGTTTCAGCGTGACGACCGCCTGCCCGTGGCCGCTCGCATGCTCCAGGGCAAAACGCGCATGGCTCAACGTGATCTTGCCTTGCGTCCACGACACATCGCTTGCCAGCTCGCCGTCCCCGATGGCGCTTGAAATGTCCTGGTCCTCGCGCATCCAGGCGAGAACGGAGGGAATCGAGCTTGATTTTGCGGAGAGCTTGCCCTGGCCAGAGAGATGCGGTGCGGTGACAACCGTGCCATCGAACCGCGCAGAGATCGCGTAGGTATCGAGCGCGAGTTGAAGCCGCGCCGGGCGTTTCGCTTGAAGATCGGCGGGGGTCTTCACTTCGAAGCTGAAATCGACGGTCTGATTCTTCCAGTCGAGCTTGCCGTGGCCGACCAGCGGGTCGGTGACCGCCGGCAGGCTTAGCTTCGCGTTGATGTGCTCGACGCGCCTCTCGGTGTTCGCATCGTCGCCGTCATACTTGATGACGACCGTACCGTCCTCGACGCGCACATCTTTGAGGTGGACGTCGCGGTGGCGCTTGGGCGCGCCGCCCATCTCCGCCTTGGCGAAACGAATCTTCTTCGGTTTCTCGTCGGCGCCGCCCCAGCGCAAGGGTTGCGTCTCGTCGCCGAGGCGAACGGTGAACACGGGGCGCACCAAGACCACGCGCTCGGCATCGACGCGGCGGCTGAACAGGTCGCTGAAATTGAGATCGAGCGTGAGCTTGGCCACCGAGAGATCGGCGGTGCCGGGCTTGGCATTCGGGTCGGTGATCCTGGCATCGGTAATCACCACGTGTGGGCCAGGGGTGAACAGCAACATGGTGGAGCCGTTCACGGTCAGGTCGCGTCCGGTCTGTTCCTTGATGCGAGCCGCGACGCGGGCCTGCAGCCAGTCTGCCGAGATGATGAGGTTGACGGCGACGAGGAGGACGGCGAGGACGCCGACAATGCCGCCGCCGATGATCCACACGCGCTTCCAGGGTCCGCGCATCCAAGGCCCCTGCATCCAAGGCCGGTGCATGAGCGCGCCGAGCATCGTGCGCGGCGGCTCCTCGGGCTGCTGCGGAATGCGCGCTGGCAGCTGCGGCTTATGAGGGCTCTGGCTATGCATTGAGGTCCCGGACGAGGTGCCAAGCTAGCCCGATAATTAAGGTGAGAATAGGAATTCGGCGCGCCGCCGGTCAGCCGGGGTGCGGCGGATTGGCTCGCTTTGTCATCGCACCAGGATGGCGTGATTGTCCCAATGATAGCCGGACGATTGGCGCGTCAGCGTGCCGTCCGCTTCGCCCGTGGCGAGCCAGCCTTCGCCGCTGGTGAGGAGGAAGCTCGCGCTGTGATGGGTCGGGGCAAGCCCGCATCCGTCGCCGAGCTCGCACGTGCCGAGGAAGCGCCGCGCGGCGACATCCCAATAGGTGATGAGACCGCCTCTCGGTGCGGACGCGGCAACGATGCCGCCGGCGGCGTCGGCCGTCACCGAACCGATATAATTGCGCATCGGAATTTGCGTCGTGCTTGGCATCTGCACGGTGACCGGTTGCTCGCCGCGGCGGTGGAAGCCGATCAGAGGCGGCGTGTCCTCGTCCGCCCCGTGATACTGGCAGCCGAACACCACCGTGTCGTTCCGCGCGACAGCGAGATGACGGATCGAGAGCTGGTGCAGGTCCGGCGCAAGCTTGTGCTCCTCCAAGAGATCGCCGGTCTCAAGGTCCGCGTAGACGAGCGAGGGCTGCATGGTGGCGAGGTTCAGCTCCTCGCGATAGCTGTCGGGATGGGTGAGGATGCCGCCATTGGCGATGACCAAGGTGCGGCCGTCGGAGAGGAGCGCAAGATCGTGAGGGCCGACGCCATATCCGTCGAGCTCGCCGATCTGCTTGTATCCGCCTGTCGCGTCGCGCACGCCGATAACGCCGCGGCCATGGTCGTAGTCGTTCTCGGTGGTGTAGAGCAGCCGCCCGTCGGGAGAGAACACGCCATGCCCGAAGAAATGCCGGTCAGGCTTCGACTCGAACCAGACCGCCGGCCGCTTATCCAGCGGTACGGCAACGCCGAAGCGGCCGGGACGCCGGGCGAAGGCCACCCACTCGCTGCCTCCTGGCCGGAGCGCGATGTCGTGGCCGCGCGCCGGCAGCTCGACAGAGCGCAAGTCGCCGCGCTCGAGATCGAACAGCGCGGCCGAGTAGATGCCGCGATCGTCCATGCGCGCGGCGGCGAAACGCTCCGGCTTGAAGGCGGCGGCGACAGACTTCGGCACAGCGAGCGCGGCGGCGGTTCCGGCGAGACTTGCGAGGAAGACGCGGCGATCGAGCTGCATGATCAGTCTCCATCCAAAGCGTTGAACCCGAAGCTCAGCCCCGCGCCCCGCGCGATCATGCTCGAGGCGGTTTCGCGCGCGCTCTTCAAGGCGACACGTAGCGCTTCGAGCTTGTCGCGCTGGGCCTGATCCTTGACGACCTCGGTGATCGGTTGATCGACGGCACTCAGGACTTTGATGACACGATCGAGATCGAACAGGATCGAGTCCTCGAACTCCGGCGACTCTTCGGCGACCACGTCGGCAAATCCGCCCTTGGCGAAGAGCGCCCGCACACCTTCGAGATTGCCGACCATGTTGGGAAAGGTGAGGTCGCTCCGCCAGAAGGCGGCGAGCTTCGGACGCGCCGTCTCCGGCGAGGCGCCGAGCGGCTTGCCGAGCTTCTGGTCACGCACGAGCTCGAGGCCGGAGGTGAAGGCCTTGAACAGCTCCAAGGTGACGTCCTTCGGCGAATGATAGAGCGGATCGTCGGGGCTGGGGCTCAAGAAGGTCTTGGTGAAGTCGGCGCCCTCGCGCCAGCCTTCGGTGACGTCATGGGCAATGCGGTCGATATTGGTGGCGACGCTCGCGGCAAAGCTGCAGCGAAAGCCGATCTCCGGTTCGGCGTGGGTAAGCGCCTCGGCGCCGTCGCCATAGAGAAGATATTCGAGGGCCGGCAGGCCTTGCAGCGCCACGCTCTTGTCGGCGAGCGTATCGGCGAGGATCACCGACGGGTCCTTCTTGGCGAGGGCGCGCTGGATTTGCCGCAGCCCGATGCCCTTCCGGTCCGGCCAATAGAACAGGCGGTCGTAGCGGCGCTTTCTGTTCACTGGTCCGAAGCGGAAGATCTCGACCCGGCTCCACTTCCTCACAGTCTCGGCGAAGGCCTTTTTGGCCGCATCGAGGGTTTGCGCCGAAGGCTGGTTACAGAGGGTCTGGACCCTGCCGTCGAGCGCCGTGGTGGCGTCGGCAAAGGCCGCGTAGCCGGGCCGGATGACCTTGGTCAGTGCGGCTTTGGCGATCGCGCTCTGATCGGCCTGGGCCTGGGCGGGAGACGCACCCCAAACCAGTGTTAGGGCGAGCACGACACAGAGCGAACGGAGAACGGTCACAGAGACCTCAAAGGGAGTTGACGAAGGCAAGGAGGCGGTCGCGGTCCTCTTTCGGGAGATTAGCGAAAGCATCGCGGGCCTTTTGTGCCTCACCTCCGTGCCAAAGAATAGCCTCGGTGAGGTTGCGGGCGCGGCCATCATGCAGGAACAGCGTATGGCCGCTCACGGTCTTGGTGAGACCGATACCCCAGAGCGGCGCCGTGCGCCACTCCGTGCCGCTTGCCTCGCCGTCCGGGCGATTGTCGGCAAGCCCCTCGCCCATGTCGTGCAGCAGCATGTCGGTGTACGGGTAGATCAGCTGGTGCGACAGGTGCGGATTGTCGGGGTCCTCGCCCGTCATGAACTTGGGTTGATGGCAGCTCACGCAACCGATCTTGTAGAACAGCGCCTTGCCCTTCAAGACTTCGGGATCGTCCGGATTGCGGCGCTTCGGCACGGCGAGGTTTTCCGAATAGAAGGTCACGAGCTTGAACAGCTCGTCGCCGACCTCGACGTTCTGATATTGCGGCGAGTCGCCGGACGGCGCGTCGAGACACGCTTGCTGCTTCTCGGTGCAGTCGCCGGAGCCGCCCGGATGAAGCGTGGTGGAGAGGCCGATGTCGCCGGAAAAGGCCGCCGCCGCCTGATCGGCAATGGTGGGAACGCTCGCCTTCCAGCCGTAGCGGCCGAGCATTTCCTTGTTGTTCTTCCTTGACCAGACATAGTTCGGCTTGCCGGAAATGCCGTCGCCATCGGCATCGTCAGGATCGGCATGGGCCAGGATCTGCTCCTCGGGCACGGCGTCGATCAGGCCGAGCCCGATCATCGGCGGCGCCACGCGCGGAGAGATCATGATGTCGGGGCTCATGGGCCCGTAGGCGAGATCGACGATCTTATATGTCGGCGCGCGCAAGCTCACGGTCTCGCCGCCGGCGAGCGTCACGGGCTTCTCTTCGTAGTCGATCTTGGCTTTGCCCTCGGCCTCGAAGCCTTGAATGGCGAAGTCCTGAAGTTGCCCGCCATACACGGGATCGGGAATGGAGTTCTCCTTGTGGGCGGCGAGCATGGCTTTCTCGGCGTCCGTCTTTGGCGGCACCGAGAGCCTGATCAACATGGAGCCCGTGTCATCGGGCACGTCTGAGGAGAGCGGCGGGTGGCCGCGCCCATCCTTCAAGTGGCAGTTCTGGCAGCCGCGGGAATTGAACAGGGGCCCTAGCCCATCGGAGGCGTCCGTTGACGACGGCGCGGAAACCCAGTGCCTGCGGAAGATGGCATTGCCGATCTTGAAGTTGAGTTCGCGCCGGAAGCCCATATTGCCGGAGGAATGCGAAAAGGCGTTCGCATTGTCGATGGAGCCGCGCGAGGTGGCCTCGCCGCCAGGCTTGTCTTCGCCTTGCTCGAGCTTGGAGAAGTCCGTCGTCGGCGCCAGCAGGCTTTCGACCCCGGTGGCCGCGCCTGCGCCCATCGTGTCCAAAGCGCCGACAAGCAGCGGCAGAGCCGCCCCCAGTGCAATCGCACCGCCAAGGAAGGCGCGATGGGCCTGCCTTGACGGCGCGTGTCGGGACAACTCTCTCTCGTGGTCAGACTTTGAACGCGTTCGTTGCACTCGTCTCACGTCAGAAGCTGATGGTGGTGCGGGCTCCGATGACGGCAGCGTTCTCGATACCATCCACGCCGCCGCTTGGGTCCCAGAAATACTGGAAGTCAGGCTGGACAATCCAGCCGTCCTTAATCTGGAAGGTGTAGGCAATCTCGACCAGCGACTCGTGGTCGCGCGCCACGGGCTCGCCGGAGTCGATGTCAAACGCGGCCGCTTCATCGGAGATGCCTGTATAGGCGAAGCCGATGGCGAGCGCATCGTCAGGCCGGCCGGGAATCATGCCCGTGAAGGTGAAGCCGCCGTCGAAATAGAAGTCGACAAGGTTGCGGTCGGAAGGCGCGCCGATGAAGCGGGCGAAGATCCCCACGCCTTGCGGGGCTTCGCTGCCCGGCACGCGCCAAATCAACTGATCGACAATGCCGTAAAGGGCCCAATCACGATCGAGCGGCTTGCCGTCGGTGCCGGTGATACCAATCAGCTGGCCGCCAACGTCGACACGCTGATGCGCAAACTTGCCGAAATGATTCCAGCCACCGATCTTGACGGCGCCCGGCAACCGCCCGCCACCAAGGGCGTAGGCGTAAGCGCCTTCGGCCATGAGCAGCGGCGGATCGTTGAGCTCGAAGTCGAGGCCGTGGTCGTTACAGCGCTGCGGGTTCCCACCGTCCTTGTTGCATTGTGGCGCAGGGTCGCCGTTATAGAGGCCGACCATCAAGGATGTCCTCTGGGTGGGGGTCACCGCGACGCGAACGCCCGGCGTGGCGAGCGGATAGGCCGGGCCACCGCTCGGGTTGTTCTCGGCGGCGATCGAGGGCCAGCCCCAGGTGCCGTTGAGGAAGAAGCCGCCGCCCTCGCTGATGATGAACTCCGCATCGGCCGCGAGCTGACCGATCTTCACGGACACCGTGTCGTTGAAGAGGTACTGCTCGAACCACAGCTCGAACAGGCGCGTCGAGGCGTCCGCTTCGAGAGAGGAGACCGGCATAAGGCTGCCGACATTCTCGGCGGTGATGGAGTTGCCGTGGATCTGAAAGCCGTCGGTATGGAAGCAAAGGCCCTTCCAAAATCCGAGCTTTTCCATGTCGGCATTCATGTAGAGCGCGAGCACGCCGTCATACTGACCGCCGTCCTTGATGCCGCCCCAGTTGTAGAAGGTCTCGCCGTAATATTCGCCGCCGACCTCCACACCGTGCTGCCGAAGCGCGCGGCGCACGCCGCCGGGATCGATGGCCGCGACCGCCCCATCCGGGATGCCGGTCGGCGCAGCGCCGTGGACGATATCCTGTCCCGAGAGAGGGCAGCTGGAAGCTTTCGCCAGGGTGGGCACCGTCATCAGCGCGAGGGCGACGATTGAAGCCATGCCCGCCGCCTTGGCAGTTTTTGCTGCGACGGCGCGGCCAAGCTGCGTCACTCGGTGGTTCGATGGGCGTGGTCGTCCTGTCAGGTCGCTTTGCGCGATCCGCTTCTTCATACTCTTCAGCCCCCCAGGCCGTGTTATGTTGTAACGTTATGTTATAACGTATGGAACGGCCCAGCTTCCGTCAACTCAGGTCTCAACCTCCCTCGCTCACGTTCGCAGATACATCGAGACTGTCCGACCCCTCGAACTCGATGGACTTGAGGTCCAACACGGCGACGGCGCGCTCGATCGCCTTGGTCTGGGCGAGCAGCGCATCGATCGCGTTCTGGACCACCTTGTTGCCCTCCGGATTGCCCTCGCCGATCATCTGATCGTAGGACTCGGTGGTCAGCGCGCGGAGATAGAGCGCATTCATGGCGTCCATGGTGGCATCAAGCTTCGCGCGCACCTCGGCATCGACCTCAGGCGCCTTGGCCTTCACGAGATCCGACACGCTCGGGCCGCCGACATACGTCCCGTCGGCGCGGCGGTAGCGGCCAAGATAGACATTGCGAATGCCGAGCGCGTCGAAGAAATGCGAGGCATGCGTGTTGTCCGAGAAGCAGTCCTGCTCCTCCTCGGGATCGTGGATCATGAGTCCCAGCTTCATGCGCTCGCCGGCAAGCTCGCCGTAAGACAGGCTGCCGAGACCGGTCATGATCGCAGTGAGGCCCGCCTCGGCGCTGCCGTCCATGATGACCTTGCGCGCGTCTCCCCCAGACGCCCACTGCTTCGCCATCCAGGCGAGATCGTCGACGAGGAGGTCCGTGGCGGTGCTGAGATATTCAGCGCGCCGGTCGCAGTTGCCGTGGGTGCAGTTCTTCAGATCGTAATCGGTGGCAGGCCGATTGCCGGGCCCCGGGCCGGTGCCGTTCAGGTCCTGGCCCCACAACAGAAATTCGATGGCATGGTAGCCGGTGGCGACATTCGCCTCGACGCCGCCGGCCTCTTGCAGATCGTCGGCGAGAAGCTTCTTGGTGATTTTCGAGGTGTCGAGCTTCTTGCCACCGATGGTCAGCGAGACATTCTTAATGACGTCGGCGGCGTAAAGCTCGTTCTCGGCCAATTCCGTGCCGTAGCCCTCGGCGACATAGTCGATCAGGCCTTCGTCCAGCGGCCAGGAATTCACCCGGCCTTCCCAATCGTCGACGATGGCATTGCCGAAGCGGAACGCCTCGGTCTGCATGTAGGGAATGCGCGCGGCGATCCAGGCCGCGCGGGCACCACGCAGGTTCGCCTCCGTGGGCTTGGCGAGAAACGCATCGACCGCAAGCTTCAGCGTCCGGGCGGTGTCGAGAGAATCTTCGTACCCGGCCTGCGCGATATCCGAATAGGTCTTCAGCACATCCTTGGTGCTGTCGGCCGCGGCAGGGCTAAGGCAAAGACCGAGCGCCAGGGCGGCGGCCGGCACGGCAGTCAACGGTCCTCGAAACATCTGCATCCCTTTATTCGTCGGGAAGAATGCGGCGGCCCGTGGGCCGGGACCTTTGGGCCGCCGCAGGTTGAGATGAGGAAGCGTCCAGGCTCGGGCTCGGACGCTCCGGGACATTCGGGCTGGGCGGCCGAACGTCTTGTCAAAACACTAGCGCCGCGCCTAACATGCACATAGTGAACTCTTTTCAGAAGAATAGTTGAATATCATGCATCTCAAAGAGGTCGACGCCAATCTTCTCGTGACGCTGGATGCGCTCTTGGTGGACGCGAGCGTCACCCGCGCGGCCGAAAGGCTGGGGCGGAGCGCCTCGGCCATCAGCCATGCATTGGCCAAACTCCGCGAAATTTTCGCCGACGAGCTGTTCGTGCGGGCGGGCCAGCGCCTGGTGCCCACGGCCAAGGCACTGGAGCTTGCGCCCACGGTTCACGTCATCCTCGCCGGTATGGAAAGCCTGCTCCGGCCGAGCAAACCGTTCGATCCCTCGCTTTCCGTGCGCGAGTTTGCCGCAGCATCGAGCGAGGCGGGCGAGCTGATCTTAGTGGAGCCCTTGCGGCAACGGCTCCAATCGCTGGCGCCCAGCGTGCGGGTCAACTGGACCCCATCGCAGGGCGACGGGAACATTGATGCGCTGCGCAATGCCCGGAGCCACTTCGTCATCGAGCGCGAGGGGACGCCGGTGTCGGCGCCCGACGTCCGGGTGGCGAAGCTGTTCGACGATACCCTCGCTACGCTGGCGCGGCCGGGCCACCCCTTCGCCGCCCGGAAGCCTAGACCTGCGGATTTCGCCGCCGCGGACCACGTGGCGGTGAACACGCTCCCCACGCTCGAGCTGATGGACCGGGCGCTCTTGAAGGAGAGCCTGTCCTGCAACGTCGCGTCCCAGGTGTCGTCGGCGCTGGTCGGCGTGCTGGTGGTGTTGAACGGCGACGCGCTCCTGACCCTCCCTTCCTCGCTCGCCGCGATCCTCGAGAGGCAATTCGGGCTTGCGCGCATCGCCCAGCCGGTGCCGCCTGTGGCCTTCCCGCTCCGGCTGCTGTGGCATTCGAGCTATGACCGGGACGAGTGCCATCAATGGGTGCGCGGCGAGTTCGCCAAGATCGCCCAGGAGATCGCCGGCACCAACTAAGGTGAGCGGAGCTTCACCAAGGCCAGAGCGAACCCCTAGTTTCCGTCACAGGGCTCCGTTAGATTAAGGGCCACGCCCGCCTATCGCCGAGGGCTGGGCGCCGGAGGACGTCCATGTTGACCTGGTTCCGCGTTGGCCTTGTTGCCGCGCTGTTCGTAATTGTCTCCACCCCCGCTCCCGCCGCCGACAAGACTTTCCAAGACGACGCTCTCGACGACGCTGCCATCACCCTTGCGGCCGACCTCAAGGACGAGTCCGGCACTGTCGAGCTGCCGGTCATTCGTCTGAAGGCGCAGGCCGCGACCAAGCTCCGAGCGCAGGATCTTGGAGGCGCCGCCTTCCTCTACGGGCAGATCGTCACCGTGGCGCCCGACGACTCCGCCGCGTGGCGCCGGCTCGCCAATATCTGGCTCGCCATCCCACCGGACGAGAACGACGACGGCAGCACCCGCTACGACAATGCGCGCACCGCGGCCTATATCGCCTATCAGAAAGCGAAATCTCCTAAAGACGAGGCCGCAGCGCTATCGACCTTCGCCACCGCCGCCGGCAAGCGGGGCGACTGGCGCCCGGCGCTGAATGCACTCAAGCTCGCTCTCAAGCTTGCCCCCAATCCGGGTCTGAAGGCGACCTACGACCAGCTGCGCGAGAAATACGGTTTCCGCGTCACCAACTTCAGCGTGGACTCCGATGCCGCTTCGCCGCGCGCCTGCTTCCAATTCAGCGAACCGCTGGTGAAGCGGGCGGACTTCTCGCCGTTCGTTGCGGTCAAAGGCGAGGATAAGCCGGCGCTCAGCGTCGACGATCAGCAAATCTGCGTCGAAGGGCTGAAGCATGGCGAGACCTACGACATTACCTTGCGCCAAGGCCTGCCGTCGTCGGTGGACGAGGACCTGCTGAAAGACGCCGACTTCACGATCTATGTGCGCGACCGGAGCCCGTCGGTGCGGCTCGCAGGTAAGGCCTATGTGCTGCCGAGCACGGGCCAACAGGGCATCCCGCTCATCACCGTGAACACCGGCGAGGTGAAGGTGACGATCTACCGGATCGGCGACCGCAGCCTGCTCGACAACGTTCTCGGCTACGACTTCGAGCGCAATCTCTATCAGTACAGCCTCGAGAATATCGCCGATCAGAAGGGCGAAAAGGTATGGACCGGCAAGCTCAAGGTCGAGAAGGAGCTCAACAAGGAGATCACCACCGCCTTCCCCATTGGTGAGGCGGTGCCGAAGATGCAGCCCGGCGTCTACCTGCTTGCCGCCGAACCGGCCGACGTGCCCGGCAACGACTACGGCGAGCGGACCACGCAATGGTTCATCGTCTCCGACTACGGTCTGACCGCCTATTCCGGCACAGACGGCATTCATGCCTTCGTCAACTCGCTGGCTTCAACGGCACCGCTTTCCGGCGTCGAGGTGCGGCTGATCGCGCGCAACAACGAGGTACTCGCCACCGCGACCACGGATGCGAAAGGCGCCGCCACCTTCGCGCCGGGTCTCGCCCGGGGCGAAGGCGGGTTGTCGCCGGCGATGCTCGTGGCCTCCGGTAAGAGCGGCGACTACGCGTTTCTGGATCTCAAGCAATCGGCCTTCGATCTCACGGACCGTGGCGTGGCCGGGCGCGAGGCACCGAAGGGACTCGATGCCTTCGTGTTCACCGAGCGCGGCGTCTACCGCACCGGAGAGACCGTGCATGTCACGACGCTGTTGCGAAACGCCGCTGGCGTGGCCGTCCCCGACGTAAACCTGACGCTCGTGGTCGAGCGTCCGGACGGGATCGAGTACCGGCGCGACGTGGTGCCCGACGAAGGGATCGGCGGCCGTTCCCTCGACGTGCCGCTCATCGCCTCGGCGCCGACCGGGACATGGCGCGTTCAGGTCTATTCCGACCCGAAGGGATCGGCCATCGGCGACACGAGCTTCCTGGTCGAAGATTATGTGCCGGAGCGGCTCGAATTCGACATCTCGACCGATGCCAAGAGCCTATCGCCGGCCCAGCCCGCGGAGATCGCACTCGACGGCCGCTTCCTCTATGGCGCGCCGGCGTCAGGGCTTCCCATCGATGGCTCCCTGAAGATCGCCGCGGCCGACGAACGGCCGGGCTTCCCCGGCTACGTGTTCGGCCTCAACGATTCCGATTCCGGCGACCGCTTCAACACCGAGATCATTCCGCTCGCCGACCTGCCGGAGACGGACGACAAGGGCAAAGCGACCTTCGACGTCGCGCTTGACCATGTGCCGGCCGCCACCCAGCCGCTCGAGGCTACGGTCGTGGTGCGCCTCGCCGAGCCTGGCGGCAGGGCGATCGAGCACAGCCTATCGCTGCCGATCACCCCGACGGCAAGCATGATCGGCGTGAAGCCGCTGTTCAAAGGCTCGAGCCTCGGCGATCAGGACACCGCCAAGTTCGACGTGGTCATGGCGGCGCCGGACGGCAAACAGATCGCCGCGCAGGGGCTCAAGTGGCAGTTGCTGCGGATCGAGTCCAAGTACCAGTGGTACCGCGCCTACGGCCAGTGGCAGTACGAGCCCGTCAAGGTCACGCGGCGCGTGGCTAATGGCACGATCGACGCTACGGCCAATCAGCCGGGGCACATCGAAGTCCCGGTGAGCTGGGGCCGCTATCGCCTCGAGGTGGAGACCTCCAACCCGCAAGGGCCGCTCACCACCTATAGCTTCGATTCCGGCTGGTATGCCGAAGCGAGCGCCGACACGCCTGACTTCTTGGAGATCGCGCTCGACAAGCCCGCCTACAAGGCCGGCGATACCATGACCGTTGCCGTCACCGCGCGCAGCGCCGGCACGGTCACGTTGTCGGTGATTGGCGACCGGCTGATCACCCAAACCACGACCGATGTTAAGCCGGGCCTCGTCAAGTTGCCGCTCACCGTCGGCGATGATTGGGGCACCGGGGCCTATGTGCTCGCCACGCTCAGGCGCCCCCTCGACGTGGCCGAGAAGCGCATGCCGGGCCGCGCCATCGGCGTGCAATGGTTCAGCGTCGACAAGGCGGAGCACACGATCGATGTCAGCCTCGACCTGCCTAAGCTGATCCGGCCGCAGACGACGCTCCGCGTTCCGGTGAAGCTCGCCAACCTCGCCGGCGAGCGGGCACGCATCGTGGTCTCCGCGGTCGATGTCGGCATCCTCAACCTCACGGGCTACAAGCCGCCGTCACCGGACCAATACTATCTCGGCCAGCGCAAGCTCTCCTCCGAGATCCGCGACCTTTACGGCCAACTCATCGACGGCATGCAAGGCACGCGTGGGCAAATCCGTACCGGCGGCGACGCTGGCGCTGGCGAGCTGCAAGGCAACCCGCCGACCCAGCCGCCGCTTGCGCTCTATTCCGGCATCGTCACGGTCGGGGCTGACGGCACGGCCGAGGTGGAGTTCCCGATCCCCGCCTTCACCGGCACGGTGAAGGTCATGGCCGTGGCCTGGAGCAAGGACAAAGTCGGGCACGGCTCGGGCGACGTGATCGTGCGCGATCCCGTCGTGGTCACCGCCACGCTGCCGCGCTTCCTGCTCACCGGCGACAAGTCCACGCTCCGGCTCGATCTCGACAATGTCGAGGGCGAGACCGGCACCTACCAGGTCGCGGTGTCGACCGCAGGGCCGCTCAGCGTCGAAGGGGCCGACCGGTCGATCAAGCTCGCCGCCAAGAAGCGCGGCGCGGTCACCCTGCCCATCTCGGCGCTCGGCGTCGGCGAAGGCTCAGTCGACGTCGCCGTCACTGGACCGGGCGATTTCTCGGTGGCGCGGCGCTACGCGCTCACGGTCAATCCGGCGACGCAGATTCTTTCGCGCCGCACGGTGGAGTCACTCGAGCCGGGCAAGAGCATCACGATCTCCAATGACGTGTTCGCCGACCTCGTGCCGGGCACGGGCAGCGTGGCGCTCTCCGTCACGCCGACAGCGGCGCTCGACGTGGCGAGCCTCATCGCCGCGCTCGACCGCTATCCGCTCGGCTGCACCGAGCAGATCGTGAGCCGCGCGCTGCCGCTCCTCTATGTCAACGAGATGGCGGCCCAGTTGAAGCTTGCCGCCGACACCCATGTGGATGAGCGCATCACCAAGGCGATCGAGACCGTGCTTGCGCGCCAAGGCTACGAAGGCGCGTTCGGCCTGTGGGCGCCGGGCGGCAGCGATGCCTGGCTCGACGCTTACGTGACCGACTTCCTGACGCGCGCGCGGGCTGCCGGCTATGCCGTTCCCGACGAGCGCTTCAAGCTCGCGCTCAACCGCTTGCGGAACTATGTGAGCACGGCGCCCGACGTCTCCACGGACGGCGGCCTGGCGCTGTCCTATGCGCTCTACGTGCTGGCGCGGAACGGCATGGCGCCGGTCGGCGACCTCCGCTACATCGCCGACGTCAAGCTGAGCCAGCTCGGCACGCCGGCCGCGCAAGCGGAGATCGGCGCGGCGCTCGCCATGCTCGGCGACAAGCTCCGCGCCGAGAAGGCGTTCCGCGCCGCGGCCGGCGCACTGCCCAACGAGGTCGAGCCCAAGGGCGGCCGCGTCGATTTCGGCTCGCCCTTACGCGATGCCGCCGCCGTGGTCACGCTCGCGGCCGAAGGGGATGCGCCGAAAGTGATCCTGGTGAACGCCACCAAGCAGATCGGAATCGCGCGCGAGCGCGTGACCTACACCTCGACGCAAGACGACGCCTGGCTGGTGCTCGCGGCGCGCGCGCTCGGCAAGCAGAACGTGAGCCTCACCGTCGAGGAAGGCAGCGGCGGCGAAGGCGGTCAAGAAGGGCCGCTCTATCGCACGTTCAGCGAGGAAGACATCGGCATCAACCCGGTGACGGTGACCAATGCCGGCGACACGCCGCTTGATGCGGTCATCTCGGTGAGCGGGGCGCCGACGAGTCCTGAGCCCGCCGCCGATCACGGCTTCACGCTCGACCGCAGCTACTACACGCTCGAGGGCGACGCGGTCGACATCAACACGGCCACGCAGAACGATCGCTTCGTGGTGGTGCTGACCGTCACCGAGCCGCAGCCGCAATTCGCCCGCGTGGCGCTTACCGACTACGTGCCGGCCGGTTTCGAGATCGATAACCCGCATCTCGTCTCCTCGGCGGACACGGGCGGGCTCTCATGGATCACCCATGCGGCAAACCCGGTCTACACAGCGTTCCGCGACGACCGGTTCGTGGCGGCGTTCGACCGCAGGACCGACAGCAAACCGGTGTATACGGTCGCCTATGTCGTGCGCGCGGTGTCGCCCGGCAGCTACGTGCTGCCGCAAGCCGTGGTCGAGGACATGTATCGTCCCGACCGCTTCGGCCGCACCGGCACAGGCGCCGTCAAGGTGATCCCGCGCAAATGAGCCCGCTGAGACGCCGCGCAACCTACGCCGCCATCGGCGCGGTATGGATCGCTGCTGCGGCCGCGGGCGCCGCGACCGGGCTTGTCCAGTCCTTCGGACCGCCGCCGCTCGGGGAGGATCTCGAGACCTCGCAGACCGTGCTCGACCGCAACGGCAAGCTGCTCCGCGCCTATCTCACGAGCGAAGGCCGCTGGCGGCTTCCGGCGACGCGCGAAGACGTGGACCCGCGCTTCCTCCAAGCGCTGCTCGCTTACGAGGACAAGCGCTACTTCTCCCATCACGGCGTCGATCCGCTCGCCATGATGCGGGCGGCCTATCAACTCGCGAGCCAGGGCCACATCGTTTCGGGCGGCTCGACCATCTCGATGCAGGTGGCGCGGCTCTTGGAGCCGCGGCGCGGGCGGTCGGTCTACGCCAAGCTCAGGCAGGCGGTCCGCGGGCTCCAGCTCGAACGGGCGCTCAGCAAGGACGAGATCCTCGGCCTGTATCTCACCCTTGCGCCGTATGGCGGCAACCTCGAAGGGATCCGTGCTGCTTCGCTTGCCTATTTCGGCAAGGAGCCGCGCCGGCTCACGCTCGGCGAAACGGCCCTCCTCGTCGCGCTTCCGCAATCGCCGGAATCTCGGCGCCCGGACCGGCATCCGGACAGGGCGCTCGCCGCGCGAAACCGGGTGCTCGACCGTATCGCCGGAAGCGGCCTCTTCAGCGCTGACGAGATCGCCCGGGCCAAGACGGAACCCGTGCCCCATGCGCGCAGGCCCATGCCGCTCAGCGCACCCCATGCCGCCGACGAAGCGAAGGCCGCGTGCGCCGACAAGATCATCCGCCTTACCATCGAAGGCCGCTTGCAGCGGCGGCTCGAGACGCTCGCCCGCGAGCGGTCCGAGGCGCTTGGCGACGCGATCTCGGCGGCGATCGTCGTGGTGGACAACGCCACGGGCGAAATCCTGGCGCGTGTCGCCTCGCCCGACTATTTCAATGAAGCCCGTGCCGGCCAAGTGGACCTGACGCGCGCCGTGCGCTCGCCGGGCTCGGCGCTCAAACCCTTCATCTATGGGCTCGGCTTCGAGGACGGACTTATTCATCCCGCGACTCTGATCGAGGATCGGCCGATCCGCTATGCCGACTATGCGCCGAAGAATTTCGACCTGACCTTCCAGGGCACCGTCACGGTGCGCCGTGCGCTGCAACAGTCGCTCAACGTGCCGGCCGTCGCCGTTCTCGACGCCGTGGGGCCGAGCCGGCTCTTGGCGCGGCTTGACGAGGCCGGCGCCTCGCTCGTGCTGCCGAAGCACGAGACGGCGGGGCTCGCGCTTGGGCTCGGCGGCATCGGCGTGCGGCTCATCGACCTCACCGCGCTCTATTCGGGTCTTGCGCGCCAAGGCACCGTGGCGCCGCTCATCGAGCGCCTCGGCGAGACGCCGCCACCGCTGAAGCGCCTGATGGAGCCGGTCGCCGCCTGGTATGTCGGCGACGTGCTGCGCGGTGCGCCGCCCCCACCGAACGCGCTCGGCGGGCGCATCGCCTTCAAGACCGGGACGAGCTACGGCTACCGCGACGCCTGGGCCGTCGGCTTCGACGGCGCACACACGATCGGCGTCTGGGTCGGGCGCCCCGACGGGGCGCCGGTCACGGGCTTGGTGGGCCGGACGGCCGCCGCGCCGATCCTGTTCGACGCCTTCGCCAGGCTGACACTCAATCCCAAGGCACTGCCGCCAGCGCCAAAGGGAGTGATCTTCGCGAGCACGTCACACTTGCCGCCGCCGCTGCGGCGCTTTGCGTCCCGGGACAATGCGGGCGAGGCGATGGCGCCGAAGGTCCATATCGTGTTCCCGCCCCAAGGGGCGAGCCTGGCGCTCTCCTCGGAAGGCGCGACCCTCGATCCCGTCGCCATCAAGATCGCGGGCGGCACACCGCCGCTCAACGTGCTGGTCAACGGCATGCCGCTAGAGACGGCGCGAAGCCCCGGCACGCTGTTCTTCGAGCCGGATGGGCCCGGCTTCGTACGGCTCACGGTGACGGACGCCACCGGGGCGGCGGACAGCGTCATGGTGCGGCTGCAATAAGCCCTTCCCTACTTACTCGATTTCGGAGACGTGCTCGGGTTTGCCCTTGCGCTTGGTCGAGGCGAACTCGTCGAGCTCTTTCTCCGTCATCAACTCGTACATGCTCTTGGACGCGCCCTTCAGCTTGCTGACCGGGATCTCGCCGCGTTTGGCCGCGAGCGCCGCGCCCGCCGCCTTCTGTTGCGCTGCTGACTTGGCTGGCATCTGCCGTCCTCCTCCGTTTCAGCGCCCCACGATGAAAATGATTCGCACGCCCTGGTGTTCCAAGGCGTAAGCTCCGCGCCGCGAATTCGTCCAAAAAAAACCGCGAGCCTTACAAGCCATCAACCCCTTGCGAAAAACACAACGCATACCCCCCACCCCTACGGCTTACCCCGCGACACTCTTGCCGGTCGTCCGCCACCACTCCGCCGGAATGGCGGAGAAATCTTCGCCACCTTGAAGAGGAAACCCCTTCAAGGAGGTCAACCAAGGAGTAGTCCAATGAAGAAGTATCTGATTGCAGGTCTGCTCATCGCCGGAATGGCGACCCCGGCCTTCGCGGGCGAGTACTACGTGGCGCAGAGCTCGAGCAGCCATAAGTGCTCGATCGTGTCGAAGAAGCCGAATGGCAAGACGCTCACCATGCTGGGCTCGGAAGGCTTCAAGACGAAGTCGGCCGCTCGGTCCGCGCTGAAGGGCATGAGCGAGTGTAACTAAGTCTCGCCCAGTTCGGCGAGACACGGACGCCCGGCAGAGCCAGGCGCCCGGTCTAGTCACCGCCTCAAGGCCCGACGGTTGCGATCCTTCAGGGCCTTGAGGCGGCTTAAGCTTACCAGCCCCGAGCCATTTGTGGAGTCGCTAGAAAACGGGGCTTTTCCCTTGACGAAGCCTGGGGCCGTGCCCAACAAACGACCCATGGCGACGAGCCCCAAGAAGCTCCATATCAAGACCTTCGGCTGCCAGATGAATGCGTACGATTCCGAGCGCATGGCCGAAGCGCTTCAGCCTGCCGGCTATGAGCTCACCGACGAGGCGAACGACGCCGATCTCGTCATCCTCAACACCTGCCATATCCGCGAGAAGGCGGCGGAGAAGGTCTATTCGGAGCTCGGCCGCGTGCGTCTCACCAAGGAGGCGCGCAAAGCGCGCGGCCGCGACACGATGGTCGCGGTGGCCGGTTGCGTCGCCCAGGCCGAGGGCGAGGAGATCATCGCCCGCGCGCCGGTCGTCGACATCGTGGTCGGCCCGCAAAGCCTGCACCGCCTCGCCGATCTCGTGGCCGAAGCTCAGTCCACGGGCAGGCGCTCGGTCGAGACCGAGTTCCCGGCGGAGGACAAGTTCGCGGCGCTGCCTGCGCGCGCTGACGGCAAGCGGCAGGTGTCGGCCTTCGTCACCGTGCAGGAAGGCTGCGACAAGTTCTGCACGTTCTGCGTGGTGCCGTATACGCGCGGCGCGGAGTATTCGCGAGAACCCGCCGCGATCGTCGCCGAAGTCGAGCGGCTCTCCGCGCGCGGCGTGCGCGAGGTGACGCTGCTCGGGCAGAACGTGAATGCCTATCATGGCGACGGGCCGGACGGCGCCGCCTGGTCTCTTGCACGTCTACTGCAGAAACTCGCCGAGATTCCGGCCATCGAGCGGTTGCGCTTCACCACGAGCCATCCGCACGACATGAACGATGACCTGATCGCTCTGTTCGGCGACGAACCCAAGCTGATGCCTTATCTCCACCTGCCGTTCCAGGCTGGCTCGGACCGCATCCTCGCCGCGATGAACCGCAAGCACACGGCGGCAGACTACGAGGCGTTGATTGCGAAGATCCGCGATGCGCGCCCCGACATCGCCCTCTCCACAGACATAATCGTCGGCTTCCCCGGCGAGACCGACGCCGATTTCGAGGCGACCTTGTCATTGGCGCGGCGCATGCGCTTCGCCCAAGCCTTCTCCTTCAAATACAGCGCGCGGCCGGGCACGCCCGCCGCCGGTCTCGATGGGCAAGTGCCCGATTCGGTCAAAAAGGACCGTTTGGCCGTGCTCCAGGCCTTGCTCGAAGAGAGCCGCCATACGTTCGACCAGGCGACGGTGGGGCGCCGGCTGCCGGTGCTGTTCGAGGGCAAGGGGCGGAAACCGGGGCAAATCACCGGGCGTTCACCTTATCTACAGGCTGTCCACGCGGAGGGCCCCGACGCGCTGATCGGCCACATCGCCGAGGTTGACATCTCGGCTGCCGGGCCGAACAGTCTTACCGGTGTCATGAAATCGGGATTTGAATGGCGCGAGCCAGTTCAGGCGGCCGTGTGACCAGCAAGGCCAGCGTTCGGAAGACATCTTTGACGCGCGGGCGTGGATCGGCGGCAAAGCGCCAAGAGACGGCGCAAGCCAACGGGAGCGGAGAGCCCCTCGTCGTTTATTTCGACGACATCAGGCTCGTGCGTGATCTCCTCGGCGACTATGACGCAAATCTCGCGGTGCTTGAGGACCGCCTCGGCGTCGAGGCGGTGGTCAACGGCAACGCCGTGGCGTTGCGTGGCCCGGGCGAGTCTTGCGCCGCGGCGAAGGTCGTTCTCGAGCAGCTTTACGGGCGCTTGGCGCAAGGCGAAGCGATCGGCATTGGCGAGGTGGTCGGCGCAATCCGCCATGCCCGCGTCGGCGAGGCGGGAGAAGACGGCGAACCCGCTGGCACCGGTCCCGCAGCATCGCAGATCCGGACGCGGAAACGCCTGATCACGGCGCGCACGCCGGCGCAAAGCACCTATCTCGATTCGCTTCAGCGCAACGATCTGGTCTTCGCGACCGGCCCCGCCGGCACCGGCAAGACCTATCTCGCGGTCGCCTTCGCCGCGGCCTGCCTCGAGGCGGGGCGCTGCGACCGGCTGATCCTATCGCGCCCTGCGGTCGAGGCCGGCGAGCGGCTCGGCTTCCTCCCCGGCGACATGCGCGAGAAGGTCGACCCCTATTTGCGCCCACTTTATGATGCTCTCTATGATGTGCTCGCGCCCGAACGGGTCGAGCGCGGGCTCGCCACGGGCGTGATCGAGATCGCGCCGCTTGCCTTCATGCGCGGACGCACCCTCTCCCATGCCATTGTCATTCTCGATGAGGCGCAAAACTGCACGGCGGTTCAGCTCAAGATGTTCCTCACGCGGCTCGGCGAAGAGAGCAAGATGATCGTGACCGGCGATCCGACCCAGGTCGACCTGCCGCCTGGCAAGGATTCTGGCCTCACCGAGGCGATCGACATCCTGCGCGGCATCGACGAGGTCGAGCACGTCGCCTTCTCAAAGGCGGACGTCGTTCGCCGGGAACTTGTCGGCCGCATCGTCGAGGCTTACGAGGCCGCGCCCCGGAGCGGGGGACCCTCATGAGCGAGGGTGGCCCTAGTCGCAGCAGCGGGGAGCCTCCGCCACGACCGGAGCTTGCGGTCGAAGTCATTCGTCATTGCGGCGTCTGGGAGCAGAGCGCCATCAGCGACGCGACGGTCGTGCTTGCCGCGCACGCGGCTTTCGCCGAAGCGCCTCCCCAAACGCCTGCGCTTTACGAGGTGACGATCGTCCTCACGGACGACACCGAGATGCGTGAGCTCAACCGCGACTGGCGGGGCAAGGATCAACCCACCAACGTGTTATCGTTTCCGTCCGGCGATACGCCCGGCGAACCGGGCGCGCTCGGTGACATCGTGATCGCCTACGAGACCGCGCGCGCAGAGGCGGACGATGAGCGCATCTCGCTGGAAGACCATGCCTCCCACCTCGTGGTGCACGGCGTCCTTCATCTTCTCGGCTTCGATCACATGCAAGACGACGAAGCTGAGAAGATGGAAGACCTGGAAAGAAAGGCTCTCGCCTCCATCGGCATCGCCGACCCCTATGCGGGGAACGAGGCCGGCCTTGCGGAGGTACCGTCGTCATGAGCACCGGCCCGTCATCCGAGCGTGAGCTCGAGGCCGAGCAGGAGCGTCGCGCCGACGAGGACACGACCTGGTTCGATCGCTTGCTGCAGACCTTCGGCCTCGGCGAGGAGCCGGATCTGCGCGAGCTGATCGAGGATGCGCTTGCCCGCAGCAAGAGCGACACCTTGAGCGCGCAAGAGCGCAGCATGCTGCTGCGCATCCTTCGCTTCGGCAAGCTCACGGTCGAGGACGTGATGGTGCCGCGCGCCGACATCGTCGCGGTCGACGAGAGCGTCAGCATCGAGGAGCTGATGCGTGTGTTCCGCAAAGCCGAGCACTCGCGCGTTCCGGTCTATCGCGAGACGCTCGATGATCCGCGCGGCATGATCCACATTCGCGACCTGATGTCGTGGATCACCGAGGAGGCGAACGGCGGCGACGGACTCGATCTCGGCAAGGTCGACCTGAAGCGTACCGTCGGCTCGATAAACATCGCGCGCGAGCTGATCTACGTGCCGGCCTCCATGCCGGTGCTCGACCTCCTGCTCAAGATGCAGACCTCGCAGCTCCATCTGGCGCTTGTGGTCGACGAATATGGCGGCACGGACGGGCTCGTCTCCATCGAGGATCTGGTGGAGGAGGTCGTGGGCGAGATCGCCGACGAGCACGACGTCGAGGAAGAGCCGTTGATCCGCGTCGACCCGCGGCTCGGGCTGATCGCCGACGCGCGCACACCGGTCGAGGACATCGAGGAGCATCTCGGGATCGATCTGGTCTCGGGCGAGCAAGAAGAGGACATCGACACGCTGGGCGGTGTGGTGTTCTCGCTCACGGGACGTATCCCGTCGCGCGGCGAACTCGTCCACCATCCATCAGGCGTCGAGTTCGAGGTGCTGGATGCAGACCCGCGCCGCATCAAGAAGCTGCGCATTCACGTTCCGAAAGAATCGGATACCGCCGAGGCCGAGAGCAAGGCCGCACAGCGCGCGCCTTGAGGAGCGCGTCTCGCCTCGGGAGGCTTGCCTCAAGAGGCTCGCCTCAGGACGTGAGGTGAGCTAGGGCCGTAACGTCATGACCCCCAAGCAGCCTCGCGCGCCTTCCGATCCAGCTCGCTCCGTAGTCTCGCGGGCCGCGGCCTGGGTCGGCCGTTTGCAGGGCTTTCGGCGGGCGCTCTTCGGAATCTTTCTCGGCGCACTGTCGGTACTCGCCTTCGCGCCGGTCCATGCTTGGCCCGTGCTGTTCCTGACCTTCGGCGGGCTGGTCTGGCTTTTCGACGGCTGCCACGCAGGCCATGCAGCGCTTGGCCCGCGGCTCAAATGCGGGGCGCTGACCGGATTCTGGTTCGGCTTCGGCTTTTTTCTTGCCGGGCTCTATTGGGTTGCCGAGGCGTTCCTGGTGGAGCCCTGGCGGCATGGCTGGCTGATCCCTTTCGTCATGACGGCCCTACCAGGCGGCATGGCGCTGTTCTTCGCCGCGGCGGGCGCGCTTGCCATGGCGATGTGGCGGCCAGGAGCAGCCCGCGTGTTCGCGCTAGCCTTCGCTTTTGGCCTGGCCGAGTACACGCGCGGCCATGTGCTCACAGGCTTCCCCTGGAACCTCATCGGCTACGGGCTTCTCGCCAACGGGCCCCTGATGCAACTCGCGGCCCTTCTCGGCGTTTATGCCTTGAGCGTTGTGGCCGTGCTTCTGTTCGCGGCGCCGGCGGCGATCTGGTCTGCGGACCGCGGCCCAAGCAAGAGCACCGCGCTGCTCGCGGCCCTTCTTCTGGTCGCGCTCGGCCTCGGGGCTCTATGGGGCGAGCGGCGGCTTGCGGCTGCGACGTTTGCTGAGACGGGGGTACGGCTGCGCATCGTGCAAGCGGATATTGATCAGGCCAACAAGTGGCGCCCTGAGAACAGCGTCGAGATCTTCAATGACTATCTCGACCTCACGGACTCCGCCGGGCTCGACAAGATCAACTTCGTCATCTGGCCGGAGACGGCGCTCCCGTTTTTCCTCGCCGATACGTCGGAGGCGCTGACCGCCATCGGCGATGCACTGCCGCAAGGCACGTCCCTGCTCGTCGGCGCGGCGCGCTACGTGGACAAACGCAACGCGGCCGGGGACCTCGCGAGCGAGCACGTCTACAACAGTCTTCTCCTGGTCGACGACGAAGGCCGGGTGCGCGCCACCTACGACAAGATCCATCTCGTGCCGTTCGGTGAGTATCTGCCGTTCCAGGATTTTCTCGAAAGCCTCGGCTTCATGCAGTTGACGGGCGTGCGCGGCGGCTTCACCGCAGGCACCGGCCCGCGCCTCATGAACATTCCTGGCGCGCCGGCGGCAAGCCCGCTGATCTGCTACGAGATCATCTTTCCCGACGACGTCACCGATCCCGCCACGCGGCCGGGCTGGCTGCTCAACATCACCAACGACGCGTGGTTCGGATCGAGCGCCGGCCCATACCAACACTTCCATCAGGCGCAAGTCCGCGCCGTTGAGCAAGGACTACCGGTGGTCCGCGCCGCCAACACCGGCATCTCGGCGGTAATCGATCCGTGGGGACGCGTTCTCGCCGAGATCGGTCTCGGCGAGAAAGGACTGATCGACGCAGGATTGCCCAAAGTGGGCCCTCGGACTCTCTTCGTGAGGTTCGGTACCTCTTTGGAAATCTTGGTTTTGTGCCTCGCCCTCGGCGGATGGTTAGCGTGCCGTAAATATCAATTAGGATGAAATGCGTTCGACAATTGTAGCGAACTTGACGAGCCGAAACGCCCCCCCTATGACACCGTTCGGCTAAGGAGCCTCCTACCAAGACTCTGATCAAACTCTGTTTTTCCTCAGTCCAAGGATTAACTCGCGAATGGCAGGTAAGAAGCCTAACCCCGTTGATGCACATGTTGGGAGCAGGGTCCGGTTGCGCCGGATGCTTCTCGGCATGAGCCAAGAGCGTCTTGGCGAGAGCATGGGTCTGACCTTTCAGCAGGTTCAGAAGTACGAAAAAGGCGTCAATCGCATCGGCGCGAGCCGGTTGTTTCAGATCTCCAAGATTCTCGACGTGCCGGTGCAATTCTTCTTCGAGGAAGCGCCCTATGCCGGCGACGGCAGCCGTGCACCGGGATTGGCCGAGTCGGATTCCGAAGGTTTCATCTTGGAGTTCCTGAATAGCCGCGAAGGGCTCGAACTCAATCGTGCGTTCGTCAAGATCGGCGACGCCAAGGTGCGTAAGAGCGTGGTCGATTTGGTCCGCGCCTTGAGTTCAGGCGGCGGAGCCTCCTAGTTTCCGAGCACGCGGACGGGGGGGTTGACCTCCAGCCTTACGACCTGTCAGAACCGGGCCCAATCCAGGCCGCCCGGCCGTTCGTTGTTGTCTCTATGGGGGTATGCAGTGTCCCGAGGAAATTACCTCTTTACCAGTGAATCCGTTTCTGAAGGCCATCCCGATAAGGTCTGCGACCGCATCTCCGATGCGATCGTCGACCTGTACTTGGGTGCCGACCCACACTCTCGCGTGGCTTGCGAGACGCTCGTCACCACCAACCGCATTGTGCTTGCCGGCGAGGTGCGTGGGCCGGAATCCGTGAGCCCCGAGAGCATCGAGAAGGCGGCGCGAAACGCGGTACGCGAGATCGGATACGAACAGGAGGGTTTCCACTGGGACCTCGCCGAGTTCCAAAACTATCTGCATGAGCAGTCCATCGACATCGCCCGCGGTGTGGATGCCGACGTGGGAAGCGAAAAGGATGAGGGTGCCGGCGACCAGGGCATCATGTTCGGCTATGCCTGCCGCGAGACCGAGCCGCTCATGCCGGCGCCGATCTTCTACTCTCACCGCATTCTCCATGAGATGGCGAAGGCTCGGCATGCGGGCCGGACGCCGGAGCTCGGGCCGGATTCAAAGAGCCAAGTGACTCTCGTCTATGAAGACGGCAAGCCGGTCCGTGCCGACGCGGTCGTCGTCTCGACTCAGCACAGCGAGGACGTGACCTCGGAGCGCGTCGAAGAAATCGTCCGCAGCTTCGTTGAGGAGGTCATGCCGAAGGGCTGGGTCAACGGAAGCACTAAGCTCTACGTCAATCCCACCGGACGCTTCGTCATCGGTGGACCGGACGGCGACACGGGCCTCACCGGGCGCAAGATCATCGTCGACACCTATGGTGGCGCGGCGCCCCATGGCGGTGGCGCCTTCTCGGGCAAAGACCCGACCAAGGTAGACCGTTCGGCCGCTTATGCCGCGCGCTATCTCGCCAAGAACGTGGTGGCGGCGGGCCTTGCCGACAAATGCACCTTGCAGGTGTCCTACGCTATCGGCGTGTCGCAGCCTCTGTCGATTTATGCCGATCTGCACGGAACCGGCAGCGTCGCCGAGGCGGATTTGGAGAAGGCCCTGCGGCAGGTGATGGATTTGAGCCCACGCGGCATCCGCGAGCATCTGGGCTTGAGCCGCCCGATCTACGAGCGCACCGCCGCTTATGGCCATTTCGGGCGGCAGCCGGACAATGACGGCGGCTTCTCGTGGGAGCGCTCGGATCTCGTCGAACCGATCCGCGGCGCGCTCAGCTAGCAGCCTCCGGGGTTTCCAGGACAGTCACGAAATGGCCGGGCTCGCCCGGCCATTTCAGGTTTTGGGATGGAAAAATCCGCCGATGCCCGGCACAAGGCTGGGCATGACGGACGGCGAAGGCGACTCTCGGCCACTCAGGTCTTACGGCCGGCGCAAAGGCAAGCGCTTGAGCCCGCGCAAAGCGCGGCTGATGGAAGAGCTCTTGCCGCGGCTCCGCCTCGACCTCGACCAACCAGCGCCGAGCGCGTTGACCGCGCTGTTCCCCGGGCCGGTGCGGGCGGTGTGGCTCGAGATCGGCTTCGGCGCGGGCGAGCATCTTCTGTGGCAGGCGGAGCAGAACCCCGATATCGGCTTCATCGGCTGCGAGCCATTCATCAATGGTGTCGCGGCCCTGCTCGGCGGAATCGAGGATCGCGGGCTCGAAACCGTACGCATCCATGACGGCGACGCGCGGGAGGTGCTGGCCTGGCTCCCCGAGAGCTCGATCGCCCGCGCCTTCATCCTGTTTCCCGATCCCTGGCCGAAGAAGCGTCAGCTGAAGCGAAGGCTCATCTCACCGGAGACCGTGGCTGCGCTCGCCCGCGTCCTGGCGCCGGGCGGCGAGCTTCGGTTTGCCAGTGACGACATCGACTACGCGAGCCAGGCCTTCGTCACCGTCGAGCAAGACGGCTCCTTCACCTGGCTCTCCGGCGAGGACGACGCCTGGCAGAGGCGGCCGGCGGACTGGCCGGAGACCCGTTACGAGCGGAAGGCCTTGAGCGCGGGCCGCAAGCCTGTCTATCTCAGCTGGCAGCGTCTCTAGCGGTCTTCCAAGGAGCCTCTCATGCGCGCATTTGTCCTGGCGATGATGATCCTCTGCATAGCCGTCCCGGCGGCGGCAGAGACCGATATTGCTGCGACCTGCTACGCCAAGTGCGAGAAGAGCACGGACTCCAACCCAGAATACAAGGCGTGCCTTGCGCGGGCGGCCGACAAAGCGGACCGGGCTCTCAACGAGAGCTACAAGGCGCTCCAGGCCGCGATCCGCGACGGCGCCAAGGCGATGGGGCAAAAGCCAGATATTCAGCTTCGCGCGCTGACCACGGCCCAAAAGGCATGGATCGCCTACCGCGACGCCAACTGCACCTTCGAAGACGAGCTCGCCTTCGGCGGCACCTCGATCGGCGGCAACTATTCGGCCTGCCTCTGTGCGCTCAGTTCCCAGCGGGTGGGCGATTTCGAGCGCATCCGGGAGCACATGCTGTTTAACGACGATTAGGGGGACTGCTCCTGGCGGCTTTTTCCCCTGCGCGGACGGCTTGAAACCTCGGAAAAAGCACGTATATTACCGGCCGAAACTCATGATTGGTTTGATCAGGAGTGGGCCGCGGCCCGCTCCTTTTTGTTAGGTTCGTTGCCTTCTCTTTTTCGAGGGGCCTGGCCCCACCATCGATGTCGAGCCCTGTAGCAGCCGAAGACCGCCGCTTTACCCGCGAGACGGGGCAGGAGCGGGCCGTGGCCGACCTGGCCGAGCCTGTGCTCGAGGAGCTTGGCTACCGCTTGGTGCGGGTGAAGATTTCGGGCCGCGACGGCGGCACGGTGCAGATCATGGCCGAACGGCCGACAGGCGAGATGACGGTGGAGGATTGCGCGACCATCAGCCGGAGACTGTCGCCGGTCCTCGATGCGTACGACCCGATGCCGGGAAAATACAACCTCGAGGTCTCCTCGCCCGGCATCGACCGGCCGCTGGTCCGCCCAAGCGACTTCGCGTTATGGGTGGGTCACGAGGCCAAGGTAGAGCTGAAGGAGCCGGTCGACGGACGTAAGCGCTTCAGAGGCGCGATCGAGGACGTGGTCGACGACGAGGTGCATTTGAAGCTTGAGCTCGATGGCAAGGCCGAGCCGATCATCATCGGCCTTCCCTTCTCGCTCATCAGCGAGGCGAAGCTCGTCCCCGATCTGGAGGGCTTCAAGGCAGACCTTTCGGGCACGAAGCCCGTGCATTGAGTTTTCACGCGGCGCGCGCGAGCGCTCCCGCAACGGATGTAACTTTGTTGGAGGCTTAGAGAATGGCTCAGGCAGGCGTCAGCGCCAACAGGCTGGAGCTCTTGCAGATCGCCGACGCGGTCGCACGCGAGAAGGCGATCGACCGCCAGGTGGTCATCACCGCCATGGAGGACGCGATCCAAAAGGCGGCGAAGTCCCGTTATGGCAGCGAGAACGAGATCAAGGCCGAGGTCGATCCCAAGACCGGCGAGATCTCTTTGGCGCGTCTCCTCGAAGTGGTCGAGGACGTGACCATGGAGGCGACGCAGATCTCGCTCGCCGAAGCACGGCGCAAGAACCCGGCGGCGCAAGTCGGCGATTTCATCGCCGAGCCGCTGCCCCCGCTCGATTTTGGCCGGGTCGCGGCCCAGAACGCCAAGCAAGTCATCGTGCAGAAGGTGCGCGAGGCGGAGCGCGAGCGCCAATACGACGAGTACAAGGATCGCGTCGGCGAGATCGTCAACGGCATCGTCAAGCGCGTCGAGTACGGCAATGTGATCGTCGATCTTGGCCGGGCCGAGGCCATCGTGCGCCGCGACGAGACGCTGCCGCGCGAGAACTTCCGCTATGGCGACCGCATCCGCGCCTATGTCTACGACGTGCGGCGCGAGCAGCGCGGCCCACAGATCTTCCTGTCGCGCACCCATCCTGAATTTATGGCGAAGCTGTTCGCGCAGGAGGTGCCTGAGGTTTACGAAGGCATCGTCACCATCAAGTCGGTGGCACGCGATCCGGGCAGCCGCGCCAAGATCGCCGTGGTATCGCGCGATGCGTCCATCGATCCGGTCGGCGCTTGCGTCGGCATGCGCGGCAGCCGCGTGCAGGCTGTGGTGAACGAGCTCCAGGGCGAGAAGATCGACATTATCCAGTGGTCGCCCGACGCCGCCACGTTCATCGTGAATGCGCTGGCTCCGGCCGAGGTGGTCAAGGTGGTGCTCGACGAGGACGCCGAGCGCATCGAAGTGGTGGTTCCGGATCAGCAGCTGTCGCTCGCTATTGGCCGTAAAGGCCAGAACGTGCGGCTCGCCTCCCAGCTCACCGGCTGGGACATCGACATCATGACCGAAGCATCGGAGTCGGAGCGGCGGCAGGCGGAGTTCGCCGAGCGTTCGGCCACGTTCATGGAAGCGCTCGACGTCGACGAGGTGATTGCGCAGCTGCTCGCTTCGGAGGGCTTCTCCTCGGTGGAGGAAGTGGCCTTCGTCGAGCCGACCGAAATCGCCACGATCGAAGGCTTCGACGAGGACACCGCCAACGAAATTCAGACCCGCGCCCGCGAGCATCTGGAGAAGCTCGAGGCAGAGCTCGACGCCAAGCGGAAAGAGCTCGGCGTCGCCGATGAGCTCATGGAGGTCCCTGGTCTCAATACGGCGATGCTCGTCGCGCTCGGCGAGAACGGCGTGAAGACCGTCGAGGACCTGGCCGATTGCGCCACCGACGATCTCGCCGGCTGGAGCGAGCGCCAGGAGAAAGAGACCATTCGCCATGAGGGCTTCCTCGACGGCTTTGGCCTGACGAGGCCCCAAGTCGAGGACCTGATCCTCGCCGCCCGGGTGAAGGCCGGCTGGATCACCGAAGCCGATCTCGTGGCGGCAGAGACTGAGGACGAGGCTGAGGCTGAGGCCGAAGCCGAGGCCGAGACGGAAGCAGGCGAGGTGCCTGCGGCTGACGACGCATCCGCGTCATGAGGCGACTAGGAGACAGACCTGTTGCGGCTAGAGGCGGCGGAGCAGAACGAGGCGCAAGCGGCGCCGGTGGCGGATACGGTCCGCCGCTGCGCCGTCACGCGTGCCCATCGGCCTAAGGACGACCTCATCCGCTTCGTGCTCGGGCCTGACGGCAACGTCGTCCCCGACCTGAAAGAAAGACTTCCCGGCCGCGGGGTCTGGCTCACGGCGGCCCATGACACGGTCGCCGAGGCGGTGAAACGCAAGGCTTTCGGCCGTGCGCTCAAGGCCGAGGCCAGGCCTGCCGAAGGCTTGGCGGACCAAGTGGACAAGCTCCTGGCCGACGCAGGGTTAGGCGCTCTCGCCATGGCAAATAAGGCGGGCGAGGTCGTGTTCGGCCATGCAAAAGTCGAAGAAGCCTTGGGAAAAGGGCGTGTGCTCGCCCTGATCCATGCTTCGGATGCCGCCGAAGATGGTTGCCGGAAGCTTGATGGCAAAGCCCGCGCCACCACGGCGGGGCGCGGAATTCCGGCAGTTCGCGCTTTCAGCGCGGATGAATTGAGTTTGGCATCGGGCAGGCCAAATGTGATACATGCTGCCCTAATCCAGAGCGGAGCGGCTCGAAAGTTTCTCGCGGCAGCCGCGCGTTTAGAGCGCTATCGCGAGGGTGCGTCTGCATTTGCGGACCAGAACGGATTGGATACGGATAAGAATGAGTGAGACGAACGAGACTGAAGGCAAGACTCGCGGGCGCAAGATGACGCTCAACGTGCGCCGAACCGTGGAGTCCGGCCATGTGCGCCAGAGCTTCAGCCATGGGCGCAGCAAGTCCGTTGTGGTCGAGAAGAAGAAGCGCCGCACCATCGGCTCTGGCTCCGCGCAGCCAGCCGAGGAGGTGAAGGCCGAGCCGAAGGCTCCGCCAGCCGCCAAGGCCGCGCCCAAGCCAGCCCCAGAGGACACGCGGCAGCGCCGCCCCGGCGTCGTGCTCAAGCAGCTCTCCGAGGAGGAGAAGGACGCCCGGGCCAAGGCGCTCGCCGATGCCAAGGTCCGCGACGCCGAGGAGCGCGAGCGCGCCAAAGAGACGGCAGCCCAGGAGGCGCTTCTCGC
>CAVSFJ010000010.1:0-131538 GCA_963727165.1 uncultured Alphaproteobacteria bacterium
GGTTTGAGGCACGGGCCTGCTGAATGTCGTCGAGCACGCCGGCATAGCCTTGCCGCGTCGGGCTGGTGCCGAAGTCCCACTTGTTGCGCACCTTGCGATTGAGCAGCCCATAGGTCGCGTCCGTCTTATAGGCGAGGTCCTTCTGTGCGTAGTCGACGAAGGCGGCCGCCCACAGCGGCTCGGTGGAGTCGAGACGGGGTCGGGCCCGCGCGGCCAGGCGCTTGTCGGGTTGGGATCGGGGCCGCTCACGCTGCCGTCGTAACGGCTGAGGACCTGGCCGCTCTTGCGGTCGAACTCCTTGATGAAGAAGGACGGCGTGATGCGCGCCAGGTGCTGCTCGACCTTGTCGAGCGGCAGCCCGGTGAACGCCGCCACGCGCGCGCTCGCGTCTTTGCCGCCTTGCGCGGCGCCCGAGGCCAGCGCCACCAGGTAATCGGTCAGGGCATAGTGCTCGACGTCCTTCAAGGCCTCACCAAGAGCCTCACGCCCCGTGACGCCCTCGCTCTCGAGCTTGACGGCTGCGAACGAGGGAAGCGACAGCGCCCAGGGGAGGGGATCGTAGTCCTCGCCCTCGATCAGTGCGAATTCGAGCGCGGGCGAGATGAGCACGAGCCCGCTTGGCGAGATGACGCCGCTCTTCTGGAGCTTGCGGGCGATGGTCGCGGCACGGAAGCCGCCATAGCTCTCGCCGGCGAGGAAGACCGGTGCGGACAAGCGGCCAGCCTTGATCAGATAGAGCCTGATGAACTCGGCAAGGGACTCGGTGTCTTGCTCCACGCCCCAAAAGTCGGAGTCCTTGCCGTCCACCGCATGGCTATAGCCCGTGCCCACGGGATCGACGAAGACGAGGTCGGTGAAGGCGAGCCAGCTCGACGTGTTGTCGACAAGTCGCGGCGGCGGTCCGATCAGCTCGCCGTTGGCGTTTGCCTGGACGATCTTCGGTCCGATGGCGCCGAGATGGAGATAGGCGGATGCGGCTCCCGGGCCGCCATTGAAGACGAAAGTGATCGGGCGCTTCGTGTCCGCCGGCTCCGTTGCGTAGGCGACGTAGAAGATCTCGGCTTTGGTCTTCCCTTGCGGGCTCTTGAGCGGGAGGGCGCCGGCCTCGGCGCTGTAGTGGACCTCTTTGCCGGCAAGGGTCGCCGTGTGGGACGTGATCGCCTTGGGCGGCAGCTGAACCTGCACCGCCTCCTGAGTGACGTGTTCGGCGGTCTGCTCGGTCTTGTGGGGGTGAGCGTCCTCGGCAACCGCGGCGGGGGACCAGCCGAAGAGGAGGGCGCTCAGACAAAGGGCGCTTAAGGTCGCTCGAAAAGCTTCTTTCACGGGGGTGTTGCGCTCTGTGCTAGAGGGGCGGGGTCGGGGCGTTTCAGGCCAGACTTAAGCAGCCAACCGGGCAGTCTCAAGGCGCAACGCCCGTTCCCCTTTGGCCGACCATCACGGCGCCATCATTTTGGGCAAGCAACAGGGCGATGGTGAGAAAGTCCTTGATCTTGGCTGCCTTGCTTCCCCTTTGGGCAGGCCTTTTCGCCTGCGCATCTCGCGAGGAGATCCACGCCGAGCGCGTCGCGAAGCAGACGGCCGCTGAGGCCGAGGACGATGCGACCTGCCGCGGCAAGGGGGCTCCTGGCAGCGCCCCCTATGACGCCTGCCGCCAGAATCTGGCCGCCCAGCGTGCCCAGAAGGCCGAGATCGACTACCAAAAGGCCCGTGACTTCGACCGGGTTCTGGGGGCCGGCACGGACGGCACCGACAGTTATTGAGCGATCAAGCGCCTTTTAGGTGGGCGCCGCTCAGCCACACATATTTATGGAAAGTGTTGGGGGGCAGGGTTTCCCCGTTGGCCGCAATCGGTTTGACCGCTAAGCTGGGGCGAGCGGAGAGCTGACAGCCAATAGTCTTGCCGGGACGGCACCGGGAGGCTCGTCTTGTTCGTGGCGAGGCGATGTCTGGCAGCCTATTTGCGGCCGAGGCTCCCAGGTCGGGGGGAGGGAGCTTGGCGGCGCGTTTTATGCGTTCCCCCGGGAGTACCAGTCGAGGCTTGTGATTCACGAGGCTCGAAAGGGTCAGGTCCTTAGCGGAGCCTCTCGGCATGGCCAGTCCGATGCGTAAGAAACGTGCCTGGTCGACACGGGAAAACGACGCAGAGTCTCAAGAGACTGCGGCGTTCGAGGCGACTGTTGCCGCCGCTCAGGATACCGCTGCGAAGTCGGGCGCATTCCTCTCCACCGCGAAATCCGACCTGACCGACCATCAGCGCTGGCTGCAAGCCCAGAGCGCCGCTGTGGAGCGGGATCGTGCGCGGCACGAACGCTGGCTGCAGCGCCAGCGCGAGCACCGTCTGGCGCTTGCCCGCAAAGACCGCGCGCGGCGCCGGCGGCAACTCATGCGTCAGCGCGCGTTCCGGGCCATGCAGGCTGCGGCCGTCGCGTCGCTTCTGTTCGTCCGCTCGCTCATTCTTCTCGCCTTCGCCAAGACGGTTGCGGGTCTCAAGTCGATTGGCGCGCTGATTGCGCGGGGCGCCACCTCTGTTGCGCGCCTCGTTGCAGCCAGTGCGCAATGGACAGCCGCGCTGATTGCGCGGGGCGCCGCCTATCTCGCACGCCTCATCGCGGCTGGGGCGCGATGGACGGGCGCGAAGTTGCGCGCCCTTGCGCTTTGGATCGGCCGGACGCTGTCGGCTGGGCTGGCGTGGAGCGGCGCCAAGGCGCAGGTCGGCGCGCGCGCCGGCGGATCGGCGCTTGCGGCGGGGTCATCGCTGGTGGCGGACAAGGCCGGCGTCCTTTCGCGGTCGGCGGGCCGGTCTATCGGAAGCGGCTTTTCGGCGGCCTCCGCCACAGGTTCGGCCCTTGCCGGCGCGACGGGCCGGTCGGCATCACGTGGCTTCGCGCAGGTCGGTGAGAAGACCGCGGCACTTGGGGCGTCAGGCAAGCGGCAGCTTGCAGCAGGGTATCGGTGGAGCATGGCGCGGGGTGCCGCGCTTGCACCGGCGCTTTACGTGCGCGTGGCCAAGCTCGGCCGGCAGGCGGAGCGCTATGCGCGGGCAAAGGCGGCGCGCGCCGAAGGTGTATTCGAGCGGGCCAAGGTCACCGCCACCGTTCCCACGAGGGGTTCCGAGGCACCATCTGCCATCGTCGAGATTTACGGACCACACCGCGACGGCGTCGAGATCGTCGGCCGCGCGGCCAACGATCCATGGATGCCAACCGCTGAGCCGGAGGGGGAAGCCGCTCAGCCCGAGGTGCAGGCGGCCGAGGTCGCCGAAGTTTACGGCCCATTCTATGAAGGGTTCTGGGTAGAGGGCGTGTCGCCCAACGAGCCCCGGTTGCCCGAGCCTACGTTAGCGTCAGCGCCTCAGCCCGAAATCGCCGCGCCTCGGGCGAAGGGCGAAAACGCGCTATCCTCATGGGCGAGGGAGGCGTGGTATCGAGCGCAAGTCATGGCGGTTCAAGCGGTTGCTTGGGCGCGTTCGCGATTCTTGGTCTTCAACGAAGGAAGTCGATCTCAGTCAGATGATGATCATCGCAGGGGCAGTGTTGCTGGTTTGTGGTGGGCTTCTGCTCGGCGGGGGCCTCTTCTTGCGCGCCGGCGCGGGGACGACGACGACGGCGAAAGCGAGCGAGGAGACCGTCACCGGCATCACCTGGTCGTTCCAGGAGACGGACCGGCCTCTGCCCGAGCGGGCCGTGTTCACGCTTTCGGGCACGCCCGCCTCGTTCAGCATCAACGGGCTCTCCATTGGCGGGGTGAACCAATCGGATCAGCCTCTGACCGCGGTGCAGGCCATCCTCAAGCCGGACGTGCACCGGCCGGATCTCAAGCTCACGCTGCGGGTGGATAAGCCAGCGGTCCCGGACGGCGAAGGCAGCAAGAGGCGCAAGCGCTCGAGGTCGTGCCGAAGGATACGGTGCCGCCGAAGACACCCTTCCGCCTCGTGTTCTCGTTCCCGCCTGAGGCGATGGACGACGGAGCGGACGGCCTAACCGTGGAGCAGTTCTTCGAGTCCTACGGCGGGTTGCTGCTCAAAGTGAGCTACGAGCTCGACGGCAAGCAGAAGTCGCTCATCCAGTATCTGAAGCCGGAACTGCTCAAGGCGCAGCTCGACGAGGTCTCCGCCGAAGCGGGCGGCTCATAGGCGCCGGACTTTATTGGCAGTTGATGACCCGCGAGCCGCAGCCGCGCTGTCTCAAGCACACATTATATTGCGTGCAGCAGGCTGTTGTGCAGCCGGCGACATCCGCGTTCACGTCGAGCGCCCGGGCGGCGCAGACGTCGTTGCACGATTGCAGGCCGTTGTTGCAAACGCGGAGGCTTTGACTGCCGATCGTGCACGCCGATTGGGTCTCTTTCAGTGATTGGGTCTGGGCATGGAGAACGGCCGGGACAAGACACAGCCCGAGAGCCAGAAGCACGATTTTGATCATTGTTTTACGCTACCCCGCCGCATGTCGCGCAGCCCAACTGCCTATGGCAGCCTGAGCGCTCATCTGGCTCATATTATGGTGCCGGCTGGAGGATTCGAACCCCCGACCTACTGATTACAAATCAGCCGCTCTACCAACTGAGCTAAGCCGGCCCTTTTTGACACGCCCGAAGCCCCCCCATGCAGATGGGATATACGGGCTTCGGATCAAGCCATTTATCCCCGCTTTCCTGCCCGCACTCAAGCCGCGCGGCGACCAGCGGACGCCCTAGAAGGGCTCGAAGCGGTAGGTGACGTTGCCGAAGACGCCGAAACGCTCGCTGGTGAAGTCCTGAAGCTGCGTTGTCAGCCCAACATTGACGAAGTCGCTCTTTCCGTTGGTCTTCGCATACCAATAGCGGACGCCGGCGCCGAACGCCCAGCGTTGGGTCAGGTCGAGCCGCACTTCGCCTTCGAGCTGATAGCCCCAGCCTGTGCCGCTGTCCCTGATGTTCGGCACGTGTCCGAGGTCGGCGCGCAGGTAATGGCTGTCATCGTTCCACAGATAGGCAGCGGGGATGATGGCCGCATCGCCGCGCAGGGTCAGCCGGTCCCAGAACTTCGCCTTGAGCTCGGTGCCGAGCCGCAGCGACGACCAGCTTGCTTTGTTGGTGATCACCTTGGTGGAGAAGGGAACCTCGATGGAGCCAGGGGATCCGCAAAAGGCGCCGCCGACATCATCTTTGTTACAGCGTGCCCCGAAGCCGCTCACCGTCTCTTGCCAATAGTTGAAGCCGATGAAGGGACTGACCACGACCCGAGGCCCGCGGTCGATCAGTGTGAAGTCCTGGCCGACATCCATGGTCCCGTAGACGAGGCCGTCGCCGTCAAGCTTGCTGTAGGTGTCCGAGAACTTGATTTGGCCGGCGAAGAAGTCCTCGTCATCGAGGCTGCCGCCGTTGAGCCAGCCGCCGCCGACGAAGCCCTTGAAGAAGGTGCTGGTCTCGTTGCGCACGCCCCATACGAACTCGAGCGAGTTGCCGTTGATCCCGTCATAGGTGAGCGTCGAGGTGGGATTGCCAAGAAGGGGGTTTTGTCGGCTCGAATTGATGTCGAAGCGCGTCTTGCCCTCGCTCCACCAATATCGCATGCCGAGCTCCCATTGCGGATCAGGGTTGGCGGTTGGCGGCAAGGGGATGGGGTAGGGCCGCGGCACCTCGACACTTTGAGCCTGCGCGTGGCCTGCGATGCATGCCGTGGCCAGCAGCGCTAGACACAAGCCCTTCAGCATGGATTTCGCCTCGCCCTTTGGGAGATACGCGCTTCGCGTATGTCCGAAGGTGCAAGGCGACTGGTTAAGACGAGATTAAGAATCGTCCCGAAACGGAACGATACGGGGCACTGCAGCTCATGATGCGCAGGCCGCGCGGGATGCGGTCCTAGCGGCGGCGGCTCGCGAGCAGCCCTGCGGCGAAGGCGATCACCAGAAGCGTGAGGGGGCCGACCTGCTGCATGGCCTTGCCGACGCTCTGGTCGATCATGGCCATGCCTTCGGCAGGTGCGTTCACAAAAGTCGGCTCTCGGCGCTTCGGCTTTCCGACCAAGGAGGCCAAGGCCAGGATGAGGATGCCGAGCACGGCGAGCACGCCGGCCACGATCCCGGCCGCGGCAAGCGGCGTGAAGCCGTAGACGATGAGCGCCTGATAGGCCGCCACCAGGCCGAAGCCGATGGCGAACAACAGCACGACGATGGCGATGGCGACGACGATCGCCTGCTTCACCGAGCGCTCGACCGTATCCTTGATGCGCGCCCCAATCTGTAGAGACGAAATCAGCGAGAGCACGAGGCGCAGCATGGAACGTCCTCCTAGCGCCGGGTGAAGACGCCGAACAGGAAGCCGAGCCCGGCAGCAATGGCGACGGCCTGGAGAGGATTACGCTTGATGGCGTCCTCGGCCTCCTGCGCGGTCTCCATCGCCTTGCCTTGGGCGCGGTTCATCTGCTTGCCGGCAATGCGGCTCACCGTCGAGGTCAGGTTCTGCATATCGGCCCGGATCGCATCGAGCTGCGCGGCCAAATCATCGGTGTCGCGGCTAGCGCTGCGCTTTCCGCCGCCAGTATCGGCTGGTGACATGGGGTTTCCTTCCTGAAAACTTGAAGTGGGGGAGGTAAGGCCAACTCTTTCTTGTGAAGTTCGTTCCGTACGCCGTTTTCTACAACACGCGACTCTGCCCAGCTTTGAGTTGAGGGACGAGGGCGTGTTCCTGTCAAGGGTTGTTCCGTGCGGGAACCATGCACGCCATTTGTTGCCGGAGCCTTGCGTTGCCTGAGGTTCTCTCTTCGTTTAGAGTCCGATTGCTTAAGAGGGGTGCCAAGGGGGATCGGCATGAGCAATTTGAGGCTTGGACTGGCGGCGCTTGCGGCCGCGTGTCTGCTCGCCCTTGTCCCGCAAGGCAGTGCCCAAGCCGAAGGGGGGAGCGGCTGGTTCCATCACGGCAAGCGGGTGCAGAGCTGCCTATTGCTTGCGGCGGAACTATTGGTGGTTCTACCGGCCTTACACCACGGCGACGGAGGATTTTCCCCGCTGCGAGCCGTATTTCCACTATCTGGAGCCGGCCTATGGGCAGCGCGGCCGGCGCTCGGACACCTATCTCAAGTAAGCCGGCTCAAGACTCTCTGCAGTCTATCCTCAGACTATACTGATATGTCTGGCGCTTGTCTCATTTTGAGGCAGGCGTTAACGCTGTTGTAATGTCTCGCGCCTCAGAAACAGGAGGTTATTAACTTAACCGATACTTGCTCTCGATAGTCTCACGAGAACCACCGCTGGCGGGAATCGCGCCAGGAGGGGGTGCCCCAGTTCCGAGTGGAGTTCCCGTGATGAAAGTCCTGATGAGTATTGCTGCCGTTCTGGCGGTAGCGGTCGGCTTCAGCCTGGCGAGTGCCGGCGACGCCGATGCCTGGTGCGGTGTCGGCTTCCGCTGCAACGCCGCCGTTCTCGTTCCCACGCCCCATCCCATTCCGTTGCGGCGCGCGCGGCGCGCGGTCGTGGCGCCTGCGCCGTGCGGTTCGCCGTGCGGGCGGGTCGCGGTGGCGCCGCCGCCTTGTGTCCGGCCGTGCGCCGTCGCGGTCGTGGCGCCGTCGCCGTGCGGCGCCCCGTGCCCGACCTCTTACTACTACATGCCGCCGGCCTATTACGCCGACTACTCGCAGCCCGCCTATGCCGGCAGCTGCAATGCCGGGCCGGGCAATTGCTATTGGCGCAGGAACTGCTGGTACGATTCGTTCGGCCGCCGCTTCTGCAACTAGTCCATCGAGCTTCCGGCGCGAGCTGGTTGATTCCCGGGATCGAGGGGGAAGGGGCTGCGGCGTCTCTTTCCCCTCGCTCTCGTTTGGGCTCAGGTCGATCTGCGTCTTGAGGCTCGCCCAATGCATGGCGATTGCCGCGGCGTTCGAGACGTTGAGGCTTGCAAGCGCGCTCACCGTCGAGATGCGGCAGAGCGGAATCGCAGCGCTCCCGTGTGAGCTGGCGCAAGCCTTTGCCTTCGGCGCCGAGCACGAGGGCAAGCGGGCGGGTGAGGGGCGCGTCCTCGAGCGCGCCTTCGGCTTCTTCCGCGAGACCGATGCGCAAGACGCCGCGGTCGCCGAGCTCGGTCAGCGCTTGGGCGAGGTTCTTGACGAGCACGATGGGCACGAGGTCGAGCGCGCCGCTCGCGGCCTTGGCGAGCACGCCCGCAAGCGGCGGGCTGTGGCGCTCGGTCAGCACGAGGCCGGCGGCGCCGAAGGCGGCCGCCGAGCGGAGCGCCGCGCCGACATTATGCGGATCGGTCACCTGATCGAGCACGAGCAGGATGCCGTTGGGATCGATGTCGTCCAGGCCGACCGGCGCCAAGGGCCCCACCTCCAGCGCCACGCCTTGATGCACCGTGTCGGGCCCGAGCAGCCGGTCGAGATCTTTCGGGAGTGACCGGTTCGGGCGTGATCTTGCGCTTGGCGATGAGGGGGCCGAGCCGGTGCGCGGCATTTTCTGTGGCAAGCAGGCGGACGAGGGGCCGGTTCGGGTTGGAAAGCGCCGCCTCCACAGCGTGAAGGCCGAAGAGCATGAGGCGGTCGGTCTCAGGCTTGCCCGCGGGACTGCTGCGGTTTGCCGCGCGCGCCATGGGCGAAGGGCTTGGAATGCTTCTGTTTTTGTCGCGGCATGGTGCGGGTCGGCCTTAAGGCTGGAGACGGTGGAAGGGGCGCGGCCGGTACGATAAAACCAAGGAATTCCAGTCCGCTCGCCCTGATTTACAGTTGACAGAGACCGAATGGCTACCCATAAACGCAGCTATTGCGGACCCTGCCGGCCGACGGCGGGGTGTTTTTGCTTGGTTACAATCACCAGTCAATCGATCTGACTCTCAAGGAGGGGTGCCCGAGTGGCTAAAGGGGACGGGCTGTAAACCCGTTGGCTATGCCTACGTTGGTTCGAATCCAACCCCCTCCACCACCACTCCGATTGAGCCGGATGGATGCGGGTGTAGCTCAATGGTAGAGCAGCAGCCTTCCAAGCTGAGGACGAGGGTTCGATTCCCTTCACCCGCTCCAGCAAGTTAGGCCGCTAGGCGTTTGATTTTGATATTAAATTTTACGGCGAAGGCGAGTAGGCGATAGGAGTGTAGCTCAACTGGCTAGAGCACCGGTCTCCAAAACCGGGGGTTGGGGGTTCGAGTCCCTCCACTCCTGCCACGGTGAGAGGCTGAAACCCCGGTGAGGGATACAAGAAGAAGGACAGGGGCCGGACGTTGCCCGTGGGCTAAGGACTGAAATGGCGAGAACGAATCCCTTTGTATTTCTCCAGCAGGTGCGCACCGAGGTCTCCAAGGTCACTTGGCCCTCGCGCAAGGAGACGATCATCACCACGGTCATGGTGATCGCCATGTCGGTTTTCGCTGCGCTGTTCTTCCTCGGCGTCGACTGGGTGTTCAGCATGTTCGTCAAGATCATTCTCGGTCTGGGCCAGTAGGAGGTCGAAGTCTGAATCCGATGGCTATGCGCTGGTACATCGTCCACGCCTATTCGAACTTCGAGCGGAAGGTCGCCGAATCCATCAAGGAGCGCGCCGCCGCCGCCAATCTCGGCGAGCATGTTCGAGGAAGTGCTGGTGCCGATGGAGGAGGTCGTGGAGATGCGCCGCGGCCGGAAAGTCGCGTCCGAGCGGAAGTTCTTTCCAGGTTATGTGCTCGTCAAGATGGAGCTCAACGACGAGACCTATCACCTGATCAAGAACACGCCGAAGGTCACGGGCTTTCTCGGCACGGACAACAAGCCGATCCCGATCACCGAGGAGGAGGCAGGCCGCATCCTCCAGCAGGTGCAGGAGGGTGTGGAGCGGCCGAAGCCGTCGGTCACCTTCGAGATCGGCGAGCAGGTGCGTGTGGCCGACGGTCCGTTCGCCTCGTTCAATGGCCTCGTGGAAGAGGTCGACGAGGAGCGGGCGCGGCTCAAAGTGGCGGTTTCGATTTTCGGCCGGGCAACGCCGGTCGAGCTTGAGTATGCACAAGTGGAGAAGCTCTAAGCGAGCTTCCCGAGTGAGATAAGCGGAAACGCGGGACGTGTAAGGGATGGCGAAGAAGATTGACGGTTACATCAAGCTGCAGGTGCCGGCAGGGCAGGCGAACCCTTCGCCGCCGATCGGTCCTGCGCTCGGTCAGCGCGGGGTGAACATCCCGGAGTTCTGCAAGGCCTTCAACGCGGCGACGCAGAAGCTCGAGCCTGGCTCGCCGATCCCGACGGTGATCACGGTCTATGCCGACCGCTCCTTCACCTTCGAGATGAAGACGCCACCGGCGTCCTATCTTCTGAAGAAGGCGGCGAAGGTCGGCAAGGGTTCCAAGGAGCCGGGCCGCGGGGTCGCAGGGCGCGTGACGCAGGATCAGCTGCGCGAGATCGCCGAGGTCAAGATGCAAGATTTGAACGCCAACTCCATCGAGCAAGCGATGAAGATCATCGCCGGCTCCGCCCGCTCGATGGGTCTTGAGGTGCAGGAGTAGACGATGAGCAAGCCCGGTAAGAGGTTCCGCGCCGCTGCCGAGACCGTGGAGCAGGACAAGCTCTATGGGATCGAGGAGGCGGTGAAGCTGGTCAAGGGCGGGGCGAAAGCCAAGTTCGACGAGACCATCGAGGTCGCGATGAATCTCGGCGTCGATCCGCGCCACGCCGATCAGATGGTGCGTGGCGTGTGCCAGCTGCCGAACGGCTCGGGGCGGAAGCTCCGCGTTGGCGTGTTCGCCAAGGGCGACAAGGCCGAAGAGGCGAAGAAGGCCGGTGCCGACGTGGTCGGCGCAGAGGATCTGGTCGAGCAGGTGCAGAAGGGCGTGATCGAGTTCGACCGCTGCATCGCCACCCCCGACATGATGCCGCTGGTCGGCCGTCTCGGTAAGGTGCTTGGGCCCCGCGGCCTGATGCCGAACCCGAAGGTCGGCACGGTCACCGCCGATGTCGCTGCGGCGGTCGCCGCGGCCAAGGGCGGCGCCGTGGAGTTCCGCGTCGAGAAGGCCGGTGTCATCCATGCCGGCGTCGGCAAGGCGAGCTTCACCGAGCAGGCGCTGGTGGAGAACATCCGCGCCTTTGCCGATGCGGTGATAAAGGCCAAGCCCTCGGGCGCCAAAGGTACGTTTGTGAAGCGGATCGCCGTGACCTCGACCATGGGGCCCGGCGTGAAGGTAGAGCCTGCCAGTGTCGGCAGCGCTTAAGTAAGTCAGAGAGTTTCGGGGCCGCTTCGGTCCCGAAGGGTCGCTTGGTCAGCCAGGCGATCCAACCTGTCCGAGATTGCAGGTGCGGGAAACCGCTTAAGCCTTTCGGGCCTGCATGAGACGGGAGACGAACGGTTCGATGGATGCGGGAATACCGCCGCAACCAGGAGATCGGTTTGAACCTCGTATGTGGCTCTAGCGCGATTTTGCGTGCGAGCGGGACAGGCAACAGAGCGCCGCGCGGAATGCGCGGGGCGGCTTCTTGCCTCGCCCCGCACTTCTCGCGGCACGGTGTGGCCGAAGGCCGTGGGCTTCGCTCGCGGCCGAAAGAGACGGAGTGAGCATGGAAAGAGCTGAGAAGCGCGAAGCCGTGTCTGCGCTTCACGACGTGTTCGCCAAGACCGGCGTCGTCGTCGTGGCTCACTATGCGGGCCTGACTGTTGCCGACATGACCAAACTGCGCAGCGACATGAGAGACGCTGGCGGCACGGGTCAAAGTGGCGAAGAACAGGCTCGTGAAGCTCGCGCTCGATGGGACCGACGCCAAAGGGATTTCGGATCTTTTGAAGGGGCCGACATGCCTCGCCTATTCCGACGATCCCGTCACGGCGCCGAAGGTGGCCGTCAAGTTCGCCAAGGGGAACGACAAGTTCGTGATCCTCGGCGGCGCGATGGGCGCCACGGTCCTCGATGCCAAGGCGGTGAGCTCGCTTGCCGACCTGCCATCGCTCGACGAACTCCGCGGCACGCTGATCGGACTCATTCAGGCGCCGGCGACCAAGATCGCCCGCACCGTGAAGGAGCCCGCAGGTCAGCTTGCCCGCGTGTTCGCAGCCTATGGCAGCAAGGAAGCGGCGTGACGCTTACGAAACCCAATACGAGACTTGAACGTACGAGGATAAGATAATGGCAGATCTCCAGAAAATCGTAGACGACCTTTCGGGCCTGACGGTGCTCGAGGCGGCCGAGCTCGCCAAGATGCTCGAAGAGAAGTGGGGCGTTTCCGCTGCGGCGCCGGTGGCCATGATGGCCGCAGGTGCGGCTGGCGGCGGCGAGGCCGCGGCCGAGGAGCAGACCGACTTCACCGTCGTTCTGACCGCGGCCGGTGCCCAAAAGATCAACGTCATCAAGGAGGTGAGGGCGATCACCAGCCTCGGCCTGAAGGAGGCCAAGGACCTTGTCGAGGGCGCGCCGAAGCCGGTGAAGGAAGGCGTTCCGAAGGACGAGGCCGAGAAGATCAAGAAGCAGCTCGAGGACGCAGGCGCGACCGTCGAGCTGAAGTAAGCTTGGGTTGTAAGACGCCCGGGCGGACCCCATATATCCGGTGTTCGCCCGGGCATCTAAACCCACCTAAATCGAGTGACGTGACAGTTCACCAGAGTCTCCGCACTCCATCCCGCGGAGTTTCCGGCGAGCCGTCGCGACGAGCTTTGAGAGGACCACATGGCGCAGCAGACTAACGGTCACAAGCGATATCGGAAATTTTTCGGCCACATCACCGAGGTGGCCGAGATGCCGAACCTCATCGAGGTTCAGAAGCAGTCCTACGACCAGTTCCTGATGGTCGAGGAGCCCGAAGGCGGCCGCGCCGACGAGGGGCTGCAGTCCGTATTTCGCTCTGTGTTTCCGATTAGGGATTTCGGCGAGCGCGCCCAGCTCGAGTTCGTCCGCTACGCCTTCGAGCAGCCGAAATACGACGTGGAGGAGTGCCAGCAGCGAGGCATGACCTTCGCCGCGCCGCTCAAAGTGACGCTTCGCCTCATCGTGTTCGATGTGAACGAGGAGACCGGCGCCCGCTCGGTCAAGGACATCAAGGAGCAGGACGTCTATATGGGCGACATGCCGCTCATGACCATGAACGGCACGTTCGTCATCAACGGCACCGAGCGCGTCATCGTCTCGCAGATGCACCGCTCGCCGGGCGTGTTCTTCGACCACGACCGCGGCAAGACGCACTCGTCCGGCAAGCTTCTGTTCGCCGCGCGCATCATTCCCTATCGCGGCTCGTGGCTCGACTTCGAGTTCGACGCCAAGGACGTGGTCTATGTGCGCATCGATCGCCGGCGCAAGCTGCCGGTGACGACGCTGCTCTATGCGCTCGGCCTCGACGACGAAGAGATCCTGTCGACCTTCTACGACCGCATCGTGCTCAAGGCGACGAAGGAGGGATGGCGCATGCCGTTCCGCCCCGATCGCATGCGCGGCATCAAGCCGACCACCGACCTGATCGACGCCAAGACCGGCAAGGTCGCGATCGAGGCCGGCCGCAAGGTGACGGCGCGTCTCGCCAACAAGCTCGCCGAGGAGGGCCTGAAGGAGCTCCTCATCAGCGACGAGGACCTTTACGGCCGCTACCTCGCCCAGGATGTCGTCAATCTGGAGACGGGCGAGATCTATGGCGAGGCCGGCGAGGAGATCGAGGAGAAGCTGCTTACGACGCTGAAGGAGCTCGGGCTGAAAGAGATCCCGATCCTCGATATCGACCACGTCAATATCGGCGCGTTCATCCGCAACACGCTCGCCATCGACAAGAACTCGAACACCGACGAGGCGCTGCTCGACATCTACCGGGTGATGCGTCCGGGCGAGCCGCCGACCCCGGAGGCGGCGCAGACGCTGTTCAACGGCATCTTCTTCGATCCGGAGCGCTACGACCTGTCGGCCGTGGGCCGGGTGAAGATGAATATGCGCCTCGACCTCGATGCGCCGGACACCATGCGTACGCTGCGCCGCGAGGACATCCTCGCCGTCATCAAGACGCTGGTCGACCTGCGCGACGGCAAGGGCGAGATCGACGACATCGACCATCTCGGCAACCGCCGGGTGCGCTCGGTGGGCGAGCTCATGGAGAATCAGTACCGCGTGGGTCTGCTCCGCATGGAGCGCGCCATCAAGGAGCGCATGAGCTCGGTCGACATCGACACGGTGATGCCGCAGGACCTGATCAACGCGAAGCCCGCGGCTGCCGCGGTGCGCGAGTTCTTCGGCTCCTCGCAGCTGTCGCAGTTCATGGACCAGACCAACCCGCTGTCGGAGATCACCCACAAGCGGCGCCTGTCGGCGCTTGGTCCGGGTGGTCTGACGCGCGAGCGCGCGGGCTTCGAGGTGCGCGACGTGCACCCGACCCATTACGGCCGCATCTGCCCGATCGAGACGCCGGAAGGTCCGAATATCGGCCTCATCAACTCGCTGGCGACGTTCGCGCGGGTGAACAAATACGGCTTCATCGAGAGCCCGTATCGCCGCGTGGTGAAGTCCAAGGTGACCGACGAGGTGGTCTATCTCTCGGCCATGGAGGAGGCGCGCTACATCATCGCTCAAGCGAATGCGCAGCTGAATCCGAACGGCACGTTCGTCGAGGACCTCATCGTCTGCCGTCATGCAGGCGACGTGGAGCTTTACCCGCGGGAGAAGGTGGACCTCATCGACGTGTCGCCGAAGCAGCTCGTGTCCGTCGCGGCCGCGCTCATTCCGTTCCTCGAGAACGACGACGCCAACCGCGCACTGATGGGCTCCAACATGCAGCGTCAGGCCGTGCCGTTGATCACGGCGGAGGCGCCGCTGGTCGGCACCGGCATGGAAGAGGTCGTGGCGCGGGATTCGGGCGCCGCCATCGGCGCGCGCCGCACCGGCGTGGTCGATCAGGTGGACGCGACCCGTATCGTCATCCGGGCGACGGAGGAGACCGATCCTTCGAAGTCGGGCGTCGACATCTACAACTTGCGCAAGTTCCAGCGCTCCAACCAGAACACCTGCATCAACCAGCGGCCGCTGGTGCGCGTGGGCGATTACGTCCAGGCGGGCGAGATCATCGCCGACGGGCCGTCGACCGATCTCGGCGAGCTGGCGCTCGGCCGCAACGTGCTCGTCGCCTTCATGCCGTGGATGGGCTACAACTTCGAGGACTCCATCCTCATCTCCGAGCGCGTCGTGCGCGATGACGTGTTCACCTCGATCCATATCGAGGAGTTCGAGGTCATGGCCCGCGACACCAAGCTCGGGCCGGAGGAGATCACGCGCGACATTCCGAACGTCTCGGAAGAGGCGCTCAAGAATCTCGACGAGGCCGGCATCGTCTATATCGGCGCCGAGGTGAACCCGGGCGACATCCTGGTGGGCAAGATCACGCCCAAGGGCGAGAGCCCGATGACGCCGGAGGAGAAGCTGCTCCGCGCCATCTTCGGCGAGAAGGCGTCCGACGTGCGCGATACCTCGCTCAAGCTGCCGCCCGGCGTGGCCGGCACGGTGGTCGAGGTGCGCGTGTTCAACCGCCACGGTGTGGAGAAGGACGAGCGCGCCATGGCGATCGAGCGCGAGGAGATCGAGCGGCTCGCCAAGGACCGCGACGACGAGCTCGCGATCCTCGACCGCAACGTCTATGGCCGTCTCAGGGACGTCCTCATGCACAAGGTCGTCGCCAAGGGACCGAAGAACATCAAGAAGGACGCCAAGATCACCGAGGCGCTGCTCGACGAGGTGCCGCGCAGCCATTGGTGGGAGATCGCGCTCAAGAACGACAAGGCGATGGCCGAGGTCGAAGCGATTGGCCGCCAGTACGAGGACGCCAAGAAGCGGCTCGAGCAGCGCTTCGTCGACAAGGTCGACAAGCTGCAGCGCGGCGACGAGCTGCCGCCCGGCGTGATGAAGATGGTCAAGGTCTTCGTCGCGGTGAAGCGCAAGATCCAGCCCGGCGACAAGATGGCCGGCCGCCACGGCAATAAGGGCGTGATCAGTCAGATCGTGCCCATCGAGGACATGCCCTATCTGGAGGACGGGACGCCGGTCGACATCGTGCTGAACCCGCTCGGCGTGCCGAGCCGCATGAATGTCGGCCAGATCCTGGAGACCCATCTGGGCTGGGCCTGCCGCGGCCTCGGCGACAAGATCGGCGAGGCGTTGCACGCCTACTACGAGACGAACAAGCCGAAGCCGTTGAAGGATCTGCTCAAGACCATCTACGGCGACGACAAGGCCGTGGCGGCGTCTGAAGGACGAGCATCTCATCGAGGTGAGCGCAGAGTCTGGCGGCCGGCGTGCCGGTGGCGACGCCGGTGTTCGACGGCGCGCACGAGGGCGACGTCTCCGAGTCTGCTGGATGCGGCCGGTCTCGATTCGTCCGGTCAGGTGACACTGTATGACGGCCGTTCGGGCGAGGAGTTCGAGCGCAAGGTGACCGTGGGCTACATCTATATGCTGAAGCTCCATCACCTCGTGGACGACAAGATCCACGCGCGCTCGATCGGTCCGTACAGCTTGGTCACCCAGCAGCCGCTCGGCGGTAAGGCGCAGTTCGGTGGCCAGCGCTTCGGCGAGATGGAGGTGTGGGCGCTCGAAGCCTACGGCGCCGCCTACACGCTGCAGGAGATGTTGACCGTGAAATCGGACGATGTCGCCGGCCGTACCAAAGTGTACGAGGCGATCGTCCGCGGCGACGACACGTTCGAGGCGGGTATCCCCGAGTCGTTCAACGTCCTCGTCAAGGAAATGCGTGCCTTGGGATTGAATGTCGAGTTGGTGCAGCCAAAGCCTGAGGAGCAGCAGCCGCAAAGGGCGCGGCTGCCGCGGCCCGCGGCCGAATGAGCCTTAGCCCCCACTAGGCTCGACTTCGCACCAGACGACGACCAACCGAAGGGCGGCAAGCCCGCCCATTGGGAGACAAGAGAATGAACCAAGATCTCGCCAACCTCTTTAACCCTCAGACGCAGCAGCAGAATTTCGATCAGATTCGCATCGGCATCGCGAGCCCTGAGAAAATTCTGTCGTGGTCGTATGGGGAGATCAAGAAGCCGGAGACGATCAACTACCGTACCTTCAAGCCGGAGCGCGACGGCCTGTTCTGCGCGCGCATCTTCGGCCCGGTGAAGGACTACGAGTGCTTGTGCGGCAAGTACAAGCGCATGAAGTACAAGGGCGTCATCTGCGAGAAGTGCGGCGTCGAGGTCACGCTCGCCAAGGTCCGGCGCGAGCGCATGGGCCATATCGAGTTGGCCGCGCCCGTCGCACATATCTGGTTCCTGAAGTCGCTGCCCTCCCGCATCGGCCTTCTGCTCGACATGACGCTGAAGGATCTGGAGCGGGTGCTCTATTTCGAGAACTACATCGTGCTCGAGCCGGGGCTCACCTCGCTCAAGCCGCTGCAGCTCCTGTCGGAGGACGAGTATCTCCAGGCGCAGGACGATTTCGGCGAGGATTCGTTCACGGCGTCGATCGGCGCGGAGGCCATTCGCGAGCTCCTGAAGGGTCTCGATCTGGAGAAGATCGCCGCCGACCTGCGCGTGGAAATTGCCGAGTCGACTTCGGAGCTTAAGCCCAAGAAGCTCGCCAAGCGTCTGAAGGTGGTCGAGGCCTTCATTCAGTCCGGCAACAAGCCGGAGTGGATGATCCTGACCGTGGTTCCGGTCATTCCGCCGGAGCTGCGGCCGCTGGTGCCGCTCGACGGCGGCCGCTTCGCCACCTCCGACCTCAACGATCTCTACCGCCGCGTCATCAACCGGAACAACCGTCTGAAGCGGCTGATGGAGCTGCGCGCGCCGGACATCATCATCCGCAACGAGAAGCGCATGCTGCAAGAGGCGGTCGATGCGCTGTTCGACAACGGCCGGCGTGGCCGCGTCATCACCGGCGCCAACAAGCGTCCGCTGAAGTCGCTCGCCGACATGCTGAAGGGCAAGCAGGGCCGGTTCCGTCAGAACCTGCTCGGCAAGCGCGTCGACTATTCGGGCCGCTCGGTGATCGTGGTCGGGCCTGAGCTCAAGCTGCATCAGTGCGGTCTGCCGAAGAAGATGGCGCTCGAGCTGTTCAAGCCGTTCATCTACGCGCGGCTCGACGCCAAGGGCCATGCCGCCACGGTGAAGCAGGCGAAGAAGCTGGTGGAGAAAGAGAAGCCGGAGGTGTGGGATATCCTCGATGAGGTGATCCGCGAGCACCCGGTTCTGCTCAACCGTGCGCCGACGTTGCATCGCCTCGGCATTCAGGCGTTCGAGCCGACCTTGATCGAGGGCAAGGCCATCCAGCTGCACCCGCTCGTCTGCGCGGCGTTCAACGCCGACTTCGACGGCGACCAGATGGCCGTGCACGTGCCGCTGTCGCTCGAGGCGCAGCTTGAGGCGCGCGTCCTGATGATGTCGACCAACAACATCCTGCACCCGGCCAACGGTTCGCCGATCATCGTGCCGTCGCAGGATATCGTGCTCGGCCTCTACTACCTGTCGCTGATCATGGACAACGAGCCGGGCGAGGGCATGATGTTCGGCAACGTGGCCGAGATCCATCATGCGCTCGACTCCAAGGCCGTGAGCCTGCATGCCAAGATCAAGGGCCGTTTCATCACCAAGGATGAGGACGGCAACGACGTGTCGCATATCTACGACACGACGCCCGGCCGCATGCTGCTCGGCGAGCTTCTGCCGCGGCGGCCGGAGATCAGCTTCGACCTGGTGAACAAGCTCCTCACCAAGAAGGAGATCTCCAACATGATCGACGTGGTCTATCGCCACTGCGGTCAGAAGGAGACGGTTATCTTCTGCGACAGGATCATGGGTCTTGGCTTCCGCTATGCGTGCCGCGCCGGCATCTCGTTCGGCAAGGACGACATGGTGATCCCGGAGACCAAGGACGACATCGTTCACAAGACGACCGAGCTCGTGCGCGAGTACGAGCAGCAGTACAATGACGGCCTCATCACCCGCGGCGAGAAGTACAACAAGGTGGTCGACACCTGGACCGAGTGCACCGAGCTCGTCGCCAAGGAGATGATGAAGCGCATCTCCTCGGTCGAGATGGACAAGGAGACCGGCCGCGAGAAGCCGATCAACTCGATCTACATGATGTCGCATTCGGGCGCGCGTGGTTCGCCCGCTCAGATGAAGCAGCTTGCCGGCATGCGCGGTCTGATGACCAAGCCGTCGGGCGAGATCATCGAGACGCCGATCATCTCCAACTTCAAGGAGGGGCTGTCGGTGCTCGAGTACTTCAACTCGACCCACGGCGCCCGCAAAGGCTTGGCCGATACGGCGCTGAAGACGGCGAACTCGGGTTATCTGACGCGGCGTCTCGTCGACGTGGCGCAGGACTGCATCGTCACCGAGGAGGATTGCGGGACGACGGAAGGTATCACCGCTCGCGCCATCCTCGAGGCTGGTGAGGTGACCGTGTCGCTCGGCCAGCGCGTGCTTGGCCGGACCGCCGTCGACAACATCAAGAACCCGGCGACCGGCAAGATCATCGTCAAGGCTGGCGATCTGATCGAGGAAGAGCAGGTCGAGGAGATCGAGAATGCGCGGGTCCAGGAGATCCGCATCCGCTCGGCGCTGACTTGCGAAACCCGCAACGGCATCTGCGGCAAGTGCTACGGGCGCGATCTCGCCCGCGGCACGCCCGTCAATATGGGCGAGGCCGTCGGCGTCATTGCGGCGCAGTCGATCGGCGAGCCGGGCACCCAGCTCACCATGCGCACCTTCCACTTGGGCGGTGTGGCGAGCTCCAAGGTGGTCGATCAGTCCTCGCTCGAGTCGAACTTCGACGGCGTCGTGAAGATCAAGCAGCGCAACGTCGTTGAGGATTCGCAAGGCCGGCACATGGTCATGGGCCGTAACACGGCGATCGTGATCGTGGACGACGAGGGCACCGAGCGTGCCGTGCACCGTCTGCCGTACGGTACCCATCTGCGGGTGGACGAGGGCGACAAGGTCAAGCGCGGCGATCGTCTCGCCGAGTGGGATCCTTATACGCGGCCCGTGCTCACCGAGATCGAGGGCACGGTCGAGTTCGAGGATCTGGTCGAGGGCGTGTCGGTCAGCGAGCAGCGCGATGAGTCGACCGGTATCACCAACAGCGTGATCATCGACTGGCGTGCGTCGCCCCGCGGCGCCGACCTTCGGCCCGCGATGGTGATCAAGGACAAGAAGGGCAAGATCGGCAAGCTGTCACGGGGCGGCGAGGCGCGTTACCTGCTTCCCGTCGACGCGGTGCTGTCGGTCGAGCCTGGCCATGAGGTGAAGGCCGGCGACGTGCTGGCCCGTATCCCGATGGAGAGTGCCAAGACCCGCGACATCACGGGCGGTCTGCCGCGCGTGGCGGAGCTGTTCGAGGCGCGGCGTCCGAAGGATCACGCCATCATCGCCGAGATCTCGGGCATCGTGACGCTCGGCCGCGACTACAAGAACAAGCGGCGCATCATGATCACGCCGGATGAGGAGGGCATGGAGCCGGTCGAGTTCCTGATTCCCAAGGGCCGGCATCTGACGGTGCAGGAGGGCGACCGCATCGAGAAGGGCGAGTACCTGCTCGACGGTCACCCGGCGCCGCACGATATCCTGGCCATTAAGGGTGTCGAGGAGCTCGCCAACTATCTCGTCAACGAGATCCAGGAGGTCTACCGGCTGCAGGGCGTGACCATCAACGATAAGCATATCGAGGTCATCGTCCGGCAGATGCTTCAGAAGACCGAAGTGGACGATCCGGGCGACACCGAGTTCCTCAAGGGCGAGCAGGTCGATCGTCATCGACTTCGACGATGCCAATATTGCGGCCGAGGCCAATGGCGGCAAGCCCGCCACGGGTCAGCCGGTTCTGCTCGGTATCACCAAGGCGAGCCTCCAGACGCGGTCGTTCATCTCGGCGGCCTCGTTCCAGGAGACCACGCGGGTGCTCACCGACGCCGCCGTGAACGGCAAGGCGGATGCGCTCGAGGGCCTGAAAGAGAACGTCATCGTCGGCCGGCTCATCCCGGCCGGGACCGGCGGCATGCTCTCCAGGCTCAACAGGATCGCCTCCCATCGGGACGATCTGATCCTCGAGGAGCGGCAGCGGGCCGCCCAAGAGGCGATCGACCAACGAGGAGGGCGAGGAAGCCGAGGAGGGCGCTTCGGCCTAGGAGTTTCGGAGCCAAACGGGGGCTGGCTGCCAGAGTTGCGCGTCTCTGGCCTCCGGCCCCCGGAAATCCGGCATTTCTACCCTTGACGATAGAAGAATCTGCCTGATAAAACGCGCCAACTTTCTCGGCAGGCGGTAGCCCAACTTTTTGGTTGCCTACGGGCGCGGGTTAGACGCTGCTGGACTAACCGGGATCAAATCGGGGTCAAGATCTTGGGGGTTACGCCCTCCAAGATCCTCTGTATTGAGGCGCTGAAGGACGCGGGGTTCGCCTGCACTTCGGCTCTTGTGATGTGGGCTTTTGCCCATTGGATGAATTAGGCGTTCGCGCCAGAGAATGATTGGACGCAAAGGCTGCCATGCCGACAATTCAGCAACTGATCCGCAAGCCGCGCCAACAGCCGGTGAAGCGGAACAAAGTACCGGCCATGCAGGCCTGCCCGCAGAAGCGGGGGGTGTGCACGCGCGTCTACACCACGACCCCGAAGAAGCCGAACTCGGCGCTTCGGAAGGTGGCTCGCGTGCGGCTGACCAATCAGCTGGAAGTGACGAGCTACATTCCTGGTGAGGGTCATAACCTCCAGGAGCACTCGGTGGTGATGATCCGCGGCGGGCGCGTCAAGGACCTTCCTGGCGTGCGCTACCACATCATCCGCGGCGTGCTCGACACCCAAGGCGTTAGCGCGCGCCGGCAGCGGCGTTCGAAATACGGAGCCAAACGGCCCAAATAGTTGGGCCGTTTTTGCGTCTTTAGGAAAACGGATCAGACGATATGTCGAGGCGGCACAGAGCTGAAAAGCGCGAGATCATTCCCGATCCCAAGTTCGGGGATACCGTGCTCACCAAGTTCATGAATTCCATCATGAAGGAAGGCAAGAAGTCCGCCGCCGAGCGGATTGTCTATGGCGCGCTCGATCAGATGGAGCAGAAGGCCAAGCAGAACCCGATCGAGCTGTTCCATCAGGCGCTGCACAACGTGATGCCGGCGCTTGGAGGTTCGCTCCCGCCGCGTCGGTGGCGCCACCTATCAGGTTCCGGTCGAGGTCCGGCTCGACCGCCGTCAGGCGCTTGCCATCCGCTGGATCATCTCTGCGGCGCGCGGGCGCAACGAGAACACCATGGTCGAGCGCCTTTCGGGCGAGCTGCTCGATGCCGTCAACAACCGCGGGACCGCGGTGAAGAAGCGTGAAGACACCCATCGCATGGCGGAGGCGAACCGCGCCTTCTCGCATTACCGCTGGTAACCCCTAAGGACTTCGAACGATGCCTCGCACCACCCCCCTCGAGGATTACCGCAATATCGGGATCATGGCGCATATCGACGCCGGCAAGACCACGACCACCGAGCGTGTCCTCTACTACACGGGTAAGAGCCACAAGATCGGCGAAGTCCATGACGGCGCGGCCACCATGGACTGGATGGAGCAGGAGCAGGAGCGCGGCATCACCATCACGTCGGCCGCGACGACCGCTTTCTGGAACGACAAGCGCGTCAACATCATCGACACGCCCGGCCACGTGGACTTCACCATCGAGGTGGAGCGCTCGCTTCGTGTGCTCGACGGCGCGGTCGCGCTGCTCGACGCCAACCAGGGCGTAGAGCCGCAGACCGAGACGGTATGGCGTCAGGCCGACAAGTATCAGCGTGCCGCGCATGATCTTCGTCAACAAGATGGACAAGATCGGCGCCGACTTCTTCATGTCGGTGAAGATGATCAAGGAGCGCCTCGGCGCCAACCCGCTCGTGCTCCAGCTGCCGGTCGGCGCGGAGTCGAACTTCGCGGGCATCGTCGACCTTCGTTCGCATGAAGGCGGTCGTTTGGGACGACGAGTGGCTCGGCGCGACGTTCCACGACGAGGATATCCCGGCCGATCTCATGGATCTGGCCAAGGAGTATCACGACAAGCTGGTGGAGCAGGCGGTCGAGCTCGATGAGGAGGCCATGGAGGCTTATCTCGAGGGCAAGGAAGTCTCCGAGGACAAGCTGAAAGAGCTGATCCGCAAGGGCACCATCAATCTCGACTTCGTGCCGGTGCTGTGCGGCTCCGCCTTCAAGAACAAGGGCGTGCAGCCGCTGCTCGACGCCGTCGTCGACTATCTGCCGTCGCCGCTCGACGTGCCGGCAATCAAGGCCATCGACGCGAAGACCGACGAGGAAGTGAGCCGGCCGCCATCCGACGACGCGCCGCTGTCCATGCTCGCCTTCAAGATCATGAACGACCCGTTCGTCGGCTCGCTGACCTTCTGCCGCATCTATTCGGGCAAGGTGGAGACCGGCAAGACGCCTGTCCAACACGGTGAAGGACAAGAAGGAGCGCATCGGCCGCATGCTGCTCATGCACTCCAATCACCGCGAGGACATCAAGGAAGCCTATACCGGCGACATCGTCGCCATCGCCGGCCTCAAGGACGTGACCACCGGCGACACGCTCTGCGATCGCCAGCAAGCCGGTGATCCTGGAGCGCATGGAGTTCCCCGAGCCGGTCATCGAGGTCGCCGTGGAGCCCAAGACCAAGAGCGACCAGGAGAAGCTCGGCGTCGCGCTGAACCGTCTCGCCCAGGAAGATCCCTCGTTCCGCGTCTCGGTCGACCACGAGTCCGGCCAGACCATCATCAAGGGCATGGGCGAGCTTCACCTCGACATCATCGTCGACCGCATGAAGCGCGAGTTCAAGGTCGAGGCCAATGTCGGCGCGCCGCAGGTGGCCTATCGCGAGACGGTGTCGAAGACGGCCGAGATCGACTACACCCACAAGAAGCAGACCGGCGGCTCGGGCCAGTTCGCCCGCGTGAAGCTCGCCATCGAGCCGAACGAGCAGGGCAAGGGCTACGAATTCGAGAACAAGGTCGTCGGCGGCAACGTGCCCAAGGAATACGTCCCGGGCGTGCAGAAGGGCGTCCAGAGCGTCATCGACGCGGGCGTTCTGGCTGGCTTCCCGATCCTCGACGTGAAGGTCACGCTGACGGACGGCGCCTATCACGACGTCGACTCGAGCGTCATGGCGTTCGAGATCGCGTCCCGTGCGGCGTTCCGCGAGGGCGCCATGAAGGCCGGGCCCAAGCTGCTCGAGCCGATGATGAAGGTCGAGGTGGTGACGCCGGAAGACTATGTCGGCGGCATCATCGGCGATCTGACGAGCCGCCGCGGGCAGGTCCGTGGCCAGGAGAGCCGCGGCAACGCCGCGGTCATCAACGCCATGGTGCCGCTCGCCAACATGTTCGGTTACGTGAACACGCTGCGTTCGATGAGCCAGGGCCGGGCCCAGTTCACGATGCAGTTTGATCATTACGCGCAAGTGCCACAGGCAGTTGCGGAAGAAGTGCAAGCCAAGTTCGCCTGAGACATCAGGTGTTTCAGAGTTAGCTTTTGGTGAGAAGAATGGAGAGCCAACATGGCTAAGGCAGAAATTCGAGCGGACAGAAGCCGCATTGCAACATCGGGACCATCGGTCACGTCGATCACGGCAAGACGACCCTGACCGCTGCGATCACCAAGACATTGGCCGAGACCGGCGGCGCGACGTTCACCGCCTATGACCAGATCGACAAGGCGCCGGAAGAGAAGGCGCGCGGCATCACCATCTCGACCGCGCACGTCGAGTACGAGACCGAGAACCGGCATTACGCCCACGTCGACTGCCCGGCCACGCGGACTACGTGAAGAACATGATCACGGGTGCCGCGCAGATGGACGGTGCCATCCTCGTGGTGTCGGCCGCTGACGGCCCCATGCCGCAGACCCGCGAGCACATCCTGCTCGCCCGTCAGGTCGGTGTGCCGGCGCTCGTCGTCTTCATGAACAAGGTCGACCAGGTCGACGATCCGGAGCTGCTCGACCTCGTCGAGCTCGAGGTTCGCGAGCTTCTGTCGAAGTACGAGTTCCCCGGCGACGACATCCCGATCGTCAGGGGCTCGGCTCTGGCCGCTATCGAAGGCGAGCCAACGACGAGATCGGCAAGAAGGCGATTCTCGAGCTGATGCAGGCTGTCGACTCCTACATTCCGCAGCCGGATCGTCCCGTGGACAAGCCGTTCCTGATGCCGATCGAGGACGTGTTCTCGATCTCCGGCCGCGGCACCGTGGTCACCGGCCGTATCGAGCGTGGTGTGGTCAAGGTCGGCGAGGAAGTCGAGATCGTCGGCATCAAGCCCACGACCAAGACCACCGTCACCGGCGTCGAGATGTTCCGCAAGCTGCTCGATCAGGGCCAGGCGGGCGACAACGTGGGTTGTCTGCTCCGCGGCGTCGATCGCGAGGCGGTGGAGCGCGGTCAGGTGCTGCGCCAAGCCGGGCTCGGTGACGCCCCACACCAAGTTCAAGGCCGAGGCCTACATCCTCACCAAGGAAGAGGGTGGCCGCCACACGCCGTTCTTCGGCAACTATCGTCCGCAGTTCTACTTCCGCACCACCGACGTGACCGGCGTCGTGGAGCTGCCGGAAGGCACCGAGATGGTGATGCCGGGCGACAATATCGCGATGACCGTCGAGCTGATCGTGCCGATCGCCATGGAGGAGAAGCTCCGCTTCGCCATCCGTGAGGGCGGTCGCACCGTCGGCGCCGGCGTGGTGTCGTCGATCATCGAGTAACGGAGATCAGGAGCGCGTCGCATGAAGCGGCGCGCTCCTTAACTTGAGGCCGTCGAGATGCAGAGCCAGAACATAAGAATTAGGCTGAAAGCCTTCGACCATCGCATTCTCGATGCGTCGACCAAGGAGATCGTCAACACGGCGAAACGCACCGGTGCGGAAGTGCGCGGGCCCATCCCGCTGCCGACCCGCATCGAGAAGTTCACCGTGAACCGCTCGCCGCATATCGACAAGAAGAGCCGAGAGCAGTTCGAGATGCGTACGCATAAGCGGCTGCTCGATATCGTCGATCCCACGCCGCAGACGGTCGATGCGCTGATGAAGCTCGATCTCGCCGCCGGCGTCGACGTCGAGATCAAGCTCTAAGCGCGGCACGGGACGAGGCAAGGACAAGTTCGATGCGATCAGGTGTCATCGCGCAAAAGGTCGGCATGACCAGGATCTTCACCGATGCCGGGGAGCACATCCCGGTGACGGTGTTGCGCTTGGAGAATTGCCAGGTCGTCGGCCAGCGCACCGCCGAGAAGAACGGCTATACGGCCGTCCAGCTCGGCGCCGGCCGGCGCAAGGTGAAGCGCTTGACCCGCGCCGAGCGCGGCGGCTTCGCCGTGGCCAATGTGGAGCCGAAGCGGAAGGTCGCCGAGTTTCGCGTGAGCCCGGACAATATGATCGACGTGGGCACGGAGATCACCGCCGACCATTTCGTCGAAGGGCAATACGTGGACGTCTCCGGCACGTCGATCGGTAAGGGTTTTGCCGGCGGCATGAAGCGCCACGGCTTTGGGGGCTTGCGGGCGAGCCACGGTGTGTCGGTCAGCCACCGCAGCCATCGGCTCGACAGGTCAGTGCCAGGACCCGGGCAAGGTCTTCAAGGGCAAGAAGATGGCCGGGCATATGGGCGATGTCAGCGTCACCACGCAGAATCTGCGTGTGGTGAAGACGGACGCCGAGCGCGGGTTGATCATGATCCGTGGCGCCGTGCCCGGCGCCAAAGGCGGCTGGGTTCTGCTCAGGGATGCCGTGAAGCGCGCGCTGCCCGACGCGGCGCCGAAGCCCGGTGCGTTCCGCAAAGGCGCGGGCGACGAGACGAAACAAGCCAAGCAGGCTGAACCGGCACCGGCAGAAGCTGCCGAGGCGCAGCCGGCAGAGGGCGGGGATAAAGCGTGATGAAAGCGGACGTAACAACGCTCGATGCCAAGAAGGCGGGCACGGTCGAGCTCTCGGACGAGGTGTTCGGGCTCGAGCCGCGCGCCGATCTCCTGCATCGCATGGTGCGCTATCAGCTCGCCAAGCGGCGGGCCGGCACGGCCTCGTCCAAGGACCGTTCGGAGATCAATGCGACGACGGCCAAGATGTTCCGGCAGAAGGGCACGGGCCGGGCGCGTCACGGCAGCAAGAAGGCGCCGATCTTCCGCGGCGGCGGCAAGGCGTTCGGGCCGAAGCCGCGCAGCCATGCCATCGATCTGCCGAAGAAGGTGAGGGCGCTTGCGCTGAAGCATGCGCTGTCATCCAAGGCCAAGACAGACACGCTGGTCGTGCTCGACTCTTGCGAGCTCAAAGAGGCCAAGACCAAGGCGCTGAAGTCGCGCTTCACCAAGCTCGGCTTGGGTTCGGTGCTGATCGTCGATGGCGCGGCGGTTGAGGACGGTTTTGCCCGCGCGGCGCGCAACATTCCTCAGGTCGATGTGCTGCCGGTGCAGGGCATCAATGTGTACGACATTTTGCGGCACGAGAAGCTCGTGCTGACCAAGGCGGCGCTCGAGGCGCTGGAGGCACGGTTCAAATGAGCTCGCTCGCTGCATATGACGTGATCCTCTCGCCGGTCATCACCGAGAAATCGAGCGAGGCGTCCGAGGCAAACCAGGTGGTGTTCAAGGTGCGTCTGGATGCGACCAAGCCGCAGATCAAGGCCGCGGTCGAGCAGCTGTTCGGCGTCAAGGTGCTGGCGGTGAACACGCTGACCCGTAAGGGCAAGGCCAAGCGCTTCCGCGGCATCGAGGGGCGCCAAAAAGACATGAAGAAAGCGATCGTCAAGCTCGCCGAAGGCGAGAAGATCGACGTGACGACGAGGATCTGACGAGATGGCGCTCAAGAAGTACAAACCGACCACGCCGAGCCAGCGTCAGCTGGTGCTCGTCGACCGCAGCGCTCTGTGGAAGGGCAAGCCCGTCAAGGCGCTGACCGAAGGCTTGAGCAAGTCTGGCGGGCGCAACAACACGGGCCGCGTTTCCCTGTGGCATCGCGGTGGTGGCCACAAGCGCACCTACCGCGTGGTGGATTTCAAGCGCGGCAAGCGTGGCGTTCCGGCGACTGTGGAGCGGCTCGAATACGATCCGAACCGGACCGCGTTCATCGCCCTCATCAAGTATGAGGACGGCGAGCTGTCCTATATCCTGGCGCCGCAGCGGCTTGCGCCCGGCGACACGGTGATCGCCGACGAGAAGGCCGACGTGAAGCCTGGCAACGCCATGCCGCTGGCCAACATGCCGATCGGCACCATCGTCCACAATGTGGAGATGAAGCAGGGCAAAGGCGGCCAGATCGCGCGCGCGGCGGGGGCCTATGTCCAGCTCGTGGGCCGCGATGCGGGCTACGCGATTTTGCGGCTCAACTCCGGCGAGACGCGCATGGTGTCGTCCGAGTGCATGGCGACCGTTGGCGCGGTGTCCAATCCGGACAATTCCAACGTGTCCTTCGCCAAGGCGGGACGCATGCGGTGGAAGGGGCGCAAGCCCGTGGTTCGTGGTGTGGCTATGAACCCGATCGATCATCCTCATGGCGGTGGTGAGGGCCGTACGTCTGGTGGCCGTCATCCGGTCACGCCCTGGGGCAAGTCGACCAAGGGCAAGAGGACACGCTCTAACAAGGCGAGCGACAAGTTCATCCTGCGCAGCCGCCATCAGAAGAAGAAGAAGGGGTAACGCACGTGGCACGTTCGATCTGGAAAGGCCCGTTCGTCGACGGCTATCTCTTGAAGAAGGCGGAGAAGGCGCGTGGGAGCGGCTCCAACGCCATCATCAAGATGTGGTCGCGCCGCTCGACCATCCTGCCGCAGTTCGTGGGGCTGACCTTCGGTGTCCATAACGGCCAGAAGCACATTCCGGTGCTCGTGACCGAGGACATGGTGGGGCACAAGTTCGGCGAGTTCTCGCCGACGCGGACCTATCACGGCCACACTGCCGACCGTAAAGCGAAGAAGGGCAGGTAGTCATGGGCAAGCCGCAACGCGAGCGCACGCTCAAAGACAACGAGGCGAGGGCCGTGACCCGGCTCATTCGCGTGAGCCCGCAGAAGCTCAACCTGGTTGCCCAGCTGATCCGCGGCAAGAAGGTCGATCGTGCGCTGGCCGATCTCACCTTCTCGCGCAAGCGCGTGGCCAAGGACGTGAAGAAGACGCTCGAGTCGGCCATTGCCAACGCCGAGAACAATCACGATCTCGACGTCGACGCGCTGATCGTGTCCGAAGCTTATGTGGGCAAGAACATCGTGATGAAGCGGCTTCGTGCGCGGGCACGCGGCCGGGCCGCTCGCATCCTGAAACCGTTTTCGCAAATGACTGTGGTCGTGCGCCAAGTCGAGGAGTCCGCTTAATGGGACAGAAGGTCAATCCGATCGGGCTTAGGCTCGGCGTCAACCGCACGTGGGATTCGCGTTGGTTCGCTTCCAGAGGCGAGTACGCGCAGCTCCTGCATGAAGACTTGAAGATGCGCGAGCACATTCTCAATTCGCGCAAGCAGGCCGGCATCTCCAAGGTGGTCATCGAGCGTCCGCACAAGAAGTGCCGGGTGACGGTGTACACCGCGCGCCCGGGCATCCTGATCGGCAAGAAGGGCGCCGACATCGAGAAGCTCCGCCGGGAGCTCGCCGGCCTCACGGACTCCGAGGTGCACCTGAACATTGTCGAGGTGCGCAAGCCCGAGGTTGACGCCACGTTGGTGGCGGAAGGCATTGCCCAGCAGCTCGAGCGCCGCGTGGCGTTCCGCCGGGCGATGAAGCGGGCGGTGCAGTCGGCGATCCGCATGGGCGCGCTCGGCATTCGCATCAATTGCTCGGGCCGGCTCGGTGGTGCGGAGATCGCGCGCATGGAGTGGTACCGCGAGGGCCGCGTGCCGCTGCATACGCTGCGCGCCAATATCGATTACGGCACGGCGCTCGGACGCACCGCGTACGGGATCATCGGCATCAAGGTCTGGATCTTCAAGGGCGAGATCATGGAGCACGATCCCATGGCCCAGGAGAACAAGGCACTCGAGGCACAAGAAGGTGGCCGCTCGACCGGTCGCCGCGAACCCGCTCCGGCGCAAGGCTAAGGGCGAGGGTAAGGCTTAAGTCATGCTGCAACCGAAACGCACAAAGTTCCGCAAAGCCCATAAGGGGCGCATCAAAGGCGCCGCCAAGGGCGCGACCGCGCTCACTTTCGGCACGTTCGGGCTGAAGGCGCAGGAGCCTGCCCGCATCACCGCGCGGCAGATCGAGGCGGCGCGGCGCGCCATGACCCGCCAGATGAAGCGTGCGGGCCGTGTGTGGATCCGCATCTTCCCGGATGTGCCGGTGTCGAAGAAGCCGACCGAGGTGCGCATGGGTAAGGGCAAGGGTACGCCGGAGTTCTGGGCGGCCAAGGTCAAGCCCGGCCGCATCATGTTCGAGATCGACGGTGTGAACGAGGCGGTGGCGCGGGAATCTCTGCGGCTTGCAGCTGCCAAGCTGCCGATCAAGACGCGCGTCGTGGCGCGCATCGAGGGCTAGGGCGATGAAGGCGAGCCAGGTGCACGATATGACGGTCGATCAGCTCAACGACGAGTTGGTCAAGCTGAAGAAAGAGCAGTTCAACCTGCGCTTCCAGGCGGCTTCCGGGCAGCTTGAGAACACGGCGCGGGTGCGACAGATCAGGCGCGATATTGCGCGCGTCAAAACGGTCGCGCGGCAGAAGAGCGCCGCGGCGAAGGCTTAAAGGTAGGAACGATGCCGAAACGAGTTCTGCTTGGGGTCGTGGTCAGCGACAAGAACGACAAGACCGTTGTGGTCAAGGTCGAGCGCCGCTTCACGCATCCCCTGTTCAAGAAGACGGTGCGCCGGACCAAGAACTATCACGCCCACGACGAGAAGAACGAATTCAAGGTGGGCGAGAAGGTATGGATCGAGGAATGCGCGCCGATCTCGAGACAGAAGCGATGGACGGTGCTGCCGCGCGGGCAGGAAGCGGTTTAAGGAATGGACATGCGGGCCTTTGAGGCCTGAGCAAGGGCAAATGCCATGATTCAGATGCAGACCAATCTCGATGTGGCCGACAACTCCGGTGCAAAGCGCGTGCAATGCATCAAGGTGCTCGGCGGCTCGAAGCGCAAATACGCTTCGATCGGCGATACGATCGTGGTCAGCGTCAAGGAAGCGATTCCGCGCGGCCGCGTGAAGAAGGGGCAGGTGATGAAGGCTGTGATCGTGCGCACCGCGACCGGTGTGCGCCGTCAGGATGGCTCACTCATTCGCTTCGACCGCAACGCCGCGGTTTTGGTCAACGCGCAAGGCGAGCCGGTGGGTACGCGTATCTTCGGCCCGGTCACGCGTGAGTTGAGGGCGAAGAAGCACATGAAGATCGTGTCGCTCGCGCCGGAGGTGCTTTGATGCCCAAGCTGAAGATCAAAAAGGGCGACCACGTCGTGGTGCTCACCGGCAAGGACAAGGGCAAGCACGGCGAGGTGCTGAAGGTGCTGCCGGCGGAGAACCGCGCCATCGTCAAGGGCGTGGCCATGGTGCGCCGTCACCAGCGCCAGACCGCGTCGCAGGAGGGGGGCATCATCACCAAGGAAGCCCCGATCCATATCTCGAACATCGCGCTGGAGGATCCCAAGGACGGGAAACCGACGCGCGTCGGCTACAAGTTTCTAAAGGACGGGCGCAAGGTTCGTTTCGCCAGGCGTTCGGGCGAGGTCATCGATGGCTGAGCAGGCTTACACTCCGCGGCTGAAGAAGCAGTATCTGGACGTCATCAAGGACGAGCTCACCAAGGAGTTCGGCTACAAGAACGTCATGCAGGTGCCGCGCCTCGACAAGGTGGTGCTCAACATGGGCGTCGGCGAGGCCGTGGGCGATTCCAAGAAGGTGCAGGCCGCCGCTGCTGATCTCGGGCTGATCGCCGGCCAGCGTCCGGTCATCACCAAGGCGCGGAAATCCATCGCCGGCTTCAAGCTGCGTGAAGGCATGCCCGTGGGCGTCAAGGTGACCTTGCGCAAGGACCATATGTACGAGTTCCTGGACCGGCTCGTGAACATCGCCCTGCCGCGGGTGCGGGACTTCCGTGGGCTGAACGCAAAAAGCTTCGACGGAAGAGGCAATTACTCGATGGGGCTGAAAGAGCACATCATCTTCCCCGAGATCGATTACGACAAGGTCGAGGACGTGCTCGGCATGGACATCATCATATGCACGACAGCGCAGAGCGACGACGAGGCGCGCGCGCTTCTGAAGGGTTTGAACTTTCCGTTCCGCAGCTAGGGCTGAACGTTCCAGCTGCACAGGAGGACTGAATGGCTAAGACGAGCATGATTGAGCGGGACAAGAAGCGGCGGCGCCTCGCCAAGAAGTACAACTTCCGGCGCACGCGGCTGAAGGAGATCGCCGCCGATCAGCTCATTGCCGGCCGAGGAGCGCTTTGCGGCGAGGCTGAAGCTCGCCGAGCTGCCGCGCAACTCCTCGCCGACGCGTATTCGCAACCGTTGCGATCTCACCGGGCGTCCGCGCGGTTACTACCGCAAGCTCCGCATGTCGCGCATTGCGCTGCGCGATCTCGGAAGCAACGGGCTGATCCCCGGCATGGTCAAGTCGAGCTGGTAAGGACGATCGATGAGCATCAACGATCCTTTAGGCGATATGCTGACCCGCATCCGCAACGCGCAGATGCGGCACAAGGTCAAGGTCACAACGCCGGCCTCCAAGCTGCGTGAGCGCGTTCTCGACGTGCTGGCGGAGGAGGGCTATATCCGCGGCTACGCGCTCGTCGAGTACACCGGCGGCAAGTCCGAGTTCGAGATCGAGCTGAAATATTTCGACGGCGAGCCGGTCATCAAGGACATCAAGCGGGTGTCGACGCCGGGCCGGCGCGTGTACTCCTCGGTGAGGGACCTGCCGACGGTCGCCAACGGCCTCGGCGTAGCCATTTTGTCGACGCCGAAGGGCGTCATGTCGGATTCCCGCGCACGTAACGAGAATGTCGGTGGCGAGATTCTCTGTAACGTGTTCTAGCGGAACGTATTGAAGCGAAGGTTGATCCATGTCGCGCATCGGCAAGAAACCAGTGGCAATTCCCGGCGGCGTTACCGCCGCGGTTGACGGCCAGGAGGTCAAGGTGAAGGGGCCTAAGGGCGAGCTCAAGCACGTGCTCGTCGATCAGGTCATCGCCAAGGCCGGTGAGGACGGTATCGAGATCGCCATGCGCGAGGACACGAAGGAGGCGCGTGCCATGTGGGGCATGTCGCGGACCCTCGTCGCCAACCTCGTCACCGGCGTGACGGAAGGCTTCACCAAGAAGCTCGAGATCACCGGCGTCGGCTATCGCGCCGCGGTGCAGGGCCAGGCCCTGCAGCTGCAGCTCGGGTACAGCCACGACGTGACCTATCCTCTGCCGGATGGCATTCAGGCGCAGTGTCCGAAGCCGACGGAGATCGTGATCAGCGGCATCGACAAGCAGAAGGTCGGTCAGGTCGCGGCGGAGATCAGGCGGTTCAGGCCGCCGGAGCCCTATAAGGGCAAGGGCGTGCGCTATGCGGGCGAGTATATCCTCCGCAAGGAAGGCAAGAAGAAGTAGCGGGATCAGACCATGAGCGCATTGAACGATACATTTGTGCGGCGCTCGCGCCGGGTTCGCCACTCGCTGAAGCGGGCGGCCAACGGACGTGCGCGTCTGTCGGTGTTCCGCTCCTCGAAGCACATCTACGCGCAGGTGATCGACGATCGCGACGGCAAGACCGTGGCGGCGGCTTCGACCCTGGACAAGGATCTCAAGCTGCCCAAGGGCACCGACACGGCGGCGGCGCAAGCCGTGGGCAAGCTCGTCGCCGAGCGCGCGGTCAAGGCCGGGGTCAAGGACGTCGTGTTCGACCGCGGTGGCTATCTCTATCACGGGCGCGTCAAGGCGCTCGCAGACGCGGCCCGCGAGGCCGGTCTGAATTTCTAAGGGTTCGAAGGAAAGGGTCTGACACGTGGCACGAGGTCCCCAATCACGCGGTCCGCAAGGCAGAGACCGCGACGAACGCGATAGCGAGTTTGTCGACAAGCTCGTGCACATCAATCGCGTGGCCAAGGTGGTCAAGGGCGGACGGCGCTTCGGCTTTGCCGCGCTCGTCGTCGTCGGCGACCAGAAGGGCCGTGTCGGCTTCGGCCACGGCAAGGCGCGTGAGGTGCCTGAGGCCATCCGCAAGGCGACGGAGTCGGCCAAGCGCAATCTGGTCAAGGTGCCCTTGCGTGAGGGCCGTACGCTGCATCACGACGTGCGCGGGCAGCACGGCGCGGGCAAGGTGGTCTTGCGCGCGGCCCCTCCGGGCACCGGCATCATCGCCGGCGGTCCGATGCGCGCTGTGTTCGAGACGCTCGGCATCCAGGACGTGGTGGCCAAGTCGCTCGGCAGCTCCAATCCCTACAACATGGTGCGGGCCACGTTCGATGCGCTGCGCCATGAGGACAGCCCGCGCGGCGTTGCGGCGCGGCGCGGCAAGAAGGTCAGCGAGATCGTGTCCCGCCGCCGCGATCAGGCCGGCGAGGGCGCCGAGGCCCAGGTCTAAGCCTGAGTCCCAAGAGCAAGGTTGAAGAGAGATGGCCGACAAGCAGAAGACGATCGTCGTGGAGCAGATTGGTAGCCCGATCCGCCGCCCCGGCAAGCAACGCGCGACCCTGATCGGGCTCGGCCTGAACAAGATGCACAAGCGGCGGACGCTGATCGACAGCCCCCAGGTGCGCGGTATGGTCGCCAAGGTCAGCCACTTGGTGCGCATTGTCGAGGACGAGGCGAAGGCCTAAGGAACGAATATCATGCGACTGAATGAGATCAGCGACCGGCCGGGCGCGACCAGGGCCAAGAAGCGGCTCGGCCGCGGCCCCGGCTCAGGCCTCGGCAAGACTTCGGGGCGTGGTCAGAAGGGCCAGAAGGCGCGCTCGGGCGTTGCCATCAAGGGCTTCGAAGGCGGTCAGATGCCGCTCGACCGGCGTCTGCCGAAGCGCGGCTTCAACAACATCTTCGCCAAGGATTTCAACGAGGTGAACGTCGGTCGCGTGCAGAGCGCGATCGATGCCGGCAAGCTCGACGCCAAGGCGCCGATCACCGTCGATGCGCTGCTCGCGGCAGGGCTGATCCGGCGCGTGCGCGATGGCGTGCGGCTCCTTGGAAGCGGCGAGATCAAGACGAAGCTCGCCTTCGAGGTGACCGGTGCGTCGAGCGGTGCGGTCAAGGCCGTTGAGGCCGCCGGCGGAAGTGTGACGGTGACACCGTTGCCGCGTCCCGAGGCCAAGGCTGACGGCAAGGGCAAGCCCAAAAAAGACCGCATGGCCGAGGCAAAGTCGGCCAAACCGAAGAAGGCTGAGGGGGCGCCGGCGAAGAAGGCCGCGGCTAAGAAGCCCCGGGCCAAGAAAGACACGTCCGAGTGAGGTCACGGCGGCCCGCTCTTGAGGCCGTCTGACCGCATCGGAGAAGGGAAGAGCGCCGATGGTTTCCGCCGCAGAACAGCTCGTCTCCAACCTGAACTTCGCGGCCTTTGCCAAGGCCGACGAGCTCAAGAAGCGTATCTGGTTCACGCTCGGCGCGCTCATCATCTACCGGCTGGGCACGTATATCCCGATCCCGGGCATCAACCCGCAGGCGCTGGCCGACGTGTTCCGTCACCAGCAGTCGGGCCTGCTTGGCATGTTCGATATGTTTTCCGGCGGCGCGGTCGGCCGCATGGCGATCTTCGCCCTCGGCATCATGCCGTACATCTCGGCATCGATTATCATCCAGCTCCTCACCACCGTGTCGCCGACGCTTGAGAACCTCAAGAAGGAAGGCGAGCAGGGGCGGCGCACGATCAACCAGTACACGCGCTACGGCACGGTCATCCTCGCCGCGCTCCAAGGCTACGGCATCGCCGTCGGGCTCGAGGGCGCCGGCAACGTCGTGACCGATCCCGGCTGGTTCTTCCGCGCTCACCACCGTGTTCACGCTGGTGGGCGGCACCGTATTCCTGATGTGGCTTGGCGAGCAGATCACGGCGCGGGGCGTCGGCAACGGCATCTCGCTGATCATCTTCACCGGCATCATCGCGCGGCTGCCCCATGCCTTGATCGGTACGTTGGAGCTCGGCAAAGAGGGCGCGCTGTCGACCGGGCTGATCGTCGCGCTCTTCGTCGGGGCGATCGGTGTGATCGCCGTCATCGTATATATGGAGCGGGCCCAGCGGCGGCTGCTCGTGCAGTATCCGAAGCGACAAGTGGGCAACCGCATGATGCAGGGCGATGCCTCGCATCTGCCGCTCAAGCTGAACAGCGCCGGCGTCATCCCGCCGATCTTCGCCTCCTCGCTGCTGCTCTTGCCGATCACGGCGGCGAACTTCTCGGCCGGCCAAGGTCCTGATTGGTTGAACACCATTACCGCCATGCTCGGTCGCGGTCAGCCGCTGCACATCCTGATCTACATGTCGCTGATCATCTTCTTCGCCTTCTTCTATACGGCGGTGGTCTTCAACCCGAAGGAGACGGCCGACAATCTGAAGAAGTATGGCGGCTTCCTGCCCGGCATCAGGCCCGGCGAGCGCACGGCCGAATATATCGACTACGTGCTGACGCGGATCACGGTGCTTGGCGCCATCTACCTTGCCGCGGTCTGCGTGCTGCCGGAGATCCTCATCTCTTACGCCGGCGTGCCGTTCTATTTCGGCGGCACCTCGCTCCTTATCGTGGTGAGCGTCACCATGGACACGGTGGCGCAGATTCAGAGCCATCTGCTCGCCCACCAATATGAAGGGCTGATCAAGAGGGCCAAGCTCAGAGGAGCGCGGCGGCGATGAACCTGGTCCTGCTCGGCCCTCCAGGCGCCGGTAAGGGGACCCAGGCGAAGCGGCTGCAAGATCAGCGCGGACTCGTCCAGCTTTCCACCGGAGACATGTTACGCGCCGCCGTTGCCGCGGGCACCGAGCTCGGGCGCAAGGCGGGCGACATCATGGAGCGCGGCGAGCTCGTGCCAGACGACCTCGTCATCGGCCTGATCGCCGAGCGCATGGACGCGGACAAGGGCGGCAAGGGCTTCATCCTCGACGGGTTCCCGCGCACGATCGGCCAGGCCGAGGCGCTGGACCGCTTGCTGGAAGAGCGCGGCAAGAAGGTCGACCGGGTGGTCGTCCTTGACGTGGACGACGACAAGCTCGTCCAGCGCATTACCGGGCGCTTTACCTGCGCCACCTGCGGGGAGGGCTATCACGACCTCTATAAGCGGCCGAAGGTCGAGGGCGTGTGCGACGTCTGCGGCGGCACGAAGTTCACCCGCCGGAAGGACGATACCGAGGAGGTGGTCCGGGCCCGGCTCAAGGCCTACCACGCGCAGACCAAGCCGCTGATTGGCTATTACGAGGGGCAGGGGAAGGTCAGATCGGTCGACGGCATGGCCGATATTGAGACAGTGCAGAAGGAGATCGATCAGGCGCTGGATGGGGCTTGAGGCTTGACTCGGTGGCCGGGGCCATTTCGGCCAGTTGACCTTGTCAAGCGGAATCGCTACATAACGGCGTCACATTGCTTGATGGACTGACCGGTCCCGGGGGTAGAGCCTGTCCGCGGTCGGTCTCGTTGTGTTCCAACTGGGTAATCCGGCTTTAATTTCAGCACGTTAGCACGTGCGCGCGAGGAGGCGACTACGTGGCCCGAATTGCAGGCGTCAATATCCCGACCAATAAGCGGGTCGAGATCGCGCTGACCTATATCCACGGCATCGGCGATTCCTATGCCAAGGAAATCTGCGCCAAGGTGTCAATCCCGTCGGAGCGGCGGGTGAGCCAGCTGACCGAATCGGAGGTCATTCAGATCCGCGAGGTCATCGACCGCGATTACATGGTCGAAGGCGACCTCAGGCGGGAAGTGGCCATGAATATCAAGCGGTTGATGGACCTCGGCTGCTATCGCGGTTTACGTCATCGCCGCGGCCTGCCGGTCCATGGTCAGCGCACGCATACCAACGCGCGCACGCGCAAGGGCCCGGCGAAGCCCATCGCCGGAAAGAAGAAGTAGAGAAGCTCAACGCGCGGCCAAGCTCGTCTTTAGAGGCTTTCGCTGGCGCCAATACGGAATAGCGGGAATAGAGCATGGCCAAGGAAAAGACGCGGGTTCGTCGCCGCGAAAAGAAGAACATCACTTCGGGCGTCGCCCATGTGCATGCGAGCTTCAACAACACGATGATCACCATCACCGACGCGCAAGGGAACGCCATCTCATGGTCGTCAGCGGGCGCCATGGGCTTCAAGGGCTCGCGCAAGTCGACGCCCTACGCGGCGCAGGTGGCCGCTGAGGACGCCGGCAAGAAGGCGGCGGAGCACGGCATGAAGAACCTCGAGATCGAGGTGCGGGGGCCTGGATCGGGCCGGGAGTCTGCGCTGCGGGCGCTGCAGGCCTCGGGCTTCAACATCATCTCGATCCGCGATGTGACGCCGATTCCGCATAACGGCTGCCGGCCGCGCAAGCGCCGGCGAGTCTAACGAACGAAAGGCAAGGCTATCCGCACAATGTTGCACGAGGACATTCGGAAGTTGGGGCCGGCGGCTCCACTCAACGATCAAGAAAGGGCTAACCCGGTGCTGCAAAAGAACTGGCAAGATCTCATCAAGCCCACCAAGCTCAACGTCATTCCGGGCCGCGATCCGGCTCGCTTCGCCATGGTCGTCGCCGAGCCGCTCGAGCGCGGCTTTGGCTTGACGCTTGGCAACGCGCTTCGCCGCGTGCTCCTGTCCTCGCTGCAGGGCGCCGCGATCACCTCGGTGCATATCGATGGTGTGTTGCACGAGTTCTCGTCGATCCCCGGCGTGCGCGAGGACGTGACCAACATCGTCCTCAACATCAAAGAGATTGCGATCAGCCAGCATTCCGAAGGCATCAAGCGCATGGTGCTGCAGAAGGAAGGGCCGGGCGTGGCCACCGCCGGCGACATCCAGGGCGGTGCCGAGGTCGAGATCCTCAATCCCGAGCACGTGATCTGCACCCTCGATGAGGGCGCTGCGATCCACATGGAGTTCACCTCGTCCTCGGGCAAGGGCTATGTGCCGGCGGAGCGCAATCGTCCCGACGATGCGCCGATCGGCTTCATCCCGGTCGACTCCCTGTTCAGCCCGGTGCGTAAGGTGTCCTATCGCGTGGAGAATACCCGCGAGGGCCAGATCCTCGACTACGACAAGCTCACCATGGACATCGAGACCGATGGCTCCGTGCGCCCGGAGGATACGATCGCGCTCGCCGCCCGCATCGTCCAGGATCAGCTGTCGGTGTTCGTCAACTTCGAGGAGCCGAAGAAGGAGCAGACCTACGAGCGGCAGCCTGAGCTCGTGTTCAATGCCGCGCTGCTCAAGAAGGTCGACGAGCTCGAGCTGTCGGTGCGCTCGGCCAACTGCCTGAAGAACGACAACATCGTCTATATCGGCGATCTCATTCAGAAGACCGAAGCCGAGATGCTGCGGACGCCGAACTTCGGCCGCAAGTCCTTGAACGAGATCAAGGAAGTACTCGCCTCCATGGGTCTGCATCTCGGCATGGAAGTGCCGGATTGGCCGCCGGAGAACATCGAAGAGCTGGCCAAGCGCTTCGAGGATCACTACTAAGCAGTCCGGCCCTCAAGGGCCTTACGAGCTCCGAGAAGGGGAGAGTTGATGCGTCATCGCAAAGCAGGCCGGAAGCTCAACCGGACGCCTACTCATCGCAGCGCGCTTCTGGCGAGCCTGGCGAGCGCGCTCATCAAGCATGAGCAGATCGCGACGACCCTGCCTAAGGCGAAGGAGCTGCGTCGCGTCGCCGACCGGCTGATCACGCTGGCCAAGCGCGGCGACTTGCATGCCCGCCGGCTGGCGTTCTCCCGGATTCGGGACGATGCCATGGTGGCGAAGCTGTTCGAGACGCTGGGCCCGCGCTATGCGGACCGTCCAGGCGGCTATACGCGGGTGTTGAAGGCGGGCTTCCGCTATGGCGATTCCGCGCCGATGGCCGTGATCGAGCTGGTCGACCGCGACGAGGACGCCAAGGGGCTCGATTCCGGTCCGGTCCAGGATCAGGGCGAGGGCGACCAGGCCGCGGCCTAGCCAGCGCGCTTATCGTTTCCAGCGATTTGAGAGAAGTGTGGCGCGCCGCGCGGAGCGGCGCGCCGGGAACGACGGCTACTCGTCGTCGTCGTCATCCATGTCATCGGACCGGTCTCTACCCTTCGAGACCTTGTTGCCGGCGGCGGCTTCACGCTCGTCGTAAGCCTTGAGGGCGGCCTTCTTGATGCCGTTCACGCCGGCATTGAGGATGCCGGAGATGACCTTCTCGGCCTCGGCGTCGTCCACGCCGTCGCGCGTCGAAGTTGGCTCCCACAAGATCTCGACGCGATCAGGCTCGTCATCTTTGTCGACCTAAAGGTTCGCTTTGTAGTTCTTGACCGGGAGTGGGCTCTCGACGATTTCGTAGCTATAGCTGGTTCGCCTTGCTTGGTGAGCTTCTCCTTGATCTTGCCGCCGTCCTTGAGGGTGAGGAGCCGGTAGGTGTCACCGCCTTCTTCGACCTTCTCGCACTCGGTGACCGCCGGATGCCAGTCCTTGATGGCGCAGAAATCGCCGACCACGGCCCAGACCTCGGCGGGCTTGCCCGGTGCCTCTCTCCTTTTCTTGACCTCGAGGGCCTGGGCCGCGGCGCTCCAGGCGAAGATCGCAGCGACAGCAATCAGGGTCAGTTTGAAAATACGCATGCGTTTCTCTCCACTTTTTCAGCGTTATAGATGGGCAAAGATGCCGTCGGCACGGCATCTTAGTTGAAAGCGCTTAGACGGCAACCCAACTGCCTTTGGAATCTGCCGCAAGAAGGCCCGTTTTCTTTGGAAGACCGGCGCGGACACTTGCTATACCGGGTGCACCCTCCGACCTTCTTGTCGATCCCTAACAGGGCGAGCGATGACACTTTTGGCAAATCTGACTAGGAAGAATGGCATCGTCTGTCTGCTCGGCCTCGCCGTGCTGCTGGCGGTGCCTGGGGCCGGGGCCAATGCCCAGGAGCGGGCGGTTCCGAAGAGCCCCATGGCGATGAAGCAGTCCTTCGCGCCGGTGGTGAAGCAGGCGGCGCCAGCCGTGGTGAACGTCTATGTGCGCCACAAGGTGAAGCAGATGGTGTCGCCGTTCGTCAACGATCCGTTCTTTCGCCAATTCTTCGGCAATCGCTTCGGCGTGCCGCGGGAGCGCATCCAGAACTCGCTCGGGTCCGGCGTGTTGGTCAGCGCCGAAGGCGTGGTGGTCACCAATTATCACGTGATCCGGGGAAGCGGCGATGCGGAGGTCACCGTCGCGCTGAATGACGGGCGCGAGTTCCCGGCCAAGCTCATCCTCAAGGACGAGCAGACCGATCTTGCGGTGCTGAGGCTCGAAGGCGGACGGCGCCAAGTTCCCGTCGATCCAGTTCGCCAATTCCGACGGGCTCGAAGTGGGCGATCTCGTGCTTGCCATCGGCGATCCGTTCGGCGTCGGGCAGACGGTGACGAGCGGCATCGTCTCGGCGCTCGCCCGCACCAAGGTCGGCATCTCCGACTATCAGTTCTTCATTCAGACCGACGCGGCCATCAATCCCGGCAATTCCGGCGGCGCGCTCGTCGATATGGACGGACGGCTGGTCGGCATCAACACGGCGATCTTCTCGCAGAGCGGCGGCTCGCACGGCATCGGATTTGCGATTCCTTCCAACATGGTGCGGCTGGTCGTTCAGTCGGCGCTCAAAGGCGGCAAGATTCAGCGCCCGTGGTTCGGCGCTTCGTTGCAGCCGCTGACCTCCGACATCGCCGAGTTGCTTGGGCTGGATCGGCCGACGGGCGCGCTCGTCACCAGCCTGCAACGAGAAAGGTCCGGCGCAGCGCGCCGGTCTCAAAGTGGGCGACGTGGTCGTCAGCGTCGACGATCAGCCGTGCAGGACCCTGAGGCGTTTCAGTATCGCTTCGTCACCAAAGGCGTCGGCGGCACGGTAGACCTCGGCGTGTTCCGCAAGGGCAAGATGCTCCAGGCCAAGGTGGCGCTGATCGCGCCGATCGAGGATCCGCCGCGCGATACGCGCGATCTCAAGGGCCGGCTCCTCTCGCCGGCAGCACGGTTGCGAACCTGTCGCCCGCCGTGGCGCAGGAGCTCGGCATGGAAGACGAGGATAGCCAGCGGGGCGTGGTGGTCATGAAGGTCGAGCAGGGCTCGAATGCCGGGCGGCTCGGCATTCGGCGCGGGGACATTATCGTCGGCCTCAACAATGAGAAGGTCGAGTCGGTCAAGCAGCTTGCCGTGCTGCTGGACGCCAGCGGCGGCGCTTGGCGGCTGGCGGTCGAACGCGGCGGGAAAGTCTTCAATCTCGCCATTCAGGGCTGATCCATGACGAAGGGCGCGGCCACGCTGTTCGAGGCTGCGGGGCTCGCCGACAGCGCGCCACGGCCGCTCGCCGATCGCCTGCGGCCGAAGTCCCTCGACGAGGTGATCGGCCAAGACCACCTTCTCGGCGACGGCATGCTCGGCCGCATGGTGCGGGTCGGCCGTCTCAATTCGGTGATCTTTTGGGGCCCGCCGGGCACCGGCAAGACCACCGTGGCGCGGCTCCTTGCGGATGTCAGCAAGCTTCACTTCGAGCAGCTCTCGGCCATCCATTCCGGCGTGTCCGACTTGCGCAAAGTGTTCGACGCGGCGCGGGCGCGGCGGGAAGAGGGCCGCGGCACGCTCCTCTTCGTCGACGAGATCCATCGCTTCAATCGCTCCCAGCAAGACGCTTTCCTGCCCCATATGGAGGACGGCACCATCGTGCTGGTGGGCGCGACCACGGAGAACCCGTCCTTCGAGCTCAATTCGGCGCTGCTGTCGCGGGCGAGCGTGCTCACCTTCAAGCGGCTCGAAGACGCGGCGCTCGAAACGTTGCTTCAGCGGGCCGAAACGCACGAGGGGCGCAAGCTGCCGTTGACGGACGATGCGCGTGCCGCCCTGATCGGTATGGCCGACGGCGACGGCCGCGGGCTGATCAACCTCGCCGAGGACGTGTTCCTCGCCCAGAGCGGCGAAGGGGAGCCGCTCGACCGGGAGGCGCTGACCGCGCTCGTGCAGCGGCGCGCGCCGCTCTACGACAAGGGCCAAGACGGCCACTACAATCTCATCAGCGCCTTGCACAAATCCGTGCGCGGCTCCGATCCGGACGCCGCGCTCTATTGGCTGGCGCGCATGCTGGCCGGCGGCGAGGACCCGCTCTATATCGCGCGGCGGCTGGTGCGCATGGCGGTCGAGGATATCGGCCTTGCCGACCCGGCGGCGCTGCTACAGGCCAATGCCGCCAAGGACGTTTACGACTTTCTCGGGAGTCCCGAAGGCGAGCTCGCGCTGGCGCAAGCCACGGTCTATCTGGCGACCGCGCCGAAATCGAACGCCGCCTACATGGCCTTCAACGCGGCGTCGCGCGTGGCGAAAGAGGGGGGATCGCTGCTGCCGCCGAAGCATATCCTCAACGCGCCGACGACGCTGATGAAGCAAGAGGGCTATGGCCGCGACTACGCCTACGACCACAACGAGGCGGAGGCGTTCTCGGGGCAGAACTATTTCCCGGACGGCATGGAGCGGCAGAACTTCTATACGCCGACGGGGCGCGGCTTCGAGCGCGAGATCAAGGATCGCCTCGACCGGTGGGCGGAAATCAGAGCCAAGCGGGCGCGCTAACCCGTCCCTCCAGGCTTGCCGTTGCCGTAGCGGACGACTTGCACCTTCTCGGTCGTGACCAGGGCGCTCCCCATCATGGGTTCGATCGCGGCGACGAAATCGCGGATCTTGCTTCTCGGTGTCGACAATCTCGATGACGAGCGGCAGGTCCTGGGACAGGCGTAGGATCTTTGTCGTGTGCAGCGTACTCGAATGGCCGAAGCCCAGGGGACCGCGCAGCACCGTGGCGCCGGCAAGTTCCATCTCGCGCGCCTTCAGCACGATCGCCTCGTAGAGCGGCTGGTGATCGAATTTGTCGTCCTCGCCGATGAAGATGCGGAGCAGGACGGCGTCGCGCGAGAGCGGCATGGTCAAATCCACTTCATGGTGTTGATCGACAGGGCCAGAATATGCCCGAGCCAGACGGCGATCAGGCAGAGTATGACGGAACCGATGATATTGCTGCCCGCCTGAAGCAACTCGCCGTCTTGCACGAGACTGAGGGTCTGAAGGCTGAACGAGGAGAACGTCGTGAAGCCGCCGAAGATGCCGAGCATGAAGAACTGGCGTGTGGTCGTGCCGGCGAAGATGCGTCCGTCCGGCCCCGTCAGGGTGGCGAAGAAGCCGATGAGGAAGGAGCCGGTCACGTTCACGAACAGCGTGCCCCAGGGAAAGGTCTCGCCGACGAGCCGGGCCGCGACACCGGAGCACCAATAGCGGGCCATGCCCCCAAGCGCGCTGCCGAGCCCGACCCAGAGATAGATTGCGAGGGAATTGGCAAGAGACATCAGGCACCGTCCGTCCGCGAGCTGTTTAGCGTGAGTCGGTCAGGCGACGGCCGGAAAATGCCGAGGTCCGGGTCGGGCATGATGCGCTCCTTCACATCGGTCCGCGAGTGACAGTGGCGGGCGCAAAACAAAACCCGCCTCACGGCGGGTTGCGGACCGAACCTCCCACCGCGCTCTTCGCGTGCGGCAGGAGTCATTAGCCGAATGGCGGTTCAGGGGGACTCCATCCCCTTCGAATTTTCGCAAGTTATGCTACGTGAGTCGCGCGGCCGATCAAAGCCGGGTCGGCCGCGCATGGTTCTCAAATAGTGAGCTTTTCCGGCCGCTAACACCTGTGGTGGAATGACGCACAGACCTTCTGTCGAGACCCGCAATGTCGCTGAGGCCGAGGACGGCATGCGGCTCGACCGCTGGTTCAAGACCCATTACGCGACGCTGCCCCATAGCCGGCTGGAGAAGCTGTTGCGCACCGGCCAGGTGCGGGTCGATGGCGGCCGGGCCAAGGCGAGCACGCGGCTTGCCGCCGGCCAGAGCGTGCGCGTGCCGCCGCTGCCGGACGTGCCGCCGCCGCCGGGGCCGAAGAGGGCGCTGTCGAAGGCCGACCGCGATTTCCTCGCCTCCATCACCCTGTATGAGGACGACGACCTCCTCATCCTCAACAAGCCGTCGGGCATCGCCGTGCAAGGGGGCACCAAGACCACGCACCATATCGACCGGCTGCTCGAAGGCTTGGGCGATGGTCCGGAGACGCGGCCCAGGCTCGTGCACCGCCTCGACCGGGACACCTCGGGCGTGCTCGTGATCGCCAAGCGGCGCGCCGTGGCGGCGAAGCTCGGGCGCGCGTTTCAGACGCGCTCGGTGCGCAAGATCTATTGGGCTCTGGTCCATGGCGTGCCGAAGCCGCCGCAAGGGAAGATCGAGGCGGCGCTGGTGAAGGCCGCCGGCCCGGAAGGCGATCGCGTGCGCAAGGCCCGCGCCGGCGAGCAAGACCGCGCCCAGTCGGCGGTCACCCATTATGCGGTGATGGACAGGGCCGGGCAGAAGGTGGCTCTGGTCTCGCTGAAACCGGTGACCGGCCGGCAGCACCAGCTCCGCGCCCATATGGCGATCCTCGGCTATCCCATTCTGGGCGATGAGAAATATCCGAGCCGGTCAGAACTTCCCGAAGGGATCGAGAAGAGGCTTCATCTCCATGCGCGGCGCATCAGCTTTCCGCACCCGAGCGGGGAGGGCGTCGTCGACGTGACGGCGCCGCTGCCTCCGCATATGGAGAAGGCGTTCAATCTGTTCGGTTTCTCGGTCAAAGGCGGGGAGCAAGAGGAGCCTGACGACGGAGGCTAGCGATCAGCGGCTCGCGCATTCGGCCAGAAGCGCTTTGCGCGTCTCGATCTCGCTTTCCAAGGTGGCCAAGGGGGCTTTGGCGAGAACGCACCACCGGTAATGCGCGCTCCGGTCGGGGGTCCAGCGCGGGCCGGTGAATTGACACTGATGTTCCGCGTTCATTGCCGCCTGGGCCGCCGCCTCGTCGGCGTACCATTCGCACATGCACAGCCGAAGATCCTTGCTGCGCGCGGCGGCCTCGGCTTGCACGGTCGCCTTCGTGGCGATGCGGCACCAGGCCCGATGGGCCTCGACGTCCTTCATCCATCGCGGCCCGTGGAAGGCGCAGGCGAACCTCTCCGCGAGCGCGGCCTCATGCGCCGCTTTTTCGGCGTAGCCGTCACAGAACGAGGCATCGGCGGCAGCGGCGATGCCGGGCATGGCGAGGACGCTGAAAAGGACGAGCCTGAGACCTAAATGGTACATGGTTGGGCGTGTCATAAAGTGTTTCCACCTTCGCGGGAACACTGCGGTCGGCGCGGCCCATGTCTGCTCTCTCTCCCGGGCAGCGCAAACGAGGATGTATCATGATCTCCAAGACGAGCTGGTTCGCGCGCTTTGCGCAACATGCTTCACATATTACCGGACGCCCCCTTACCTTCGTCATTGCCGTCGCGGTCGTCCTGACATGGGCGATCACAGGGCCTCTCTTCGGCTACAGCGACACTTGGCAACTCGCCATCAATACCGGGACGACAATCGTTACCTTCCTCATGGTGTTCGTCATCCAAAACACGCAGAACCGCGACACTGCCGCCATGCACATCAAGATCGATGAGCTGATCCGCGTCACGGGGCGGGCGCGCAACATCCTGATCGACCTCGAAGAGCTCGACGAAAAGGATCTGGAGCTGCTGCGGAAAGACTTCGAGCGGCTTGCCGAGGAGGGGCGGCGAAGGGGGCACACCACCGGTGAGTTGCCCCGTGCGAAAGGTCGCGCGCAAGAAGCCGGGCGCGCGGAAGCAGGCCTAGGTGAGCGAGAAAGATCAAGCCAACGGGGCGGCCAAGGCGCTTCCAAAGCGCTTCTACAAGGACGTCGCCGTTAGGGACGAAGGAGGCCGTGCGGCGCTTCTGCTCGACGGCAAGCCCGTGCGCACGCCCGGCAAGGCGCCGTTGTCGGTGCCGACCACGTGCGCTCGCCGAAGCCATCGCCGAGGAGTGGCGGGCCCAAGGCGACCGCATCGACCCGCGGACCATGCCGCTCACCAAGCTCGCCAACTCGGCCATCGACGGCATCGAGGGGCGGACGGAAGCCGTCATCGACGACATCATGGCCCATGCCCGCGCCGATCTCTTGTGCTACCGGGCAAGCGGCCCGGACGGTCTGCTCGACGGCGCAAGCGAAGCACTGGGACCCGATCATCGCCTGGGCGAAGGACGCGCTCAAGGCGCCGCTCAACCTGGCGGAAGGCATTGTCCATGTGGCGCAGCCCGATGCGTCCATGGCCGCGATCCGCAAAGAGCTCGAAGGCCTCGACGCCTTCGCGCTCGCGGCGCTGCACGTGATGACCTCGCTCACCGGCTCGGCGCTGCTGGCGCTGGCCGTCGCCAAGAAGCGGCTTGACCCGGACGCAGCCTGGGACGCCGCCCATGTGGACGAGGACTTTCAGATCGGCCAATGGGGCGAGGACGCCGAGGCCAAGGACCGGCGCGAGGCGCGCCGTCGCGATTTCGACGCCGCGGCGCGGGCGCTCGAACTTTCCGAATCCTGAGAGTCCGTTAGGGCGACGGCTTGCGACGCTGGTCGAGCCCCGAGGCGATATCGGCGATCGCCTCGCAGCGGGCCCAGAGCGCGCGAATCTCGATGCCCCGCAAGCGCCGGGCGATGGGGTTGGCGCGCAGGTCGTAGACCCGCGCGCACTGGATAGGCGCGAGCCTGATGCCGGAGGCGCCGGCAGGCTGGTCCGGCTCGAGCAGCTGCGCCTCGGTGACGAGACGGGCGCGGATGTCGTCGAGCTGCTGGCCGACCCAATAATCGTAGTAGCCGAGCCCGGCCAGGGCGGCGACGACACATCAGCACGATGACGGCGATTCCCACACGCAAGGGTCTTGGACCTCCAAGCGCTTGATCCGTCAGGATGCCTTGTTTGCCGGGGGCGGGCAATGGGACGCCTGGCCGCCCGCCGGGGGACTAAGGACGGGAGCCACTTGCCTCTTTTCCGCCCCATGCTATTCACCTTTGCAAAACGTCATCCGGGGAGCGGTCATGAAAGAAGTCGTTGAAGAGCTTGAAGTTCGCCGTGCCAAGGCCCGCGGGCGGGGGCCAGAGGCGCATCGAGGCGCAGCATAAGCGCGGCAAGCTCACCGCCCGGGAGCGGCTCGCGCTCCTCCTGGACGACGGCTCCTTCGAGGAGTTCGACATGTATGTCGAGCACCGCTGCATCGATTTCGGCATGGAGAAGAACAAGGTCCCGGGCGACGGCGTGGTGACCGGCTGGGGCACCATCAACGGCCGCGTGGTCTACGTGTTCGCCAAGGACTTCACCGTGTTCGGCGGCTCGCTGTCGGAAGCCCACGCCAACAAGATGATCAAGATCCAGGACATGGCGCTCCGGAGCCGGGCGCCGGTCATCGGCCTGTTCGACGCGGGCGGCGCGCGCATCCAGGAGGGCGTGGCGGCGCTCGGCGGCTATGGCGAGGTGTTCCTGCGCAACGTGCTGGCGTCGGGCGTCATCCCGCAGATCAGCGTGATCATGGGCCCGTGCGCCGGCGGCGACGTCTATTCGCCGGCCATGACCGACTTCATCTTCATGGTGAAGGACACCTCCTACATGTTCGTCACCGGCCCCGACGTGGTGAAGACGGTGACCAAGGAGGAGGTGACGGCGGAAGAGCTCGGCGGCGCCGTGGTGCACACCACCAAGTCGTCCATCGCCGACGGCGCCTACGAGAACGACGTCGAGGCGCTGCTGCAGATGCGCCGGCTCATGGACTTCCTGCCGTCGAGCAATCTCTCCGGCGTGCCGGAGCTGCCGACCCGGGATCCCGTGGGACCGGATCGAGCCGTCGCTCGACACGCTGATCCCCGACAACCCGAACAAGCCCTACGACATCAAGGAGCTGATCCATAAGGTCGTGGACGAGGGCGACTTCTTCGAGATCCAGGAGACCTACGCCCGCAACATCGTCACCGGCTTCGCCCGCATGGAAGGGCGCACCATCGGCATCGTCGCCAACCAGCCCATGGTGCTGGCCGGCGTGCTCGACAGTCGACGCCTCGCGCAAGGCCGCGCGCTTCGTCCGCTTTTGTGATTGCTTCTCGATCCCGCATCGTCACCTTCGTCGACGTGCCGGGCTTCCTGCCGGGCACCGACCAGGAATATGGCGGGCTGATCAAGCACGGGGCGAAGCTGCTGTTCGCCTTCACCGAGGCGACCGTGCCGAAGGTGACGGTGATCACCCGCAAGGCCTATGGCGGCGCTTACGACGTCATGTCGCTCAAAGCACATCCGCGGCGACATCAACTATGCCTGGCCCTCGGCCGAGATCGCGGTGATGGGCGCCAAGGGCGCGGCGGAGATCCTGTATCGCGCGGACCTCGGCGACCCGGAGAAGATCAAGAAGCGCATCGACGAGTATCAGAAGCGCTTCGCCAACCCGTTCGTGGCGGCGGAGCGGGGCTATATCGACGAGGTGATCGCGCCGCGCGGCACGCGCCCGCGCATCGCCCGCGCGCTGCAGATGCTGCGCAACAAGCACGTCGAGAACCCCTGGAAGAAGCACGACAACATCCCGCTTCCGACGCTGGTCGAGGCCTGAGGCAGAGACGGGAGCCACTTGCCTCTTTTCCGCCCCATGCTATTCACCTTGGCAAAAGCGTCATCCGGGGAGCGGTCATGAAAGAAGTCCTTGAAGAGCTTGAAGTTCGCCGTGCCAAGGCCCGCATGGGCGGGGGCGAGAGGCGCATCGACGCCCAGCATAAGCGCGGCAAGCTCACCGCCCGCGAGCGGCTCGCGCTCCTCCTGGACGACGGCTCCTTCGAGGAGTTCGACATGTATGTCGAGCACCGCTGCATCGATTTCGGCATGGAGGAGACCAAGGTGCCCGGCGACGGCGTGGTGACCGGCTGGGGCACCATCAACGGCCGCGTGGTCTACGTGTTCGCCAAGGACTTCACCGTGTTCGGCGGCTCGCTGTCCGAAGCCCACGCCAACAAGATGATCAAGATCCAGGACATGGCGCTCCGGAGCCGGGCGCCGGTCATCGGCCTGTTCGACGCGGGCGGCGCGCGCATCCAGGAGGGCGTGGCGGCGCTCGGCGGCTATGGCGAGGTGTTCCTGCGCAACGTGCTGGCGTCCGGCGTCATCCCGCAGATCGCGTGATCATGGGCCCGTGCGCCGGCGGCGACGTCTATTCGCCGGCCATGACCGACTTCATCTTCATGGTGAAGGACACCTCCTACATGTTCGTCACCGGCCCCGATGTGGTGAAGACGGTGACCAAGGAGGAGGTGACGGCGGAAGAGCTCGGCGGCGCCGTGGTGCACACCACCAAGTCGTCCATCGCCGACGGCGCCTATGAGAACGACGTCGAGGCGCTGCTCCAGATGCGCCGGCTCATGGACTTCCTGCCGTCGAGCAATCTCTCCGGCGTGCCGGAGCTGCCGACCCGGCGACCCGTGGGACCGTATCGAGCCGTCGCTCGACACGCTGATCCCCGACAACCCGAACAAGCCCTACGACATCAAGGAGCTGATCCATAAGGTCGTGGACGAGGGCGACTTCTTCGAGATCCAGGAGACCTTTGCCCGCAACATCGTCACCGGCTTCGCCCGCATGGAAGGGCGCACCATCGGCATCGTCGCCAACCAGCCCATGGTGCTGGCTGGCGTGCTCGACACCGACGCCTCGCGCAAGGCCGCGCGCTTCGTGCGCTTCTGCGACTGCTTCTCGATTCCCATCGTCACCTTCGTCGACGTGCCGGGCTTCCTGCCGGGCACCGACCAGGAATATGGCGGGCTGATCAAGCACGGGGCGAAGCTCTTGTTCGCCTTCACCGAGGCGACCGTGCCGAAGGTGACGGTCATCACCCGCAAGGCCTATGGCGGCGCTTACGACGTCATGAGCTCAAAGCACATCCGCGGCGACATCAACTATGCCTGGCCCTCGGCTGAGATCGCGGTGATGGGCGCCAAGGGGGCGGTGGAAATCCTGTATCGCGCCGATCTCGGCGACCCGGAGAAGATCAAGAAGCGCATCGACGAGTACCAGACGCGCTTCGCCAACCCGTTCGTGGCGGCGGAGCGGGGCTATATCGACGAGGTGATCGCGCCGCGCGGCACGCGCCCGCGCATCGCCCGCGCGCTGCAGATGCTGCGCAACAAGCACGTCGAGAACCCCTGGAAGAAGCACGACAACATCCCGCTCTAGGTGTCCACCCCACGCGGATGTCTGTTGTCCGCTTCTGCCCCAAAGCGGACATTGGTGATCTTGTCGCCGATCTCGACTTAGAACTCCCGCCGCCCTGAGCGAGCGGCCGCCTAATCCACCGGATGGTCGTTGACGCTCTCGGCCACGTCGCCCTCGATCTCCGCGATGGCCGGTTCCGGTTCGGCGTTCTCCGGCGCCGCAACGTCACCGTCGCTCGGGCTGAGCGGCCGCGCGTTCTTCAGGAGATCACCAATCCTTTCCAGCACGCGACGTGTCGCGCTCGACATATGCTCGACGCTTTCTGCGGGCGCGACCGGTCCGATCACATCAGAGTTAGCTGCTGCGGCCTTCTGCAGTTTTGCCAGGCGCTCCTGCTCAGCCACCTGGACCGGGTGCGGGTCAAGTCCGGGAATGGTCGGGATGTTGTCGGTATGGTGCGCTGCCGCCATGAAGTCGTGCCAGGCCTGGGCGGGGAAGCTGCCGCCGGTCACGCGCGCCATCGGCGAGAAATCATCATTGCCGAGCCAGACGCCCGCAATGTACTGGCCGGTGAAGCCCATGAACCAGGCGTCGCGATAGTTCGAGCTGGTTCCAGTCTTGCCCACGCTGTTGGTGTAGTCGAGCTGCGCCCGCCTTCCGGTGCCGCGGGTGACCACGCCCTGCAGCATGCTGTTGAGGGTTTCGACCGCCTTTCGATCGAAGAGCTGTTTGCGGGCCGGCTCGTCATTCGCATGGGAATAGAGCAACTGGCCTTGCAAGGCGCGAATCTCTTCGATGCCGTAGGCTTGCGTCTTGAGACCGCCGCTGGCGAACACGGCATAGTTGGTGGTCTGCTCGAGCGGCGTCATGCCTTGATCGCCGAGTGCCAGGGAGCACGTCTTCTTCAGACGGGTGATGCCGAGCCTCTGCATCGTGGCCATCACCTTCTCACGCCCAACCTGGAGGGACACCTTGACGGCGATGGTGTTGATCGATCTTCGCCAGGGCATCCTTCATCATCATGACGCCCCCACGGCCTCCGGAATAGTTCTTCGGCGACCAGCGGCCGCAACGGGCGCCGGCGCCGTTGATGACGGTGGTCGGCTTGTAGCCATTCTCCAATGCGGTGAGATAGACGTAGGGTTTGAAGGACGAGCCGGGCTGGCGATACGCGTGTGCCGCGCGGTTGAATTGGCTCGTTCCGTAATCCTTGCCGCCAACCATGGCGCGCACCGGGCCGTCGGCCTCCATCACCACCATGGCGCCTTGTCCGAAATGGCGGCCTTTGCCTGACTTTGCGATCACGGGCTCGAGGGCATCCTCGGCCATCTTCTGCAGTCCCGGATCAACGGTGGTGCGGGCGACGAGAATATGGCTCCCTTGACCCTTCATGAGCCGCTGGACCTCCTCGAAGGCCCAGTCGAGGAAGTAGTTGGGTGCGTCGGCGTCGGTGCGCTCGACGATCCTCGCCGGATTGAGACGCGCGCCGTAGACTTGGCCCTCGCTCACGTAGCCGGCCTCGACCATGTTGGTCAGCACCTCGTTGGCGCGGGCGCGCGAGGCGGCGAGGTTGACGTGCGGGGCGTAGCGGGTCGGCGCCTTGAACATGCCGGCGAGCATCGCCGACTCGGCCAGGGTGATGTCGCGGACCGACTTGCCGAAGTAATAGTGGGCGGCTGCTTCAACGCCGTAGGAGCCGCCGCCGAGATAGGCGCGATCGAAGTAGAGTTTGAGGATCTCGGGCTTGGTGTAGTGGTTCTCGAGATAGATGGCGATGAAAGCCTCTTTGATCTTTCTCGACAGTGCGCGCTCGGGCGACAGGAACATGTTCTTGGCGAGCTGCTGGGTGAGCGAGCTACCGCCTTGCACCACGGAATCGGCGCGGGCGTTCTCGGCGAGGGCGCGGAACGTGCCCATGAGATCGATGCCGAAATGATCGAAGAAGCGGCGGTCCTCGGTCGCCAGAGTCGCTTTGATCATGTGATCGGGAATTTCCTCAAGCGGCACCGAGTCGTCGCGTAACAGGCCGCGTTTGCCGATCTCATTGCCGTAGCGGTCGAGGAACGTGACGCTGTATTCGTCCGAAAGGTTGATCTTGCCTTGGGCGATCTCGAAGGCGGGCAGCGCAAATGACAAGGCAACCAAGAAGCCCGCGACGCTCAGGGACAGCGTCTCGCAGGCGAGCTCGTTGCATGCGCGGGGGAAGCCCTTGACCTCGAAACGGCCGAAAAACGAGGAGTAGGCGCTCCACCAGTTACGGAAGCCGATCCACGCGGCGTAAAGGCCGGAATCGATCCAGGAATCGATCTTCAGCCAATCGATGAACTTGCCGCGGCGATTGCCATGTAGAAAGTCCCGCATTTAGCCCCCGTCCTATGCGAAAAAATCCCGGCCGTTTGAGTCGCACCGCTAGTCCGCTGGCGCGTCCACCGGCTTGAGGAAGCGATCGTAGATCCAGCCCGTCGTGGAGCTCTTGGGATCGTTGACCTGCACCCACCTGTTGTCGCGTCCCGTCACCCGGACCTTGAGGCCGCCTTCGGCGACCTTCACCGTCTCAGAGGATTGCTGAGCCTTGGCGTGCATGTCCACGGCCGTCTTGGTCTCCATCCACTCGTCAGACGCTTGCGCCTCTTCCGTGGCCGGGCCGAGGCCATAGCCGCCGTCATGCGGTTTCGTCTCATGCGGCGGCGCGATGGTCACCACCTTGACGGTTTTCACCGTCGGCGACGGCCGGCGCAGCGGTGCCGGCGGCGCGGCGGCGATGGAGCCGGTTACATCGGCTGTTGCGACTTGGGCTGTTGCGGCTTGTCTGCCGCGGGCGCGCTTTCGGCCGCATCCGCTGTCGCCATCTGCTCCAAGGGTGCGAATTGGGCGGCGAGGGGATCATCGGTCGTCGCGACCTGCGGCGGAGAGGCGCCAATGCTCACCCGCGTCTCCGACCGCGACAGCACGGTTCCGTCCCCGGCAACGAGCTCGAGGCGCATATCGGAGGCGCCGTTCCGCGCGGGCAGACGCAAGCGCAAGCCGGCGATCTCGTCGGGGCGCAGGCTCCAGCCGGTGACGCCGTAAGGGCGCCCTTCCGAGAATGACGCGCCCTGGGGCAGGGCGGTGATGGCGACGATGCTGCGCGCCGGGAGCGCGCCAGTGGCGTCGATGGCAATGGGGAACTCCACGGTCGCCCCGGCTTTGGCCGTGATCTTGGCCGGCGAGGAGAGGGCGACTTCGAGCGTGTCTTTGCTTCGCGCTGCGCTCGCGCTGAGCGTCCTGCCGACTGGCGCCGCCGGCGTGCGGCCGCATCATGTCCGGCCACAGCCAGACGGCGAGCACCGCCAACGGAACGAGGGCTATGAGGACCAGAGCCGAGATCAGGGCATTTCGGGGCAGGCCGGACCTCTTCGGGGTGGCAGGCGCGACCGCCGCCAGCGGCGCTGGCCGTTGCGGCACGCGGCTCCCGTCCCGTCGGGGAAGGGCGCGGTATTGGCCCGATGGCGCAATGGCCGGCTTCGCAGCGGTCGACGGGCACTCGCATCGCCGAGCGGCTCGTCGAAGCGCTCAAGTAGTGTCGCAATGTCCGGGCTCGAAGTGATTGATCCGCTTGCCGGAAGCTCTGGCGCAAGCCGCGCGGCCTCCTCCCTAAGAGGCGGCAATTTGTGAGCGGACTTCCGGACGGCCGACGATGACTGCATGACTCTCTCCTAGCACGTATTGAGAGCGTGCCATTTTGATCACTGTCAAGAGTCATAATTAACCAAGGAAAAGGGACAGGAATATGTGCTCCGAGCCGCGCGGCGAGCGGGCCGTCTCCGGGGATCCCCATGAGGCGACATCTTGTCCCCGATTTGACCCCATTCAGCTGTTAGTGTTGCCAAGCTGCAATTGCTGCGCTGCAGCGTTTGCGATAGAAGTCGCTCTTCAAATCTTCAGCTAACGAGGGCAACGAGATGCGTCTAGGCACCGCTGGGTGGCTTGTGGCCGGTTTTGTCATGGTGATGTCGCAGGGCGCGCTCGCCAGCAATCTTTCGATCTCGCTCAAGAACTATTACGCCGAGTATGAGGTTGCCCTGCAATGTCAGCTGCAGAACCAGCTTTCTGCCGAGGACGCCGAAGCGGCTAAGAAGGCGATCGCCAAGGTCGAGGCCTATTACTTGAAGCGGGACTCCAAGATCAAAAAGGACCACGTGCTGAAACAGGCCATCGCCGATAAGAACGAGGGCTTCAGGATCATGGCACGGAGCGGCGACGACGGCCTCAGGGCCTATTGCCGCCAGGCCTTGCACGACCTTCTGACCAAGGCCGACGATATCAGCCAGGTCGCTTCAGGGCAGTAAGGACGACCGACGCTCGGGTCGGAGTGGGGCTAGCCCTTATCGATAAGGAAGTTGTCGGCGGATTCCGGACCGGCCTGCGGTAGGGCTTCGGCCTCGTCCTTGAGGTTGACGCCGGAGAGGCCCCGGGCCCGCGCCTCGGTCATGAGGTATGTCAGCTTGTGGGCGGCGTGGTCATAGCTCAGGCCTTCGGGCCTGACGTTCGAGATGCAGTTCCGCGATTCATCGGTGAGGCCGACCTTCGGCGAGAACGTCAGGTAGATCCCCATGCTGTCCGGGGAGCTCAAGCCGGGCCGCTCGCCGATGAGGATGACGACCATCTTCGCGCCCAAGATCTCGCCGATCTCGTCGCCGATCGCCACGCGCGCCTCCTCGACGAGGCAGAGCGGCGCCACGCGCCATCCGGTCGCCGCGAGCTGAGGCAGCATCACGTCGAGGAACTTGGTGGCATTCTCCTCGATGGCGAAGGCGGAGAGGCCGTCGCCGATGACGAACACCACGTCGTAGGGCTCTGCCGGTTTGGGCAGCGCCTCGAGCCGTTCGCGGGAGCCTGCGTCGAGCCGCCGGCCCTTATCGGGCCGCTGCAAGTAGACGGGCCGGCTTTCGGCGCTCGAGTGCAGAACAATCGTCTCGTGGCCGCCCGCTTCCAGTGCCGTCTTGAGAGCAGGAACATTTAACGCGTGATGCACCGCGTCGCGAGCGCGGGCATGGGCCAGTTGGAACTCGAGATGTGGCCCGGTCGGCAGGCTTGTGCCGGCGCGGCCGAGCGCAATGCGGGCCGATGTGTAGCGGCGGAGCTTGCCCCAGGGGTCGCCGAAGACGATGTCGCGCTTGTCCTTGCTCATGTGCGCCGTCAGTGCAGGTGCTCCAGTGCTAGCTGGAACGATTTGGGCAGGGCGGTGCCGAGCTTGACCTCTTCCGTCGCTGCGAAGATGCCGGTCTCCTTCAGCCAAGCCTCGAATTCGGGGGCGGGCCTTAGGCCAAGAACCTTCCGGACATAGAGAGCGTCGTGGAATGACGTGGTCTGGTAGTTGAGCATGATGTCGTCGGAGCCGGGAATGCCCATGATGAAACTGACGCCGGCGACGGACAAGAGCGTCAACAATACGTCCATGTCGTTCTGGTCGGCCTCTGCGTGGTTCGTGTAGCAGATGTCCACGCCCATCGGCACCCCGAGCAGCTTGCCGCAGAAATGGTCCTCTAGGCCCGCACGCACGATCTGGCGTCCGTCATAGAGATATTCGGGGCCGATGAAGCCGACGACCGTGTTCAAGAGCAGTGGCTCGAATTTCCGGGCGACGGCATAGGCGCGCGTCTCCAGCGTCTGCTGATCGACGCCGTGATGGGCGTTGGCGGAGAGCGCGCTGCCTTGGCCGGTCTCGAAATACATCACGTTGTTGCCGACCGTGCCGCGGCCAAGCGCGAGCGCTGCCTCGCGGCCTTCCTGCAAGATGCCGAGATTGATGCCGAAGCTCTTGTTAGCCGCCTCGGTGCCGGCGATCGATTGGAACACGAGATCGATGGGCGCGCCGCGGTTGATGGCCTCGATGCTGGTGGTGACATGGGTGAGGACGCAAGACTGGGTGGGGATGGCGTAGCGCCGGATGATCTCGTCCAGCATCTCGATCAGGGTCGTGACGGCGGCGATGGAGTCGGTCGCGGGGTTGATGCCGATGACCGCATCGCCGTTCCCGTACATGAGGCCGTCGACAATGCTGGCGGCGATCCCCGTCGGGTCGTCCGTCGGATGGTTCGGCTGGAGGCGCGTCGACAGCCGGCCCTTCAGCCCGATCGTGTTGCGGAACTTCGTCACCACGCGGCATTTCTGGGCGACCAGGATGAGGTCCTGCACGCGGCAGATCTTGGAGACGGCGGCCACGATCTCCGGCGTGAGGCCGGGCGCGAGCGCCTTCAGAGAGATCTCCGTCGCCGCATCGGACAGGAGCCAGTCGCGGAAGCCGCCGACGGTGAGATGGGAGATGGGGGCGAACGCCGTCTTGTCATGACCGTCGACGATGAGGCGGGTGACCTCGTCGTCCTCGTAAGGGACGACGGCCTCGGACAAGAAGACGGCCAGCGGCAGGTCCGCGAGCGCCATTTGCGCCGCGACGCGCTCCTCGTCGTCACCGGCCCCGATCCCGGCGAGGTAGTCGCCCGAGCGCGCCGGAGTGGCCTTGGCGAGCAGGTCCTTGAGCGAGTCGAACGTGTAGGTGTGCCCGCCGACAGATTGGGAATAGCGCATGACGCAAGTCCTTCTCGACCGTAGGACATGTAAGGGCCGGCATCACCCGGCGCTAGACCGGGTGATGCCGAATTCCGAAGCCGCAAACGCGGCTACACCTTGACCGAACCTTCGCGATGCTTCACCGCGAACTCCTCCTCGGGCGAGAAGACGAGAGTCTTCCGGCCGTAGACGGCAAAGTAGAGGATCGTCAGGGCATACCAGATCGCCACGCCGATGACGCCGGTCTGGTAAAGGGGATCGGTGAGCTGGAAGTAGATCGTGACCACCGCGATGATTGCCGTCAGTGCGGCGCCGACAAGGCCGAACGGGCTTCTGAAAGGCCGCTCGATATGGGGAAATTTCCGGCGCAGCTGGATAAAGGTCACCGCCTGCAGGAAGTAAGAGATCATCGCCCCGAACACCGCCATGTTAAGCAGCACGCCGCCGATAAAGGCGCCGGCCTCGGTGCCGCCTTGGGTGAACCAGACCACCAGCATGACAACGAAGCCGATCAAGGCGCCGGCCACCAGGGCCACATTCGGCGTCTTGTGCGTGCTGTCGGTCACCGACAGGAAGTGCGGAAAATATCCCGCGCGCGACAGCGAGTAAATCTGCCGGCCGAAGGCGAAAATGATCGAGTGGAAGCTCGCCACCAGGCCTGCCACGGCGAAGAGCGCGAGGATCTTGGCCCAGCCGGTGCCGTAGATGGTGCGGAAACCATCGAGGATCGGCTCGCCCGAGGAGCCCAGCTTGAAGGCGCCGGGTGCGATCGCCGGGTTGATGATCAGCACCAAGAAGCCGGTCGCGATCAGCGTGAACATGCCGAGCATGATGCCTTTGGGCATGTCGCGCTTCGGATCGGCCGATTCTTCGGCGGCCAGCGGCAGCTCTTCGATGGCGAGGAACAGCCACACGGCGAACGGCATCGCTGCTAGCACGCCATGAATGCCGAAGGGCAGGAATGGCCCGCCGCCGTCGGGAAGCTCAACCCCGGCCCCGTCAGGGCCGATGCCGATGTTCATGGCGTATTTGCTAAACTCCATGAACGGAATCGCGCTGACGAAGAAGAAGATCAGGATGCCGAGCGCAAGCAGGGTGACGATCACCGTGACGGTGAAGGACAAAGCCACGCCGCGCACGTTCAAGCCGACGAAGACGATGTAGCCGATCAGCCACCACACCGGCTGGAAGGAATCTGGCGTTCCGAAAATCGCTGTCAGGTAGGAGCCGATAAAGAAGACGATCACGGCCGGCGTCAGCACGTATTCGATGTTCTCGGCGACGCCGGTGATAAAACCGCCCCATGGACCGAACGCCGTGCGGGCAAAGGAATAGGCGCCGCCGGTATGCGGAAGCGCTGGGCTCATCTCGGCGATGGAGTAGGTGAGGCCGAGATACATAATGGTGATGATGATGGTGCCGATGAACATGCCGCCCCAGCCGCCCACCGAAAACCCCAGGTTCCACCCCGAGAAATCGCCCGAGATGACCGCGCCGACGCCGAGCGCCCAGAGTGAAAAGACCCCCGCATGACGCTTCAGCTCGCGTTTCGAGAAATAGTCTGCGCCGGGGATGTGATAGGACACCCCGCCTTCGTGCCGCTTCTCTGCCATTGTGCCGTCCCCCTGTGCCCCCTTCGGGCAGAACTCAAGGATAATCCCGGAAATCAGGCGCCACAAAGCGGTATCACTGTGCCGCGAGCAGGATTCTTTGTCGCGCCCGCTTTGATGCCTGCAATCGCGGCATGGGCCTGGCCCGTCTGCTAAAACTCTAGTCAAACGGACGATCAGAAAAGCAGCTTGCGTCTCCATGGCCCCGCCGCCCCTTCTTCTTCTCAAGGACATCACGCTCACCTTCGGCGGCAAGCCGCTGTTGGAGGGTGCTGCACTCTCCATCGGCCCGTCGGAGCGGCTCTGCCTTGTCGGTCGCAACGGGTCGGGCAAGTCGACACTTCTCAAGATCGCCGCAGGCCAGATCGAGCCTGACGGCGGCAGCCGCTTCCTCCAGCCCGGCGCGACCATCCGCTATCTGGCGCAAGACCCGGACCTCTCCGGCTTCGCCACGACCCGCGCGTTCATCGAGACGGGGCTTGCGCCCGGCGACGATCCGCATCGCGCGCGCTATCTCATGGAAAGTCTCGGTCTGACGGGGGAGGAGGATCCCTCGCGCCTCTCCGGCGGCGAGACGCGGCGCGCGGCGCTTGCCCAGGTGCTCGCACCAGACCCAGACATCTTGCTGTTGGATGAGCCCACCAACCATCTCGATGTTGTGGCCATCGGGGAGCTGGAGGCGGTGCTTCGGGCCTCACGCTCGGCGCTCGTGCTGATCAGCCATGATCGGCGCTTCCTGGAAAATCTCTCTCAAGCGACGGTCTGGCTCGACCGCGGCATCACGCGGCGGCTCGACCAAGGCTTCGGTGCGTTCGAGGCCTGGCGGGACGGCATCCTCGAAGAGGAGGAGATTGCGCGGCACAAGCTCGACCGGCAGATCGTCCGCGAGGAGCACTGGCTGCGCTATGGCGTGAGCGCGCGGCGAAAGCGGAACCAGCGCCGGCTCGAAGGGCTGCTCTCGCTGCGCGGCGAGCGGGCACGCGTGAAGCAGAACCGGGTCCCGGCCGATGTGAGGCTTACCCTGCACGAAGCGGAAGAAGCGGGCAGGAAGGTGATCGAGGCGCACCAGATCGCCAAGAGCTACGGCGATCTCTGTCTCGTCCGCGATTTCAGCATCAAGATCGGGCGCGGCGACCGGGTCGGCATCGTGGGGCCGAACGGAGCCGGCAAGACGACGCTCGTCAATCTCCTGACCGGCGCGCTGAAACCCGACGCCGGCACGGTGAAGCTCGGCACCAATCTGCAAGTGGCGACGCTCGATCAGCGCCGCGAGGCGCTCGATCCGGAGCGGAGCGTGGCTGCGACGCTCACGGATGGGAGCGGCGATGCCGTGATCATCAACGGGGAGTCGCGCCACGTCATCAGCTATATGAGAGATTTTCTATTCACGCCGGAGCAAGCGCGGACGCCGGTGAAGGCGCTTTCGGGCGGCGAGCAGGGGCGGCTCATGCTGGCGGTCGCGTTCGCGCACCCCTCGAACATGCTTGTGCTCGACGAACCGACCAACGATCTCGACCTGGAGACGTTGGACGTGCTCCAGGAGATGTTGGCGAGCTACCCGGGGACGGTTCTCCTCGTCAGCCACGACCGAGACTTCATCGATCGCACCGTCACCTCGGTGGTGGTCGCGGAAGGGGACGGCACCTGGATCGAATATGCGGGCGGCTATTCCGACATGGTGGCGCAGCGCGGCCATGGCGTGGATGCCCCACCGGTCAAGCTCGCGCCGAAGAGTGCGGCGAAGCAGGGGGCGCCTGCCAAGCCTGCATCGGCGCCGGTGCCACGTAAGCGCCTAAGCCCGACCGAGCAACATGCCTTGAAGACCTTGCCCAAGCGCATCGCAGCGCTTCAGGACGAGATCGGACGCCTGGAGCGGACGCTTGCCAATCCGGATCTTTATGCGAAGGATCGCGAGGCTTTTGCGGCCGCAGGCGATGCGTTGACGAAGGCGCAAGCCGATCTCGCCGCCGCCGAGGAGGAGTGGTTGCGGCTTGAGCTCCTACGTGAGGAACTCGAGGAGGAGGTGTCATCCTCCGCCGTGCGGTAGGATCAGGCTTTCAGGAGGAGAACACGCATGAACAGGCTAGGTGTCGTTGGGGCCATCGTGCTCGGTATCATCATGTTTGCGGCTGCTGCGCATGCCGAGGCGCCGATCGCTACGGCGACGTTCAAATGCGCCGACGGCAAGGCCATCGACGCGACCTTCTATGACGGCAAGGTCGATCTCGTACTCACCGATGGTCGTAGCCTGGAGCTGCCCCAAGTGATCTCCGGCTCCGGCACGCGTTATGCCAATGCCGATGAATCCTTCCAGTTCTACAGCAAGGGCGACACCGCCTTCATCACCGAAAACTCGGACTACAACATGACCTTCAAGGATTGCACGGCCGTCAAGTAAGTCTCCTTGCCGGCGTTTAGTCGCGCGCGGTGCGCTGGGCGAGCATGGAGGGCGTCAGATACATGATCGAGGTCTTGCGCCGCCCTGCCTGCACGTAAGCGACGGATAGAATGGCGCCGCCGAGTTGTTCCGCTTCGCTTGCAGTCAGGCGCGCTGCAGTGAGATGGAACCGAGCGCCCGGGGGAATGACCGCGCCGCCGTCCCGTCCTTCGACGTTGAGAGCGAGCGCCAATGCGCCTCCGCCTGAATCTGGCTTGAGCACCGCTTGGACCGCCTTGATAGGCTGATCCGAGACATTGGCGCCGCTGAGCAGAAATGCGGTGCTGCTGGCCGGCGGGGGCTCATCGAGCAACCACGCTATTGGTGTCTCTGACGAGATCGGTGCCTCTGGCGAGTCGTCCGCTACCGGTTCCGGTTCGGCCTCCGCCTGGGTCTGGGATCCAGAGCCCCAGGAGAACCAGTCTGTGATCGACCCGGCGAGGATTGGCGGACGGGCGGCGGCTTCTTTCCTGGCGCGCGCCAAGGAGGTCGAGGCCTGTTCGATTGCCGCTGTGAGTTTCAGTGCGGGTTGATCCCACGCGGCCGGGAGCCTCTTGGCGAGTTGGGCGAGACCATCGTGGATTTGGTTGGGGTCTTGCGCTGTCGAGAAGAACACACAGCCGGCGACCAAGGCGATCGACAAGCTCGTCGAGCCGAGCGCTAGCCACTCCCTGCGTGTGCTGTAAGACGCAAGCAGAAAAGCGAAAACAACGATACCGGCAATGGCTAGATCCAACGTGTGCCCCCACGTCAGTCTCTAATTGTGCTCGAAGATAGCCCAAAACCGTGGCACGAGCACGGCGAACGGCATACGGGAAACCCGTGAAAATTTGCCTACCCCCCAAACGAAAGACGGGTAAGGCGGGTTCCCTTACCCTTCGCGCAAATGCTCTGTGAGCCACGCCCCAAGGCGCTGGCGCGCGTAACCGTGCGCTTTGCGCAAGACCCGGCCCATATTCATGAAGCCGTGGATCGTGCCTTCCAGGCACTCGTATTCGACAGGCACCTGCGCCCGCGCCAACGCGTCCGCATATTCCGCGCCTTCGTCGCGCAAGGGGTCATGGCCTGCGGTGATGATCAGCGTCGTCGGGAGCCCGGAGTAATCCTCGTAAAGGGCTGGGATGGCGCGCGGGTCGGTGAACGGCCAAGCGTGCCCAAAATAGTGATCGAAGAACCAGAAGATCATGTCCCGCGGGATGGGGAAGTGGTGGGCGAGCTCTTTCCGCGAGGGGAGCCGGCCGCGCAGGTCGAGCGCCGGGTAGATGAGGGCTTGCGCGCGCACCGGTGCTGTAAGCCGGCCTTTGGTCTCGTGCAGGGCGACGGCCGCGAGACCGGCGCCTGCGCTGTCGCCGACAATGGCGATGCGCTTGGGATCGACGCCAAGGCTTTCGGCCTCCCGGGACAGCCAGGTCAGCGCGGCGACGGTGTCCTCCACGGCGGCGGGGAAGGGGTGCTCGGGCGCAAGCCGATAATCGAGGGACAACACGGTCGCGCCGGTGTCATGGCAGAGCGTGCGGCACAAGACGTCGTGGGTCTCGAGGTCGCCGAGGACGCAGCCGCCGCCATGCAAGAACAGGATCGCGGCTTTCGCTCCGCTGCCCGCCTCGGCAGGCTCGTATTTCCGCACCCGCAAGGGCCCGACGGCGCCCTGCACAGTGAGGTCGGTCACCGAGCCGACAGAAGGCGGGGCGATCTCGGTCTTGGCCAGGGAGCGGCGATATTCCTCGCGGGCCGCGTCGGGGGTGAGGGCCCAGAGGGGTGGCGCGCGCGAGGAGGACGCCCAGTGCATCAAGGCTTCGGCTTCGCGATCGAGCTTCACGAACGTCGTCCCGTGTCCTCCGGCCCGGTCAATTCCGGGCTCCTCATTATGAGTATGGCCCTGGGAGTCCCAGCTTCAAGGGGCTCACAGACCTCCTGCCATTAGCAGGACACAAACCATTGCCATGACAGAATCACGACTTTGAGGGAGCGTGAGGCCGCCTCGCTTCGTGGGAGCCGGGGGGAGGCGGCCAGCGCAAAAGTTGCGTCGGGGGAAGAGGCAGTGACCGACCTCTACAAAATTCTGGGCGTGAAGCGGACGGCAGCCCGGAAGGACATCCACAAAGCCTATCGAAAGAAGGCCAAGAGCGCCCACCCGGACGGTGGCGGCTCGGTGGAGGCCTTCAACGAGCTGGTCACGGCCTATTCCGTCCTTTCGGACGCTGACCGCCGCACCAAATACGACGAGACCGGCGAGATCGATCTGCCGCGGCCCGACAATTTCGACGGCGGCGCCATCGAGATCATCGCCGAGAAGCTCGGCCTCGTCATCCATGCGGAGCATGACCTCGCGTCCATGGACGTGGGGGCGTTGATCGAGCAGGCCATCCGTGACGATATCGAGGCGCGGAAGAGCAGCGTGGCGCATCAGAAGCGGGCTGGCGAGCGGCTGGCGAAGCTTCGCGCCCGGACCAAGCGCAAAGCGGAAGGCGATGGCAACCTCGTGGCGCGGGTGCTCGACTGGCACGAGCTTGCGATCAAGAACCACATCAAGAAGCACGAGGAGTCGATTCGCTTCCTGGAGCGGGCACTCGATATCTTGCAGGACTATTCCTTCAGCGACGACCTCGTCGCGGCGCAGACCGAGGAGGTGGCCGGCGCCCTGAACGACATCCTGGTGGCGCTCGACGAGCTCGCGGCGATCCTCAACACCAGTCCGGCCCGCGCCGAGGCGATGCCGCAAGAGGCAGGGCCGACCGCATTCGGCTGATCTTGGTCGCCTCAGGGGTGGCCGAACGGAGTGATCTCGCGTAAATTTCCCGGCAGTCTCTGGGGGATAGGGGATTGCGCGGAACCTTTCTGATCACCGCCCTGGGTTGCGCCTTGGTCGGGCTCGCGAGCTTGTCGGCCGTTGGGCTTGCGCGTGCCGAGGACGCAGCTTCGGTGCTGCCGTGGGAAAGAGCCAAAAAGGCCTCCGAGCCCTCGTCTCCTAAATCGCCGTCCGAAGGCACGGCAGCGCCTGCGAAGCCAAACGCCGCCGAGGACGCTGCGGCGACGCCGTCCGCGCCGCCGCACAAGGTGGTGGCGATCATCCGCGACAAGCTCGCCGGCGCCGATATCGGCAAGGATGCCGAGGCGGACGACGTGGCGGCGCTTCGCGCCTTCTACGGCGGATGGGATAGGCCGCCGCTATGGATCACGGATATGGGGTTCTCGGCCAAAGGCCAGTCCGTCCTGTTCGAGATCGCGAAGGCCGACGATTGGGGGCTCGATGCCAAGGCTTTCGCGTTACCGGACGCAAGCGCGCTGCCGGCCGACGATGAGGCGCAGGCTTTGGCTGAGATCAAGCTGGACCTTGCCATCCTCAAATATGCGCGCTTCGCCCGCGGCGGCAGGTTCGCGCCGTCCGAGATCAGCGACGTCCTCGACCAGACGCCCCCTTTGCGCGATCCGCAAGACGTGATGGCCGAGATCGCCGTGACCGCCGCGCCCCGCGCCTATCTCCAAGCGCTCCATCCGCACCATGAGCAGTTCGTGCGCTTGCGTCAGGCTCTAGTCGCGGCCCGCGACCAGGAACGTGAGGGTGCTAAGACGGACGAGACCGCGATCAAGCGCATCATCATCAACATGGAGCGTTGGCGGTGGATGCCGGAGGATCTCGGTCCGCTTTACGTGTGGCTCAACACGCCCGAGTTCATGCTCTACTTGGTGAAGGACGGGAAGACGATCTTCAAAGACAAGACGCTCGTCGGCACGATCGGCAACGCGACGCCCGTCTTCAGCGCAAAGATGCAGACGATCGTCTTCAATCCCGACTGGACCGCGCCGCCTTCGGTCTTGGAGGACAAGCTGCTGCCTGCCTTGCGCGAGAAATCCTACAACATCCTCAAGTCGAACAAGCTGCACGTGAGCTATCGGGGCAAGCGCATCGATCCAGCGAAGGTCGATTGGAACCGCGTGAACATCCACCATTTCGTCTTCACGCAGAAGGCGGGGCCCAAGAACGTCCTCGGCAAGGTCAAATTCCTCTATCCCAACGACCATGCCGTTTATATGCACGACACGCTTCCTTACCGGCAGAAGGTCTTCAAGGAGAAGAAGCGCGACATCGGCTATGGCTGCGTGCGCATGCAGAAGCCGAAGGGGCTTGCCGAGCTGTTGCTTGCCGAGGAGAAGGATTGGCCGGCAAGCAAGGTCGAGGCGCTGTGGGACAAGGGCACCGACAACCGCGTGGAGCTGGAGAATGGGCCGCCGGTCCACACGACCTATTTCACGGCGGTGGTTGACGACGCAGGCAAGGTCGCGACGTTTGGCGACCTCTACGGGATCGACCGTAAGATGGCGATCGCGTTGTTCGGCGATGCCAAGGGGTTTCCGAAGCCGCCGCCGGAGCCTGAGCACCGCAACAGAAGTGTCGCCTCCACGCCCGCCAGTCACTCCAGCGGGAGCGGCGGCTTTGCGCACGCGGTCGGCTTCCTCGACGATTAGACACGCTTCGGCGCAGGTTTCGCGCTAGGTCGTGCTCCAATAGGGCTTGGCCCGCAGGCGCTCGAGCCAGGCGCCGATGTTCTTGTAAGGCGACAGGTCGATGTCGAGATAGTCGGGGCCGCGGTCCAGCCGCGCGCCGATGACGAAGTCGGCAATGCTGAGCGGGCCGATGACAAACTCGCGTCCCTCGAGCTGGCGGTCCAGCACCGGCAGGAACCGCGCAAGGCGGGCGCGAGCGTCAGCCATGATGCCAGGATCGTTGCCGTCTTTCTTCAGCACCTTGGGCTTGATGATGCGCTCCCAGAACAGCGCCTCCATCGCGGCTTCTACACCGCCCACCCACCAGAACAGCCATTGATCCACCTGTGCCTGGTCTTGAAGGCTCGCGCCGTTCAAGCCCCGCTCGGGGTGTTTTGCGGCGAGGTATTTCAGGATGGCAGGGGATTCCCAGAGCGTGAAGTCGTCCTCCACGAGGGTGGGGATGCGGCCATTGGGATTCAGGGCGAGGTAGTCGGGCCCGCGCGTCTCGCCGATCCGCGGGTCGCGGGCGACCAGCTCGAGGGGGATGCCGAGCTCGGCTGCCAGCAAGCGCACTTTGCGGGCATGAGGCGACTCCGGCATGTCGTAGAGGGTGATGGTCATGGTTCGCGCCCTTTGTTGGGAGAAGCAGGGGGGTGTTTTAACCGTACATCGCAGCAGGCGTATAAATTTGGTGCGAACGTTAACGCTGGGTCGCGGCCCGAACGTGGCGTTTGAGCCAGTTTTCAAACCTCTCCGGGGCTGCTATCCGATAGGTCGAGCCCCTCATAAGGGCGCAATTTCGCCCTCTCCCACGGCTAGAAGTCCGGTCTCCCTCGTCGTCGTACTGTCACGAAGCCTGGGCAACACCCTTAACGGTCATGATCAAACGCTTCATCATCGCCGCCGTCATCATCGGCCTGTTCCTCGCCGGGGTCGGGTGGTTCAACCTCATCTTCAAGCCGAAGATGATCGCCGACTTCGTGGCCAAGATGGCCCCGCCCGCCGCTACGGTGACGGCGGAGCCGGCGAAGCTCGAGAGCTGGACGGACCGCGTGCACTCGGTGGGCACGCTGCTCGCCATCCAGGGGGTCGATGTGGCGCCCGAGGTGGGCGGCATCGTCAGCGACTACTCCTTCGACAGCGGCCAGGACGTGAAGAAGGGCGAAAAGCTCGTCCAGCTCGACATCTCGGTCGAGGAGGCGGACCTCAAGGACAACAAGGCGAAGCTGAAAGAGGCGGAGCTGAACCTGGAACGCCAATCGAGTCTCTTGAAGCGGCAGGTGACCTCGCAAGCGACGCTGGATACGGCGACTGCGAATCGCGACTCCGCACAGGCGGCCGTCCAGCGGATCGAGGCGCTGATCGCGCAGAAGACCATCACCGCGCCGTTCTCCGGGCAACTCGGCTTAAGGCGCGTCGAGAAGGGGCAGTATGTCTCGCCCGGCCAGGCGCTCGTCTGGCTCCAGGCGCTCGATCCGATCTGGATCGATTTCCCGGTGCCCGAAGGCGAGGTGGCGGACTTCAAGGTCGGCGCCAAGATCGAGCTGACGGTCGATACGTATGATGACCAGGTCTTCGACGGCGAGGTCGAGGCGTTCGACGCCCGCCTCAATCAGGACAGCCGTACGCTCATGGTGCGCGGCAGGCTCAAGAACCCGGATCGCAAGCTGCTGCCCGGCATGTTCGCGCAAGTGTCCGTGCTTGCCGGCGCGCCGAAGAAGCTGGTGACGGTACCGCGCACGGCGGTGACCTATAGCCTCTACGGCGACAGCGTTTGGGTGCTGAAAGAGGGAACGGCGCCGGAGACGCCGACCGCATCCGCCGACGCGGGCGCGGCCGTGGCTGCCGAAGCACCGCCGCAAGAGCCTGCGCTCACGGTCGAGCGCCGCTTCGTGCATGTCGGGCCGACCCAAGAGGGCCGGGTCGCGATCCTCGACGGCGTGAAGGCCGGGGAGCAGGTGGTGACCAGCGGTCAGCTGAAATTGCATCCTGGCGCCGCGGTGAAGATCGACAACGCCGATGCTTTGAAGCCGCCGGCGGAGATGCCGAAGCAGTAGGCGCGCATGCACTTCACCGATCTCTTCATCAAAAGGCCGGTGCTGGCCTCTGTCGTGAGCCTGCTGATCCTGCTCGTCGGCGCGCAGGCCGGGTTCAAGCTGCCGATCCGGCAGTATCCCGAGCTGTCCAATACGACGATCACGATCATCACGACCTATCCCGGTGCCAATGCCGATCTCATTCAGGGCTTCATCACCGTGCCGATCCAGCAGGCGGTGGCGAGCGCCGAGGGCATCGACACGCTGACGGCGTCATCGACGCAGAATGTCAGCACGGTCACGCTCAATCTTAAGCTCGACGCCGATCCGGACCGCGCCATGACGGACGTGCTGTCGAAGCTCGCCCAGGTGAAGAGCATCCTGCCGCGCGAGGCGAACGACTCCATCGTCACCAAGAAGACGGGCGAGGGCTATGCGCTGCTCTATCTCTCCTTCAACTCGAAGGTGATGAGCTCGTCGCAGATCAGCGATTATCTCCAGCGCGTGGTGCAGCCGAAGCTGCAGACCATCAACGGGGTTGCCCAAGCGGAGATGCTCGGCGGCCAGGTGTTCTCCATGCGCATCTGGCTCGATCCCGACCGCATGGCGGCGCTCGGGGTGACGCCGCTCGATGTGCGCAAGGCCCTGGCGGACAACAACTTTACCTCGGCGCCGGGCCAGGTGAAGGGCGACTTCATCCAGACCAATATCGACGCCAAGACGTCGCTCAGCGATCCCGACGCCTTCGGGCGGCTCGTCGTCTTGGCCCGCGGCGACTCCTTGGTCCGGCTGAGCGAGGTCGCCGACATCGAGCTTGGACCCGAGAACGCGGATTCGTCGTCGGTGTTCGACGGGCTCAAGGCCGTGTTCATCGGCATCTACGCCACGCCCACGGCCAATCCGCTGACCGTGATCAACGACGTGCGCAAGGCGTTTCCGGAGATCCAGAGCGAGTTGCCGCCTGGGCTCGATGCGGCCATCGCCTATGACGCCACCAACTTCATCCGTGCCTCGCTGTGGGAGGTGCTGAAGACGCTGGGTGAGGCGGCGATCATCGTGATCGTGGTGATCTTCCTGTTCCTGGGCAATCTCAGGTCGACGCTGGTGCCCATCGTCACCATTCCGCTGTCGCTGGTCGGCGTGCTCGCCTTGCTTCTGGCGCTCGGTTACTCGATCAATCTGATGACGCTGCTCGCGCTCGTGCTCGCCATCGGGCTCGTGGTGGACGACGCCATCGTCGTGGTGGAGAACATCTACCGTCATATCGAGGAGGGGAAGCGCCCGTTCCAGGCGGCGCTGCTCGGCGCGCGGGAGATCGTCTATCCCGTCATCGCCATGACCATCACGCTCGCGGCCGTGTTCGCGCCCATCGCATTCGTGTCGGGGCTGACCGGCGCGCTGTTCCGGGAGTTCGCCTTTACGCTGGCCGGCGCGGTGATCGTGTCGGGCATCATCGCGCTGACGCTGTCGCCGATGATGTGCTCCAAGCTGCTCAAGTCTCAGGCGGGCGGCGCCGGCCCTGGCGGCCTCACGGCTTGGCTCGACCGCAGGTTCGAAAGCCTGAAGAACCGCTATCAACGGCGCTTGCACGGCACGCTCAACTATCGCCCCGTCACCGTTCTGGTGCTGGCCGGCGTGATGGCGGCGACCGGGCTTCTCTACATGACGACCCAGCGCGAGCTCGCGCCGGAGGAGGATCAGGGCATCCTCTTCACCCTGGTGAAGACGCCGCAATACGCGAACCTCGACTATCTGGAGGATGCCACCCAACAGCTCTACAAGGCCTATAGCAGCGTGCCGGAGAAGGACCACGTGTTCACCATCAACGGCATGGGCAACGTGCATCAAGGCTTCTCCGGCCTCCTGTTGAAGCCTTGGGGCGAGCGGGATCGCAATCAGAAGCAGGTGCTGCAAGAGCTCTCGCCGCGCATCAGCAAGCTTGCGACGGCGCAGGCGCTGTCCTTCTCGCCGCCCTCCCTGCCGGGCTCGGTCGGCGGGCCGCCGATCCAGTTCGTCATCACCACGACCCACGACTTCGAGCAGCTCGCCGACGTGCTCTCCGACGTCGAGAAGGCGGCGAAAGCAAGCGGCATGTTCATCTTCACGGACTCCGATCTGCGCTTCGAGACGCCGCAGGTCGAGATCCATATCGATCACGACAAGGCGAACCGGCTCGGCATCACCATGGCCGACGTCGGCAACTCGCTGGCCACGCTGCTCGGCGGCAACTACGTGAACCTGTTCGATCTCTACGGGCGGAGCTACCGCGTCATCCCGCAAGTGCCGCGCGAGTTCAGGGATACGGACGATTGGCTGACCCGGTATCAGATACGTACGAGCGCGGGCGGTCTGGTGCCGCTGTCCAACGTCGCGTCGGTGAAGAGAGTGGTGCAGCCCAATTCGCTCACCAACTTCCAGCAGCTCAACTCGGCGACGCTGACGGCGGTGCCGTTCCCGGGACGCACGGTGGGCGAGGCGATCGACTTCCTGAAGAAGCAGGCCGAGAGCTTCCCCGAAGGGTTCACCTATGACTGGCAAGGGGAGAGCCGCCAGTTCGTGCAGGAGGGCAATACGCTCGTCTACACGTTCATCTTCGCGCTGGTCATCATCTATCTCGTGCTCGCCGCGCAGTACGAGAGCTTCCGCGATCCGTTCATCATTCTGATCGCGTTGCCGACGTCGATCTTCGGTGCGCTGCTGCCGATGAACGCGGGGCTCGCCACCATCAACATCTATACCCAGATCGGGCTGGTCTGCCTGATCGGACTCATCGCCAAGCACGGCATTCTGATGGTGGACTTCGCCAACAAGCTCCAGGAGCACGAAGGCTATTCGCGCGCCGATGCGATCGAGCATGCGGCGGCCATTCGCTTGCGGCCGATCCTGATGACCACGGCGGCGACGGTCGTGGCCATGATCCCGCTCCTCATCGCCGCCGGCGCAGGTGCCGCGGCGCGCTTCAATATCGGCGTGGTGATCGCCGCCGGCATGACCATCGGCACGCTGTTCACCCTGTTCGTGACGCCGACGATCTACACCTATCTCGCGCGCGACCATCAAAAGGCCAAGGCACGGCTCGAGGCCGAGGCCGCCAAGTCCGGCGAGGGCGCGCCGCCGCCCGAGAAGACGCCGACCGCGGAAGAGATGGCGGAGCTCGATGCGGAAGCGGAGGCCGGCGTGCAGTTCCCAGCCGATGAGGAGGAGCCGGAACCTTCAGAGAAGCCCGAGAGCGCCCCTGTGGCGGAGGAGACTAAGCCCGCCTCAACACCGGCCAAGAAGCGCCCACGTAGGCCCCGGGGGCGCCGGAACGGGCGGAAAGACCTGCCGGACGCGGCGGAATAGGCGGCCTGAAAGCGCCGCTGGCTGGTTTACTCGCTCCCGGCTTCCCACTAGAAAGCCTGAGCAAAAACGGGCTGGGGACCGAATGTTCAAGAAGCTTCTGATCGCCAATCGCGGCGAAATCGCCTGCCGGATCATCCGAACCGCAAAGCGGCTCGGGATCGAGACCGTTGCCGTCTATTCGGAAGCCGACCGCGACGCGCTGCATGTGGACATGGCAGACGAGGCGGTGGCGATCGGGCCGGCCGCAGCCGCCCAGTCCTATCTCGTCATGGACAAGATCATCGACGCCGCCAAGGCCACGGGCGCGGAAGCCATCCATCCGGGCTACGGGTTCCTGTCGGAGAATGCCGCTTTCGCCAAACGGCTGAAGGACGAGGGCATCGTGTTCGTCGGGCCGAACCCGGGTGCCATCGAGGCCATGGGCGACAAGATCGAGTCCAAGAAGCTCGCGGCCAAGGCGAAGGTCTCCACGGTGCCTGGCTATCTCGGTGTGATCGAGGACGCCAAGGAGGCGACCAAGATCGCCGACGACATCGGCTATCCGGTGATGATCAAGGCGTCGGCGGGTGGTGGCGGCAAAGGCATGCGCATCGCCTACAGCCAGAAAGAGGTGGCCGAAGGTTTCGCCTCGTCGCAGTCGGAGGCGAAGTCGAGCTTCGGCGACGACCGCGTGTTCATCGAGAAATATATCGAGGAGCCGCGCCATATCGAGATCCAGGTGCTGGGCGACAAGCACGGCAACGTCATCCATCTCGGCGAGCGCGAATGCTCGATCCAGCGGCGTAACCAGAAGGTCATCGAAGAGGCGCCGAGCCCGTTCCTCGACGCCAAGACGCGCGAGGCGATGGGTGAGCAGGCCGTGGCGCTGGCCAAGGCCGTTGGCTACGACTCCGCCGGCACGGTCGAGTTCATCGTCGACAAGGACCGCAATTTCTACTTCCTGGAGATGAACACGCGCCTCCAGGTGGAGCACCCGGTGACCGAGCTCGTCACCGGTCTCGATCTCGTCGAGGAGATGCTGAAAGTCGCTGCCGGCGAGAAGCTCGCCATCAAGCAGAAGGACGTGAAGCTCAAAGGCTCCGCCATCGAGTCCCGCATCTACGCCGAGGATCCGGTGCGCAACTTCATGCCGTCGACCGGGCGGCTCGTCCGCTTCCGCCCGCCGGAGCTCGGCACTGTCGACGGCATCACCACGCGCCTCGACACGGGCGTGGAGGAGGGCGGCGAGATTTCGGTCTATTACGACCCGATGATCGCCAAGCTGATCACCCACGCGCCGAAGCGCATCGAAGCCATCGAGGAGATGGGCCGCGCGCTCGACGCCTTCGCCATCGACGGCTTCCGCCATAACGTCCCGTTCCTCGCCGTGCTCATGCGCAATGAGCGGTGGCGGGAAGGACGACTCTCCACCAAGTTCATCGCCGAGGAGTTTCCGGACGGCTTCCACCCGCCTGTGCCGCAAGGCGCGGTGCGCGATGCTTTGGTCGCGGTGGCGGCCAGCATCGATCACCTCTCCAACAATCGGCGGCGCCTGATCACGCAGCAAATGCTCGGCGAGCCGGTTCGGTTCTGCGAGGTGCGCATGGTCGAGCTCGGCGATGAGCACATCCGGGTGACCGTCGAGGGGCGCGACTACCCGTTGACCGTGAAGCTCGGCGGGAAGGGAACCGGTGAGAAGGCGCGGACGGTTGAGGTCAATTCGTCCTGGTGGTTCGGGGATCCCGTCTGGGAGGGGACGATCGACGGCGAGCCGACGGCCGTGCAGGTGCGTTCGATCGTGAACGGCGTGCATCTCACCTATCAGGGCGTCGAGGCGCCGGCGCGGGTATTCACCGAGCGCGAGGCGGAGCTCCTGTCGCTCATGCCGGTCAAGGAGAAGCCGGACACCTCGAAGCTGCTGCTGTGTCCGATGCCGGGTCTCATCGTGTCGCTCGCCGTGGAGGAGGGCCAGGACGTGGCCGCCGGCGATACGCTATGCGTCGTCGAGGCGATGAAGATGGAGAACGTGCTCAAGGCCGAGCGCGACGGCACGGTCTCCAAGATCCTCGCCAAGCCCGGCGACAGTCTCAATGTCGACGCCATCATTCTGGAATTCGCGTAAGGGCGTAAATTGAAGACCGTGACGGTCAGGGTCGAAGGCTTCGTGCAGGGCGTGTTCTATCGCGCGTGGACGGAGCAGACGGCGCGCAGGCTCGGCCTCGACGGCTGGGTGCGCAATCGGCGCGACGGCAGCGTCGAGGCGGTGTTCTCAGGCCCCGAGGGCCAAGTCGACGAGATGCTGCGGCGCTGCGCCGACGGTCCGCCGGACGCTGACGTGACAAACGTCGTCGTCACTGCCGAGGGCGGCACGACACCGCCCGGCTTCAAGGTGCTTCCGACCCACTAGCAGTCACGTTGCCGAACGTTTCCTCGAAGGCGGCGCGAAGACATTCGTCCACGCGGGCCATGTCGGTCTCGGCGCCGAGCGCTGCGAGGCTCGTCACCTCCGTGTCGTGGAGGCCGCACGGCACGATGCCCGAGAAGTGCGTCAGGTCGGGGGTCAACGTTGAGGCTGACCCCGTGCAGCGTCACCCAGCGGCGCACGCGCACGCCGATGGAGGCGATCTTGGCGCCGCCGACGAAGATGCCGACCGCGCCGGGCTGCCGCTCGCCTGCGACGCCGAGGCGGGCGAGGGCGGCGATCAGCCAATCTTCGAGGCCGGTCACGTAAGCCCTGACGTCACGGCCGCGGGGGGTGAGATCGAGCATCACATAGGCCACGCGCTGGCCGGGGCCATGATAGGTGAAGCGGCCGCCGCGGCCGGTCCGGAACACGGGGAACCGCCCCGGATCAAGGAGCTCGTCCTCGGTGGCGCTGGTGCCGGCGGTGTAGAGGGGCGGGTGCTCCAGGAGCCAGACACAGTCCGGCGCCGCGCCGTCCGCAATCGCCGCGGCGCGGGCCTCCATGGCCGCAAGCGCTGCCTCGTAAGGCACGGGGGCAGGGCTCACGACCCACTCCACGGGGGCGGAGGGGGCGTCCAGAAGCGGTTTCGGAGCGGCTTTCAGCATGGCCCGGATATCCTAGGGCAAACCTTGCACCCCTGGGACAGGTTTGGTAAGGCAGCGGGCCCCGCGCAATGCTTGCCGATGGGGTGGCCTATAGCCATATCCGGGGCAGCAGGCCTCGGGGTTTCATGCGGTCGTGGCGGAATTGGTAGACGCGCAGCGTTGAGGTCGCTGTGGGGTAACTCCCGTGGAAGTTCGAGTCTTCTCGACCGCACCATCTCTCTCTTCGTCTCTTGCGCCCTCCAGGCGCCGAGGGGGCTGATACTTCCCCGAAAATGGGGTGTGCAAAGCACCGGATGCCTTGGCGTCCAGGTCCATTTTTGGGCTGGAAATTCCACCACAACAAGGGTCTATTGGCCGCCAGGTCGCGACGTTAGTCGCAAGGACCGGAAGCGGCTCGGCGGGGGACGCGTGAGCGCGTTGCCGAGGCTTTCCGGGCAAGCGGCCTATCCAGCTTGACGTTACAAACCCAGCGATTGGACGGGCGATGCAGGACGCCGCAAGCGAGGTTCAACTGCGCGACGAGGAGGGCGGAATCCGGTCCGATTTCCTCCATGCGGTCGTTGACGCGCTTGACGTGGACGATGCGGCCAAGGCGCGTGCCCTTACGCTTCCGCTGCACGAGGCCGACCTCGCCGACCTGATCGAACTGCTGCGCCCGGACGATCGGGCGCGCCTCATCGAGACTCTTGGCGACGACTTCAAGGCCGCGGCCTTGCCCGAGCTCGACGAGACTGTGCGCGACCAGGTGCTGGAGGACATGCCGGCGGCGCAGGTCGCCGAGGTCCTGCAGCAGCTCGATTCGGACGAGGCCGTCTATCTGCTCGAGGACCTCGATGAGGAAGAGCAGAAGGACATCCTCGCCAAGCTGCCGTATTTCGAGCGCATCGCGCTCCAGCGGAGCCTCGAATACCCGGAAGACTCCGCCGGCCGCATCATGCAGACCGATCTCATCGCCGTGCCGCCGTTCTGGTCGGTGGGGCAGACGATCGATTATATGCGCGAGGCGGCAGACCTTCCCGACCGCTTCTACGAGATCTTCGTGGTGGACCCCGCCTATCACCTGATCGGCTCGGTGGCGCTCAACCGGCTGTTGCGCTCCAAACGGCCGACGACGATCGAATCCATCACCGACGAGGACATCCGCCCCATTCCGGTCGAGTCCGACCAGGAGGAAGTGGCGCGGCAGTTCGAGCGCTACAACCTGACCTCGGCGCCGGTGATCGATCAGGACAAGCGGCTGGTCGGCGTCATCACCGCCGACGACGTGGTCGAGGTCGTCCAGGAAGAGGCGTCGGAAGACATCTTGCGGATGGGTGGTGTCGGCGGCGAATCCGTCAGCGACACGGTGTGGGAGACGACGCGGCTCCGGTTCGCCTGGCTGCTCACCAATCTCGGCACCGCCATCCTCGCCTCCTACGTGATCAGCCTGTTCGAGGCGACCATCGAGCAGATGGTGGCGCTCGCCGTCCTGATGCCGATCGTGGCGTCGATGGGCGGCAATGCCGGGACGCAGACCATGACCGTCGCGGTGCGGGCGCTCGCCACGCAGGACCTTGGGCCCGTCAACGCGGTGCGGGTCATCCTGCGCGAGTCCGCCGTCGGCCTGCTCAACGGGTTTCTGTTCGCCGTCATCATGGCGGCGATCGCCTATTTCTGGTTCGGCAGCGACCAGCTCGGGCTCGTGATCGGGGTCGCCATGGTCGTCAATCTGTTCGCGGCGGCGCTGGCCGGCATCCTCATTCCGCTCGGCTTGGAGGCGCTCGACCTCGACCCCGCGGTTGCGTCGGGTGTGTTCGTCACCACGGTCACAGACGTGGTGGGCTTCTTCGCCTTCCTCGGGCTTGCCGCTTTGTGGTTAGCTTAGGGGCGCGAGGGGGCTCCGATGTTCTTCTATCTGGCCAAAGCCGTGTGGTTCGTGCTGCAGCCGTCCACGCTGATCGCGCTCCTCATCGGCTATGGGGCCATTCTGATCTGGACCGGCTGGGCGCGGTGGGGGCGGCGCTTCGTCACCATCGGCGCGATCCTTCTGCTGATCGTCGGCCTGTCGCCGCTGGCGGGCGATGCAGGACGCCGCAAGCGAGGTTCAACTGCGCGACGAGGAGGGCGGAATCCGGTCCGATTTCCTCCAAGCGGTCGTTGACGCGCTTGAGGTGGACGATGCGGCCAAGGCGCGTGCCCTTACGCTTCCGCTGCACGAGGCCGACCTCGCCGATCTGATCGAATTGCTGCGCCCGGACGATCGGGCGCGCCTCATCGACACGCTTGGCGATGACTTCAAGGCCGCGGCCTTGCCCGAGCTCGACGAGACTGTGCGCGACCAGGTGCTGGAGGACATGCCGGCGGCTCAGGTCGCCGAGGTCCTGCAGCAGCTCGATTCGGACGAGGCCGTCTATCTGCTCGAGGACCTCGATGAGGAAGAGCAGAAGGACATCCTCGCCAAGCTGCCGTATTTCGAGCGCATCGCGCTCCAGCGGAGCCTCGAATACCCGGAAGACTCCGCCGGCCGCATCATGCAGACCGATCTCATCGCCGTGCCGCCGTTCTGGTCGGTGGGGCAGACGATCGATTATATGCGCGAGGCGGCAGACCTTCCCGATCGCTTCTACGAGATCTTCGTGGTGGACCCCGCCTATCACCTGATCGGCTCGGTGGCGCTCAACCGGCTGTTGCGCTCCAAACGGCCGACGACGATCGAACTCCATTACCGACGAGGATATCCGCCCCATTCCGGTCGAGTCCGACCAGGAGGAAGTGGCGCGGCAGTTCGAGCGCTACAACCTGACGTCGGCGCCGGTGATCGATCAGGACAAGCGGCTGGTCGGCGTCATCACCGCCGATGACGTGGTCGAGGTCGTCCAGGAAGAGGCGTCGGAAGACATCTTGCGGATGGGTGGTGTCGGCGGCGAATCCGTCAGCGACACGGTGTGGGAGACGACGCGGCTCCGGTTCGCCTGGCTGCTCACCAATCTCGGCACCGCCATCCTCGCCTCCTACGTGATCAGCCTGTTCGAGGCGACCATCGAGCAGATGGTGGCGCTCGCCGTTCTGATGCCGATCGTGGCGTCGATGGGCGGCAATGCCGGGACGCAGACCATGACGGTCGCGGTGCGGGCGCTCGCCACGCAGGATCTCGGTCGGGTCAACGCCTTGCGGGTCATCCTGCGCGAGTCCGCCGTCGGCCTGCTCAACGGGTTTCTGTTCGCCGTCATCATGGCGGCGATCGCCTATTTCTGGTTCGGCAGCGACCAGCTCGGGCTCGTGATCGGGGTCGCCATGGTCGTCAATCTGTTCGCGGCGGCGCTGGCCGGCATCCTCATTCCGCTCGGCTTGGAGGCGCTCGACCTCGACCCCGCGGTTGCGTCGGGCGTGTTCGTCACCACGGTCACAGACGTGGTGGGCTTCTTCGCCTTCCTCGGGCTTGCCGCTTTGTGGTTAGCTTAGGGGCGCGAGGGGGCACCGATGTTCTTCTATCTGGCCAAAGCCGTGTGGTTCGTGCTGCAGCCGTCCACGCTGATCGCGCTCCTCATCGGCTATGGGGCCATTCTGATCTGGACCGGCTGGGCGCGGTGGGGGCGGCGCTTCGTCACCATCGGCGCGATCCTTCTGCTCATCGTCGGCCTGTCGCCGCTCGGCAACGCGCTGATCCTGCCGCTGGAGAACCGCTTCCCCAGGGCCGATCTCAGCGCGCCGCCGCCGCCCACCGGCATCATCATTCTCGGCGGCGCGGAGAACCGGCTCGTGGGCAGCGCGCGCCACGCGCCGACCCTCAACGAAGCGGGCGAGCGCCTGCTGGAAGGGGCGATGCTCGCCCACCGGTTCCCGGAGGCGAAGGTCGCGTTTTCCGGGGGCGATGCCGGCATTCTCTATAAGTCCGACAGCGAGGCGGAAGGGGCGGCGGCGATTCTGACCAAGCTCGGCATCGCCCGCGACCGGCTGATCCTCGAAGCAAACGCCCGGGATACCTATGAGAACGCGGTCTTCCTGAAGAAGGAGCTGGCGGCGAAGGGCGAGCTCGGCCCGTCGAAGCGCTGGCTTCTGATCACCTCGGCCTATCACATGCCGCGCGCCATGGGGGCCTTCCGCAAGGCGGGGCTGGCCGTCGAGCCGTGGCCGGTGGACTACCGCACGCGCGGGTCTGCCGACCTCACGCGGCCGTTCGACAAGGTCTCGGAGGGTTTGCGGCGGGTGGACGTGGCTGCCCGCGAGTGGGTCGGGCTTCTTGCCTATTGGCTCACGGGCCGGACGGACGCGCTGTTCCCGGGGCCGTCAGAGCCGACGGATGCGACTTGGCTAACCCGTCTCGACTTGGCAGCCCGCCAGAAGGCCCGAGTCGATCCAGCCTCTGAGATAGGTCGCGGCGCGGAGCTCGGCCTCGTCCTCGCCGGCGAAGGTCGCCACCATCTCGCACAGCACGCCGAAGCGGACGCCCTTGGCTGCTTCGTCCCACATCATGGCCTCTTCGGCCGGAAGCGGCCGGAACCGCGCCATCAAGTCCTGACGCCAGACGAGGAGCGCTTGCGGCTCGGGAAGGCGCATCGGCTGCGGCGGCGCCGTCTCGTCCTTGAGCGCCGACCAGATCTCGGCGGCGTTGGTGTCGAAGGTGAGGCGGATCGCCGTCGGGTGCGGCTGAAAGGTGAGATAAGGCCAGTCCTCGGCCGGGATCGCCGCCAACGCGTCGATGTCGAGCGGCGCGGCGTCAGGACCGTCGAACGCGTCGGCCAGCGCCTTCTCGAGCGCGGCAATCTCGGTGACCTCGCGATGATTGGCGAAAGGCGCGGTCTCGCGCGCGAAGTCGGGGAAGTGGCGGCCGAACCAGCGCACGTTCCTCTGATCCGAAGGGTTCGCATCGATATAGGCCTTCACCAGCTGGGCGAAGCCGGCGTCACCGAGATAGGCATGGGTTTGCTCGTAGTCCTCGCCGAGAATCTCCGCGAGCCGCGCGACATAGGCGTTGCGGTAGACGCCGAACAGCACGGTGCGTTTCTCCCGGGCGCTGTCGTTGACCTCGCCCAGAATGGCGTCGTCGCCGGCGAGGATGCCGGCTTGAAAGCTCTCCTGAAGCTCTTTGAGGCTCGTCATTCCGCCGCCGCAAGCCGCGCGTCCTCCTGCACCTCGCGGGCGATGTTGCGGGCGATGTCGAGCTCCGCGACCACCTCGGCGAGCGGCGGGATGTTGTCGTCGCGCTCGATCATGGTGGACACCGGGCCGAAATGGGTGACCGCCTCGCGGTAGAAGTCCCACACCTCGTGGCAGACCGGATGGTCGTGGGTGTCGATGATGTGGCTCTCCTCGTGGCTATGTCCGGCCACGTGGAACTGGACGACGCGGTCGCGGGGCACGCCGTGCAGGAACTCGTCGGTGGAGAAGCCGTGATTGAAGGCGCTCACATAGACGTTGTTGACGTCGAACAGGAGCCAGCAATCGGCGCGGTTCGCCACCTCGGTGACGAACTCCCACTCGGTCATCTCCGACTGGCCGAAGGTGACGTAGGTCGACACGTTCTCCAGCGTCAGGCGGCGGCCGAGGAAATCCTGGACCTGGCTCACGCGGTCGACCACGTGGTCGAGAGCTTCTTGGGTGTAGGGGACGGGCAGGAGGTCGTGCAGGTTCACGCCGTGCACGCCGGTCCAGCACAGATGGTCCGAGATCCATCTCGGGTTGACCCGCTCGGCAAGCGTTTTCAGCGCGCCGAGATAGTCCATGTCGAGGGGGGCGGTGGAGGCGATGGACAGCGACACGCCATGCATCACGACGGGGTAGCGCTCGCGGATCTGATCGAGGATGCGGAGCGGCTGGCCGCCCGGAATCATGTAGTTCTCGGAGATCACCTCGAACCAGTCGACGGCGGGAGAGCCGCTCAGGATCTCCTCGTAATGCTGAGGTCTGAGACCGAGGCCGAAGCCGAGATATGGCGGCTTTGTCGTGTTCATGGCGCGCTCCTCACTTAGATATTGGCGAGGCCGGCCGCGAGGCACGGCCGGCCTCGGTTTTGTCTGGGTCTAGCCGTTCTCGAACTGGCCGCCCTGGTCGGCGCACTCGCTCTGGAGCATCGAGAGCCAGCCCTGGCCCTTGCACTTGTTCTGGCCTTTGCAGTCGTTATGGGCGCTCTTGCAAGCCCCCTTGCCGGCGCAGCCGTTGACGCCGAAGCAACGGCCTTTGATCTCGGTGGCCATGCTGGCGGTCGCCAGCGTGCCGGCCACGAGCAAAGTCGCGGCGGTCATGGCAATCGTAGCACCGGACTTCTTGGTGAGCTTCATTTTCCTCTCCTGTGCATGAGTTTGGGTTCGTGGCGGAGGCCACTTCCGACCTATATCCCTTATGCCCTGGGGCCTTGCGTCACTCCTGTTCAAAGGTCTGTGACTCTTCGTGTTCGACCGTACTGGCCGCGGGGCTCACGACTTTGCATAACGCGCCATCGGCGATACCGGTTCGCAAGGCCACCCGCTATGATCCCGCCCCGGGAGGGGAGCGATGAGCTTCAACGACATCATTGTTTATGTGGACGGCACGGAGGCGGCGAAGGCGCGCGTCGCGTTCGCCGTGGCGCTGGCCAAGGAGCAGGATGCGCATCTGATCGGGGTCGCCTTTGCCCCGAAGGCGTTGCTGCCGCTTTACGGCGCCGATGTCGGGTTCGCCGACATGAGCGAGGTGCTCGAAGGCGTGAAATCGCAAGGCGAGGCGGCGCTCAAGAACTTCAAGGCGTGCGCGGCTGCCGCGGGCGTCAGCGCCGAGGGCCGGCTCATGCAAGGCATGAGCGAGGAGTTCCCGCACGACTTCGCCTCTTTCGCGCGCCAGGTCGATTTGACGATTTTCGGTCAGCCCCGCGACGGGGATCCGCTGATCGGCCAGTACGCGCTGGTCGAGCGGTGTCTGTTCGCCTCGGGACGGCCGGTGATGATCGTGCCGGCGGCGCCCGCCGAGATTGCCCTTAAAGAGACCATCGTCGCCGCGTGGGACGGCAGCGCGGAAGCGGCGCGCGCCTTCAACGATGCGCTCACCTTCCTCAAGCCGGCAAAGCGCGTCGTGCTGCTGGTCGGTGTGATGGACGGGGACGGGCGAGGAGGCAGAGCCCGCCACCGACGACATGGTGGCGCATTTGCAGCGGCACGGCGTGAGCGTCGAGGTGGCGCGGGTGCCGGCGAGCGAGGGCGATATCGGGCGGCTGCTTCTGTCGCAGGCGAAGGAGCTCCGAGCCGACATGATCGTGATGGGCGCCTTCCATCATTCCCGCTGGCGGGAGTTCATTCTGGGCGGCGTGACGCTCACCATGCTCGAAGAAGCGACCATTCCGTTGTTCATGGCTCATTGAGGCGGCATGACGGTCCATCTCGTAAAGCTCTGCGTCGGCGTCGAGACCGTGCAGGACCTTGCGGCGTGGCAGGCGGAGCGGCTCAAGACGCTTGCGCAGGCCGGCGAAACGCCCGAACTCTGTCACCGCACGCGGCAGACGCCGCGGCGGCGGAGCGAGATCCTCGACGGCGGCTCGCTCTATTGGGTGGTCAAGGGCTTCGTCCTGGTGCGGCAGCGCATCTTGGATCTCAGGGACGACACCAAGAACGACGGCACGGCCTGTTGCGGCATCGTGCTCGATCCGGAGCTCGTGACGACGCGGCCCCAGCCGCGCCGCGCCTTCCAAGGCTGGCGCTATCTCGAGGCCGCCGATGCGCCGGCGGACACGCGTGCGCTTGCGGGCGCGGAGGCCGATATCCCGCCGGGCATGCGCGAGGATCTGCGCGAGCTGCGTCTGATCGATTGGTAAGCGGCGACTTAGGCGTCGAGCGGCATGGGCACGTTGTCGATCAGCCGCGTGGCGCCGAGATGGACGGCGGCCAGCACGCGCGCCACCTTCACGGGCCCGTGCAATGGCGCCAGCGTGTCGGGGTCGCGCACCGCCACATAGTCGACGCGAAAGCCCGCGCCCTCGAGCTTGAAGCGCCCGGCCTCGGCGGCGGCATCGGCGCCGCAGCCTTTCTCGAGCTCGGCGGCGACCTGCCTTAGGGTCTGATACAGCACCGGCGCGATCTTGCGCTCGGCCGGCGACAGATAGGCGTTGCGCGAGGAGAGGGCGAGGCCGTCGTCTTCGCGCACGATCGGGCCGCCGAGGATCTCGACCTCAATGTTCAAATCGCGGACGAAGCGTTTGATGACGAGAAGCTGCTGGTAGTCCTTCTCGCCGAAGATCGCCTTGTCCGGCGCGCATTGCAGAAGGAGCTTGGTGACCACGGTGGCGACGCCGTCGAAATGGTTGGGCCGGGCGGCGCCGCAGAGGTCCTCGGTGAGGTCGCCGACGCTCACCTTGGTGGAGAAGTTCGGCGGATACATCTCGCTCGCCTCAGGCGCGTAAAGGAGGTCGCTGCCGGCGGCGGCGAGGACGGTGGCGTCGTGCGACTCGTTGCGGGGATAAGCGTGGAAGTCCTCCCGCGGACCGAATTGCAGCGGATTGACGAAGAGGGAGGTGACGACGCGGTCGGCTTGGCCCTTGGCGAGCGTGACCAAGGACAAATGGCCGGCATGGATCGCGCCCATGGTCGGCACCAGCGCGACCGTCTCGCCAGCCTTGCGCCACGCGGCCACACGGGTCCGCAAGTCGCGAACGGTCCTCACAATGTCGATGGCGCGTGTCATACCGGTCTCCAGAGGGCCGCGACCATAGCGTCTCGAAGGATGCGGCCGGAAGGACTAAATTGACGCCATGGGCGCGCCTCGAGCAGACATCGCCGCCACTGCCCAACTGCCAAGCCGCGAGGCGATCGGCGAAGCCTTGCTCGCCGACGAAGACGCCCTGGTCGCGGCGCTCATCGACAAGGCGCGTTTCAGCGAGGCCGAGCGGGCGCATATCGAGGCGGTCGCCGTGCGTCTGGTCGAGGCGGCGCGGGCCGGGCGGCGCGAGTCCGGCGGGGTCGATTCCTTCCTCGCCGAATATGGGCTGTCGAGCGAGGAGGGGGTGCTTCTGCTCTGCCTCGCCGAAGCGCTGCTGCGCATCCCCGATGCCGCCACGGCGGACCGCCTGATCGCCGGCACGATCGGCACCGGCGACTGGGAGCGCCATCTCGGCCATTCGGACTCCGTGCTGGTCAACGCCTCGACCTGGGGGCTGATGCTGACGGGCCATATCGTCGACTGGGGCCTCGGCAAGGTCAGGGACCTCGGCAGCCGGGTCCAGCGCCTGATTGCGCGCAGCGGCGAGCCGGTGATCCGCCAGGCGCTGCGCCAGGCCATGCGCATTCTCGGCGACCAGTTCGTGCTGGGCGAGACCATCGAGGCGGCGCTGGCGAACGCCGAGGACGAGGCGCGGGAGGGCTACCGCTTCTCCTTCGACATGCTGGGCGAGGCGGCCCGCACAGGCGAGGACGCGACGCGCTACACGGCCCGCTACGAAGAGGCGGTGGCGGCGATCGCCGCCTGGGCCGGGGAGCCTACGGCGCGGACCGAGGAGGCGCTGCACGCGCGGCCCGGGCTGTCGGTGAAGCTGTCGGCGCTGCATCCCCGCTACGAGCCATCGCAAGAGGCGCGGCTGCGACGAGGAGCTCGTGCCGCGGCTCGCCGCGCTCGCGCGCGCCATGCGGGAGGCATGGTTGCCGCTCACCATCGACGCGGAGGAGGCGGAGCGGCTCGATCTCTCGCTCGCCATGCTGGAGCCGCTGTTCACCGATCCGGCGCTCGCCGGCTGGAACGGGCTCGGGCTCGCGGTGCAGGCCTACTCCAAGCGCGCGCTGCCGCTGATCGACTGGCTGGCCGGCGTGGCGGAAGCCACGGGGCGGCGCATCCCGGTGCGCCTGGTGAAGGGCGCCTACTGGGACAGCGAGATCAAATGGGCGCAGGAGGCGGGGCTCGCCGGCTATCCCGTGTTCACCCGGAAGGTGAACACCGACGTCGCCTACTTGGCGGCGGCGCAGGCGCTTCTGGCGCGGCCCGATTGCTTCTATCCGCAATTCGCCACCCACAATGCCCAGACCATCGCGGCAATCGCCGAGCTTGCCGGCAACCAGCCGCTACGAGTTCCAGCGGCTCTACGGCATGGGCCAGGCGCTCCACCGCGAGGTCGTGCACCCCGAGGCGCTGGGCAAGCCGTGCCGCATCTATGCGCCGGTCGGCGGCCATCGGGACCTGCTCGCCTATCTCGTGCGCCGGCTGCTGGAGAACGGCGCCAATACGTCCTTCGTCAATCGCTTGGCCGACGACGAAGCGCCCATCGAGAGCATCGTCGCCGATCCGGTCGAGAAGGCGGCGGCGCTGCCGGAGAAAGCCAACCCGCTGATCCCGCCGCCGCCCAAGCTCTACGCGCCGGCGCGCAAGAACAGCCTCGGTCTGCCGCTGTGGGAGACGTCGGTCCGCGCGCCGTTGGTCGGCGCCATCGCGGCGGCGCTGAAGACGCCGGCGACCGCTGGTCCCATCGTGTCGGGCCGCGCGGTCGAGACGGGCGGGGAGGTGATCGAGATCACCTCGCCCCATGACCGGCGCGTCGTCGTCGGCACGTGCCGTAGTGCCGATCAAGCCGCCATCGATGCGGCGCTCGGCGCGGCGAAGGCTGCAAGCGAGGCATGGGACCGCCGGGGCGGCGTGGCGCGGGCGGAGCTCCTGGAGCGCGCCGCCGATCTGTTCGAGGCGGACCGCGCCGCAGCTCATGGCGCTCATGGTGCGCGAGGCCGGCAAGACGCTCGCCAACGCGCAAGCCGACTTGCGCGAGGCGGTCGACTTCTTGCGCTATTACGCGGCCGAAGCGCGCGCCAAGTTCGAGATGCCGCAAGCGATGGTCGGGCCGACCGGCGAGCGCAACGCGATGAGCTTGCACGGGCGCGGCGTGTTCGCGGCGATCTCGCCGTGGAACTTCCCGCTCGCCATCTTCACCGGCCAGGTCGCCGGCGCGCTTGCCGCCGGCAATGCCGTGGTCGCCAAGCCGGCCGAGCAGACGCCGCTGGTCGCCGCCCGCGCCGTGCGTCTCCTGCACGAGGCGGGTGTTCCGGGAGACGTGCTGCATCTCTTACCCGGGCGCGGCGAGGTGGTCGGCGCGGCATTGGTGAGCGACCCCCGTGTCGACGGCGTGGTGTTCACCGGCGGCACCGACACGGGCCGTGCCATCAACCGGGCGCTCGCCGCGCGCGATGGGCCGATCCCGAAGCTCATCGCCGAGACCGGCGGGCTCAATGCCATGATCGTCGATTCCTCGGCGCTGCCCGAGCAGGTCGTGGACGATGCGCTCGCTTCCGCCTTCGACAGCGCCGGCCAGCGCTGCTCGGCCTTGCGCGTGCTCTTCCTCCAGGAGGACATCGCCGATGCGACCCTCGAGATGCTGGTCGGTGCGGCGCGGGAACTCACGATCGGCGATCCGCTCGATTACGCCACCGATATCGGCCCGGTGATCGACGCAGACGCCAAGGCGGCGCTCGAAGCCCACAAGGCCAAGATGCGAGCGCGAGGCCCGCGAACTGCTCGACTTGCCGCTTGGGCCCGCGCCATGCGCACGGCACCTATGTGGCGCCTGCCATCTACGAGATTCCGGAGATCGGCATGCTGAAACGCGAGGTGTTCGGGCCCATCCTGCATGTCGTCCGCTTCCAGGGGGAGCGCCTCGGCGCCGTGTGCGAGGCCATCAACGCCACAGGCTATGGGCTGACGCTCGGCCTGCACAGCCGCATCAAGGCGACGGCCGACTTCGTGGCGGCGCGGGTCAAGGTCGGCAACATGTATGTGAACCGGAACCAGATCGGCGCCGTGGTCGGCGTCCAGCCCTTCGGCGGCGAGGGCCTGTCCGGCACCGGACCGAAGGCGGGCGGGCCGCATTACCTCGAAGCCTTCGCCGTGGAGCGCGTGCGGACGACGGACCTCACCGCCTCGGGCGGCAATGCCAGCCTGCTTGCGGCTGGCGGCGACGAGGCTTGAATCCCGGCATTGTCGCGGGTGGATTAAGGGTCCATCTATAGCGAGAGACTAGTGTTTGCCGTGGAGTTTGAGCCGCATGGCAGACCCAAAAGCCCCAGCGAAGACCGAGACCGGCGAGGTGGCGCGAAAGCCGTCCTCCCGCGCCGAGGTCGATCAGTTCCTGGAGCAGGTGCGGGGGCTCCAGCCCGTTGCCTCGGGCCGGGGCCGTCTGATCTTCGCCATGGACGCCACTATGAGCCGGCAGCCCTCCTGGGACCTCGCGCTTGCGCTTCAGTCCGACATGTTCCAGGCGGTGAAGGCGGTCGGCGGTCTCGACGTCCAGCTCGTCTATTTCCGTGGCTTCAACGAGTGCCAGGCAAGCAAATGGGTCGGCGATCCGGAGGCGCTGGCGCGGTTGATGCGCCAGGTGCATTGCGAAGGCGGCCATACACAAATTCGCAAGGTGCTGTCCCATGCCCGCCAGGAGACGGAGAAGCGGAAGGTCAACGCGCTCGTCTATGTGGGCGACTGCATGGAGGAGGACATCGACCAACTGAGCCAGCTTGCCGGCGAGCTCGGGATGATCGGCGTGCCCGTGTTCCTGTTCCAGGAAGGGCATGATGCGCGGGCCGAGCGGGCCTTCAAGGAGATCGCCAGGCTCTCGCGTGGCGCCTATTGCCGCTTTGACGCCGGCTCGTCACGGCAGCTTCGCGAGCTGCTCACGGCCGTGGCGGTCTATGCCACGGGCGGCCGCAAGGCGCTCGAGACGTCGAAGAGCGACGCAGCGGTGCGTCTGCTTCAGCAGCTCGGCTGACGGGCGCCATGGTCTACTTCCTGGCCGGGTGCGCGGTCCTGGTGCTTCTCATTCTCGGTGCGCGGTTCCTGAGCAATGTCGATCCGCGCAAGCTCGCCGGCATTTTGCGAAAGGGCGGCGGTGGGGTGCTCCTCGCCGTGGCCGGGTTCTTGGCCATACGCGGCGCGCTTCCCATCGCCATTCCGATCGCCGCCTTTGCGGTTGCACTGCTCAGCGGCGGGAGCGCGAGCGGTCTTGGCGGCATCTTCGGCGGCTCGTCGCAGAAGTCGCCGGGACAGACCTCCCGTGTCGCGACCGAGCGCCTGGAGATGGAGCTCGATCACGACAGCGGCCATATGGACGGCAAATGCCTCACCGGCCGGTTTGCCGGCCGCGCCTTGTCCTCTTTGAGCGACCGGGAGGCCATCGAGCTCTATCTGGAGTTCGAAGCCGACCGCCTCAAAGAGGCTGCGCTGATGGAGGCCTATCTCGACTGGCGCATTTCCGGCTGGCGTGGCCGGCAAGACGAGTTCGGTGCCCGGGCCGACCGGGATCGGGCGCGGTCCAAGGGAGGCCGCATGAGCCGTGAGGAGGCCCGCGCCGTGCTGGAAGTGGGGCCAGATGCGTCCGATGAAGACATCCGGCAGGCGCATCGCCGCCTGATGATGAAGATGCACCCCGATCAGGGCGGCTCCACCTATCTCGCGGCGCGGATCAACGAGGCGAAGGAAGTCCTGCTTGGCCGCTAGACCGAGGCCGGCAAAGGTCTTTGCGCTATTCGGCCGACATGGCGATGCAGTCGAGCGACATCCGCTTCAGGGCCGCGCAGGTCGCCTGGGCGTCGTCCTTGGAGAAGCCGGCGAAGCGCGCCCGGTACCATTCCGTATCGCCTTTGGTGAACGTGGCCGTGAAGGGCATGTGCCCGTTGAGCAGTCTCGAGGCGCGCTGCTGAACCATGCCGAGACGATTTTGGGCGTCGCTCTCGGAGGTATAGGCGCCCACCTGGACGTGGTAGGTGCCGGCATAGCGGAGCCTGTTGGCGCTCCCGCGGGGCGTGGGCCGGTTCGGCGAGAGGCTTGCCCGCACGGTGTCGCCGGGGTCGCTGGTGTCGCCTTCTTCCATGGGGGTTTCCAAGGAAGACAAGGGCATGACGGGTGAGGGCGTCGCCGCGGCAAGGGCGTAGGGGCGCGGTTTCCGATCCGGCGGTGGCGGCGAGGACGAGCCGAAGACCGCGGCGATCAGAGCCCGTGGACTTGCCGGTGGAGGCCTTGGCCCAATGCTTGTCGAGGAGCGCGCGCATGGCGGCGTCTCGTTGCGCCCCGGTGCGGCCGCCAAGCACGACACCCACCAGATGCTTGTCGCCGCGCTTGACCGAGGCCGTCAGGTTGAAGCCGCTGGCCCGCGTGTATCCGGTCTTGATGCCGTCCGTGCCCTTGTAGCCGAACAGCAGCCGGTTGTGGTTGCGGTACCGCCGGCCCTTATAGGTGAAGTAGCGCGTCTCGAAGAACCCGTAATACTCGGGGTAGTCGTGCATGATGTGGATGGCGAGGATGGCAAGGTCCCGCGCCGTGGTCAGTTGCCCTTCGGCGGGCAGGCCTGACGCGTTCTTGAACGTCGTATTCTTCATGCCGAGGTTGTGCGCCGTCTGGGTCATCATGCGGGCGAAATTCGCCTCGGTGCCTCCGAGGTTCTCGCCGATGCAAGCGGCGGCGTCGTTTGCCGATTTGGTCACCAGGCCCTTGATGGCGTCGATGACCTTGATGGTGGAGCCGGGCTTCAGGCCGAGCTTGGTCGGGGCTTGAGCCGCCGCGTGCGGCGTCACCACGAGATCCGTGTCAAAGGTGAGCTTGCCGGCGCGCAAATAGGCAAACAGCACATAGAGTGTCATAATCTTGGTGAGCGAGGCCGGCGCGCGGAGCTCATCGGCGGACCGGGAATAGAGGATCTGGTTGGTATTGGCGTCGACGATGATGGCGGCTTTGATCGAGCTGCTGGCGGACGCTTCATCGACCGGCGCGATCACTGCCCCAAAGCTGAGCAGGAGCGCAAGGTTGAGCCAGGCGAACCCGCGCAACCACGCCCAGAATTTACGCTTTACAACTTCCACGATCCCTCGAAGGCGTGCGCCTTCCCCCGTCTGACATCCTGCCCTCGCGCAATTCCCCGTGCGCGCCCCGCACCTTAGGGCCGCGTCAATCGCGTCTCCGCGGGCTCCCAGGCCGGTGAAAGGGAAAGGCTAAAATCGGGCGATTGCCAAAGCGTTAAGCTTGCAGGCGCGAACGAATTGTGCAGTGCAAAAATTTTTCGTTGACGTTTTTTGTGCATCGCATATATATGCCTTCGCGTTCGCAGCAATCCCAGCCAACCCGATTCTAGAAGAGGGCGATATGCTCAAAGGTTTTGAAGAGTTCCAGAAAGTAGGCAAAGACGGCTTCGATGCTTACGTCCGTTCGTTCGGAGAGATGAACAAGGGCTTCCAGGCGATTGCCGCCGAGGTCACTGATTATTCCAAGAAGGCGTTCGAGGACTCCACCCGTGCTTTCGAGCAACTCGTCGGCTGCAAGTCGATTGAGCAGGCTATCGAGATTCAGTCCCAGTTCGCCAAGAAGGCCTATGACACCTACATGGCCGAGATGTCCAAGATCGGCGAGATGTATGTCGGCCTGGCCAAGGACGCCTACAAGCCGGTCGAGGCTGCCATGACCAAGAAGGCTCCGTAGGACGCGCGAATCAAGCTCCATCTTTCTCCCAACGAAAAAGGCCCGGGTTCGCACCGGGCCTTTTTTGTTGCCGTTTTCCTGTCGGCAACACAGTCTATGTTATGGATGAGGCATCTGGTCAGTTTGCCGGTCCAGGCACGATGAAGCTAGAATGGCCTTTGGATGGTCTTATGAACGAGCGCTTTCGCTCCCCTTGGAAGATGATAGACGCGACGCCACATAGAGGCTGACGATGGCGCGAAACGGCGACAATCGCCGGGGCGACGACACCGGCACCCACATCATCACCAAGACGCGGCCGAAGACCAAGCGGCCGAGCCTCTACAAGGTGTTGCTGCTCAACGACGACTACACGCCGATGGATTTCGTCGTGTACGTGCTTGAGCGGTTCTTCAACAAGCCGCCGGAAGAGGCGACCCGTATCATGCTCCACGTGCACCAGAAGGGCGTGGGTATCTGCGGGGTCTACACTTATGAGGTGGCCGAGACTAAGGTAGCGCAGGTGACAAGCTTCGCCCGTCAGCACGAGCATCCGTTACAGTGCACGATGGAGAAAGAGTAGGACCTAAGTGGCTTCGTTTTCGACCAGTCTTGAGCAGGCTTTGAGGCGCGCTCTGCAATATGCCAACGAGCGCAGCCATGAATATGCGACGCTGGAGCATCTGCTCCTGTCGTTGATCGACGACCGCGACGCGGCGGCAGTGATGCGCGCCTGCGACGTGGACCTCGATCTCCTGCGCGACAAGCTGACTGGCTATATCGACAACGAGCTCTCGGGCCTGGTGCTCGACACCCATGGCGACGCCCAGCCCACGGCGGGCTTCCAGCGCGTGATTCACCGCGCCGTCGCCCATGTGCAGTCTTCGGGCCGCGAGGAGGTGACCGGCGCCAACGTGCTCGTCGCCATCTTCGCCGAGCGCGAGAGCCATGCCGCGTTCTTCCTGCAAGAGCAGCACATGACCCGCTTCGATGCGGTCAACTATATCAGCCACGGCATCGCCAAGCGCGGCGGCATGTCCGAGCCGCGCACGGTGCGCGGCGTCGACGACGACGCGGCGACGGTCGAGGGCGCCGACGAGAAGAAGCGCGGCGCCGATGCGCTCGAGGTCTACTGCGTCAACCTGAACCAGAAGGCGCGCTCCGGCCGCATCGATCCGCTGATCGGGCGCGGGCCTGAGATCCAGCGCACCATTCAGGTGCTGTGCCGCCGGCAGAAGAACAACCCGCTCTTCGTGGGCGATCCGGGCGTGGGCAAGACGGCCATCGCCGAAGGTCTCGCACGGCGCATCGTCATGGGCGACGTGCCCGACGTCCTGATGGACTCCACCATCTTCCAGCTCGACATGGGCGCGCTGCTCGCCGGCACCCGCTATCGCGGCGACTTCGAGGAGCGGCTCAAGGCGGTGATGCGCGAGATCGAGAACTTTCCCGGCGCCATCATGTTCATCGACGAGATCCACACGGTGATCGGGGCAGGGCGCCACCTCGGGCGGCGCCATGGATGCCTCCAACCTGCTGAAGCCGGCGCTTCAGTCGGGCACGCTGCGCTGCATCGGCTCGACCACCTACAAGGAATACCGCCAGCACTTCGAGAAGGACCGGGCGCTCGTCCGGCGCTTCCAGAAGATCGACGTGAACGAGCCGTCGGTGCCGGATACGATCGAGATCCTCAAGGGCTTGAAGCCCTATTTCGAGGACTTCCACCGCATCCGCTACACCAACCAGGCGATCAAGTCGGCGGTGGAGCTGTCGGCGAAGTACATCCACGACCGCAAGCTGCCGGACAAGGCGATCGACGTGATCGACGAGACCGGCGCCTCGCAGATGCTGGTGCCCGAGCGCCAGCGGCGCAAGACCATCGGCGTCAAGGAGGTGGAGTTGACCATCGCCACCATGGCGCGCATCCCGCCGAAGACGATCTCCAAGACCGACGCCGAGGTGCTGCGCGCCATCGACGACGACCTGAAGCGCGTCGTGTTCGGCCAGGACAAGGCCATCGAGGCGCTGGGCGCGGCGATCAAGCTGTCGCGCGCGGGGCTTCGCGAGCCGGGCAAGCCGATCGGCTGCTACATGTTCTCCGGGCCCACGGGCGTCGGCAAGACCGAGGTCGCGCGCCAGCTCGCATCGCTGCTCGGCGTCGAGCTGCTGCGCTTCGACATGAGCGAGTACATGGAGCGCCACACCGTGTCGCGGTTGATCGGCGCGCCTCCGGGCTATGTGGGCTTCGACCAGGGCGGCCTTCTGACCGACGGCGTCGACCAGCATCCGCACTGCGTGCTGCTGCTCGACGAGATCGAGAAGGCGCATCCGGACCTGTTCAACATCCTGTTGCAGGTGATGGATCACGGCAAGCTGACCGACCACAACGGCAAGCAGATCGACTTCCGCAACGTGATCCTGATCATGACCACCAACGCCGGCGCCACCGACATGGCCAAGGCGGCGATCGGCTTCAACCGGTCCAAGCGCGAGGGCGACGACGAGGAGGCGATCAACCGCCTGTTCTCGCCCGAGTTCCGCAACCGGCTCGACGCGGTGATCCCCTTCGGCAGCGCTGCCGCCCGAGGTCATCTCGCAGGTGGTGGAGAAGTTCGTGTTCCAGCTGGAGGCGCAGCTCGGCGACCGCAACATCACCATCGAGCTCACGCCGGAGGCCAATGCCTGGCTCGCCGAGCAGGGCTACGACGACAAGTTCGGCGCCCGTCCGCTCGCCCGCGTCATCCAGGAGCACATCAAGAAGCCGCTGGCCGAGGAGATCCTGTTCGGCCGGCTGAAGGATGGCGGCACGGTGCGCGTGCTGGTCGAGGAGAAGGACGGCGATAAGGCGCTCGGCTTCGAGTACATCAAGCCCGACGCGCCCATCAAGCCGCGCGACCCCAGGGTGCCGGCGGCGAGGGCGCCAAGACGGCCAAGCCGCGCGCCAAGCGGGCCCGCAAGCCCCGCGGCGGCTCCAAGGCCGGCCCGAGCATCGTGCCGAAGGTCCCCCTCGGCGAGGACTAAGCCGAAAGCACCTTCCGGATCTTCTCCGCCGTGGCGGCGAGGTCGTCCGGGTCGGCCATGTCGCCGGCATGGGGCTTGACCGGCACGCCTTCCTTGATCGGCACGATGTGGACGTGCAGGTGGAACACGGTCTGGCCCGCGGCCGCGCCGTTGAACTGCTGGACGAGCACGCCGTCGGCGCCGACCGCCTGGCTGATCTTGGGCGCGAGCTTCTGCACCACCGCCATGAGCTTGCCGAAGCCCTCCGGCGAGATGCCGTACAGGTCCGCCGCCTGCTCCTTGGTGATGACCAGCGCATGGCCTTCGGTGCGCGGCATGATGTCGAGGAAGGCGAGGGTGTCGTCGTCCTCGTAGATCTTGTGGCAGGGGATCTCGCCCTTCAGCATCTTGGCGAAGATGTTGTCCGGATCGTAAGCCGCCATCGCGATCCTCCTCTGTGCCTGCGCATTTTTCGGAATCATTTCGATTCCTTAGCCCTGCGAGGTCAACCGGATAATGAGCATAAGCGGGAACGATTGCCCCATTCCGCCCATTGATTCCTGTCAATGCCGAGAGATTGGTGCTCAACTACGTAACGGAAGGAAACGCAAAGAAGATTTCCTCAACCCCGGCACCCAAGGAGAGCCTCATGTCCATGCTGAAAGTGATCGAAGTCCTGGCCGAGTCCGACAAGAGCTGGGAAGACGCCGCGCAGTTCGCCGTGGATACGGCCAATAAGAGCGTGCGCAATGTGCGCTCGATCTACATCAAGAACTTCGAGGCCCAGGTCGAGAGGCGGCAAGATCAAGAAATACCGCATCAACGCCAAGATCTCGTTCACGCTCGACGGCTAGCGCGGCCTCCCAGATCAAGCTTCATCACGGCGATAGGGCGACTCCTCGTTGAGGAGTTCCGCTTCGTGCGCGACCGCGTGCCGCTCGCGCACGAGATAGTCGGCGACGGCGCGGGCGAGGCCCGGGTCGGCGATGTAGTGCGCGCTATAGGTCTCGGTCGGCAGATAGCCGCGGGCGAGCTTGTGGCCGCCTTGCGCGCCGGCCTCGACGCGCGCCAGGCCATGCTGAATGGCGTAGTCGATGGCCTGGTAGTAGCAGACCTCGAAATGCAGGAAGTAGTGCGCCTCGGTCGCGCCCCAATAGCGGCCGTAGAGCGTGTCGGCGCCGATGACGTTGAGCGCGCCGGCGATGTAGCGGCCGTCGCGCTTGGCCAGCACGAGCAGGAGCTCGTCGGCCATGGTTTGCCCGAGCAGGCTGAAGCATTCGCGGGTGAGATAGGGCGTGCCCCATTTGCGCGAGCCCGTGTCCATGTAGAAGTCGAAGAACGCATCCCAATGGGCCTCGGTGAGGTCGCGTCCCGTCACCCATTCGATGTCGATGCCGTCCTCGAGCGCCGCGCGGCGCTCTTTGCGGATCGTCTTGCGCTTGCGCGAGGACAGCGCGGCGAGGAAGTCGTCGAACGTGCCGTAGCCCTGGTTCAGCCAGTGGAACTGCTGGTCGGTGCGCTGGAGGTAGCCGAGCGCGCCGGCGAGCTCCCACTCTTCGCGCGTCATGAAGGTGATGTGGAGCGAGGAGACGCCGAGCTCCTCGGTCAGCGTTCGTCCGGCTTGCGAGCAGGATCGCCTGGCGCTCGGCAGGGCTCGACCCGGCGCGCGCCAGCAGGCGGGGGCCGGTGACCGGCGTGAAGGGCACGGACGCCTGGAGCTTCGGGTAGTAGCGGCCGCCGGCGCGCATATAGGCCTCCGCCCAGCCGTGGTCGAAGACGTACTCGCCTTGGGAATGGGACTTCAGATAGCAGGGCATGCAGGCCAGCAAGCGGCCGTCCCCGTCCTCGTAAAGGAGATGCTGGGGCAGCCAGCCGGTCTCGCGCGTGGCCGAGCCGCTCTCTTCCAGCGCCTTCAGAAAGGCGTGGGAAACGAATGGGTTAGGCGGGCGAATTGACGTCGGCTGGAACTCCGTGCCGCCAGCGGCGCAGGCATTCCAGTCTTCCGGCGGCCACGTCGGCAATGCGCCGCGCCACGCGCACCACGACCTGCGGCTCGGCACGCGCTTCGTCGCGGTCCGTTGGAGCTCTCTCGATATCGCCCATGGCTAGGGCTCGATCCCTTCGAAGATCATGGCATCGGCATAGCGAAGCGCGCGCTCGCGATCGTCCGCAGTCCGCACGGTCCAGGTCAACAGCGGCAACCCGAACAGAACCTTCGCGATCAGCGGCGCAAGCGCCGGCAGCGCAGCGATATCGTACGCGATGAAGTGGGGCCGTGCGAAGGCGGATGTGAGGAGATGCCGCATGGTAAAGCGCTGCATGGGGGTGAGGTCCGGCCAGTGCTCTTGGTCGAAGCGGCCGGCGGCGAGACCGCGGGGGAGGCTCGGGGCCAGCGCCCGGAAGGCGGCCACCGAGTAGGGATCGAACGACATCACCGCGACCGGCCCGGTATAGGGCTTGAGCGCTTGTGCGATGTTCGCCTCGAACTTGCCGTCGCGCGCCCAGGTGCTCTTCACCTCGAGCACCAGCGGCACGTAGCCGCCCACGCGTTCCAGGAGGTCCGGCAAAGAGAGGATGTGGTCGCTTGAGCCCTTCAGGGGAATTGCGCGCAAGGCCTCGACGTCGCGCGCCGCCACGGGGCCCGTCTCACCGGTGAGGCGGTTGAGCGTGGCATCGTGGAACACGACCGGCATGTGGTCTGCGGCGCATTGCAGGTCGACCTCGATGGCATAGCCGCGGCCCATGGCGGCGGTGACTGCGGACGCGCTGTTCTCGATGATGCTGCGCGCGGCGTCGTGCAGGCCGCGATGGGCGATCGGCCGTTTTAGCCAGTAGAGCTCGGCCATCTCATCGGTCCCCCGTTCGGGGACTAGTCTATGGCAAAAACGGCATCGATCTCGACAGCCGCGTTTAGGGGCAAGCTCGCGCAACCCACGGCGATGCGGGTGTGACGCCCCTTGTCGCCGAGGATCTCCACCATCAGGTCCGAGGCGCCGTTGATGACCTTGGGATGGTCGGCGAAGCCGGGCGCGGCGGCGACGAAGCCATTGAGACGCAGAAGCTGCACGATGCGGTCGAGGTCGCCGAGGGCCGCCTTCGCCTGGGCGAGGATATTGAGGGCGCAGAGCCGCGCCGCCAACTGGCCGTCGGGGATGTCGACGCCGTCGCCGAGCCTGCCTGTGACCGCAATGGCGCCATCCTTTAGGGGCAATTGTCCCGAGACGATGAGCTGGCCACCGAGATGGACGAAAGGCACATAGGTGCCGATAGCGGCCTTGGCCTCGGGAAGGACAAGGTCGAGCGCTTTCAACCTGGCTTCTATCGTGCCTGCCATGTTGCCTCCCCTGGCGAAGTTCCGACGAAGATTGAGCAAATCAGGCCATCCTGCAAGCGTCCCTAGAGGATTTCCCCCATGAACGGGGCTCTTGTGGGGCGTCCCGGTTGGTGTCAAAAATCTCCGTCCTGCCGTATGACGGCCTGGGGAGAAACGAGGAAGAGGCATGAGAATTGGATTTCGGGCGCAGGCGCTCATAGCGGTCCTCGGCGTCGCTTGCGCGGTTCCCCAGCAGGCGTTGGCATTCGCTGCGAGCAAGCTCGTTCCCCATCGCGCCATCTACGAGATGACTCTCGACCAGGCGCGGTCCGCATCCGGCATCACCGGCATCGACGGGCGCATGGTGTTCGAGTTCACAGGCTCTCCGTGCGACGGCTACTCGCTCAATATGCGCATGGTCACGGAGATGACCGACTCTCAGGGCCAAACCAATCTCACCGATCTCAGGTCGTCGACCTGGGAGCAGGGGGACGGCCAGAAGTTCCGGTTTCAGTCGGCGCAATATCTGAACGATAAGCTCGGCGACGTCACCATGGGGCGGGCGGTGCGCGCGACCCCTAAGGAGACGGTCAAGGTCAATTTGAGCCAGCCGTCCCGCGCCGAGCTCGATCTCTCGGGCCCGATCTTCTTCCCTACGCAGCACAGCATCGCGCTGATCGATAAGGCGCTCGCCGGACAGAGTGTGTTCCAGGCGAGGATCTATGACGGATCGGAGAAAGGGCGGAAGGTGTACGACACGACCGCCTTTATCGGGAAGCTGGTCAAGCCGGGCACCGACGAGGAGAAGCTCGAAGCGCCGGCCAAGGAGAAGAAGCTCGGCGAGCTTCCTTCGTGGCCTGTGTCGATCGGCTATTTCGAGCCGAAGAGCGGCGACTTGATGCCGAGCTATCAGATCGATTTCCGCCTCTATGAGAACGGCGTCAGCCGTAATCTCCTGATCGACTACGGTGACTTCTCGATCCAGGGCACGCTCACCTCTTTGGAATATCTCACACCCAAAGAGTGCAAATAGCTCACGTGGCGACGCGCCGAGGGGCTTCCGTCGCAGATCGAGCACACGCACGCAATACGTGCAGCTAACTGCGCAGAGTCAGCAAAAAGGCCAGTTTTCCGCCCCGTCTTACCTGAACTCTAAAGGGTTTGGTTACGGGTTTGCGGCGACACTCGCCGCAACACGGGGGGAGAGCCACAATGTTCTGGAGGGTCAGGCCGGCCTCGACTGCCATGGAACATTATGACCAGATCATCGATCATGGACGGACCGAATCGCCGGGACCGATGCCAATGACCAAGACTGTCTTGATCGTCGAGGACAACGAGCTGAACATGAAGCTCTTCCACGACCTCCTCGATGCGCATGGCTACCGGACGCTCCAGACGCGCAACGGCATGGAGGCGCTTGAGCTCGCCCGCGAACACCACCCCGATCTCATCCTGATGGACATTCAGCTGCCTGAGGTGTCGGGTCTCGAAGTGACGAAGTGGCTCAAGGAGGACGATCACCTGCGCGAAATCCCGGTGGTCGCCGTCACGGCGTTCGCCATGAAGGGCGACGAGGAGCGCATTCGCGAGGGTGGTTGCGAGGCCTACATCTCGAAGCCGATCTCCGTGTCGATGTTCCTCGACACCGTCAGACAGTTCATCGGCGAAGCACGGTAGGGGGATATGACCGCGCGCGTTCTCGTGGTCGACGATGTCGACACTAACGTCAAGTTGCTCGAAGCGCGGCTCTCGGCCGAGTATTTCGAGGTGCGCACGGCGCGTAGCGGTCCGGAGGCGCTCCAGATCTGCACGCGCGAGGGGACGGACGTCGTTTTGCTCGACGTGATGATGCCCGGCATGGACGGGTTCGAGGTTTGCCGCAGGCTCAAGACCGAGCCACGCACGCAGCATATTCCGGTCATCATCGTGACGGCGCTCGATCAGCCGGGGGACCGCGTGAAGGGGTTGGAGGCCGGCGCCGACGACTTCCTTACCAAACCGGTCGACGACCTTGCCCTCATTACGCGGGTCAAGAATCTGGCGCGGCTCAAGCTGCTGACCGACGAGATGCTGATGCGCGCCTCGACGGAGGAACAGATGGGCTTCGCCGCCGCCATGGGCGCGAAGCTCGAGGAAGCCGGGCGCGACGGACGCATCCTTTTGGTCGAGGATCGCGAGCGCTCCGCCGAGCGCATTATTCACGCGCTCGAAGCCGAGCAATATGTGGAGCGGGAGGCCGACCCGGCGCGGGCCCTTTTGCAGGTTCCCGACGGCAATTTCGATCTCATGACCGTGAGCCTCAGCCTGGAGAATGCCGACGGCTTGCGGCTCTGCTCGCAAGTGCGGTCGCTCGACCGCACCCGGCACCTGCCCATCATGATCATCGTCGAGCCGGGCGAGGAGGGGCGTCTGCTCAGAGGCCTCGATATGGGCGTGAACGACTATATTGTCCGCCCGGTGGACCCGAACGAGCTGTTGGCGCGGGTGCGCACGCAGATCAAACGCAAGCGGTACACGGACCATTTGCGCACGCGGCTTGAAGAGACTGTCGAGATGGCGATCCTCGACCCCCTCACGGCGCTCCATAACCGCCGCTACATGACCAGCCACTTGAAGACGTTGTTCGAAGAGGCGGCCCAGCGGGGCAAGCCGCTTTCGGTGCTGGTGCTCGACATCGACCACTTCAAGACGATCAATGACAGCCACGGCCATGACGCCGGCAATTCCGTGCTGCGCGAATTCGCGATACGGCTCAGGCGCAATATCCGCGGCATCGACCTTGCCTGCCGCCTCGGCGGCGAGGAGTTCGTCGTGGTGATGCCCGACACCGATCTCGCCAAGGCCTATCTGGTGGGTGAGCGGTTGCGGCAGTGCATCGCCACGGCGCCGTTCTTCGCCGGCGAGCGGGTCGGCGGCCTCGATGTCACGGCAAGCGTGGGCGTGGCGGCGCTGGAATTTCCGGACGACACGCCCGAGCTCATTCTGAAGAGGGCGGATCAAGCGCTCTATTGCGCCAAGCGCGACGGACGCAACCGGGTCGTCGCCGACGCGGCGTAAGCCAGCCCTCCCGGCCTTGCTGCCACGGCCCCAGGGTTGTGGTTTGGCAAATCACGCGGCCCGACTGGCTCGCCAAGGCCCCTCGGCGGGCTAAAGGTCTCAGTTTCCCTCTTTATCTGGTAACTGAGGCCCTATGCTTAACACTTTACAATGCCTAATATTTTGTCGTATTAATCTAAATAGATTGATTGATTTCGTTCCTCCGTCGGTTCTTTTTATGGTTTGACTTGGTTCCGACGAATTGGCGTGGGAGGCGAAAAATGAGCGAGGGGGCCAGCGCAAGGTAAGCGCGCCTTGCTGAGTTTTTCCTTCCCTGACCAGAATAACCCTACGGAATGCTCAGGTCCGCCGCATCTCCTGGGTCCGTGGGGTTCGGCCGGCCGGAGCGCGGTTGAGTGGCCTCCTCGTTAGCGCCGCGTTTCGGCCGGCCACCTTATTCAGGCGGCCCACCTCTTCTTTCGATGTCTTCGATGTGCTGGCGCGCCCTCAAGCCGAGGAGGGCGGCGTCTGTGGCGCGTGGAGAAGGCGTACGACCGAGCCTGCCGGCGGAGAGCCCGCCGGCCTGGTGCTACTTGATCTTGGCTTCCTTGAACTCGACGTGCTTGCGCGCGACCGGGTCGTACTTCTTGAAGACGAGCTTTTCGGTCTGATTGCGCGGATTCTTCTTGGTCACGTAGTAGTAGCCCGTTCCGGCGCTACTCACGAGCTTGATCTTCTGGGTGACGGGCTTTGCCATGTCGTCCTCGGATGAACGCTATCAATGAATTGGCGCGAAACCTAATCGGTCGCGGCGCGGAAGTCAAAAGCTGAGGGTGGGGCGAACTGGTCGCCAATCTCCCCTTCGTATTCCGGGTCGAAGCCATGCATCAGGAGGGCCCATTGTAGGGCCACCAGCGCGCCCTTGATCGGCGGCAGCACAACGAGCGCCAGGATGACGGTGAGGGGCAGCCACATGGCGGCATGCAGCCACAGAGGCGGCCGGAAGGCCATCTCAACCGCCAGCACCATGGCGACCACCACATGGCCGACGACGACGATGGTGAAATAGGCCGGCGCATCGTCGGCCCGGTGATGATGGAGGGACTCGCCGCAATGGGGACAGGCGTCCGCGACCTTCAGGTAACGGTAGAACAAAGCGCCGGTCCCGCAGGCCGGGCATTTGAGCCGCGCGCCCCGCAACAGCGATTGCAGGAGCGGGCGCGGACCGGTCGACCGGCCGTCATGATGATGGGGGCCCGAGGGGCCCAAACTCTTCTGCATCTACTTCCAATCCTTCCTTACCGCCGCTTGCGGGGCTTGGCGCCGCGAGGCTTGCCGCCGCGGCCTTTTCCCCGGCCTGGCGGGCGCCCTTTGAACCCTTTGCTGGCCGGGCGTCCAGGCTTGATACCGATGTGGCGTCCCTCACTCAACATGTCAAAGCGAAGCGCCCCGGCGGTGGGGATCGCCTCGACCAGGCGCACCTCCACGGGGTCGCCGAGCTGATAGGCGAGGCCGGTATCCTCGCCCACCAAAGCCTGGCGGACCTCGTCATGGTAAAAATATTCGTGCCCGATCCCTGAGGCCGGCACGAACCCGTCGGCGCCGGTTTCCATCAGCCGTACGAACAGGCCCGTGCGCACGAGGCCCGAGACCCGGGCGTGGAAGCTCGCGCCGATGCGGTCGGCAAGATAGGCGGCGATAAGGCGATCGGTGGTGTCGCGCTCGGCCGCCATGGCGCGGCGCTCCGTGTCGGAGATGGCGGCGGCGATCTCGTCGAGCTCGCCCATCTCCACATCGGTCAGGCCGCCGGCGCCGAAATCGAGCGCGCGGATCAGGGCGCGATGCACGATGAGATCGGCATAGCGGCGGATCGGCGAGGTGAAGTGCGCGTAACGGCGCAGGTTGAGACCGAAGTGCCCGAAATTGTGCGGGCTGTACTCCGCTTGGGATTGGCTGCGCAGCACGACCTCGCCGACGAGCTCGGCGGTCGGCGTTGCGCGCGTGTCGGCGAGAATGCGGTTGAACTGGGCCGGCTTCAGCGTGCCCGCCTTGGGCAGCTTCATGCCGATGGTCGCCAGGAACTCGCCGAGGCTTGCGAGCTTCTCCTTCGAGGGCGCGTCGTGGACGCGGTAGATGAGCGGCGAGCGCTTGGCTTCCAGCGTTTCGGCCGCGGCGACATTGGCGGCGATCATGAACTCCTCGATGAGCCGGTGGGCGTCGAGGCGCGGCGGCGTGATGACGCTGCGCACCTGTCCCTTCTCGTCGAGGAGGATCTTCCGCTCCGGCAGATCGAGCTCGAGCGGCCCGCGCTCGGTGCGCGCGAGCTGGAGGCTCGCATAGGCGCCCCAGAGCGGCCGCAAGACCGTGTCGAGCAGGGGACCTGTCGCCTCATCGGTGCGGCCGTCGATGGCGGCTTGCGCCTGCTCGTAGCTCAAGCTCGCGGCCGAGCGCATCAGCCCGCGAAAGAAGCGGTGGTTGAGCTTGCGCCCGTCCTTGTCGAAAAACATGCGCACGGCAAGGCAAGGGCGCGGCACGTCCTCTTTCAGGGAGCATAGATCGTTGGAGATGCGCTCCGGCAGCATCGGCACCACGCGGTCGGGGAAGTAGACCGAGTTGCCGCGCTTGCGCGCCTCTTTGTCCAGCGCGCTCTTGGGCGTCACGTAGTGAGCGACGTCGGCGATGGCGACGATCACCACCCAGCCGCCGCGGTTCTTCGGGATTGGGGTCGGGCTCCGCCCACACCGCGTCGTCGTGGTCGCGGGCATCGGACGGGTCGATGGTGACCAAGGGGATGTGCCGCAAATCCTCGCGGCGGCCGAGCTCGACCTCCTTGGCGGCATCGGCTTCCGCCAGCACCGCAGGCGGGAAGACGTCGGGGATGCCGTGAGCGTGGATGGCAATGAGGCTGATCGCCTGCTGCGCCGCCGGATTGCCGAGACGCTCGGTGACGCGCGCGGTGGGCACGCCGTAGCGTGCGGCGCGGGCGATCTCGAAGCGGACGAGCTCGCCGCTCTCCGCATCGCCGGTCGAGCCGCGCGGCACGGTCCACTCTTTCAGCTGCTTCTTGTCGACGGGATCGATGACGCCGCGGCCGTCCTTGAGCGAGCGGAAAATGCCGAGCAGGTGCTTGGCCGTCCGCGGCAGGCGTTTGATGGTGCGGGCCTGATAGGGATAGTCCGAGTCAGCACCAAGCGCGGTGATACGCGCAAGCACGCGGTCGCCAATGCCGGCGGCGGGGCCCGCTTCACGCTTGCTCTCGACCATGAGGATGCGGGGCGGCGCGCCATGCTCCTCGTCCCACGTGGCGGGCCGGGCGATGAACTCGCCGTCAGGATCGCGGGCGACGATCTCGATCACGGTCACCGGCGGAAGCGTGCCGGGCCGCGTCAGCTTGCGCCGGGACCCGGCGATCAGGCCTTCATCGGCCATGTCGCGCAGCAGCGCTTTCAGCGTGATGCGGTCGGCGCCTTTCACGCCGAAGGCGCGGGCGATCTCGCGCTTGCCGGCTTGCGCGGTCGACTGTTCCAGAAAATCGACGATCTCTTGCTTGGAGGGAAGCTTGCCCGTGCTTCTCGCGGAGGGCGCTTTCTTCTTGGGGGCAGCCTTACTTGGTTTCGCCACGTGTGCCGCTTAGCTCGCCGCCTCCTCGGCGGCCTCCTTGCTCTTGCTGGTCTTGCGCGTGGATTTCTTCGCGGTCTTCTTGGCGGCTGCTTTCTTCGCGGGCTTCTTCTTGGCAGGTCCCTTCGCCGCGCGCGCGGCGATCAGCTCCACGGCTTCCTCCATGGTGACCTGCTCGGGCTCGCGGTCCTTCGGCAGCGTGGCGTTGATCTTGCCATGCTTCACATAGGGACCGTAGCGGCCGCTCAAGACCTGGACCTTGCCGCCGCCTTCGGGGTGCTCGCCCAGCTCCTTGATGACGCTCGCGCCGCGCGGGCGCCGGTTCGCGGCCTTCTCGGCCAAGAGGGCCACGGCGCGGTTGGCGCCCACCTCGAACACCTCCTCGGGCGTGCTGAGGCTCGCATATTTGCCGTCCGACTGGACGTAAGGCCCGTAGCGGCCATAGCCGGCGGTGATCGGCTTGCCGGTCTCGGGATGGAGGCCTACCTCGCGCGGCAGCGACAACAGCGCCAGCGCGCGCTCCAGTTCGATGCTCTCGGGATCCGTGCCTTTGGGGATCGAGGCACGCTTCGGCTTCTCGCCGCCGTTGGCCTCGCCGAGCTGGATATAAGGCCCGAAGCGTCCCGTGCGGACGCTCACCTCGAGCCCGGTCTCCGGGTCGGTGCCGAGCACCTTACCTTCGGCAAGCGCCGCCTTGTCGCCGGTCTCGGCGAGCTGACGCGTGTAGCGGCAGTCGGGATAGTTGGAGCACCCGACAAAGGCGCCGAACTTGCCGACCTTCAGGCTCAAGCGACCTTCGCCGCAGGACGGACACGTCGCGCGGGTCGCCGCCTTGGCCCGTGTCCGGGAAGACGTGCGGTCCGAGAAGCTCGTTCAGGGCGTCGAGCACCTGGGCGATCCGGAGATCGCCGATGTCGTTCACCGCGCCGATGAAGTCGCGCCAGAAGTCGCGGAGCACGTCCTTCCATTCGAGCTCGCCGTTCGAGATGAGGTCGAGCTTCTCCTCGAGATCGGCGGTGAAGTCGTACTCCACGTAGCGCTTGAAGAAACTCTCGAGGAAGGCCGTGACCAGCCGCCCCTTGTCCTCGGGATAGAGACGCTTCTTGTCGATGCGCACGTAGTCGCGCTCGCGCAGCACATTCAGCGTGGATGCGTAGGTGGAGGGGCGGCCGATGCCGAGCTCCTCCAGCTTCTTGATCAGGGTCGCCTCGCTGTAGCGGGGCGGCGGCTCGGTGAAGTGCTGCTTCGCCTCGATGGCGCGCGGGTTGAGCGCTTCACCTTGGTTGAGCGCGGGCAGCGCGCCGTCCTCGCCGACCGCGTCGTCGACGCCTTCCTCGTAGATCTTGAGGAAGCCGTCGAAGCGGATGACGGACCCCGTGGCGCGGACGCCGTAAGGCTTGCCGTCGGTGCCCGCCACGTCGATGTCGACGGTCGTGCGCTCGATCTCGGCGCTCGAGGCTTGGCTTGCCAGCGTGCGCTGCCAGATCAGCTTGTAGAGCTTGAGCTGGTCGGCATCGAGATAGCGGCTGACCGTCTCCGGTGCCTTTGAGAAATCGGTGGGGCGGATCGCCTCGTGGGCTTCTTGGGCGTTCTTCGCCTTGGCCTGGTATTCGCGCGGGGAGGGCGGCACGTAGCGATTGCCGAAGAGACCGGTCACGAGCTTGCGGATCGCCGAGACCGCCTCGGGCACGATCTGCACGCCGTCGGTCCGCATATAAGTGATGAGGCCTTCGGCCTCGCCGCCAAGATCGATGCCCTCATAGAGCCGCTGGGCGAGCTGCATGGTCTGGCGCGGCGAGAAGCCGAGCTTGCGCGAGGCCTCCTGCTGAAGCGTCGAGGTGGTGAAGGGCGCGGCCGGATTGCGGCGCTGCGACTTGCTCTCGATATTGCTGACCGTGAAGCGGCCGCCTTCGAGGGCAGCCTTGAGCCGGTCGGCGTTCGCCTGGTCGGGGATGTCGAACTTCTCGAGCTTCTTGCCTTCGGCGGAGACGAGCCGTGCCTGGAAAGTCTCGTTCTTGGTCGTCGCCAGCTCGGCAGTGATCGACCAATATTCCTGCGCCTTGAACTTCTCGATCTCCAGCTCGCGATCGCACACGAGCCTGAGCGCCACCGACTGCACGCGGCCGGCGGAGCGGGCGCCCGGCAGCTTCCGCCACAGGACCGGCGACAGGGTGAAGCCGACGAGATAGTCGAGCGCGCGGCGGGCGAGATAGGCGTTGACCAAGGGGCCGTCGATCTCGCGCGGATGGCGCATGGCGTCGAGCACCGCCTCTTTGGTGACGGCGTTGAACACCACCCGCTCGACGGGGATCTTGTCCAAGACCTTCTTGCGGTCCAGCACCTGGAGCACATGCCAAGAGATGGCCTCGCCCTCGCGGTCGGGGTCCGTGGCGAGGATCAGCTTGTCGGCGCCCTTGACCGCCTTGGCGATCTCATTCAGCCGCTGGGCGGACTTGGGATCGACGTCCCAATGCATCTCGAAGTCGTTGTCCGGCAGGACGGACCCGTTCTTCGAGGGCAGGTCGCGCACATGCCCGTAGGATGCGAGCACGCGGTATCCTGGCCCGAGATACTTGTTGACGGTCTTTGCCTTGGCTGGCAATTCGACGATGACGATGTTCATTGAGACTTCCTAGCCGCGCAAAATGCGTCCGGCTGAGGGCCGAAGGTCCGGAATCGACCCTGGCACGCGCCGAAAATGGTGTCTCCGCTCGCCGCTGTCAAATTCAGCGCGCGGACGATTGACAACTTCTAGCTGTCTATACTAACTAAATACAACCCAAGGCTGTTAATCTGAAGTGTGCTCTTGGTGCGTCAAGCAGCCTCGATGACTGCATTTTGTGGCGTGGCGGCGGTGGTAACCAATAAGCGTGAAGCAAGGCAGAATGGCATGGCAGGGACGGGCGCCCCGCCTCCGGTAGATATCGGCTCGTTTGGCGAAGGATCAGAGCCGTCGCGCCAGGAGGCCGCCGAATATATCGCATCTTTGCTCGAGGGCTTGCGCCGGGTGGCGCACGAGTCCCAGTTGCCGTTCCTGGCCTATTTGATCAGCGTCGCCCTCGAAGAAGCCAACAGCGAAAAGTCGCGGCGCGACTAAAGCGGCGTCACGGCTCGACCAATGAGACGAGCTGGCGGCCGTGGCGCTGCAGCCGCCCCGCGAGGTCGAGTTCCAAGAGGACGATGTGGACTTTTCGTGCCGCGAGGCCCGTGGTGCGGATCAACTCATCGATATCGACAGGGCTGGGCCCCAGGGCCTCGATGACGCGGTCGCGTTCGCTCTGGCCGATATCCGGCAGCGGCGCAGGCGTGACGGTTTCATCGTCGGCGGCGAGCTCGACCGGAGGGGCGGGCGGGCGCCCGAGGATCGGCGCCAAGGCCTCGACGATGTCGTCCGCGCCGGTGACGAGGGTCGCGCCTTGCCGCAAGAGATTGTTGGTGCCGGCGGCGCGTGGATCGAGCGGGCTGCCCGGCACGGCGAAGACTTCGCGTCCCTGTTCGCCGGCAAGCCGCGCGGTGATCAACGAGCCGGAGCGCTCGGCCGCCTCGACCACGACGACGCCGAGCGCGATCCCCGAGATCAGCCGGTTGCGGCGGGGGAAGTCCTTGCCGCGGGGCGAGAACCCCGGAGACCGTTCGCTGATGAGAAGGCCGCGCTCACCGATGGCCTTCTGCAGCGCCTGCGTTCTCCGGCGGATAGGTGATGTCGATACCGCCCGCCACCACGGCGATGGTCCCGTGCTCGAGGGCGGCGGTGTGCGCGGCGGTGTCGATGCCGCGGGCGAGGCCTGAGGCGATGACGAAGCCTTCGAGGCCGAGCGCGCTCGCGATCTGGCGCGTGAATTTCTGTCCGACCGCGGAGCCGTTGCGCGCGCCGACAATGGCGACGATGGGCATCTCGGCAAGCTCGCGCCGGCCTTTCACATAGATGAGCGGCGGGGGCGCATCGACCTGAGCAAGGGCAGGCGGGTAGCCCCGTTCGCCGACCGCCACGAGATGCGCGCCGATGCGGTCCGCCGCTGCGAGCTCGGCTTCCGCCTCGCCCACGGTGCACAGACGAATGTCTTGCGCGCGGCCGCCGCGGCGGGACAGCGCGGGCAGCGCCTCGATCGCCGCTTCCGCACCGCCGAACTGGTTGACCAGCGCGCGGAAGGTGGCGGGGCCGACATTCTCGCTGCGGATCAGCCTCAGCCAGGCAAGACGCTGACGCGCGTTCAGGCGCGCGCCGGCTTTAGGCTCCTTGCTTGCTCTCGCCAATACGCGTCTCCTCGCCCTTCATGAGCCGCTGAATGTTGGTGGCGTGGCGGAGATAGAGAAGGACGGTGAGGAGGCAGAACAGCGCCGCGAGCAGCCATCTGCCGGTGAGTGCGAGGGCGCCCACCGTGGCCGCGCTCGCCACCAGGGCGGCAAGCGAGGAATAGCGTGTGGTGAATGCCACCAAGAGCCACACGACGCAGAAGGCGATTGCCGCCGGCCAGTAGAGTCCAAGGGCCACGCCGATATAGGTGGCCACACCTTTGCCGCCGCGGAAGCCGAGCCAGACCGGAAAGAGGTGACCGAGAAAGGCGCCGAGGCCGCCTGCCATCGCGGCGTAAGGTCCGAAATGCCAGCCGATCCAGACGGCGGCCGTGCCTTTGAGGACGTCGAACAGAAGTGTGAGGGCGGCGAGCCCTTTGCTCCCGGTGCGCAGCACGTTGGTCGCGCCGATATTGCCGGAGCCGATGTCCCGGACATCACCGCGGCCGGAAAGCTTGGTGAGGATCAGGCCGAACGGGATCGAGCCGAGGAGATAGCCGACGACGAGGCTAACGAGGCAGAGCCCGAGCATCAGCGGGGTGACGGCGCTCCACGCCTCTGACGGTGGCATCGATCATCCCCTTTGCGCGCCCCACGGTGGATCAACCGTAGTGGTAGACGGGGCGTCCAGCAACGAATGTCACGAGCGCCCGGCCTTCGAGCCGCGCGCCGTCGAAAGGCGTGTTCTTGGATTTCGAGCACAGACGCTCGGGCTCGACCGTCCAGGGCATTTCGAGATCGATGAGCACCAGATCGGCGGGCGCGCCCCGCGCCAGACGGCCGCCGCCGAGACCCAAGAGCTTGGCCGGATTGGAGGAGAGCGCCTCGAGCAGGCGGTGCAGGGTGACCTCGCCGTTGTGATAGAGCCGCAAGGAGGCGGCCAGCAGGGTCTCCAGCCCCACGGCGCCGTCATTGGCCTCGGCGAAGGGCCGGCGCTTGCCTTCGGCGCCTCTTGGGTCGTGGGCGGAGACGATCACGTCGATATCGCCGTTCGCCACGCCCTCGATCATGGCGCGCCGGTCGTCCTCGGCGCGGAGCGGCGGCTTCATTTTGAAGAAGGTGCGGTAGGAGCCGATGTCGTTCTCGTTGAGGGTGAGATGATTGATGGAGACGCCGCAGGTGACGGGGAGCCCGCGCGCCTTGGCGGCGCGAATGACGTCGAGCGAGGCGCGGCAGGAGATCTGCCCCGCGTGGTAGCGGGCCCCGGTCAGCTCGACGAGGCGGATATCGCGCTCCAACATGATGGTCTCGGCCGCCGTCGGAATGCCGCGGAGCCCGAGGCGCGTGGCGACCTCGCCCTCGTTCATCACGCCGTCTTGGGTGAGGGTTGCGTCTTCGAGGTGGTGCACGATGAGCGCGCCGAAGTCGTTGGCGTAAGCGAGCACGTTGCGCATGAGCCGCGCATTGGCGACGCTCGTCTTGCCGTTGGTGAAAGCGACGGCGCCGGCTTCCCGGAGGAGGCCGATCTCCGCCATCTCCTCGCCCTTGAGGTCGCGCGTCATGGCGGCCATCGGATGGACATGGACGAGGGCGGTGTCACGGGCGCGGCGCAAGATGAAGTCGACCAGCGCCACGTCGTCGATCACAGGATCGGTGTTGGGCATGCACAGGATGGTGGTGACACCGCCTGCCGCCGCCGCGCGGCTTGCCGTCGCCAAAGTCTCGCGATGCTCGTGTCCCGGCTCGCCGGCGAACACCATCATGTCGATCAGGCCGGGCGCCACGGTGCGGCCGCCGCAATCGAGGAACTCGGCGCCCTCGATCGAGCCCTCCGTGATGTGCATGCCGAGATCGGCGATGACGCCGCCGGAGATCAACAGCCCGCCGAAGGCATCGAGGCCCGTGGCGGGATCGATGAGCCGCGCATTGACCAGAGCGAGCGACTTGTGTTGGCGGTGATGATCGTCGTGCGTCTGCATGGCGGTCACTCGGTTCGGTAGGTGCTGGGCGAGCGCCTGGAGCACGGCCATGCGCACGGCAACGCCCATCTCCACCTGCTCGCGGATAACGCTGCGGGCGTCGTCCGCCACGTTGGAATCGATCTCCACGCCGCGGTTCATGGGCCCCGGGTGCATGATGAGCGCGTCGGGCTTGGCCCGGGCGAGCTTGTCGTAGTCGAGGCCGAAGAAGTGGAAATATTCCCGCTGGCTCGGAATCAGGCTCGACACCATGCGCTCGCGCTGGAGCCGCAGCATCATCACGATGTCGGCGTCGGCCAGCCCGTCGCGCATGGAGGTGTAGACCTCGACGCCGAGCCGGTCGATGCCGGCGCCGAGCAGCGTGGACGGCGCGATGACGCGGACGCGGGCGCCGAGCGTGTTGAGCAGGATGATGTTCGAGCGGGCCACCCGCGAGTGGAGGATGTCGCCGCAGATCGCCACGACGAGCCCCTGGATGCGGTTCTTGTGGCGGCGGATGGTGAGCGCATCGAGGAGCGCCTGGGTGGGATGCTCGTGGCTGCCGTCGCCGGCATTGATCACCGAGCAGTCGACCTTCTGGGAGAGGAGCTCGACGGCGCCGGCGGCGTGATGGCGCACGACGAGGAGATCGGGCCGCATGGCGTTCAGCGTCACCGCCGTGTCGATCAGGGTCTCGCCCTTCTTGATCGAGGAGGTCGGGATCGACATGTTCATGACGTCGGCGCCGAGCCGTTTTCCCGCCAGCTCGAACGAGCTCTGGGTCCGGGTCGAGGCCTCGAAGAACAGATTGATCAGGGTCCGGCCACGCAGATCGTCGCGCTTCTTGTCGATCTGGCGTCCGAGCTTGGCGGCCTCCTCGGATAGGTCGAGCAGCGCCGTGATTTCGGCGTGCGAAAGCCCTTCGATTCCAAGCAGATGGCGATGAGGGAACGAGGGGGGAGCTTCAGCCGCGATGCTCATTAAAGGGCACTGTATAAGCTTGGGCGCTGCAAGCATCAAGCATGCGCGCACATTTAAGGTAAGCTCGCTGTAACGGACCCTCTGGCAGTGTGAGGCATGGCTAATTCCTTGGCCGATCCTTCCCGGGACGACGCGGCGTTCAACCAGAGCCCGCCCTTTGTCGACGTGAACCTGTTTGCGTCGGACACCGCCTTGCGCGAGGCGGTGTCGCGCGAGGGGGCGGACTGGGCCGCGGACGATCTCGACGTGTTCGGCGGCGTCACCGGCAGCGCCACGGCCATCGAGCTTGGACGGCGGGCCAACGCCCATCCGCCGGAGCTGCACAGCTTCGACGCGCAAGGGCGCCGCATCGATCACGTCGAGTTCCATCCCGCCTATCACGAGGTCATGGCCATCAGCATGGCCCAAGGCCTGCACTGCTCGACCTGGGACCACCTGCTGACCGGCGAGCCGCCTCTGGCCGGGGCGCACGTGGCGCGCGCGGCCGGGAGCTATATGGCGGCGCAGATGGAGCCGGGGCATTGCTGCCCGATCACCATGACCCACGCCTCGGTCGCCGTGCTCCGTCACGCGCCGGCGCTCGCAGCCGAATGGCTGCCGAAGATCCTGGCACGCACTTACGATCCCGGCACCGCGCCGGCGGACGTCAAATCGGCGGTGACGCTCGGCATGGGCATGACCGAGCGGCAAGGGGGCACGGATGTGCGCGCCAACACGACGCGGGCGGAGGCGCTCGACGGCGGCGGGCCGGAGGGGACGTACGCCATCACCGGGCACAAATGGTTTCTCTCGGCGCCCATGTCCGATGCCTTCTTGGTGCTGGCGCAGACGGAAGGCGGCTTGAGCTGCTTCCTGCTGCCGCGCCTCACGCCGGACGGCGAGCTCAACGGGCTTCGCCTGGTGCGGCTCAAGGACAAGCTCGGCAACCGCTCCAATGCCTCTTCCGAGGTGGAGTTCGACGGCGCGCAGGGCTTTCTCGTCGGCGAGGAGGGCCGCGGCGTCGCCACCATCATCGACATGGTGACCCTGACACGGCTCGACTGCGCGGTGTCCTCGGCCGGGCTGATGCGCCAGGCGGTGGCCCGCGCCATCCATCACGCGCGGCATCGTTCGGTGTTCCAGCGGCGTTTGATCGATCAGCCGCTGATGGCCCGCGTCCTTGCCGACATGGTGCTCGATGTGGAGGCGGCGACCGCACTTGCCTTCCGGCTGGCGCGTGCCTTCGACGGCGGCACGCACGAGGACGAAGCGGCGTATCGGCGCCTCATGACGTCGGTGACCAAATACTGGGTATGCAAGACGGCGCCGGCGATCGTGTACGAGGCCATGGAGTGCATGGGCGGCAACGGCTACGTGGAGGAGGGCGGCTTTCCGCTCCTCTATCGCGAGGTGCCGGTCAATGCCATCTGGGAAGGCTCGGGCAATGTCATGGGCCTCGACGTGCTGCGCGTGCTCGAGCGGTCGCCGGAGACGGTGCGGCAGGTGCTCGAAGAGATCGACGGCGTCGCTGGAGGCGAGCCGCGGGTGAAGGCGGCGCTCGACCGCATCGAGACCTTGCTGGGAGAAGCCATGCGCGATCAGAGCGTGGCGCGCGCGCTGGTCGAGCAGCTGGCTTTGGCGCAAGGGGCGGCGCTCCTTCTGGCGCATGCGCCGCAAGAGGTGAGCGATGCGTTCCTCGCCTCGCGGCTCGACGGTCAGTGGCGCAGCACCTACGGCGCCGCGGCGATCGGCGGCGATGCGCGCGCCATCCTCGACCGCGCGATGCCGTAAGACGTTCCGACTTTAAGCGTTTGAGAACGCTGCCAAGGCTTGCGGCTGACATCAGCCTGCCACGAGGCGTATTCTAAGATTGCCCTTCCGCCCTTAAGGACGGGCATTCTCTACGCAGGAGGCTTGAGATGCATAAGCTTGCGGTTGCCATTGGACTGGCGGCGGCGGTGCTGCTCGCCGGAGGTATTGCGTGGAACGCCGAGGCGCTGACCTCGAATCCAACGACGGCGAATCTTCCTGGAGTTGCCAAGAACTACTCGCCCATCGAGAAGACCGGCTGCCGGCGCCGGGGCTGGTGCGGCTGGGGCCGTTATCGGGTCTGCGGTCCGCGCCGCTGCTGGTGCGTGCGTGCTGCTAGTCGGATGATCCTCCGATGGTAAGTGCTTGTGGGGCCGCCGCTTCCGGCGGCCTCATCCTTCGGTGCGGCCGGGTGGGGGCTTGCCAGAGTCTGAAATTTCAATACCTTGCGACTTAAGCGAATCAAAAGACTTGAGGGGCCAGCAGGGAATGAGATTTAGCAGGGGGACAAACGAGAGGGCTGCGCGATGATGAGCTTACCCTTTGTCTTCTTTGCGTGCGCGATTGGTGCGGCGTGGCTGCGGCATCGCGGGATCGCTATGGGCTTCTGGGCCATCGGGCTCGTGGCGATGCTTGTTCTCTTCCGTTTCCATGCTACCGAAGTGCTGAATATCGGGCTCTGACGTAAGGAGGAACGGCATGTCGGCGGACCTATCGCGGCTGCTCAATGCCATCGGTCTCTTAGGCATCAGCACGGTCCTGACGCTGGCCTTCATCGATCAAATTTGGTTCAAGGACCTGCCGTGTCCGCTGTGCATTCTGCAGCGCGCGGGCTTCTTTGCCGCGGGCTTCGGCATCGCGCTCAATCTGATCTTCGGGCCGAAGCCGAGCCACTACGGTGTCGCGATTATTAGCGCCATTGCCGGCGGCGCCATCTCGATGCGCCAGATCTTGCTTCACATCGTTCCGGGAACCGGCTCGTACGGCAATCCCGTGTTCGGATTGCACCTCTACACCTGGGCCTTCATCGCTTTCGTGGTCATCGTGGTGGGGTGCGCGATCATGCTCTTGGACGACCGTCAGTTCGCCCGCGCCGAGCCGATGTCGGTGCGCCTCAAGGCGCTGCCGCTCTCGGCGCTTCTTTTGTTTCTCGTGCTCGCCATCGCCAATGTGGTCTCGACGATCGCGCTCTGCGGTGGCGGGCTGTGTCCGGCCAACCCGACCGGCTATGAGCTGTTCGAAGCCACACCCATCTAGCGCTCCGCGCGAGGGCCCTGAGCCGGTCGAGCGCGCCTTGCAGGATATAGGCGGCCGCCATGCGGTCGATCACTTGCGCGCGGCGCTTGCGGGAGGCGTCTGCCTCGATGAGATGGCGCTCGACGGCGGCGGTCGAAAGCCGCTCGTCCCAGAACGCCATGGGCACGTCCACATGACCGGCAAGATTGCGGGCAAAGGCGCGTGTCGACTGGGCGCGTGGCCCTTCGGAGCCGTCGAGATTGAGGGGAAGGCCGATGACAAGCCCGCCCACGCCTTCCTTGGCGACGATCGCGGCGAGGGCCTTGGCGTCGGCGGTGAACTTGGTCCGCCTGATCGTCTCGTAAGGCGTGGCGATCGACCGGGTGACGTCGGACAGCGCAAGCCCGATGGTCTTGGTGCCGACATCGAGGCCAAGCAGCCGCGCCTCGGGCTGTAGCCTCATGGCCAAGTCTTCGATAGGAAGGGGCGGTGCTGCTGTCACAGAGACGATCTAAAGGGTGAGATGATGAAGATTACGTGGTTCGGTCATTCCTGCTTCCGCATCGACACGGGCGCAAGCCGCATCCTGATCGATCCCTTTCTCACCGGCAACGCCACCTTCGAGAAGGCGGGCATTCCGCTGGAGGACGTGACCGAGGGGGTGACCCATGTGGCGCTGACCCACGGCCACGAGGACCATCTCGGCAATAGCATCCCCATCTGCAAGGAGACCGGAGCAAAGCTCATCGCCGTTCACGAGCTCGCCAGCTATTTGCAGAACCAAGGGGTGGAGAACACCGATCACGGCAATACCGGCGGCACGCAGCCCCACGAGGACTTCGACCTGACCTTCGTGCCGGCCTTGCACTCGTCCTCGAACATGGTGGATGGGCGCCCGCTCTATCTGGGCAATCCTTGCGGGGTGGTGATCGCCGCCAAGCGAGGGCAAGACCGTCTACCACATGGGCGACACGGCCATCTTCTCCGACATGGCGCTGATCAACGAGCTCTACGCGCCGACCATCGGCTTCGTGCCCATCGGCGACCGCTACACCATGGGCGCCAGGACGGCGGCGCTGGCGTGCAAGCGCTTCTTCGAGTTCGAGACGGTGGTGCCCTGCCATTACGGCACCTTCCCGGTCATCGACCAGACTGCGGAGAAGTTCGTCGCCGAAATGGCCGGAAACCGCGTCCTGGTGCCGGAGGTCGGCGTGCCGTTCGAGGCCTGAAGCCGGCCCTTGAGGCGTGGCGAGAAGCCAAGTTGCCGCCTTTTCGAGCCGGTGGTACAGAACGCCGGAACGTTGAACCCCCGCCAAAATCGGCCAAAACCATGTCTGTCGACCGCGCCACAGTCCGCCGCATCGCCCGCCTTGCCCGCATCGCCATCACCGATGAGGAGGCGGCGCGGCTGGAGACGGAGCTGTCCGGCATTCTCGATTGGGTGGCCCAGCTCGATGAGCTCGACACATCCAACGTGGAGCCCATGACGCGCGTGGAAGCCATGACCATGAAGCAGCGCGAGGACGTGGTGACGGACGGGTTCTGCGCCGACGATATCGTCAAGAACGCGCCCCAAGTCGACGATCACTATTTCGTCGTGCCGAAGATCGTCGAGTAAGGACCGCTCGTGACCAAACTGACAGATCTCACCATCGCCGAAGCACGCGAAGGATTGCGCGACAAGTCGTTCTCCGCGCGGGAGCTGGCGCAGGCGCATCTCGAAGCCATCGAGGCGGCGAACGCGGCGCTCAACGCCTATGTGCTGCCGACGCCGGAGCGGGCGCTGGAGATGGCGGCGGCGAGCGATGCGCGCCTCGGCAAGGGCGAGGGCGGTGCGCTGGAAGGCATCCCGCTCGGCATCAAGGATCTGTTCTGCACGAGGGGCGTCCGCACCACGGCCTGCTCGCACATTCTCGACGGCTTCACGCCGACCTACGAGTCGACGGTCACCGCCAATCTGTGGGCGGAAGGCGCGGTGATGCTCGGCAAGCTCAACAATGACGAGTTCGCCATGGGGTCGTCCAACGAGACGAGCACATACGGCGCGGTGGCAAATCCCTGGCGGCGCGAAGGCTCCGAGGCGACGCTCGTGCCCGGCGGATCGTCGGGCGGCTCGTCGGCGGCGGTGGCGGCGCGCTTGTGCATGGGCGCCACGGCGACCGATACCGGCGGCTCGATCCGCCAGCCTGCGGCCTTCACCGGGACCGTGGGCCTCAAGCCGACCTACGGCCGCTGCTCGCGCTGGGGCATCGTCGCCTTTGCCTCGTCGCTCGATCAGGCGGGGCCGATCGCGCGCAGCGTGCGCGACGCCGCCATCCTGCTCAAAGCCATGGCGAGCCACGACCCCAAGGACACGACCAGCGCCGATCTGCCGGTGCCGGACTTCGAGGCGGCGGTGGGCCAAGGCGTCAAAGGCCTCACCATCGGCATCCCGCAGGAATATCGCGTGCCCGGCATGGCGCCGGAGATCGAGGCGCTGTGGCAGCAAGGCATCGCATGGCTGAAGGCGGCGGGCGCCGAGATCAAAGAGGTGAGCCTGCCGCACACCAAATACGCGCTGCCGTCTTATTATATTGTCGCGCCGGCGGAGGCCTCGTCGAACCTCGCCCGCTATGACGGCGTACGCTATGGCTTGCGCGAGCCGGGCTCCGACGTGATCTCCATGTACGAGAACACGCGGGAGGCAGGCTTCGGCGCCGAGGTCAAACGGCGCATCCTGATCGGCACCTATGTGCTGTCGGCCGGCTATTACGATGCCTATTACCTCAAGGCGCAGAAGGTGCGGACCTTGATCAAGCGCGACTTCGACCAGGCGTTCGCGGGCGTCGATGCGATCCTGACGCCGACCACGCCGGGGCCGGCCTTTGCGATCGGCGAGAAGTCCGGCGATCCCCTCGAGATGTATTTGAACGACATCTTCACGGTGACGGTGAACATGGCGGGGCTGCCGGGGATTTCCGTGCCGGCGGGCTTGTCGTCGGAAGGCACGCCGCTCGGGCTTCAGCTCATCGGCCGCGCCTTCGACGAGGAGACGCTGTTCCGCACGGCGCAGGTCATCGAGGAGGCGGCGGGGCCGTCAGCAAAGCCCGCGGATTGGTGGAGCAAAGCGGCATGAGCGCGACCGGAGCAGATCGCGTGCTGGTTTCCTCGGGGAGCCCGTACGAGCCCATCGTGGGCTACTCCCGCGCCGTGCGTGTCGGCAACTTCATTTCGGTCAGCGGCACGACGGCAGGTTCGGGCGGCAAGCCCGTGGCGATCGGAGACCCCGAGGCGCAGACCCGGGCTATTTTCGAGACTATCTCCGCCGCTCTCGAGCAAGCGGGCGCAAGCCTGAAGGATGTCGTGCGCACGCGCGTCTATCTTGTCGACATCGCGCATTTTGAGGCGGTGAGCCGCGTTCACGGCGAGATCTTCGCCGAGATTCGACCTGCCAACACCACGCTCCAGGTCTCGAGCTTCGTCAGCCCCGATTGGCTGGTCGAGATCGAGGTCGATGCCGTCTTGCCGGGCGACTCGGACTAAAGGACCATCAACCATGGCGACACGCGAAGCCCAGAAATGTCAGAGCATGGACGAGGTGCGGATCGAGATCGACCGCATCGACCAGGCCCTGGTCGACCTCATCTGCGAGCGCTTCGCCTATGTGGACCGCGCCTGGCAGCTCAAGAACTCGCCGGCGGACGCGCGGGTGCCGTGGCGCATCCAGCAGGTGATCGACAAGGTGCGGGCGCGGGCGGCGGAGACCGGCCTGCCGCCGGAGCTGGTCGAGGCGCTGTGGCGTCAAATGATCGGCTGGTTCATCCAGTATGAAGAGGAGAGGCTCCAGCAGACGGGGCCTAAGGAGTAGCGGCGGCTCATGGACGCCAAGACGGAAAAATCGAACCTGATCGAAGGCGCCACCGGCGAGTGGGAGGTGATCATCGGCATGGAGGTCCATGCCCAGGTCACGTCCAACGCCAAGCTGTTCTCAGGCGCCTCGACCGAGTTCGGCGGCGAGCCCAACTCCCATGTGAGCCTGGTCGATGCGGCCATGCCCGGCATGCTGCCGGTGATCAACGAGGGCTTGCGTGGCGCAAGCCATCCGCACCGGGCTGGGCCTCAAGGCCCAGATCAACCTCACCTCGGTGTTCGACCGGAAGAACTATTTCTATCCGGACCTGCCCCAGGGCTATCAGATCAGCCAGTACAAGAACCCGATCGTGGGCGAGGGGGAGGTCATCGTCGATCTCCTCTCCGGCGAGCGCGTCATCGTCGGCATCGAGCGGCTGCATCTGGAGCAGGACGCCGGCAAAAGCCTGCACGACCAGCACCCGCAATACTCCTATGTCGATCTCAACCGCTCGGGCGTGGCGCTCATGGAGATCGTGTCGAAGCCCGACCTGCGCTCGTCCGAGCAGGCCAAAGCCTATGTGTCGAAGCTCCGCACCATCCTGCGCTATCTCGGCACCTGCGACGGCAACATGGAGGAGGGGTCTTTACGCGCCGACGTGAACGTGTCGGTGCGGCGTCCGGGCGATGCGCTCGGCACGCGCTGCGAGATCAAGAACGTCAACTCGATCCGCTTCATCGGCCAGGCCATCGAGTACGAGGCGCGCCGCCAGATCGAGATCCTGGAGGACGGCGGCGAGATTCATCAGGAGACGCGGCTGTTCGACGCCAAGACGGGCGAGACGCGGTCCATGCGTTCCAAGGAGGAGGCGCACGACTACCGCTACTTCCCCGATCCCGATCTTCTGCCGCTCGAGCTGACACAGGACTATGTGGACGCGCTTGCCGCGGACCTGCCTGAGCTGCCGGACGAGAAGCGCGCGCGCTTCATCGCCGACTACGGCCTCACGCCCTACGACGCCGACGTGCTCGTCGCCGAGCGCGAGAGCGTCGATTATTTCGAGGCGGTGGCGAAGGGGCGCGACGCCAAGCAGGCGGCGAACTGGGTGATCAACGAGCTGTTCGGCCGCCTCAACAAAGAAGGCGGCAACGTCGTCGACAGCCCGGTCACCGCGGATCAGCTCGGCGCCATCATCGATCTGATCAAGGCGGGCACCATCTCCGGCAAGATCGCCAAGGACGTGTTCGACATCGTGTGGACCGAGGGCGGCAATCCGGCGGAGATCGTCGAGACGCGCGGCTTGAAGCAGGTCACCGATACGGGCGCCATCGAGAAGGTGGTCGACGAGGTCATCGCCGCGAACCCGGACAAGGTGGAGCAGGCGAAGGCGAAGCCCGCGCTGATCGGCTGGTTCGTCGGTCAGGTGATGAAGGCGACCCAAGGCAAGGCGAGCCCGCAGGCCGTCAACGCGCTGCTCAAATCAAAGCTCGGCATCGAGTAGCACCCGTTCGAGCGTTACCGGCATGACCCACGCGATCCGCGTTCACGAATATGGCGGGCCCGAAGTCCTCACCTGGGACGAGGTCGAGGTCGGCGATCCCGGGCCGGGCGAGGTGCGCATCAAGCAGACGGCGATCGGCCTCAACTTTATCGACGTCTATGGGCGGACCGGGCTCTACCCGCAAGACGACGCTGCCCTTCATTCCCGGCATGGAGGGCGCGGGCGTCGTCACGGCGGTCGGCGAGGGCGTGCGCGACCTCAAGATCGGCCGCCGCGTCGCCTATGCCGGCCCCATCGGCGGCTATGCCGAAGAGCGCCTGATCGCGGCCGACCGCGTGGTGCGGATCCCCGAGGGCGTCAGCGACGAGACGGCGGCGGCCATCATGCTCAAAGGCATGACGGCGCAATATCTCCTGCGCCGGACCTACAAGGTCGGACCGGACACGACGCTGCTGTTCCATGCGGCGGCCGGCGGGGTCGGGATGATCGCCTGCCAATGGGCGGCCTCGCTCGGCGCCACGGTGATCGGCACGGTCGGCTCGGCGGGGAAGGCGCTGATCGCCCGGTCCCACGGCTGCACCCATGTCATCAACTACCGGGAAGAGGACGTGGTCGCCAAGGTGAAGGACTACACCAAGGGCGAGGGCGTCGACGTGGTCTACGACTCCATCGGCAAGGATACCTTCCCGGCCTCGCTCGATTGCCTCAAGCGGCGCGGCATGTGGGTGAGCTTCGGCCAGGCGTCGGGGCCGGTACCGGAGTTCCGGATCAATCTTCTGGCGCAGAAGGGCTCGCTGTTCGCCACGCGGCCCGCGCTCGGCGACTATATCGCCACCCGCAAGGAGCTCGTCGCCACGGCCAACGACCTGTTCGGCGTCATCGCCAAAGGCAAGGTCCGGGTTGCCGTCAACCAGACCTATCCCCTCGCCGAAGCGGAGCGCGCCCACCGCGAGCTCGAAGGCCGGCAGACCACGGGATCGACGCTGCTCATCCCCTGACGCGCGCAAAATCTTTCGCGCGAAGTTTTGCCGTGGTTATCGGCGCGTCACCTGAAATGGTCAAAGAAACCTTGCAAAGCGCCGATGTTAATCATTGCGCCGCGCAGATGCGTGCGATGTAAACCAAAGTTACCGCGTATTTTAGATTTCCCTGATTTTGCATTCACCAAGCCGATTCAGACGTTGTTGAAAGTGCTCCCCGATGATCTCCCGTGTTTGGAGCTGAACAACACGCGATGAACTTGCGAGGGAAACGGCAGGTTCTGATGCAGGCGAACAGGGGGATGTAAAATGGCTCGCTTGGATATTTCGACGGGGCTGGCAGGCCACATGGAGCTCGCGGCGCAGACAGGTGCGCCCGATGCTCTGTTCGAGCTGGGGATGCTTTATGCGACCGGCCGCGACGTGGATGCGGATCTCGTGTCTGCGCATAAGTGGTTCAATCTCGCCGCCGCGCGGGGAAACGCTTCGGCGCTCACCTATCGTGTCGAGCTTGCCCGGGAGATGTCGACGGACCAGGTCGCCGAGGCGCAGAAGCTCGCGCGCGAGTGGCTGCAGACTCACTAGCTTTCAGATTTCAGGTCGCTCTTCGAGGAGGAGGGGCGCTGGATTATTCCAGCGCTCCGCTTTCCTCTTCGCTGCAATGGCGGAAGAGGGAGAGGACGCAGTGGTAGCTCTTGCGCGCGAAGCCGCCGACTGCGGAGCTTGCGCTCTGGGCGGCCCGCTTGACGCGCGTGACCGTTCCCACGCTCTCGGTCGGCTGGGGCGTCGCCGTCCGTGGTGCCGGCTGAGCCGGAAGCGCGCTGGTCGACGACGTGCGCGGCAGGGGCTGTGCGGCAGGGGGGCTTCGCTGCCAGATGAGGTGAGGCCAATGGCGGAGCCCGCGTTGCGCAGGCCCTTCTTCGAGGCACTCACCGCGCGACCGCCCAACTCGAACAGCGATTTCGGCTCGTTGCCCTTCAGGCTTTGCGAAGTCGTGTTGGCTCCGCTCGACCTTCTGCTCGAGCCTCCGCACGCGCGGGTCCGAGGTGAGGTTCTCGGGCAGGGCGGGGCCGTCGTAATTGAGGACCTTCACGAGGCCGACGCAGGTTGTCGTCGCCGCCTCCGCCGCGCAGGACGCGTGGTGGCCTTCCTTGGCCATGCGGATCACGCAATAGAGCTTCAGCGCGTCGCTCGGCTTCGAGCCGACGCCCGTGACCCGGCAGCGGTAGACCTCGTCGGGGTTCTTGCAGGTGACGCAATAGTCGACGCTGGCGGCCTGCGCCGAGGGCGCAAACCAAGCCAAAGCGGCCGCCGCGAGCAGCGCAAAGGCAAGTGATCTCGGGTAAGCGTGCTGACCCATAGTGCCGGCGTCATCCCCGTCGGTGATGCCGAAAATCTTAGCATATTGGGCCAGCCAGCGCACGGGGCCTGAGCGCGGGGCTCCAGGGCCGATAAAGGGCCGTTTCGGCCCGTTTTCTTTAGGGCGTCCCTCGATAATCAAGGCCTTGCACCCCATTTCCGGGCTGCACGTCAAGATCAGGTCACAGAACGCGCCGGCGCGTCATTCGGTTCCCGCGCGGTGTGCCGTGTTGACCGCCCATCACCGGATCATTAAGCCTTGCGTTCGACGGAGACGTGGCCGAGAGGCTGAAGGCGGCGGTTTGCTAAACCGTTATACGGTCTAAAGCCGTATCGGGGGTTCGAATCCCCCCGTCTCCGCCATCCTGGCGCTGCAAGGGCGCGCCGGTCGCCTGGCGCGAAGCGCTCGGAGGTTGAGGATGGTCGAGGATCCGCCCCGTTCTTCCGAGCCCACCGATCCGCAGCTTGAGCGGATGTTCGTCGAGCGGGAGCGGAACCGCTTTGCCGGCCGGGCGCTGTCGCTGCTCGTCGTCCTCAACGGCGCTGCGGCGCTCGTGCTGATGACGCTTCTGGCGCAAGCCCCCGAATCCTCGGTCGACCCCAAGATCGCCGTCGCCATGCTGTTCTTCTCAGGGCGGCGCGGTCGCGGCCCTGTTCAGCTCCTTCCTGGCCTATGTCGATCGCACCGTGCAGGATGCAGCACGCCAGCCGGGAGAAGGCTGAGGGGCGCGCTCTCGGGGCTTGCCATTGCCGCGGTGATCGGCAGCGGCGCGGCCTTCGTGATGGGCATGAATATGGTGGCGCGGGTGGCGGTGGAGAAAACGAGCTCGCACCCGAAAGGCTCGCGCGAGGACAAGCCGCCCACGCCGGCTTCCTTCGAGAAGGTCTAGCGCCGGGCGGCGCGGCGATCGCTGGAGAGATTGGCTTACGGGGTAGAGCCTACGGAGGCCCGGTCATCTCGCGGGTGAAGTCGGCCCACATGGCGCGCAGGCCAGCGGTCAAGCTGCTCAGCCTCTCACCGACCACGTCCCAATTGACGATATGCCGTTGCTCTACGCCGTCGGCACCGAGATCGACAATGTAAACGACGAGGATCGTGAGTAACGCGCCGAGCACGATTCCAAGAAGAAGTCGCATAGCACCCACCCAGAGACCTCCAATCATAGGTCGCTCAGATGTCAAGAGGAAGTGAGATAAGGCGGTTTCTCAGGGCTCCCGGCTGCCCGGTTGTCCTCGGCCTCGGTTGCGCTCCAAAGGCGAGCCGGACGCTTTTCGTGGATGGTGTGTCGCAGGACACTTGAGCAAGAGTTTGATCCCGGTCAAGGTTAGACCGCGCCGCCTGGAGCATCAGTCGGCAAGAGAGGGGATAAGCGTATGGCTGCAATGCTCCAGCGTGACGAGTGGAAGGCGTTTTCCGATTTTCTGGCGCTCGCGGCGGCGGCCGTCTGCGTCATCGTGGGCCTCATCCTGGCCCTTGCCGGCGAGGACCGGGTCATCGCCTTTCACGGCTGTGTCCTGCTCGGCGCGGCGGCCATCGCCTTTCTCTACGTCCTGACCCAAATCATTGAGAAGAAAGAGCCTCGGGACGCGACCTCGTATGCCGATGGCGTCATCCGGGCCGGGGTCATCGCCACCGTGTTCTGGGGGCTCGCCGGCTTCCTCATCGGCGACATCATCGCCTGGCAGCTCGCTTATCCGGTCTTCAATCTCGACCTGCCCTGGACCAATTTCGGGCGCCTACGCCCGGTGCACACCTCGGCCGTCATCTTCGCCTTCGGCGGTAACGCGCTGATCGCCACGTCGTTCTACGTGGTGCAGCGGACCTGCCGGGCCAGGCTCGCCGGCAAATGGTCGCCGTGGTTCGTGTTCTGGGGCTATCAGCTCTTCATCGTGCTTGCGGCCACCGGCTACATCCTCGGCGTCACGCAGTCGAAGGAGTACGCCGAGCCCGAATGGTATGTGGACGTTTGGCTGACGATCGTTTGGGTCGTCTACTTCCTCGTCTTCATCGCCACGATCGCCAAGCGGCGCGAACCGCATATCTACGTGGCCAACTGGTTCTATCTGGCCTTCATCGTCACCATCGCCATGTTGCACATCGTCAACAACTTGGCGGTGCCGATCTCGCTCGTCAGCTCAAAGAGCTACATCATCTATTCCGGCGTCCAGGACGCCATGACCCAGTGGTGGTACGGCCACAACGCGGTCGGGTTCTTCCTGACGGCGGGCTTCCTCGGCATGATGTACTACTTCGTGCCGAAGCGCGCCGAGCGGCCGATCTATTCCTACCGGCTGTCGGTGGTTCATTTCTGGTCGCTGATCTTCATCTATATCTGGGCGGGACCGCACCATCTGCACTACACGGCGCTGCCCGACTGGGCCCAGACGCTGGGCATGACCTTCTCCATCATCCTGTGGATGCCGTCCTGGGGTGGCATGATCAACGGCCTGATGACGCTGTCAGGCGCCTGGGACAAGCTCAGGACCGATCCCGTCATTCGCATGCTCATCGTCGCCGTCGCCTTCTACGGCATGTCGACGTTCGAAGGCCCGCTGATGAGCATCAAGTCGGTGAACGCGCTGTCGCACTATACCGACTGGACCATCGGGCACGTGCATTCGGGCGCGCTCGGCTGGGTCGCCTTCATCACCTTCGGCGCGCTCTACTGCCTCGTGCCGTGGCTGTGGCACCGCAAGGCGCTCTACTCGCAGCGTCTGGTGGAGTGGCACTTCTGGATCGCGACGCTCGGCATCCTGCTCTACATCACCTCGATGTGGGTGTCCGGCATCCTGCAAGGATTGATGTGGCGGGCCTACGACTCCCAAGGCTTCCTCGAGTACTCTTTCGTCGAGACCGTCGAGGCGATGCATCCCTTCTACATAATCCGGGCGGTTGGCGGTCTGTTCTTCGTCATCGGCGCGGTGATCATGGCGTACAATCTCTACCGGACGGCGCGGGGCGACCAGCCGGTGGATGCGGTGGATCAGCCGCGGGTCGCGGCCGCGCCCGAGTTCCGGCCCGGCGAATACACCGCTCCGGCCGAGTAGGGGAAAGATCGGATGGACTGGGCAAAACACCAAATTCTCGAGACGAGCTCGATCCTCCTGCTCATCGGGATTCTCATCGTGGTCGCCATTGGCGGGTTGGTGGAGATCGCCCCGCTGTTCTGGCTGAGCTCGACCATCGAGAAGGTGCAAGGCATGCGGCCCTATACGCCGCTTGAACTGGCTGGGCGCGATATCTACGTCCGGGAGGGCTGCTATCTCTGTCACAGCCAGATGATCCGCTCGCTCAAGGACGAGGTCGAGCGCTACGGGCATTACAGCCTGGCGGCCGAGAGCATGTACGACCATCCGTTCCAATGGGGATCGAAGCGCACCGGCCCCGACCTCGCCAGGGTCGGCGGCAAATATTCCGATGAGTGGCATCGGGCGCATATGACCGATCCGCGCGCCGTGGTGCCGGAATCGGTGATGCCGGGCTATCCGTTCCTTGCCAAGCGCGAGCTGGATTACCGCGACATCGAGGAGAAGCTTAGGGCGCTTCGCTTGGAAGGCGTGCCGTACACCGACGAGGACATCAAAGACGCAAAGGCCGATATCGAACTGCAGGCAGGTATCAGTACCGACGGCCTCAAGGCATTCGACGCGCGCTATCCCAAGGCTCAGGCACGGTCGTTCGACGGCGATCCGAGCTACGTCTCCGAGCTCGATGCGCTGATCGCTTACCTGCAGATGCTGGGCACCCTGGTAGACTTCGCGAAGTTCGACGCCGAAGGACCCAATCTAAGGTGAGGATCGAGGCATGAACTACGATCAAGTGGCATCGATCAGCCAAATGCTGGCGCTTCTCTTCTTTATCGGCTTGTTCGTCGCGGTCTTGGTCTACGCGTTCTGGCCCGGCAACAAGAAGCGTTTCGACGAAGCGGCGAAGCTGCCTCTCGAAGATTCGGACTCTCAGAACGAGAAAGACGACTGAAGGTCATGGCCAAGAAACACGGCGACGCGTCACAGGATGTCGGAACGACCGGCCATGAGTGGGACGGCATCGAGGAGCTGAACAAGCCGCTACCGAAGTGGTGGCTCTACACCTTCTATGCCTGCATCATCTGGGCGATCGGCTATTGGATCCTGTATCCGGCCTGGCCGTTCGTGTCCGGCTACACCAAGGGTTATCTCGGTTACAGCCAGCGCGAGAGGGTGGCAGAGGATCTGGCGGAAGCCAAAGCCGCGCAGGCGACCTATCGCAACAAGATTGCGGCGAGCGACCTCGCGGCGATCGAGGCCGATCCCAAGCTGCTCAGCTTTGCGCTTGCGGGCGGCGCCGCCGCGTTCGGCGACAACTGCGCGCCTTGCCACGGCCGCGGCGCGCAAGGCGCCTTCGGGTATCCCAATTTGCGCGACGACGCCTGGTTGTGGGGCGGCTCGCTCGACGCCATCTATCAGACGATTCAGCACGGCGTGCGGTCCGGCGATCCAGAGGCGCACGGCAACCAGATGCCGGCCTTCGGTAAGCTCGGCACGTTGAAGCCGGCTCAGGTCAACGATGTGGCCGAGTACGTGCTGTCCCTGTCCGGCAACGCCGACGATCAGGCCGCTGCCGCCCGCGGCAAGGAGATCTTCGCGACCAATTGCGTGGCTTGCCATGGGCCGGAAGGCAAAGGCAACCAGGCGCTCGGCGCGCCGAACTTGACGGACGAATTGTGGCTCTACGGCGGAAACAAGGCGACCGTCGTCGAGACGATAACCGATGGCCGCGGCGGCGTTATGCCCGCCTGGACTGGGCGCCTCGATCCTGCGACGATCAAGGAACTCGCCATCTACGTCCACTCGCTTGGCGGCGGTCAGTAGCCTTTTAGTTCTTTGTGATGGTCATGACCGAAGTGCAGGAACGAACCAGCGCACCCGTTGGGCGCCAAAACGGCGATTCCGCTCCTAAGGAAGCCGCGCCCGGCGTCATCCGGAGCGATGTGCCCACCGTCAGTGACGAGCGGCAGTCGCTCTATGCTGGCCGGACCAAGGTCTACCCGAAAGAGGCCCACGGGACGTTCCGCACGGTCAAATGGATCGTCATGGCGGTGACGCTCGGCATCTATTATCTCGTGCCGTGGATCCGCTGGGACCGCGGGCCTTATCTTCCCGACCAGGCCGTGCTCATCGATCTCCCGGCGCGGCGCTTCTACTTCTTCTTCCTCGAGATCTGGCCGCAGGAGTTCTACTTCATCACCGGCCTGCTGGTGCTTGCCGCGCTCGCGCTGTTCCTCGTCACGTCGATCGCTGGGCGTGTGTGGTGCGGCTATACCTGCCCGCAGACGGTTTGGACCGACCTCATGATTGCGGTGGAGCGGTTCTGGCAGGGCGACCGCAATTCGCGGCTCAAGCTCGACAAGCACCCTTGGGCCTTCGAGACGTTATGGAAGAAGGCGGCCACGCATGCGACATGGCTGCTGATCGCGGTCGCCACGGGCGGCGCCTGGGTGTTCTACTTCGCCGATGCGCCGACGCTTGCGCACCAGTTCCTCACCTTCCACGCGCCGACGGTTGCCTATCTGTTTGTCGGTATCTTCACCGCATCCACCTATGTGCTGGGCGGCATCGCCCGCGAGCAGGTGTGCATCTATATGTGCCCCTGGCCGCGCATCCAGGGCGCCATGTTCGACCGGGATTCGCTGCTGATCTCCTATCGCGCCTGGCGCGGCGAGCCGCATGGGCCGCACAAGACGGGCCAGTCCTGGGAGGGGCGGGGCGATTGTGTCGATTGCCGCCAATGCGTCGCCGTGTGTCCGACCGGCATCGACATTCGCAACGGACCGCAGCTTGAATGCATTCAATGCGCGCTCTGTATCGATGCGTGCGACGCGATCATGACCAAGGTGGGCCGGCCGACCGGTCTCATCGCCTACGATACGGTGCGGAACCTCGAGGTGGGCGACAAGGGCGCTGAGCCGATCAAGCTCATCCGCCCGCGGGTGATCCTCTACGCCGTGGCCATGGTGGTCGTCGCTGCGATCATGCTGGTCGCCCTCGTGATGCGGCCGGAGCTCGACGTGAACGTCTTGCATGACCGCAACCCGCTCTATGTGCGGCTGTCCGACGGCGGTGTGCGCAATGGCTACACCATGAGGCTGCTCAACAAGCGCTACGTGCCGCGGGCCTTCAAGATCAGCGTGCAGGGTCTGCCGGCGGGCGCGAAGCTCGATATGATCGGCCATGAGGGGGGTGTCGTGCCGGTGCCGCCGGACAATCTCCAGTCGGTCACGCTTTACGTGACCCTCGGCAAGCAGGGCGTGAAGGCCTTGCACGACGACGACACCCATTTCTCCTTCGTCATCACCGACATTGCCGACGGCACGACGGTCGAGCACAAAGCTACGTTCAATGGGCCCGAGGTTGAGCATGAGCACTGAGGGCTGGTTCGCGAAAGGCTTCAGCGGGCGCCATATGCTCCTGAGCCTCATCATCTTTTTCGGGGTGATGCTCGTCGCCAACGCCATGCTCGTCTATTACGCGCTCGACACGTTCAGCGGGGGCGACAGGCCTGATCCTTACCGCGCCGGCTTGAACTACAACGACACGATTGCCGCGGCCGAGAAGCAGGACGCGCTCGGCTGGACGACCGATCTGGCTTACGACGACGCCAAGGGCCGGCTGACCGTGATCTTCCACGACAAGGCGGAAGCGCCGATCACGGGTCTCAAGCTGGGAGGCGTTGTCGGCCGCGGGGCCACCAACCGCGAGGATCAGAAGGTCGCGTTCAAGGAGATCTCCCAAGGCGTCTATGCCAGCGACGTCCGGCTTGCGCCGGGGCAATGGGTCGTCGCTCTACAATCCCGGAAGGTGGAGGGGGGCGATCCGGTTTACCGCTTGAAGCGGCGCCTCTACGTCGCAGACCGGCCATGACCGCGCATCCGACCGAGCTTGCCAAGCAGCAGGCTCCGGAGGCGGCGCCCGAAACCCTTGTGCTCGCGGTCGATGAGATGCATTGCGGCGCCTGCTTGCGCTCGGTGGAGCGGGCGGCTTTGCGCGTTCCCGGTGTGGAAAGCGCGCGCGCCTCGCTTGCCGCCAAGCGGCTCGCCGTCACCTACGATCCGAAGCAGGCGGGTGAGGTCGATGTGATCGCCGCGCTCGACCGCATCGGATTTTCCGCGGCGCCCATCGAGGCGGTGCAGCAGGACCGCGGCGACGCACGGCAGAAATATCTCTTGCGGCGCGTGGCGGTGGCGGGCTTCGCCGCCATGAACATCATGCTGCTGTCGATCTCCGTGTGGTCCGGGGAGGGGGGCGACATGGACCCGGCGCTCGCCTCGCTGTTCCGCTGGCTGTCGGCGCTGATCGCGCTCCCCACCGTGGTCTATGCGGGCCAACCGTTCTTCGTGTCGGCCTTCGCCGCGCTCAAGGGCCGGCGGCTCAACATGGACGTGCCGATCTCGCTGGCCATCATCCTGGCCACGGGCATGAGCCTTTACCAGACCATGCTCAACCACGAGCAGGTCTATTTCGACGCCGCCGTCACGCTGTTGTTCTTCCTGCTGGTCGGGCGCTATCTCGACGAGACTTTAAGGGTGCGCGCGCGGGGCGAGGCGCAGAACCTGCTCAGCCTGCAGAGCGGCATCGCCACAATGCTCGATAAGGACGGCGTGCAGCGCAAGGTCGCCGCTCATGCGCTCCATCCCGGCGACCGCCTGCTCGTTGCCGCCGGCGAGCGGGTCGCCGCCGACGGCGTCGTGCGCGAAGGCCGGGGCCAGGTGGATCAGAGCCTCATCACCGGCGAAACGTTGCCTGTGGGCGTGAAGCCGGGCGATCAGGTCTATGCCGGCACGCTCAATCTGACGCAAAGCTTGAAGATCGAGGTCACCGCGGCCGACGACGCGACGCTGCTTGCCGAGATCGGCCGGCTGATGATGGCGGCGGAGCAGGGCAAGGCGCATTACAGGCGGCTCGCCGACCGCGCAGCGCAAATCTACGCGCCTGCCGTGCACGGCCTCGGGCTCGCGACCTTTCTCGGCTGGCTCGCCTTCGGTGCGCCGTGGCAGACCGCGCTGACCTACGCCATCTCCGTGTTGATCATCACCTGCCCATGCGCGCTGGCGCTTGCCGTGCCGGCCGTGCAGATCGCCGCCGCGAGCCGCCTGTTCAAGCGGGGCATCATGGTCAAGGCGCCGGATGGGCTGGAGCGTATCGCCGAGATCGACATGGTGGTGTTCGACAAGACCGGAACGCTGACCCTCGGCAAGCCACAGCTCGTTGACGACACGGATATCTCCGACGCCGACATGGCGGCAGCTGCGGCGCTCGCGGCATCCAGCCACCACCCTTATGCCAAGGCTCTCGTCACGGCGGCGGAACGCCAGCTCGGTGCCGTTCAGCCGGCCTCCGGCATCGAGGAGACGCCGGGCGAGGGGTTGGTGCGCCGGGAGGGGAAGAGCGAAGAGCGGCTCGGCTCCGCGGCGTGGTGTGGCGCAGAGGCCGGCAGCGAAGGCGCGGAGGTCTGGTACCGGCGTGGGCAGGAGCCGCCGGTGCGCTTCCGCTTTGCCGATGCCATCCGCCCCGACGCCAGCGAGACGGTCGCGGCGCTGAAGCGGCAGGGCTATGGAATCGCGCTTCTCTCCGGCGACCGGACGGGCGTGGTTGAGCGGACGGCGGGGGCCGTAGGCATCGACAATTGGCACGCAGAGCTCAAGCCTGCCGACAAGATTGCCTGGCTCGAGGCCCGCGCCAAGGAAGGGCGCAAAGTGCTCATGGCCGGCGACGGGCTCAACGACGCGCCGGCGCTCGCCGCGGCGCATGCCTCCATCTCGCCCGCCACCGCCGCCGATATCAGCCAGCGGGCCGCCGACTTCGTGTTCCAAGGCGCGAAGCTCTGGCCTGTGGTCGAGGCGATCAAGACAGGCCGGCGCGCGCACGGCATGGCGTTGCAGAATTTCGGCGTCGCCGCGGTGTACAACGCCATCTGCGTGCCGCTGGCGATGCTCGGCTTCGTCACGCCGCTGATCGCGGCCATCGTCATGTCGACATCTTCGATCCTGGTGACGCTGAATGCGTCGCGGCTCGCTGCGGGAGGACGCTCATGACGGCACTTGCTTGGCTGATCCCCGCGGCGCTCCTTCTCGCCGGACTTGGCCTCGCCGCCTTCTTGTGGGCGTTGCGCTCAGGCCAGTTCGACGATCTCGAAGGCGCCGCCTATCGCGCCCTCGAGGACGAGCCGCCGGACGAGGAGAACCATTGATGCGCGGGCTCAAGGACATCGACTATGTCCTTCAGAAGCTCGCCTGGATGCGGGCCGAGCGGATCTGGCCGAACGGCTTGCGCTATCTGTGGACCGACGCGTTCGGCGTCGTCCTGCTCGCCTCTCTCTATGAGTCAACGAAAGAGCAGAAATATCTCGACGAGGCGCTGTGGGTCGTCTCCGAGGTCAAGCGCGTGTTGGGGCGCAAGCGCGGCATCCGCATCGGCGAGGAGCCCGACCGCGACGGCCAGTATTTCCACTATCTCTCGATGTGGCTTTACGCGCTGCACGTGCTGTCGCGCTTCGATCCCAAGTTCAAGGACGAAGGCGTGGCGCTGGCGCGCGACATTCACGAGCCCTTCGTGATCCCGGGGCGCGGCGTCATCTGGAAGATGCAAGAAGACTTGAGCGGGCCTTATCCCGGCTACGGCTTCGGCGCGCTCGATGCCTTCGACGGCTATGTGTCCTACCGGCTGCTCGACGAGGAGGCGCTGGCGCCGCAGATCGCCGAGATGCGGGAGCTGATCAACGCGACCGCCGGCGATCTCGTCATCACTCAGGATCTCGGGCTCGGCATGATGCTGTGGATGACGCAGTTCTTCCCGCAAGAGGACTGGGCTGTGATCCAGCGCGAGCGCTCGCTCGCCGTGCTCGATCAGCTCTGGAGGCCGGAAGGCTATTTCGCCCGGGAGCCTTATCTGCCCCAGGTGCGCATCGCCTTCGCCAATTACGGCGTCTCTGTCGGCTTGCAAGCGGTAGACGCCATGCCGGACCGCGTCGCTGCGCTCAACGCCTATTTCGACCGCTACCGCTCGGGCGACGAGTATGACCGCGCCGCCATCACCCATGTGATGGCCTGCAACTCGCACTTCCCTGGGCTGCTGCTGACCTAGTGGATCATAACCGCTGTTGGTGCGCTCGCCATCACAGATGGCGCGTGAGAATCCTCAGCGAGCACACCTAGCAGTACAAGAAGAAGCGAGTACATCAGTACTAACGTCAGCGCTCGACCCATGATGATGAAAGTGTCTTTCATGGCTGGGCTCCCTTGAGCTACTCAGCATTGTGGCACGAGATTATGGCTTTCGCCAGACGCGCCTTTCGGCTGTTCACGGCGCGCGCAAGGGCTGCGCGCGCCGAGAGTCGATGTCACGATCAGGGGTCTATCGCGTGATGGTAGCGGACGGTGCTTTCTTCAGTCCCGGCTTCAAAGCGGATTCCTCGTGTCCGAGGCAACCGGTCGCGAAGCCGGCGACGAGGTTGCCTTGAGGACCGCGCACTTGGCACGAAGGGAAGACGTCGCAGGCGTCATGCGAGGTCGTGTACCAGACGCCGCCCGAGTTCCCGTAGTAGTGGTTTCCCTTGCCGTCGTCGTACCGGCAGGTGCACTTACAGAGCAGCCACGTTTTGCCGCCCTTCGGCCTTGCCCAGCTCGCGTCCGATGACAGAAGGACGCCGATGAGGCCGCACGCAACCAGAGCAATTGTCAGAGTTAGGATCTTCCGCATGCTTGCGCTCCATTGTCGATTGCTTCTCGAACCTGGATCACCGCGGGCACCGTCTAGCTTTCTACCCTAAGTGGATTTTCCGGTCCATCGGGTTGTGCGGTTCGCCCGCCCCGGA
>CAVSFJ010000011.1:0-30217 GCA_963727165.1 uncultured Alphaproteobacteria bacterium
TGATGGAGACGATCGAAAGGCAGTATGCGCAATTCGAGGCGGCACTGGCCAACATGGTCCAGGGCCTCCTGATGTACGACAGCGCCGGACGGCTCACCGTCTGCAATAAGCGCTTTGCGGAAATGTTTGGGGTGCCGTGGGAAAGATGGAAAGCCGCGGCACTGGGCATGACCGTTTCCGAGACCATGCAGCTGGTCGAGGACTGGACGCACGTGGCTCTCACAAATCGGCCACAAGTCCTGGCCGAGCATCAAAACATGTTGGACCGCAAAAGATCGGGGCGGAACGTGTTCGAGCTTAGCGACGGGCGGACCTTCTCTGCGTCATTTGCCCCGATGGCCGATGGCGGTTTCGTCGTCACCTTCGAAGACATCACAGAGCAGCGGCGTAATCAGGATCAGATTACCCACATGGCTCATTACGACGCGCTGACGGATCTGCCAAACCGCGGGCAGTTCTATGAGAAGATGGATGGACTTCTCGAACGCGCGCCCGACTGCGCAGCCTTTCGCCGTCCTCAGCCTCGACCTCGACCATTTCAAGAACGTCAATGATACGCTCGGACATCCGATCGGAGACGAGCTATTGATAGCGGCGGCCGACCGCATGCGCGGCTGCGTCCGCGAAGGCGATATCGTCGCCAGGCTGGGCGGTGACGAGTTTGCCATTCTTCAGCTCTCGTTCGGCCGGCCGCAAGACGCAACCGCGCTCGCCAGCCGCCTGATCGAGACCGTGACCGCGCCATATCAGATCGACGACCACCAAGTCGTCGTGGGGACGAGCATCGGCATTGCGATCGCGCCGGGCGATGGAACCGTCCCGGATCAGCTGATGAAGAATGCGGATCTGGCGCTCTACCGTTGCAAGGCGGAAGGCGGAAACGCCTATCGCTTCTTCGAGGCGCAAATGGACGCCCGCATGCAGGAACGGCGCGCGCTCGAGATCGATCTTCGCAAGGCGTTGCTGAACAACGAATTCATTCTCAACTACCAGCCCATCGTGAGCGTCAAGACCGGGAAGGTCAGCTCATGTGAGGCCCTGATCCGCTGGCATCAACCAGAGCGCGGCTTGGTGCCGCCTCTGGACTTCATCCCCATCGCTGAAGAAACGGGACTGATTTGTCCGATTGGCGAATGGGTCCTGGGGCAAGCCTGCGCCGACGCGGTTGCCTGGCCCGAAGATATTGCGGTAGCAGTCAATGTTTCGCCGATTCAATTCAGGGCCGGTGATTTTTTCCACGTCGTCACCCGCGCACTCGAGAAGTCGGGCCTGCCTGCATCGAGGCTTGAGCTTGAGATCACCGAGCTGGTGCTCATGCACGACAGCAAGGAGACATTGGCGCTGCTGCATAAGCTCAAGGAGCTCGGCATCAGCATAGCGATGGACGATTTCGGCACCGGCTACTCCTCGATTGGGTATCTCCGCAGCTTTCCCTTCGACAGGATCAAGATCGATCAATCCTTCATCCGCGATTTGCCGGAAAGAGAGGAGAGCCTGGCCATCCTCCGCGCCGTTGTCGGTCTTGGCAGCAGCCTGCATATTGTGACCACCGCCGAAGGTGTCGAAACGCAGAGCCAGTTGGAGCATTCTGAGAACCGAAGGATGTACCGACGTCCAGGGTCACTTCTTCAGCCCGCCTAAGCCGGCGGCGGAGATGAGGGAGCTGCTTGCTTCGCTCCACGGGCGAGCGTCGGCGGTCGCCTAACTGTCCGCTATGGGTCAAAAGCGGACTTGAGGCCGATCGCCTCGGCAGGTCCGCTAGGCGCCGCCAAAAGCAGAAGAAGCCCCGCCATGAAAGGCGAGGCTTCCCCCGTTCCCCCGAAAAATCTGATCGGCCCATCTATCGGGTCAAAAGGGGCAAATGTCGGGCTGCCTCGAGCCATTCGGCGGAAAAAGGACGAGCGTTGCCGACAGGCCACAGCGCGGATCGGTCAGCCACATGCGACAAAACGGACCGGAAGATTGCCGGCTTTTAATCTCCGGCGGTTCTCAGCGGGTGTAAGGAGGAATCGTCCCCCCGACGATGGGGATTTCTCCCTCTCCCCATCTCTTGGTTCCGTCCCACTCTTCGGAACCCGAGAAGCCCCGTCCTCCCCCGTACGGGGCTTCTTTTTTGTCTCCAGCTTGGCGGGCAAGAAAAGACCCAGGCGGTCCAGACGCCCGGGTCTTCTCTGGAAGGTCGCAGGGAAACAGCTTAGGCGCTTTGCTTCGTCACTGCCTGCTCGACTGGCTTATAGGCTTCGCGCGCGGTAGCGGCATACATCTCGCCAAGCGCCGATGCCTCGGCCATCCAGCTATCGTACGCGCTCTTCGCGTAGTTGGACTGGATTTCCATTGCGTGCTCAAGAGATTTGGCGCCGATCATCTCTTCCCACGCGCGGGTCGCTTCCTCGAAAGCGCGCTTTGAGAAATCGGTCCATCTGGCGGCGATGGCCTGGAGGCCCTTGTTCACCTCGCCGTAAGAGCGAACCATCGCATCGTAATTGTCTTTGCCCATTTTCTGGAAATCGTCGGTGGCCTTCTGCATTGGGTCAAGCATCTTGGGGTCCTCTCTGTGTGCAGGGGCTTAGGTCAGGCACGTCTTGGCCGCACAATCGCGCGGCACAATGGGTGTGAAGCAGTCTTAACGCGGCGGCCCCGCGTTGGTTTCGATGTCAAAGCTAGCGCCCCGGCCGGGGGGACACCCGAACCGGAGCTGACAGACGAAATTCAGGAAACAGGGGAAGGATAGCCGCGCGTTGTAACAGATTGATCACGTCGGCGCGGCAAGCAGCCGGAGCCGCTCGGGTCGGCAGAGAAAAAGCTCGCGCAGGAGGTTACGGCGCGACGGTTCCGAGGCAGACGCCTGGCTATCTTTGGGTCCGGCGTTTGTTCCGCGCCGCGGGCTGCGCGTCCCTCAACTCAGGGACGCTCAGGATCAGCAGGAACAAAAACGCCAACAAGAGAACCGGGATCATCTTGTTTGGTTAGCACACGCCAATGTGCTTGGCATCCGGACTTGCCACCCGAACTTGGCATCGGAACATTGGCCTGTGAGCCAAAGCTGCTATGCTCCGCGGGCGGGGGAAGTCATTGGCGCTGTTCCAAGCGTTAGGAGGACCCTGATGACGCGATTGACGATGGCATTTGTGGTGATGCTGGGTGTGTTGGCGTTCGTGCCGGCGAAAGCCAATGCGGGCGTCTATGTCAGAGCGCCCTATGTCAACCTCAACATCAACCGCCCTTGGGGCTACCGCTACTATCGGCCTTACCGGTACTACGGCTATCGGCCGTACTATCGACCCTATTATCGTGGGTACTGGGGCCGCCCCTATTACAGGCGCCACTGGCGCCGTTGGCGCCGTTGGTAAGGGCTGCGCACGCCAACCCTAGCCGGACGTCAGGATGTCGCTGTAATGGGCGTGCATGAAGGCCGACGGGTCGTCGAGGTGCGCGGCCGCGAGCCTTCCTTTGAACTCGCTAACAGACTTGAGCCCGCGGCCTTCCATCCACGCGCGCAGGCCGTCAACCAGCGTTCCAATGTGCTGTGGCCCATCTTTCAGTAACGACGACGTCGTCATGACGGCATCGGCGCCGACCAGGAGGTATTTCACGACCTCCTTGTATGTCCATACACCGGAGGTCGCCGCCAGGGACGCATCCAGCCTTCCTGAGAGAAGCGAGATCCACATCAATGGCAGCCGGATGTCGTAAGGCGTGCTGAGCTGGAAATCCGACTTGAAGAGCATCGAATCCAAATCGATGTCGCCTTCGTAGAACCGGTTGAACAAGACCAGACCGTCGGCGCCGGCCTCCACGAGCCGCTTTGCCATGTTTGCCGGCGCGCTGAAGTACGGACTGAGTTTGACAGCCACCGGGACCTGCACCTGCGCTTTGACGGCGCGGAGAATGTCGACATAGTTCTGTTCCAGCACCTGCCCGGTCTCGTCGGGATCGGCCGGGACTCGGTAGAGATCGAGCTCGATTGCGCTCGCCCCTGCCTCTTCCAGGCGTTTGGCAAAATCAACCCATCCGGCCAGCGTCTCTCCGTTGAGGCTGGCAATGATCGGGACGCCACCTTGCTTTGACGCTTGGCGCAGCGTTTCCAGGCGCTCCTTCAGGACGCTGCTATCAGCGTCCACTTGTTGCTCAAAGACGGACGCCATGACGATGGCCGCGGCGCCTGCGTCCAAGAGCTTGCGTATCCCATCAATGTCGCGCGTCAGCGGCGAAGGCGAGGCGACAACGGGATGCTTGAGTTCGAATCCTAGATAGCTTGTGCTCAGATCCATGAAGGCTCTCCAACCTGCTCGGCAGTCTCCGTTCTAAGCGCTAGAGGACGGACCATCGTCCGGTCATCTGATAACACCATCAGATGACCCCTCTGGCCTTTCAACCAGATTAAGTTTTGCAGAACGTTATGATGGTGGGCGGGTAAGGAGGAGCGAGGATCCATGCCGTCGCCACGTCCGGTTCGTTGGCAACCGCCGTCCATGCAGGGTGGAGCGCCGATCACGCTGCCGGTGACGGTGGTCGCGCTGCCGGGCACGGGCGGCGAGGATGTGCTGATCGACCGGGCGGGATCCGTCGTCACCGGCTTGAGCAACGGTGATGTGGTGCGGGTGAGCGCGCAAGGGGCTGTTGTGCTCGGCAACACCGGGGGGCGGCCGCTCGGCATCGAGGAGTACGCGGACGGGAACCTGCTGGTGTGCGACCACGACAGGGGGCTGCTCCGTCTCGACGTGACCACGGGGCACGTCGAAGTGCTGGTCGACGAGGTCGAGGGCAAACACCTGCACTTCTGCAGCAATGCGGTCATTTGCGCGGACGGGACGATCTATTTCTCGACATCGTCGGAGACCGCGACGTGGGATGCGTTCCAGGAGGACGTCATCAATCACGCGACATCGGGATGCGTGGTGCGTGTGCGGCCCGACGGAGACGTCACGGTGCTGTGCAGAGACCTCGCTTTCGCCAACGGCATCGCGCTGGCGCCGGACGAGTCTTACCTGCTGGTGGCCGAAACGATCGGCTACCGCATCCTGAAGTTCTGGCTCAAGGGGCCGCGCGCCGGGGAATGGGCCGACTTCGCGATCGGGACGCCGGGCTTCCCCGACAATATCAGCCTGTCCGAGTCCGGGCTGGTGTGGGTGGCGCTGCCGGCGCCACGGGTTCCCGTGCTGGACTTCCTGCTCCCCCGGCATCCGATCTTCCGGCAGTTGGCGCTGCGGGTGCCGCAGCGCTTGCATCCAAAGCCTGCGGACATCGTGTGGGTGCAGGCCTACGACCTCGAAGGCAGGCTGGTGCATAACATCAAGACCAAGCATCCGCGGCTTTCTTTCATCACCGCGGTTGCCGAAAGGGGCGGGACGCTGTGGCTCGCGAGTGCGCACCACGACGTGCTTGGCCGGATCGATCTATGAGGGAAGAACGTGGTGGGCGGTACTGGACTCGAACCAGTGACCCCTGCGATGTGAACACAGTGCTCTACCAGCTGAGCTAACCGCCCGTTTGTCGCGTGGACCTTTGGCGCATCATCAGGCCGGGACCCCGGGAAGATGCGGCTGGAGCAGGGGATTTAGCGATTGCGTCCGGGGTAAGTCAAGGAAGGGAGCGCGCGGGCCCTCCCCAAAGGCCGAAACCGCTCGTTGCGCCTTTACTGACCTTCCTGGCTTGGCCGGGTTGCGGCTGAGACGGTCGTGGGACGCAATTAGGACCGAGCGCCACGCTTCGTCGTCAAGCCTTTCAGGAGGCTGATGGCACTGCCTTCGAGTTCGTCGAAATGACCGATGACCGCGTCTGCGCGGGGGCCTTCGGGAGGCGGTGGAGCGTAGCCGAAGCTCACCAGGATCGAGGGGACGTTCGCGCCTTGCGCCGTGTTGATGTCGACGGCACTGTCGCCGACCATGAGGGCGCGCGACGGGTCGCCGCTGGCCGCCGCGATCACGCCTAGGAGGTGGCCCGGGTCCGGCTTCGAGACGGGGAATGTATCGCGGCCCGCCAGAGCGGCGAAATAGTCTTCGATATCAAGAGCGTGCAGGAGCATGCGGGTGAGGCGCTCGCGCTTGTTGGTACACACTGCCAGACGCGCGCCGGACGCCGCCAAGCGATCCAGCGCCTCCAGCGCGCCTGGGAACGGGCGGCTCTCGGCGGCGATGTTGGCCTCGTAGTGGACGAGGAAATCCGCCAGCATCTGGTCCACGTCGTCTTCGATATGGGCCAAGCCGAAGCGCTTCCTCGATCATCGCCCGGGCGCCGCGTCCCGCTGCTGCACGAACGAGCGCGGGCGCCACGGGACGATGGCCACGTGCGGTAAGCACGTGGTTCAGCGCATTGGTGAGGTCCGGCGCGGTATCAATGAGGGTGCCGTCGATGTCGAAAACGACGGTCGTACCTTTGAGCATGGCGCCTCTCTCACATGTGACTTGGTCGCTGGCAAGGCGCTCTTGGTGGCTGGAGGCCACTCTTGCGGCCTGGCAAGCGGCGGCGTAGAGAGCGGGCCATGCAGTTGAAGACCTCCTCGATCATCAAGGACAAGTGCCTGATCGGCGGCAAATGGACCGGCCGGCCCGCGCTCGACGTCGTCAATCCGGCGACGGGCGAGGCGATCGGGCGTGTACCGGATTTCGGACAGGCCGAGACGCGCGCGGCCATCGAGGCAGCGAACACGGCGTTTCCTAGCTGGAGCGGTAAGCTCGCCAAGGAGCGGTCGGCAATCTTGCGCCGCTGGTTCGAGCTGCAGTGCGAGCATAAGGAGGACCTCGCGCGGCTGATGACGGCCGAGCAAGGCAAGCCTCTTGGCTGAGGCGCGGGCGGAAGTGGACTACGCGGCCTCCTTCACCGAGTTCTACGCCGAGGAGGCGAAACGTATTCTCGGGGAGATCATCCCCACGCCGAAAAGAAGCGGCCGGATGCTCGTGCTGAAGCAGCCGGTGGGCGTGGTCGGCGCCATCACGCCGTGGAACTTTCCGCTGGCCATGATCACCCGCAAGATCTCACCGGCGCTGGCGGCCGGCTGCACGGTGGTAGTGAAGCCGGCGCCCGAGACGCCTCTCTGCGCCTTGGCGCTTGCAGCGCTTGCCGAACAGGCCGGCGTGCCGGCTGGCGTGCTCAACGTGGTGACCGGCGACGCGGTCGCCATCGGCGGCGAGCTCACCTCCAACCCGCTGGTGCGCATGATCACCTTCACGGGTTCGACGGAGGTCGGCAAGCTGCTGATGCGCCAGTCCGCCGAAACCATGAAGAAGCTCTCGCTTGAGCTCGGCGGCAATGCGCCCTTCATCGTGTTCGACGATGCGGACCTCGACGCTGCGGTCGAAGGGGCACTTGCCTCGAAATTCCGCAACTCGGGGCAAACCTGCGTGTGCGCCAACCGCATCCTGGTGCAAGACGGAATCTACGATCGCTTTGCCGAGAAGCTGGCGGAGGCTGCGGCGAAGCTCAAGGTCGGTGCCGGTACGCAAGAGGATGTGGTCCAGGGGCCGCTCATCAATGCGGCGGCACTCGATAAGGTTGAAGCGCACGTCAAGGACGCTGTCGCGCACGGGGCGAAAGTGTTGACCGGCGGCAAGCGCCATGTACTGGGCCGCACCTTCTACGAGCCGACCGTGCTTGCCGACGTCACGCCGGACATGCAAATCGCCCAAGAGGAGACGTTCGGACCCGTCGCGCCGCTGTTCCGCTTCCATGACGAGGCTGAAGTCATCGCGCTGGCGAACGGCACGCCGTACGGGCTCGCGGCGTATTTCTATACGCGCGACCTTTCGCGCGCTTGGCGGGTGGCCGAGGCGCTGGAATATGGCATGATCGGCGTCAATGAGGGGATTATCTCGTCGGAGCTTGCGCCGTTCGGCGGCGTGAAGGAGTCAGGACAAGGCCGCGAAGGCTCCCATCATGGGATCGATGAGTTCGTGGAACTGAAATACGTCATGATGGGGGGGCTCGGAGGCTGATGGCGGACGCCGCGACGAAAGTCGACGACTTCAAAGCGCAAGCGGCCAACGCCGCGATCGATCTGGTCAAGCCGGGCATGCGGCTTGGGCTGGGCACGGGATCGACCGCCTACCATTTCGTCGAAGCGGTCGGCGAACTGGTGCGGAACGGTCTCGAGGTCACTTGCGTACCGACATCGGAGGCCACGCGGGCGCATGCCGAGAAGCTCCGCATTCCTCTGTCGTCCCTCGATGAGACGCCGCAACTCGACCTCACCGTCGATGGCGCCGACGAGATTGACGATCAGCTGCGCCTGATCAAAGGGGGCGGCGGGGCGCTGTTGCGCGAGAAGATCGTCGCCACCGCGTCCGATCGCATGGTGGTCATCGCCGACGACAGCAAGCTTTCCGAGACGTTGGGCTCGCATCCGCTGCCCGTCGAGGTCGTGCGTTTCGGCTTGCGGGCGACCATGCGCCTGATCGAGGCGCTCTCGGCGGAAGCTGGATGCGAGGGCGAGATCCGGCTCCGGCCCGGGCAGGGGGATCTGCCATTTATCACCGACCAGGGCAATCTCATCGTCGATTGCGCCTTCCACAAGATCCCCGAGCCGGAGGTGCTCGCCTTTGCCTTGAAGCGCGTGCCGGGCGTGGTCGAGCACGGACTGTTTCTCGGCCTTGCCGATTTGGCTATCGTCGCCGGCGAGAGCGGGGTCAATGCAATACGTCCCGCGGGAGCCTGAGGCCAGGTGGCAGAGTACGATTACGATCTGTTCGTCATTGGTGCGGGCTCTGGCGGCGTCCGGGCGGCGCGGCTCGCGTCGGAGCTTGGGAAACGCGTCGGCATCGCCGAGGAATATCGCATCGGCGGCACGTGCGTGATCCGTGGTTGCGTGCCGAAAAAGCTTCTCGTCTATGGCAGCCGCTATGGCGCCGAGATCGAGGATGCGCGCGGCTTTGGCTGGACGTGCGAGTCTTTGCGCTTCGACTGGCCGACGCTGATCCACAATGTCCATCGCGAGGTCGACCGGCTGAACGGCGCCTACACACGCACGCTGGAGAATGCCGGCGTCGAGCGGTTCCTGACCCGCGCTACTGTCGAGGACCCGCATACGGTCAAGCTTGCCGACCGCGATCAAGCCGTCTCTGCCAAATATATCCTAGTGGCCACCGGCTCATGGCCGGAGATGCCCGACGTTCCCGGCAAGGAGCATCTCATCAGCTCCAACGAGTGCTTCCAACTCGAAGCGCTGCCCGACAGCATCGTCATCATCGGGGCAGGCTATATCGGCATGGAGTTCGCCTCGATCTTCGCCGGCCTTGGCGTTGCGGTCACCGTGCTCTATCGCGGCGATCAAGTGTTGCGGGGCTTCGACATGGACTTGCGCGACGGCGTGGCCGAGGCCATGCGTGACCGCGGTATCGATCTGCGCATGGATACGAATGTCGCGTCCATCGAGAAGGAGGGGGACGGCTACCGTGTCGCTCTGAAAGATGGAGGGGCGATCTCTGCGTCCCTGGTGATGGCGGCGACAGGGCGTGTGCCGAACACCACAGGGTTGGGGCTGCAACAGGCGGGCGTCGAACTCGGCTGGAACGGCCACGTCGTCGTGGACGACTACTCGAAATCTTCCGTCGACAGCATCTATGCCGTCGGCGACGTAACCGACCGGGCCAATCTCACGCCGGTCGCTATTCGCGAGGCGACGGCTTTCGTGGAGACAGTATTCGAAGATCGCCCCAAGGTCATGGACTATACGTTCATCCCGACGGCGGTGTTCTCCGAGCCGGAGATCGGCACGGTCGGGCTCACCGAGGAGGAGGCGCGGGAGATGTACCGCATCGTCGACATCTATAAGGCGAGCTTCCGGCCGATGCGGGCGACGATCAGCGGCCGGGACGAGAAGGTGATGATGAAGCTCGTCATCGACGCGGAGACCGACAAGGTGCTCGGCTTTCACATGCTTGGGCCGGATGCGGCGGAGATCGCGCAGATGGCGGCAATCTCGCTCAAGCTCGGCGTCACCAAGGCTCAGCTCGACGCGACCATGGCGCTCCATCCGAGCGTGGCGGAAGAGCTCGTGACCATGCGGCACAAATGGGAGCCGCCAGAACCGATCAAGGGATCCGATGCGGCGGCTTGAGGACAAGATCGCGCTGGTCACGGGCGGAGGCGCCGGCATCGGCCAGGCCATCGCCGAGACGTTCGGCCGCGAAGGCGCGCATGTCATCGTCGCCGATATCGACGGCGACGCGGCCAAGCAAGTGGCGGACGCCATCGTCAAGGCGAATGGCGCCGCGACGGCATACACCGTCGACATTACCGATACCGCTCAGGTGAAGGCGCTGATGGAGGCCATCAAGGAGACGCATGGCCGTCTCGATGTGCTGGTCAACAATGCGGGCGTCGGCGCGCGCGCGGACTTCCGGCATATCTCCGACGAGGAGTGGGACAAGGTGTGGGCCGTCAATCTCGACGGCACGGTGCGCTGCGCGCGCGAGGCGTTCGATCTGATGCGCGCCTCGGGCAAGGCGTCGATCATCAATCTTTCTTCGGTGATGGCGGCCAAGCATACGCGGCAGATGGCGGTCTACTCGGCGACCAAGGGCGCGGTGTCGGCGCTATCGCGGAGTCTCGCCGTGGAGTACGCGCCTTACGGCATTCGCGTAAACACGCTGCTGCCGGGCTATGTGGAGACGGCGTTGATCGGGCGGTACCTGAAGAACCCGATGATCGCCAAGGCGCTACTTACACAGACGCCGCTGCGCCGCTTCGGCACGCCCGAAGATATCGCCAACGCGGCGCTGTTCCTCGCCTCCGACGAGGCGGCCTACATCACCGGCGCCGCCCTCAATGTCGACGGCGGCATGCAGACGACGCTTTAGGCGTTCTCAGGTTCCGGCTTTGACGCGCGCTGCTGGCTTCTTTGTTTCAGGCAGCGTCTGCGTCTCGTCGATGATCTCGTCGACCACCGCGATGAGCGCTGCCTCCTCGGTGCCGCCCAGCGCCTTCACTGCCTCGTAGCGGGCGAGCTGGCGGTCGGCGCTGGTGCCGCGCTGGATGATGGTGCGGGCATGCGCCACCTCGGCGGTGCAGCCGAAATAGGCGGCGTCCTCGGCCACGAGCTCGAACAGCTCTTCGATCAGCTCGGCGAAGGAGACGATCTCTCCTCGTCCGAAATCCACCATGCCTTGCTCGATGCCGTAGCGCTGGGCGCGCCAGCGGTTCTCGCGGATGAGGAAGGGCGGGTAGTGGCGCCAGCGCTGGTTCTGGCGGCGCAGGCGATAGAGCATCCGCAAGATGCAGCGATAGAGGGCGGCGATGGCGATGCCGTCGTCGATCAGAGGACAGACATCGGTAATGCGCATCTCCAGCGTCGGGAAGCGCGCGGAGGCTCGCATGTCCCACCACAGCTTGGTGGCGTCCTCGATGAGGCCGGCGCTGACCAGAAGCTCGACGGTGCGTTCGTACTCGCTGTAGCTGGAGAAATTGTGCGGGAGGCCGGTGCGGGGCAGTTCGTCGAATATCGACATGCGGTAGGACTTCAGGCCGGTCTGCACGCCTTGCCAAAACGGCGAGGAGGTGGAGAGCGCCAGGAGATGCGGCAGGAAATAGGGTGCCTGGCCGAGCAGGTCGATGCGCAGATCGTCGTCCTCGACGCCGACATGGACGTGCATGCCGCAGATGATGAGGCGGCGCCCCACGTGCTGCAGATCCCGAGCGATGGCGTTGTAGCGCTCCTTGTCGGTGTGGTGCTGGCTCTGCCACTGGGCGAAGGGATGGGTGGACGAGGCGATGGGCGCGAGCCCGAACTCGCCGGCGATGCTTCCCAGCGTGGAGCGGAGATGCACCAGCTCGTCGCGCGCCTCTTGCACCGAGCGGCAGACGCGGGTGCCGATCTCGATCTGCGAGCGCAGGAACTCGGGGCTGACCTGGCCGCGCAGCGCCTCCTCGCATTTGGCGAGGAGGGCGGCCGGCGGCTCGGGGACGAGATCGCGGGTCTCCTTGTCGACGAGGAGATACTCCTCCTCGATGCCGATGCTGAAACTTGGTTCCGGAATGGTCATGGCGCGGACTGTGGCACAACTGAAAAGGTGAGGGGAGAGTCTATGCCCGCTCAAATGAAGCCTTTGAGAAAGTCTCCGACCAAATAGGCAACGCCCGCAGCAAGCATGCCGATGGCCAAGGTCTCAAGGCCGGCCCGCCACCACGGCGTCGGCGACCAGTGGCTTCGGAGCGAGCCGATACTGAAGAAAGTCAGGCCGGTCATGACCGTTGACGGTAGCGCGGGCTCGTCGAACATGAGTACGTACGGAATGAGCGGCACACTGCCGAACAGCACAAAGGCCGCAAACGTGTAGAGCGCGGCGCGCAGCGGCGAGCGGATCTGGGTCGGCATGCCATGTTCCTCTGCCATCATGGTGTCGATCCACTGCTCGCGGTGATTGGTGATGACGTTCACGGCTGCTTCCAAAGCCTCGCCCTCGAAGCCCTTGGCCCGGAATATCTGTCTGATCTCCTCGCGTTCGCCCTCTGGTGCGAGCGCTACGTGGCGCTCCTCCATATGGCGGAGCTGTTCGTACTCGTCGTGCTCTGCCTTGGTCCCAGTGTAGTTGGCCGCCGCCATGGAGAAACCGTCGGCGAGGAGATTGGCGATGCCCAGGATTATGACCACGCCGGACGAGAGGCTGGCGCCGACCACGCCGGCCATGATGGCGAACGTGGTGACGGTGCCGTCGATGCCGCCATAGACCCAGTCGCGTAAATAGCTGACGGGCGGACCGTGGCGGAGGCGCTTGGCGATCTCACTGGGCGTGTGGCTATGCTCGAGATGAGGAGGCAAAACTTTCGTTCCTTCCCAGGGCCTTAAGGATTTTGTGGCATGCCTGGAGGGAGTCGGCAATTGCTGCGAGCCGCCTAGCCACAGTCATTTCAATCGCTTATATAGCGGGGACTTAAGTGGAGAGTTTAAGAATGCCACCGCGTTGGAGCCCAGATCACTGGCGTACGAAGCCGATCGAGCAGGTCCCGGTCTATCCCGACACGACTCAGCTTGCCGAGGTTGAGCAGCAGCTTGCCACGTTTCCCCCACTCGTTTTTGCAGGCGAGGCGCGGGAGCTGAAGGCCAAGCTCGCCCGCGTCGCGCAAGGGGAGGCCTTCTTGCTCCAAGGCGGCGATTGCGCCGAGAGCTTCGCTGAGCACGGCGCCGACACGATCCGCGACTTCTTCCGCGTGTTCCTGCAGATGGCCGTGGTGCTCACCTATGCCGGCGGCTCGCCGGTGGTGAAGGTTGGGCGGATCGCCGGCCAGTTCGCCAAGCCGCGCTCCTCAGGCACTGAGACGCAGGATGGCAAGGAGCTGCCGAGCTATCGCGGCGACATCATCAACGGCATCGATTTCACCGAGGCCGCGCGGACCCCGGACCCGCAGCGCATGCATATGGCCTACCGCCAGGCGGCCGCCACGCTCAACCTCCTGCGCGCGTTCGCCCAAGGCGGCTACGCCAATCTGGAGCACGTGCATCAGTGGAATCTCGGCTTCGTCAAGGATAGCCCCGCCGGCCACCGCTATCAGGAGCTGTCCGACCACCTCGCCGAGACGCTGCGCTTCATGCGCGCCATTGGGCTCACGCCGGACAACACGCCGCAGCTTCGCTCGACGAGCCTCTATACGAGCCACGAGGCGCTGCTGCTCGGCTACGAGCAGGCGCTGACGCGCGTCGATTCCACCTCCGGCGACTGGTATGCGACCTCGGGCCATTTCCTGTGGGCCGGCGATCGCACGCGTCAACTCGACCATGCACATATCGACTATCTGCGCGGCATCAAGAATCCGATCGGCGTGAAATGCGGCCCGAGCCTCAAGGCCGACGAGCTGCTCGAGATGATCGACGTTCTCAGCCCGCAAAACGAGCCCGGCCGTCTCACGCTGATCTGCCGGTTCGGTGCCGACAAGGTCGGCAATCACCTGCCGGCGCTCATCCGCGCGGTGGAGCGCGAGGGCAAGTCGGTGGTGTGGGCCTGCGACCCCATGCACGGCAACACCATCAAGGCCGGCAGCGGGTACAAGACGCGGCCTTTCGACCTGATCCTCAAGGAAGTCGAGGCCTTCTTCGACATTCACCGGAGCGAAGGCACGCATGCCGGCGGCATCCATGTGGAGATGACCGGCCGGAACGTGACGGAATGCGTGGGCGGCGCCAAGGCCGTCACCGAGACCGATCTGTCGGACCGCTACCACACCCATTGCGATCCTCGGCTGAACGCCGATCAGTCGATCGAGCTCGCCTTCATCGTGGCCGAGCGGCTGAGGCGGGAGCGGGAAGGGCGGCCGGAGCCTGAGATCTCCATCGCCGCCGGCGAGTAGGCGGGGATATCCGCTTGGCGCGCTTGCCAGGGGCGCGCCCACCACTAAGTTCGATCCATGACCGGTGAACCAAAGCACTCATTCAAGCTTGCGCTTGCGCAGCTCAATCCGGTCGTGGGCGACATCGAAGGGAACCTCGACAAGGCCCGGAAGGTGCGCGGACCGTTAGGCGAGGCCGGCGCCGAGCTGATCGTGTTCACAGAGCTCTTTCTGACCGGCTATCCGCTCGAGGACCTGGTGCTGAAGCCGGCTCTGCAGAGGGCGGCGCGGGAGGCGTGCGAGGCGCTGGCCCGGGACACGGCCGATGGTGGCCCCGCTGTTCTCATGGGCCTTCCCTGGGGCGAGACGCCCGTCGTCTACAACGCCATGGCGCTGCTCGATCATGGCCGCATCGAGGCGGTCCGCTACAAGAATAATCTGCCGAACTACGGCGTGTTCGACGAAAAGCGCGTATTCGCGCCGGGCCCTATACCGACGCCAATCCCATTCCGCGGCGTCTCGCTCGGCGTGCCGATCTGCGAGGACATCTGGACCGAGGAAATCTGCGAGGCTTTGGTGCAGGCCGGCGCGGAGATTCTGATCGTCCCCCAACGGTTCGCCTTACTGGATGGGCAAGCAGGAAACCCGTTACGGCGTGGCCGAGACGCGGGTGGCCGAGATGCGGCGGCCGCTGGTCTACATCAACCAGGTCGGGGGCCAGGACGAGCTCGTGTTCGACGGGGCGTCTTTCGTGCTGAATGCCGACGAGGAAATCGCCGTGCAGCTTCCCGCTTGGGAGATCGCGCTCGCCGTCACCGAGTGGCGCCGCGAGAATGGCCGCTGGCATTGCCTGCCGGGTCCGCTCGCTGCCGTGGAGGAGGGCGACGCCGCCAACTATCTGGCCTGCGTCATGGGCTTGCGCGACTACATCGACAAGAACGGCTTTCCCGGTGTGGTGCTCGGGCTCTCGGGCGGGATCAACTCGGCGCTCACCGCGACGATGGCGGTGGACGCGCTGGGGGCGGACCGCGTGCATTGCGTGATGCTCCCCTATGCCTACACGAGCGAGGAGAGCCTGAAAGATGCCAAGGCGATCGCGGATGCTCTCGGCGTGCGCTACGACATCGTGCCGATCCATGATGGCGTCGAAGGCTTGAGCAAATCTCTCGAGGAAGTGTTGAAGGGCGCGCCTGAGGATTTCACCGCCGAGAACCTGCAGTCGCGTACGCGCGGCACGCTGCTCATGGCGATCTCTAATAAGCTCGGGCCGCTGGTGCTCACCACGGGAAACAAGTCCGAGGTGTCGGTGGGCTATGCCACGCTCTATGGCGACATGAACGGCGGCTTCAATCCGCTGAAGGACCTGTACAAGGGCCAGGTCTACGCGCTGTCGCGCTACCGCAACGCCCACCGCCCAAAGAATTGCCGTGGGCCGGAAGGGCCCATCATTCCGGAGAGCGTGCTCACCAAGGACCCGTCGGCCGAGCTCAAGCCCGGCCAGCGCGACGTGGACTCGCTACCGCCTTATCCCGTACTGGACGACATCCTCAACTGCCTGGTCGAACTTGAGATGCCGGTGCCGGAGATCATCGCTCGGGGGCACGCCCCGGAGACTGTAAAGAAGGTCGAGCGCATGCTTTATCTCGCCGAGTACAAGCGGCGGCAGGCGGCGCCGGGGGTGAAGATCACAGAAAAGAATTTCGGCCGCGACCGGCGCTATCCCATCACCAACAAATTCCGCGAGCGCCTTTAGCATGAGCGTGACCGTCCGTTTTGCGCCGAGCCCGACGGGGCGGCTCCATGCGGGGAATATCCGCACGGCGCTCATCAACTATCTGTTTGCGCACAAGCACGGCGGCGACTTCATCCTGCGCCTCGACGACACCGACACGGCGCGGTCGACGGTTGAATTCGCGCGCGGCATCGAGATGGACCTCGCCTGGCTCGGCATCGAGTGGACCAAACTCGTGCATCAGTCCGACCGCTTCGCGCTCTATGCTGCGGCGGTCGAAAGGTTGAAAGAGGCTGGCCGTCTTTACCCGGCTTATGAGACGCCGGAGGAGCTCGAGCTGAAGCGCAAGCGCCAGTTGGCTCGCGGCAAGCCTCCCGTCTACGACCGGGCGGCGTTGCAGCTGTCGGAGGCGGAGAAGGCGAAGCTCGAGGCGGAGGGGCGGAAGCCTCATTGGCGGTTCAAGCTCGAGCCGCGCGACGTGGTCTGGGACGATTTGGTGCGTGGCCGGCAGCACGTGGATGCCGCCTCGCTGTCCGACCCTGTGCTGATCCGTGGCGACGGAACCTATCTCTATACGCTGCCGAGCGTGGTGGACGACATCGACCTCGGCGTCACCCATGTCATTCGCGGCGAGGATCATGTGGCCAATACGGCGCCGCAGATCCAGCTGTTCGAGGCGTTGGGAGCAAAGCCGCCCGCCTTCGGCCATCACAATCTTCTGGTGGGACCTGACGGCCAGGCTTTGTCGAAGCGAGACCGGTCGCTTGCCATCGAGGGCATGCGGGCGGAAGGGCTCGAGCCGCTCGCCGTGACGAGCTACGCCGCCACCATCGGCACCTCAGACCCGATCGCGCCGCATACGAGCCTCGAGGAGCTGGTGCAGGTCTTCGACTTCGCCAAGCTGTCGCGCGCACCGGCGCGGTTCGACCCGCATGACCTTCGCCTCTTGAACGCAAAGCTCCTGCATGTGCTGCCCTATGCGGCGGTAGCGACGCGGCTGGAAGACATGGGCATCTCGGGCGGGGAGGTGTTCTGGGAGGCGGTGCGCGGCAATCTCGCCGTGCTGGCGGACGCGAAGATCTGGTGGCTTGTGGTGAACGGGCCGCTTGAGCCCGTTGTCGAGAACGGTGATCTCTGCCAGTCGGCGGCGAAGCTCCTGCCGCCCGAGCCTTGGGACGCGGAGACTTGGCCCGCTTGGTCGTCTGCCGTCAAAGCGGCTACCGGCGCCAAGGGCAAGGCCCTGTTTCAGCCGCTCCGCTTGGCGCTGACCGGCGAAGCCCATGGGCCCGAACTCAAGCATCTGTTGCCGCTGATCGGCCGCGACCGCGCTCTGGCGCGGCTCGAAGGCAAGACGGCGTAAGACGAAACGCGGCCGCTAGTTTGCGGCGGCGTGCGGCTTCTTGATGATGGTGGACTGGCCTTGGGCCGGTGCCGCAGCCGTCGGGGCAGGGGGCGGCGCGGCGCGGCCTGGGCCGGTTCGGCGGTGCCGGTCACGTCGAGATTGAGTTTCGGCATCTCGCCCTTGCCTTGTGCCTTTGGCGCCGCTGGCGCGGCGGCAGCGTTAGCCTGGGCGCCCTTGGCGCCAGTCTTGGCTTCTGCTTCTTTCTTGTTGGCCTCTTCGATCTCGGTCGGATTGTACTCCGACTGCTTGCAGGAGCAGCCTTTGACGTATTCCTTGCGGTATTTCAGCGCCACCGGCAGATCCATATAGGCGGAGCCGCTCAGCGAGATCGCCTGCTGAATTTCCTGGCCCGGGTTGCGGTAGACGTAAAGCTCGGCCGGCGCGGCGCAGTTCTGTTGGCACTCCTCGGCATCCTTCGCGACCATGCTGCCGTAGATCGAATAGTGGATCGGATAATAGAAGCCGTCGCACAGGCGTACGCAGACCGTCCGATAACGGCCATTCGGATTCACGCTGCGATAGATCGGAGTCTGATACTCCGGCTCGCGCGGGCCGCCGAAGAAATCGAATAGACCCCCGCCGCCACCGCGCGGGGCGCCGCTACAGCCACTACGCCGCAAGGCCTGTTGCAGCTCTGCTTGGCGACGCTTGTTGCCGCCCCCGCGCTGCAGCGACTTTCGTTGCTGCTGGAGCCGGGCGAATTGCCGGCGCGCGTCCTCGACACGGGCATTCATGTTGAGACACTTCGGGGTGCGCTTCAGTGAGCGGCCGAAGATGAACATGCGCTCGTAGCAGCCGGCATCATCCATGGCCGCCTGCGTGCCCTGGTAGATGCGATCTTGCTCGGCGATATCCTGCTGGAGGCGGGCGAGGTCGGCCCCGCCTGCGCCGCCGCCCTGGGCCGCGGCCAACTCCTGCTGGAGCTGCATGCAGCGGATATCCTGCTCGCTTTGGGCCATGGCCGCGCCCGATAGTATCAGGGTCACAAGCGCAAGCGCCCCCAGACGGCCGATCGACCGCACAGACGACGCGCGAACGCGCCGAAGATGGCGACTGACAGTCACGATGGTTTCCGATCCCCGGGAGAGCCCTTGAGCCATTATGCGCCCCTAAAATCCGGGGTCAATGAGGCATCAATAAGATGGATTGCTTGACGATTTGGCCGTTTCCCGCCATAAGCGGCCCCAAGATGACGCACGCGCAACCGAACCTTATCATTTCCGGCTGCATTATTCCCGGCTAGCAAAATAGCTCGCGCGGGTCGTTCTTCCTTTAACTATCACCACTTCCAAATTCGAACATCCGGCGGGCCTCAAGCCGAAGGGGCTTGTCAGTGACGCTTACGCTTTACAATACGCTTACTCGCAAGAAGGAGGCCTTCGTGCCTCTCGATGAGGCCAACGTGCGCATGTATGTGTGCGGGCCGACGGTCTATGACTATGCCCATATCGGCAATGCGCGGCCGGTCATCGTCTTCGATGTGCTGTTCCGGCTGTTGCGTCACCTCTACGGCCCCGAGCACGTCACCTATGTCCGCAACATCACGGACGTGGACGACAAGATCAACGCGCGGGCGGCGCAGGACTATCCCGACCTGCCGCTGAACCAGGCGATCCGCAAGGTCACCGAGAAGACCGAGGCGCAGTTCCATGCCGATATGCGGGCCCTTGGCGCGCTCGATCCGAGCGTGGAGCCGCGGGCCACCGAGCATATCGGCGAGATGCGGGCGATGATCGACCGCCTCATCGCCAATGGCTGCGCCTATGTGGCCGAGGACCACGTGCTGTTCCAAGTCGCGTCCATGCCCGACTACGGCAAGCTGTCGCGGCGCTCGCTCGACGAGATGATCGCCGGCTCCCGCGTCGAGGTGGCGCCGTTCAAGCGGGATCCCATGGACTTCGTGCTGTGGAAGCCGTCGAAGCCCGGCGAGCCGTCCTGGCCGTCGCCCGGCGGCATCGAGACGCCCGGGCGCCCGGGCTGGCATATCGAATGCTCGGCCATGTCGGCGTCTCACCTCGGCGATGTGTTCGACATTCATGGCGGCGGCATCGATTTGGTGTTCCCGCACCATGAGAACGAGATCGCGCAATCGCGCTGCGCCCACGGGACGCAAGTCATGGCCCGGGTTTGGCTGCACAATGGCTTCCTCCAGGTGGAGGGCGAGAAGATGTCGAAGAGCCTCGGCAACTTCGTCACGGTGCATGAGTTGCTCACCGGCTGGCAGGGTTATGCCTGGCCCGGGGAAGCGCTCCGCCTCAACATGCTCAGGACCCAGTACCGCCAACCGCTCGATTGGACCTTTGTTGGCCTCGACGAGTCCCACAAGACGCTGTGGGACTGGTACGGCGATGTCGAGCAAAGCGCACCGGCGTCGAACGTGCCGGACGCCGTGCTCGAGGCGCTGTCTGACGATCTGAATACACCCAAGGTCATCGCCGAGCTGCACAAGCTGCACGGCGCCGGTCATTTCGAGGGGCTGCGCGCAGCGCTTCAGTTCCTCGGCTTCTCAGGCGAGCGGGCCAACATCGAGCGGGTCAGACAAGACGACGCGGGGGGCACGTCAGGCGCTGCCGACGCGGGCGCGGTCGATGCGCTCATCGCCGCCCGCAATGCCGCGCGCCAAGCCAAGGATTTCAAAGAGGCCGACCGTATCCGCGATCAGCTTTCTGCCATGGGCGTAATCTTGAAGGACGCCAAGGACCCGGAGACGGGCGAGCTCGTCACCACGTGGGAGGTTGCCCGATGAACGCGCAAGCAAGTCCTGCGCTCGCGCTCCGGCCGATGCTGCCGAACGAGGCGCCGCTGCTCGGGGAGATCTTCCGGGCGAGCATCATGGAGCTGACCGGCGACGATTACACGGAGCAGCAGCAGGAGGCTTGGGCATCTGCGGCCGACGACGAGGCCGCCTTTGCCAAACGCTTGGGCGACGAGGTGACGATCGTGGCGACCATGGGCGGGGCGCCGGTCGGATTTGCCTCGCTCGAGAGAGACGACAAGATCGGCTTCTTCTACGTGCATCCGGCGGCGGTTGAGAACGGGGTCGGGGCCATGCTTGCCGACGCCTTGGAGAAACTGGCAGGGGCGCGCGGCGCCGAGGCCCTGAGCGTCGATGCCAGCGATACGGCCTCCGGTTTCTTCGCCAAGCGCGGGTATGCCGCGCAGCAGCGCAACAGCGTCCGCCGCGGCGACGAGTGGCTGGCCAATACGACCATGAAGAAGGCGCTTGCCGGTCAGGAGGCCGCGCGATGAAACAGTTTCTGCAGGACGTGCCGTTCAAAGGCTCGCGGCGCGTCTATCTGGTGATCAAGCTCTTGGTGCTGGTGCTGGCTGTGCTGCTGGCGTTGCACTTCTTTTTTGGCGTGGTGTAGGTCATGGCTCGCGAACAACTCTCCCTCTACGACACGACGTTGCGTGACGGCGCGCAGACGCAAGGCGTCGATTTTTCGCTTGAGGACAAGCTGCTCATCGCCGAGCAGCTCGACGGGCTCGGCCTCGACTATGTGGAAGCGGGCTATCCCGGCGCGAACCCCACCGATACGCGGCTGTTCGGCGAGTCGCGCCCGATGGGGGCAAAGCTCACCGCCTTCGGTATGACCAAGCGGCCGGGCCGGTCGCTCTCCAACGATCCCGGCTTTCAGGCGCTGCTTGCCGCCAAGGCCGACGCCATCTGCCTGGTCGGCAAGACCTGGGACTTCCATGTGGATGTGGCGCTCGGCACCACGCTCGAGGAGAACCTCGAGGCCATCAAGGAGTCCGTCGCCGCCGTGGTGGACTCCGGCCGGGAGGCGCTGCTCGATTGCGAGCATTTCTTCGACGGCTACAAGGCGAACCCCGACTATGCGCTGGCCTGCGCCAAGGCGGCTCACGAGGCGGGCGCCCGCTGGGTGGTGCTGTGCGACACCAATGGCGGCACGCTGCCCGAGGAGGTCGAGGCGATCGTCACCGAGGTGGTGAAGCACGTGCCCGGCGACCATGTCAGCATCCACGTGCATAACGACACCGATAACGGCGTGGCCAACTCGCTTGCCGCGGTGCGCGCCGGCGCGCGTCAGATCCAGGGTACGCTCAACGGGCTCGGCGAGCGGTGCGGCAATGCCAACCTGACGTCGATCATCCCCACGCTGATGCTGAAGACCGATTATGCGGAGCGCTATGAGACCCGCGTGACGCCGGAGAAGCTCAGAACCCTGACCCATGCCTCGCGCATTCTCGACGAGGTGCTGAACCGCGCGCCGAACAGGCACGCGCCCTATGTCGGGGAGTCCGCCTTCGCGCACAAAGGCGGCATTCATGTCTCCGCGGTGCAGAAGGATCCGCGCACCTACGAGCACGTGCCGCCGGAGACCGTCGGCAATGTCCGCAGGCTGCTCGTCTCCGACCAAGGCGGCCGGTCCAACATCATGGCGCAGCTCGACCGCATCGGCATCGCCGTGCCGAAGGACGATCCGCGCGTGGCGCGCTTGCTCGAAGTGGTGAAGGAGCGCGAGGCGGTGGGCTACGCTTATGAGGCGGCGGAAGCCTCGTTCGAGATGCTGGCGCGGCGCCTGCTCGGCAACGTGCCGCAATTCTTCGACGTGGATTCCTTCCGCGTCTTGGTGGAGCGGCGGCACAACGCGCTCGGTGAGCTCGTCACCGTCTCCGAGGCGACCGTGAAGGCGCGTGTCGACGGCAATACGGTGATGTCTGTGGGTGAGGGCAACGGCCCGGTGAACGCGCTCGACATGGCGCTGCGCAAGGACCTCGGTCCGTATCAGTGCTATATCGATGACCTCGAGCTCGTGGACTACAAGGTGCGTATCCTTACGGGCGGAACTGACGCTGTGACGCGCGTCCTCATCGAGAGCCGCGACGGAGAGGGGCGGCGGTGGTTCACCGTCGGTGTGTCGCCTAATATCGTCGATGCGTCGTTCGAGGCGCTGCTCAATTCGATCAACTACAAGCTGATCCGCGACGGCGCGCCGGCGCCTTAGATCAGAACTTCTCGGCGATCTCGGCTTCCGCTGCGCTCTCGATCTCCTCGGGGTAGGGCTTCAGCCTGCTCTCGATGGCGGGAAGGATGTCCTCGACGCGGTCGGCCACGCTCATCTTCAGCTCGGCGCCGGGCCGGACGAACCCCTCCGCGCTCATGCGGCCGAACAGCTGAAGCAGCGGGTCCCAGAATCCTTCGATATTGACGAGCACGACCGGCTTCATGTGGCGGCCGAGCTGGGTCCAGGTGAGCTGCTCGACAAACTCCTCCAGCGTGCCGAGCCCACCGGGCAGCGCCACGAAGGCATCGGACCTCTCGAACATCAGATGTTTGCGCTGATGCATATCGTCGACCACGACCAGCTCTTGGACCTCGATGAACATGCCCTCGCGCTCTCTGAAGAAGCCCGGGATGATGCCGGTGACATGGCCGCCGTTCTCCAGCACCGCGCGGGCGACCGTGCCCATGAGTCCGAGATCGCCGCCGCCATAGACGAGGCCGATCCCTGCCGCGGCGAGGATCTGCCCCAGCCTGTGGGCCGCCTCGACGAATGCCGGATCTTGGCCCGCGCCGGAACCGCAATAGACGCAGATGGTTTGGAGCGCCGGCTGGTTGTGGGCGGTGTCGTTCATGGCTTCATCTGCCATCGGGCTTCCGCGGGCGTCAAGCAACCCTATTTCGTCAAGGCCCTGGCAGGGCTGGGGGCGATCCGTTAGGGTCCCGGCAACTCGCGGAGCCCTGCCTTCCGCGTGCCATCAAGAACCCCAAGTTCAGTAGAGGAAACGACAATGATGAGCAGCAAATTCCTGGCCTGGACGGCCGCGTTGGCGATCATTTTCGGCGTGTCTCACATCGTCCCGGCCGCTGCGGCGGAGAATGGCTCTGCGGACGTGACTGGCCAGGCCTCATCGCCGTCGCCACGGTCGCCGATCCGGGTGAGCGTCGTCGACTACGAAAAGTCTAAGGAAGGCCCCGGGACCTTGAAGATGTCCGGCACGGCCATTCCCGACAACACGGTCTATATCTATGTCGACGGCAAGCCCTTCGCCGAGATCGATGCCGGTAGCGACGGCAAATGGAGCGTCGAGGACAAGGTGGCGCTCGAGGACGCAATGCATCAGGTCCGCGTCGAGCAGTTCGACAAGACGACGAAAATCCTTGCCGGCCGGGCGATGTTCAATATTTCGCTGACGAAGCCAAAGCCGGAGGACTTGAATCCGAACGCGGCCCGCGCCGCTGGGGGCCCAAACTGATCCGCGGCGAAGTCGGCTCGGCGCCCTTCGTCCCCCTGCACCTCCGCCAGCCACGTATTACGCGGCCCTCTGGATAGGTCGACCACGCGCCTCCCCAAGCTTGGCGTGGGCGCCCCGGAGGACTATATCCTTGAGGAGATCTAAGGGGCAGCGTTCGACGCTGCCCTTTTTGCCGTGCGCTAGCGCACTGATAGAAAAGACCTTTCATGCAAGACCGGCTGCCGCAATCGAGAAGCGATGCCGTGCTTCAGGCGCGGACAGGAGAGGTCGCGGTGTTGCGCGAGTTACTCCCCTATATCTGGCCCAAGAACCGGCCGGACTTGCATTTGCGCGTGATCCTGGCCTTCGTGGCGCTCGTGCTGGCCAAGGTCATCACCTTGGCGGTGCCGATCGCCTACAAGAACGCCGTCGACTTCCTCACCGGGCAAGGCGCCGGGTCGTCTGCGAGCCCGGAGACGCTTGCCTGGGGGCTCGCTCTGGTGCCGGCCATGCTGATCGTCGCCTATGGGGTCGGGCGCATCCTCATGGTGCTGTTCGCGCAGCTGCGCGATGTGATCTTCACGGTGGTGTCGCAGAACGCCGTGCGCCAGCCTGGCCAATCGCACCTTCCGGCATTTGCATGAGCTTTCACTGCGCTTCCATCTCGAGCGGCGCACCGGCGGGCTCAACCGCGTCATCGAGCGCGGCGTCTCCGGCGTCGACACGATCCTGCGCATGGCGGTGTTGAACTCGATTCCCACCGCGGTCGAGCTCGCGATGATCGCTGGGCTGGTCGCTTGGTATTTCGGATGGATCTATGTGGCCGTCGTTTTCCTCACCGTGGTGGCCTATGTGTGGTTCACGTTCTTCGCCTCCGAGAAGCGCATCGTCATCCGCCGCGATATGAACGAGAGCGACACCGAGGCGCACTCCAAGGCGGTCGACAGCCTGCTCAATTTCGAGACGGTCAAGTATTTCGGCAATGAGGATCTCGAGGCGCGGCGCTTCGATTCCTCGATGGCGCGCTATGAGAGAGCCGCCGTCCGCACCTACACCTCGCTCGGCGTGCTCAATACCGGCCAGGCGGTGATCTTCTCGCTTGGCATGGTCGCCTGCATGCTGCTTGCCGCGCGCGACGTCATGGCCGGCACGCTGACCGTGGGCGACTTCGTCATGATCAACGCGATCATGATCCAGCTTTATATGCCGCTCAACTTCATGGGTATGGTCTATCGCGAGATCAAGCAGGGGCTTGTCGACATCGAGACTATGTTCGCGCTGCTGCACGAGCCGGCGGAGGTCGTCGATCGGCCCGACGCGAAACCGCTTCGCGTCGACAAGGGCGCGATCAAGTTCGACCATGTCTCCTTTGCTTACGAGCGCGGCCGTTCGATCCTGAAGGATGTGAGCTTCGAGGTTCCAGCCGGGAAGATGGTCGCCATTGTCGGCCCTTCGGGCGCCGGCAAGTCTACCATCTCGCGCATCCTGTTCCGCTTCTACGACCTTACGCGCGGCACGGTGACCATCGACGGCCAGAATATCGAGGACGTGACGCAGGACTCGCTTCGCGCAGCGATCGGCATGGTCCCGCAGGACACGGTGCTGTTCAACGACACGATCGAGTACAATATCCGCTACGGCAGGCCCGAGGCGACCTCTGCGGAAGTGCGCGAGGCAGCACGGCTTGCCCAGATCCACGACTTCATCATGACCTTGCCGCAAGGCTACGATTCCCTGGTCGGTGAGCGGGGCTTGAAGCTCTCCGGCGGCGAGAAGCAGCGCGTGGCCATCGCCCGCACCATCCTCAAGTCGCCGCCGATCCTCATGCTCGACGAGGCGACCTCGGCGCTCGATAGCCACACTGAGAAAGAGATCCAGGATGCGCTGGAGCGCGTCGCGCGCGACCGCACAAGCCTCGTGATCGCCCACCGGCTGTCCACGGTCATCCACGCCGACAACATCATCGTGCTCGACCACGGCGAGATCGTCGAGCAGGGCACGCATCTGGATCTGCTGGCCAAGGGCGGTCTCTATGCGAGCCTGTGGGCCCGCCAGCGCGAGGCCGACGAGGCCCGTGAGCGGCTGGCCCATGCCCTCGAAGAGGACGGCGTCCACGACTCCCGCGTCGCCGAGCGCCTGGAGGACGAGGCGCTGGCCTCGACCTGATCCCGAACGTAAGGACAATCATGAACGACCGGCACAATCTGCTCGACACTATTACCAATGCCTTCGTGCCCATTCACCGGGACGGCTACAAATTCGTCGCTGCCGCCGCGGTCGCCACACTGTTTCTTTTTCTTGTGGCGCCGCCGCTCGGTTGGCTTGCCGCGCTGGCGACGGTGTTTTGCGCCTATTTCTTCCGCGATCCGGAACGGGTCACGCCTGACCGGCCTGGGCTGATCGTGAGCGCCGCCGACGGCAAGGTCGCGGCCGTGGTCGAGAGCGTGACCTCACCGCGCGAGCTCGGGCTCGGGAATGAGCCGTTGACCCGGGTCTCCGTGTTCCTGTCCGTGTTCGACGTGCATATCGTCCGCGCGCCCGTAGGGGGCCGGGTGATCCGCAGCACCTATGTGCCGGGTGCCTTCCTCAATGCCGAGCTCGACAAGGCGAGCGAGGAGAATGAGCGCCAGGCGCTCGTCATCGAGACGAAATCAGGGACCAAGATCGGCGTTGTCCTGATCGCGGGACTCGTCGCACGGCGGATCGTGACTTTCGTGAGCGAGGGGGCTAGCGTGGAGTGCGGCGAGCGTCTCGGCCTCATCCGCTTCGGCAGCCGGGTTGATCTCTATCTGCCTGAAGGCGTCGAGCTCTTCGCCGAGGTCGGGCAGACAGCGATCGGCGGCGAGACGGTGCTTGCGGCGCTCACGGGTGACGCGGACAGCGGTACATCCGCGGCAGGTAAGGCGTAGACGGCCATGTTTCCTCCCTTCGATCCAGACAGAGACGAACGCAAACGGCGCCAGCTCATCTTCGCGCGCGGCCAAGTGCCGGTCCGCGTGCTCGTTCCCAATATCTTCACGCTGGTCGGTCTGTGTGCCGGGCTCACCGCGATCCGCATGGGAATCGAGCACCGCTGGGACCTGGCGGTGGCGGCGCTCGTCTTCGCCGCGTTTCTCGACGGCCTCGATGGCCACGTCGCGCGCCTGTTGAAAGCGTCCTCTCGCTTCGGTGCCGAACTCGATAGTCTCGCCGACTTCGTGAACTTCGGTGTGGCGCCGGCGATCATCATGTTCAACTGGGCGCTGGATGACTTGCGCAGTCTTGGGTTGGATCGCCGTGCTCGTATTCGCGGTCTGCTCGGCGCTGCGGCTCGCCCGCTTCAATGTATCGCTCGACCGGACCGACTTACCGGCCTGGAAGAGCGCGTTCTTCGTCGGTGTGCCCGCGCCGGCCGGTGCCATCATCTTGCTCTTGCCGATCTATGCCCAGGATCTTGGCCTGCATCTGCCGAGCCTCACACCGCTGGTCCTGCTCTATACGCTCGGCGTGGCGCTGCTCATGGTCAGCAATGTGCCGACATTCTCCATAAAGATGGTCGGGCAGAGGATCCCCCGGGAGTACGTGCCGCCGCTTTTTGTGCTGGCGGCGCTTTTCATCGCCCTGCTTTTGACCTATCCATCCCTCACTCTTGCCGCCGGATCAGTGGTTTACCTCGGCTTGATCCCGGTCAGCGCCTATCGTTATCTCGCCGTGAAGCGCAAGGCCGAGGAGCATGCCAAGGCACAGAACGGCAAGGGCTCTCGAAAAAGCGAGGCTGCGGATGAGAGTGCAGAGTCTACACGTGTGAGTGCCGGATCATGAAGCAACGCCTTTCCACCTATCTCCGGCAACTCGAGGCCGAGAGCATCCACATCATGCGCGAGGTCGTGGCCGAGTTCCGCAATCCGGTGATGCTTTATTCCATCGGTAAGGACTCCTCGGTGATGCTGCACCTTGCCATGAAAGCGTTCTATCCGGCTAAGCCGCCATTCCCGCTGCTGCACGTGAACACCACGTGGAAGTTTCGCGAGATGATCGAGTTTCGCGACCGCGAAGCGCAAAGGCTCGGCGTCGAGCTTATCGAGCACATCAACGAGAAAGGCGCGAGTGATGGGATTTCGCCCATCACTCATGGTAGCGCACTCTATACCGACGTCATGAAGACCGATGCGCTCAAGCAGGCGCTTAGCGCGCATGGCTATGATGCAGCGTTTGGCGGCGCGCGGCGCGACGAGGAGAAATCGCGCGCCAAAGAGCGCGTGTTCTCATTCCGCAATGCGGCGCACAACTGGGACCCGAAACGTCAGCGGCCTGAGCTGTGGCATCTCGCCAACACCAGGGTGCAGCCCGGGGAGAGCATGCGGGTGTTCCCGCTGTCCAATTGGACCGAGCTCGACGTGTGGACCTACATCTATCTTGAGGGTATCCCCGTAGTACCGCTCTATTTTGCTGCGGAGCGGCCGGTGGTTGAGCGTGGAGGAACGCTCATTATGGTCGACGACGACCGGCTGCCGCTCGATCCCGCTGAGACGCCCAAGATGATGAAGGTGCGCTTCCGGACGCTCGGCTGCTATCCCCTGACCGGTGCCATCGAGTCCGATGCTAAGACGCTGCCTGAGATCATCGAGGAGTTGATCGCCTCACGACATTCGGAGCGTCAGGGGCGGGTGATCGATCACGATCAGGCGGGATCGATGGAGAAGAAGAAGCAGGAGGGCTACTTCTGATGCCGCAGTTGAGAGTTGTCGGCAGCGAGACGGACAGCGCAAGCGAAAGGCTGGCGGCGCGCATCGTCGCGGAGGAAAATCGCGGGTTGTTGCGCTTTCTCACCTGCGGCAGCGTCGACGACGGCAAGAGCACGCTGATCGGCCGCCTGCTTTATGATTCTGCCCTGGTGTTCGAAGACCAGCTGCAAAGCGTCCAACGCGACTCCAAACGTCCGAGTGCCAACAGTGCAGGGGAACTCGATCTTTCGCTTCTCGTGGACGGGCTTCAGGCCGAGCGGGAGCAGGGCATTACCATCGATGTGGCGTATCGGTATTTCTCGACGCCACAGCGGAAGTTCATCGTGGCCGATACGCCGGGCCATGTGCAGTACACGCGCAACATGGCGACGGGCGCGTCCAATTGTGATTTTGGGGTGCTGCTGGTCGACGCTCGGCAGGGCGTCCTGACCCAGACGCGGCGTCACGCCTGCATCTTGTCGTTGCTCGGCATCAAGAAGGTCGCCGTCGCCATCAACAAGATGGATTTGATCGATTTCGACCAGGCTCGCTTCGAGGCCATTGCCGAAGACTTTGCTGCTTTCGCCGAGCCCCTGGGGTTCGAACTCATCACGGCCATCCCCGTGTCGGCGCTCAAGGGTGACAACGTCACGAGCCCGAGCGCGCACATGCATTGGTATCATGGGCCTACGCTGCTTGGGCATTTGGAGACAGTTGATGTCAGCCACAAGGCCGCGTACGGACCGCTCCGATTTCCAGTGCAGTGGGTGAACCGGCCACATCTCGATTTTCGTGGTTATGCAGGGACGGTGGCGAGTGGCAGCGTCAAGGCGGGGGACGAGGTCGTCATTCACCCGTCAGGCACGCGGGTCCACGTGGCGCGCATCGTGACGGCCGACGGCGATCTCGATGAGGCGCATGAGGGCGATGCAATCACGCTGACCTTCGCCGAGGAGGTCGATGCGAGCCGGGGCGACATCGTCGCCTCGACTTGGTCCGCGCCGTCCGTGGCCGATCAAATCGCCGCGAAGGTGATCTGGTTTGACGAGGAGGCCATGCTGCCCGGCCGCTCCTACGCGTTGAAATGCGGGGGGCAGACGACCACGGCAACCGTCTCGGCTCTGAAGTACAAGCTCAATGTCGACAATCTCGATCACGTAGCCGGTAAGACGCTGGAGCTTAACGAGGTTGGGCTGTGCAATCTCAGTATGGCGCGGCCACTCGTTTTCGATCCTTACAAGGACAGTGCCGAGAGCGGAAGCTTCATCCTGATCGATCGCTTCACCAATGCCACGGTGGCTGCCGGCATGATCGAGTTTGGCTTGCGCCGCGCGACCAACGTCCAGTGGCAGGAGCTTTTCGTCGACAAGGGGGCTCGCGCCGGCCTCAAGGGCCAGAAGCCGTGCGTGCTGTGGTTCACCGGCCTTTCGGGCTCCGGCAAATCGACCATCGCCAATACGTTGGAGAAGCGCCTGCATGCCTTGGGACGCCACACCTATATGCTCGACGGCGACAATGTGCGTCACGGTCTCAACAAGGATCTCGGTTTCACCGACGCCGACCGCGTGGAGAACATCAGACGTGTGGCGGAAGCGGCCAGGCTGTTCGTCGATGCCGGCCTCATCGTGATGGTCTCGTTTATCTCGCCGTTCCGCTCGGAGCGGCGGATGGCGCGCGAGCTTGTCGGCGAGAGTGAGTTCCTCGAGATCTTCGTCGACACGCCGCTCGAAGTGTGCGAGGCGCGCGACCCGAAAGGCCTCTATCGTAAGGCGCGGGCCGGTCTGATCCGCAACTTTACGGGCATCGATTCAAACTACGAAGAGCCGGAGCAGGCCGAGTTGTCGCTCCGGACGACCGACACCAATCCGGAAGCGTTGGCCGAACTGGTGCTGGCGGAGCTCAGGCGCCGGCACGTGGTGTAGCGAG
>CAVSFJ010000012.1:0-97960 GCA_963727165.1 uncultured Alphaproteobacteria bacterium
AGATGAGACCTTCGTTCTCGAATCTCTTCAGACCAACGAAATTTGTGCGTTCGCCATTGGTTATCTGGCTTGCCGGGCGGAGCACGCCGCCGTCCTCGTTGCGGAAGAGATCGCTCCCGCCCCCGAAATCGCTCGTGCCCATGGCGCGGAATTCGCCGCCAGATTTGTTGAGGAACCTGTCGGCACTATCGGTGAGGTCGATATGGCCAGTGATCAGGCCGGAATTCTCGATCGTCGTGCTTGCGCCTTCAGTGTCGATGGCGAGGCCGCTTCCCGCCGAGATCGAGCCGCCGGCTTTGTTGATAATCGCGGTCGAGGTAGCGCTGTAGGTATAGATGCCTGCCGAATTGCCGTAGACGTCGCCGGAGTTCTCGATCGTGATCGGCGAGGATGATCCATAGGTCGCGACGTTTATGCCGTAGCCGAGCACGCCCTCGCCACGAGTGCTGCCGCTGTTGTTGACTTCGAGCGGGCTGCTTGAGCCATAGGTCGTGCCGAAGATGCCGCTGGCCAGAAACCCTGTCGCCTGGACGTCCCCGCTATTGACGATGCTGAGCGTGCTGCTGCTACGATTGGTAGTGGCGCTGATGCCGTGGGCGTACGCGCCCGTTGTCGTGACTTCGCCGCTGTTCGTGACGGTGAGGTCGGCGTTGCTGCCTCCCGTGTAGGCGTAGATGCCATAGGAGAAGACCCCTCGCGTGGCGATCTGGCCGCTATTGGTGATGGTGAGGTTGCCGTTGGCCGTAGGTTAGCCGGCGATGCCGGCGGCGTAGGCCCGGGTGGCGATGTCGCCGCTATTGGTGATCGTGAGATTGCTGCTTGTGCCAAAGGTGTAGCCGACGATGCCCCCGGCATAGTGGCCTCGGTGGCAATACCGCCGCTATTGGTGATCGACAGGCTGCTGCTCCTGCCTCCCGTGTAACCATAAATACCGTGCGCGTTGAAGCCGATCGTCGCGATATCGCCGCTCGAGACGATGCTGACCGAGCTGTTCCTGGAACCGCTGGCCGCCTGGATGCCGTGGGCCCGAACGCCCGCCGTGGCAATATCGCCGGAATTGTTGATCGTGATCGGACTGAGGGGGGAGGCCGTCGCATTGTAGATGGCAGAAGCCGTAACGCCCAGGACGGCCAAGTCCCCGGTATTGGTGAAGTTGATGGAGGCACCGGTGCCGAACGTCATGATCGCCACGCATGAGCCGGCGAAGATGCAATCGTGCGTATTGGTGAAGGTGACAGGGAGAGTTGGACGATGATGAGCGCCTGCGCCGAGGCGGGCGTCGGTGCCGCCATCATCAGCGTTGAGACCAGCGCCGTGCCGGCCAACAGGACGCGGCGCTCGGCACGCGTCAGGAATAGGTTTGGCCGCAGCCGTCCCGGTCTGGACTGTGACCGCGACCCCAGATCGGCGCGCAAGTCTTCCTTGCGGCGGTTCCGTCGCCCCATGCCGAGCCCCCCGCTCGATGTTTCCCCGTCTCATGTTGACCATTTGCGGTTGTCCGAGCACGCGGATTCCGCGAGTCCTCCACAGGCTGTGGACAAATAGGGCCGCTTCCTTCCTGCCTTGCGCGAGGGAAAAGCTTTTTTCGCATCACGCGAGCCTGCGGGATTTCATTGCGCAGTGCCGCCAGAATAAAAAATTATCCTCCAATCAGCCTTCTCAAGGAACCAGATTTCGTCCTTTTCGCTCTCTAAGCCCTTTTTGGGAGAATGATTTTTCAGTACTGTGCCCTATCTTCAGGGCCAAGGTGGCCAAGGAGCCCTGAGACGCGATGTGCAGGGAAAGTGACATGACGACCGGCGGGATTTTCGGCGGCGAGGGCATTGGCGCTCGGGGCGCCGCGCTGTTGCGGAGACTTGCTCCGCTGCGCTGCGCTGAGTACACGGGCCTTTCGTCCGAACTGCAACGCCTTTCGAAGGTTGCCTGACCATGTTTATCAACGTGCGCCTGCCTGACGGCACCGTTCACCGCCTCGAAGCCCTGGAGGGCTGGCGGGTGATGGAGGTGATCCGCGATTGGGGCCTTCCCATCAAGGCCGAGTGCGGCGGCGCTTGCGCCTGCGCCACATGCCACGTCTGGGTGGGGAAGGAGTGGATCGCCAAGCTCGTGCCGGCCACCGATGAGGAATTGGAGATGCTCGACGGCGCCTTCCAGGTCGACGAGCGCTCGCGGCTGTGCTGCCAGATCATCATGACGCCTGAGCTCGACGGGCTCGAGGTCGAGCTCGCGCCGGAGAGCATTGCCGAGGCGCCCTCGGCGCAGATCGCGGTGGGAGGCGCCCGCTGATGCGCACCTTTCCCATCTTCGTGGGCTTCGAAGGCAAGCCGCCGCTCATTGTCGGTGGCGGCGAGCTTGCGCTCCTCAAGGCGCGGCTTCTCCTCAAGCGCGCCGCGACCGTCGACGTCGCCGCGGACACCCTGGCGCCTGAGCTCGCAAAGCTCGCGGCGGCGGGCCAGGTCGCGCAAGCCCCTTCCAAGCCCGGCATCGATCAGCTGCGCGGCCGCCCGCTCGTCATCGCCGCCACCGAGGACGACGAGGAGGACACACGCGTCTCGGCCATCGCCCGCGCGCTCGGCGTTCCGATCAACGTGCCGGACCGTCCGGAGCTTTGCACCTTTGTCTTGCCGGCGATCGTCGATCGCGGCGAGGTCACCGTGGCCATCGGCACCTCTGCCGCGGCGCCTGTGCTGGCGCAGCGCTTGCGGGCCTGGCTCGAGCGCGAGCTGCATCCGCGCCTCGATGTGCTGGCCAAGCTCGCCGGCGAATTCCGCGGTCGTGTCGCCGACAAGATTCCCTCGGGCGCGCCGCGCCGGAAATTCTGGGAAGCCGTGTTCGAGGGCGCCGCTGCCGAGGCCATGCTGGAGGGCGATGAGCCGAAGGCCCGCGCCTTGATTGGCGAGGCTATCGACGAAGCGAGCGGTGCGCGTGACCCGCAAGGGCGCGTGCTCCTCGTCGGCGCCGGTCCCGGCGATCCCGAGCTTCTCACCATGAAGGCGGTGCGCGCGCTGAAATCCGCCGACGTCGTGTTCTACGACCGGCTGGTGGGCGAGGGCGTGCTCGATCACGCCCGCCGCGAGGCCGAGCTGATCGCCGTGGGCAAGGCCAAGGGCGCCCATAGCGTGCCGCAAAGCGAGATCAACGCGCTTCTCATCGAGCGCGCCAAGGCCGGCCAGACCGTGGTCCGGCTCAAGGGCGGCGACCCCTTCATCTTCGGCCGCGGGGGCGAGGAGCTCGACGCGCTGCGGGCCGAAGGCATTGCCATCGAGATCATTCCCGGCGTCACCGCCGGTATCGCCGCGGCGGCAAGCCTGCAGATCCCGCTCACCCACCGCGACGTGTCCCACACCGTGACCTTCATCTCCGGTCATGAGGCGGGCGGCAAGGATCAGTCCTTCACCGACCTCGATCTCGCCGCGCTCGCCTCCGGCAACAACACGCTGCTCGTCTATATGGGCGTCACCACCGCGGCGACGATTGCCCAGAAGCTGCTCGACGCGGGCTTCCGCCCCGAGCTGCCGGTGATCGCCGTCGAGAACGCAAGCCGCGAGGACGAGCGCCGCATCGGCACCACGATCGCGGCTCTTGCGGCCCATCCCGAAAGCTTCGGCCTCAAGAGCCCCGCCGTGCTGATCTTCGGCGAGGTCGCAGGCCTCCAGGCCGCGGGCGTGGTCGAGGACATTCTCTCGCTGGAGGAGGTCAAGCGCGCCTATGCCTAACGTCATCACCGCCAACCGCTTGACCGACGGCGTCGTCGTCTATCTCGCCTCTGACGGCGAATGGAGCGAGCAAATCGCCAATGCGCGTGTGGCCGATACCGACGAGGAGACCAAGGCGCTCGAGACCGAGGCCGAGAACGCCGTGCGCGAGCGCCACGTCGTCGGCGTCTATCCCATGGCGGTCGCGCTGAACGAGGGCGCGGTCGATCCCCTTTCCGTGCGCGAGCGCATCCGCGCCGCCCACCGCACCACGCTGACCGAGGATTGGTACGATGTACCGCTATGACGAGTTCGACCACGCGTTCGTGCGCGAACGCGTGGCGGAGTTCAAAGATCAAGTGGAGCGCCGCCTGTCAGGCGCGCTGACGGAAGAGGAGTTCCGTCCCTTGCGCTTGCGCAACGGGCTCTATCTCCAGCTGCATGCCTACATGCTGCGCATCGCCATCCCCTATGGCGTGCTGAACTCCCGCCAACTGCGCCAGCTCGCTCATATCGGCCGCAAATGGGACCGCGGCTACGGCCACTTCACCACGCGCCAGAACCTCCAGTTCAACTGGGTGAAGCTGGTCGACATTCCCGACGTGCTGGCCGCGCTTGCCGAGGTTGAGATGCATTGCATCCAGACGAGCGGCAACTGCGTGCGCAACGTCACCGCAGATCCCTACGCGGCCGCCGCGGTCGATGAGCTTGAGGACCCGCGTCCCTGGTGCGAGATCTTGCGCCAATGGTCGACGCTGCATCCTGAGTTCAGCTGGCTGCCGCGCAAGTTCAAGATCGCCATCTCCGGTGCCGCCGAGGATCGCGCTGCGACCGCCTTCCACGATATCGGCTTGCGCATCGTGAAGGGCCCGAAGGGCGAAAACGGCTTCCGCGTGCTGGTCGGGGGCGGTATGGGCCGCATCCCCTATGTCGGCCAGGAGATCAGGTCGTTCCTGCCGAAGGAGCACCTGCTGTCCTACATCGAGTCGATCTTGCGCGTGTACAACCTGTTCGGCCGCCGCGACAACATCCACAAGGCGCGCATCAAGATCCTCGTCAATCAGCTCGGCATCGACACGTTTCGCGAGGCGGTGGAGGCCGATTGGGAAGCCACCCATAAGACGGCCATCGACCTGCCTGAGGACGAGCGCCACCGCATCATGTCCTATTTCGCTCCGCCGGAGCTTCCCGAGCGGCCGGCGCGCGACGAGGCGCTCGCCGCGCGCCGCGAAAGCGACCCCGCTTTCGCCAATTGGTACAAGCACAACGTGCTGGCCCATCGCGTGCCGGGCTATGCCTCGGTCGTCATTTCGCTCAAAGAGCCTGGCCGCACGCCGGGTGACGCCTCATCCGAGACGATGGACCTCGTCGCCGATCTCGCCGAGCGCTTCGGCCATGACGAGGTGCGCGTCAACTACACGCAGAACCTCGTGCTGCCCCATGTGGCGCGCGCCGACATCCCGGCGCTCTATGACGCGCTGGTGGAGGCGGGTCTCGCCACCGGCAACAACGAGCTCTTGGGCGATATGATCTGCTGCCCGGGCCTCGACTATTGCAATCTCGCCAACGCCCGCTCGATCCCCATCGCCAAGGAGATCGCCAAGCGCTTCGAGGATCCTGCGCGTCAGGAGCTGATTGGAAGCTTGCGCCTCAACATGTCCGGCTGCATCAACGCCTGCGGTCATCACCATGCGGGCAATATCGGCATTCTCGGCGTCGACAAGAAAGGCACCGAGCTCTACCAGATCACGCTCGGCGGCAGCCCGAAGGATGATGCGGCCATCGGCACCATCATCGGCCCCGGCTTCCGCGCGGAAGCCGTGCCGCAAGCCATCGACACCATCGTCGATACCTATCTCGAGAACCGCGACGAGGGAGAGAGCTTCCTCGAAACATGGCGGCGCGTGGGCGCCGCGCCCTTCAAGGAGGCTCTCTATGGCGCTGGTTGATCTCGCCACCGCGAAGTTGATCGCCGACCCCGACGACGTCGCCACGGTGCTGGAGCCGAATGCCGATGATGGCGCGCTCGCCGCTGCCGCTGGCGGCAACGCCGGTCCGATCGCCATTTCCTTCCCGACTTTTGCCGACGGCCGCGGCTTCAGCCTCGCGCGGCTCTTGCGCGAGCGGCACGGCTTCAAGGGCGAGCTCCGCGCGATAGGCCACCTCATTCCCGATCAGGGGCAGTTCCTGCTGCGCTCCGGTTTCGATACCGTGGACATCGCCGATCCCGACACGGCCCATGTGTGGAAGTTCTCGCTGGAGCGCATCGGCCGCAACTATCAGCCGGCGGTGCGCAACGGCTTGCCGCTGCGTTGGGAGGCTTCGCGCAAGGCGGCCGCTGCACTCGACGAGGCCTTGGGCAAGACCGACGACCTCGTCACCCGCATCAAGGAGATCGCGAACCGTATCGAGGGACGCATCGCCTTCTCGACCAGCCTCGGCCTCGAGGATCAGGTCATCCTGCATGCCATCGCCAAATCCGGCGTCATCAAGTCGGGTGCCGCCGTCGACGTGTTCACTCTCGACACCGGCCGGCTGTTTCCCGAGGTGTTGGAGACCATCGAGCTGTCGGAGCTCCGCTTCCGCATCCGCATCCGTTTGGTCGCGCCCGACGCCGCCGAGGTCGAGGATCTCGTCGCCCGCGACGGTGTATTCGGCTTCCGCCAGTCCATCGACAACCGCAAAGCCTGCTGCGAGGTGCGCAAAGTCCGTCCCCTCAACCGCGCTTTGCAAGGGGCGCAAGGCTGGATCACCGGCTTGCGCCGCGAGCATTCCGACGCGCGCGCCGAGGTGCCGCTGGCGGCCTGGGATACGGAGCGCGGGCTCACCAAGATCAATCCGGTGGCCGATTGGTCCGAGCAACAGCTGGCCGCGTATATCAGCGCCAACAACATCCCCGTGAATCCGCTCCATGCCCGCGGCTTCGTCTCCATCGGCTGCGCGCCGTGCACCCGCGCGATACAGCCGGGCGAGAGCCCGCGCGCCGGTCGCTGGTGGTGGGAGAACGAGGAGAAGAAGGAGTGCGGCTTGCACCTTGATCCGAAGCGGGAAGGGAGGGCCGCATGACCGCGCTCACCTCGCATCTAAAGCTGCTCGAAGCCGAGAGCATTCACATCTTCCGCGAGGCGGCGGCGCAGTTCCGCACGCCTGTGCTGCTCTATTCCATCGGCAAGGACTCCACCGTTCTGCTGCACTTGGCGCGTAAGGCGTTCTGGCCGGCCAAGCCGCCGTTCCCGCTGCTGCACGTGGACACCACCTGGAAGTTCCACGACATGATCGCCTTCCGCGACCGCACGGCGAAGGCGTTCGGCCTCGATCTCATCGTCCACACCAATCACGACGGGCTCGCGCGCGGCATGAACCCGTTCGACCACCCGCCGTCCGTCTATACCGACATCATGAAGACGCAGGCCCTGCGTCAGGCTCTCGATACCGGCGGCTTCGACGCGGCGTTTGGCGGCGCGCGCCGCGACGAGGAAGCCTCGCGCGCCAAGGAGCGCGTGTTCTCCTTCCGCGCCGCCGGCCACCGCTGGGATCCCCGCCTGCAACGCCCGGAGATGTGGCAGCTCCTCAACGGCCGTCTCGGCAAGGGCGAGACCGTGCGCATCTTCCCGCTGTCCAATTGGACCGAGGCCGACGTGTGGCGCTACATCAGCTTGGAGAAGCTCGACGTCGTGCCGCTCTACTTCGCGGCGGAGCGGTCCACGGTTGTGCGCGACGGCCAAATCATCATGGTCGACGACGAGCGCATGCGGCTCGAGCCGGGGGAGAAGCCGCAAATGCGCAAAGTGCGCTTCCGCACGCTCGGCTGCTATCCGCTGACCGCCGCCATCGAGTCCGAGGCCTCCGACCTCGACTCCATCGTAACCGAGACCTTGGAGGCGCGTGTGTCCGAGCGGGCCGGGCGGCTGATCGATCATGATCAGGCGGGCGCCATGGAGATGAAGAAACGTGAGGGTTACTTCTAATGACGTTGGCTGCGCTTGAGGAGACTGAGACCGTTGCGCCCGCTGCGAGCTCCGACGCGAAGTCGGAGGCCATGCTCCGGCTGCTCACCTGCGGCTCGGTCGATGACGGCAAGTCCACGCTGATCGGCCGGCTCCTGTGGGACGCCGCCGGCGTCACCGACGATCAGCGCGCGGCGATCCTGCATGCCTCCCATAACCGCGCCGTCAATGGCGAGCGCATCGACTTCTCTCTCTTGCTCGACGGCCTCGTGGCCGAGCGCGAGCAGGGCATCACCATCGATATCGCCTGGCGCTATTTCGAGACCGAACGCCGCCGCTTCGTCATCATCGATTCCCCGGGGCACGAGCAGTACACCCGCAACATGGCGACCGGCGCCTCTCATGCCGACGTTGCCATTCTCCTCGTCGATGCCCGCCACGGCGTGAAGCGCCAGACCCGCCGCCACGCCGCCATTTGCGATCTCGTCGGCATCAAGAAGGTCGTCCTGGCCGTCAACAAGATGGACCAGATCGATTGGTCCGAGGCGCGCTACCGCGCCATTGAGGCGGACTTCCGCGCGCTCGCCGGCAATTTTGGTTTCGCCGAGATCGCGACCATTCCGGTCGCGGCGCTCACCGGTGCCAACGTCGTCGCCCGCTCCGCCGAGATGCCCTGGTACGAGGGCCCCACGCTGCTCGACTATCTGGAGAGCGTCGACCCGAAGGCGGAGGTCGAGGACGAGCCCTTCCGCATGCCCGTGCAGCTCGTGCTGCGCGCTTCGAACGATTTCCGCGGCTATGCCGGCACGGTAACCTCCGGCACGATTCAGCTCGGTGACCGCGTGGTCGATGCGCGAAGCGGGCTTGGCGCCACGCTGCGCCGCATCTCCACCATGGATGGCGACCAGCAATCGGCAAAGAAGGGCGACGCCGTCACCCTCGTGCTCGACACCGATCTCGATATCTCGCGCGGCGCCGTGCTGTCCGAGGTGAAGCGCCGTCCGGTCAATGCCGACGTCATCGAAGCGCGGCTCGTCTGGTTGTCCGAGGCGCCGTTCGATCCGGAAGCCGGCTATCTGCTCCGCACCGCCACCGACCTCACGCCGGTCACGAGTATGAGCGTATCGGCACTGGTCGATTTCGAGACCCTTGCCTCGGCGCAAGCGCATGAGTGCGGCATGAATGACATCGCCGATTGCCGAGTCTTGCTTGGCCGCTCGACCGCGCTCGATCTCTTCCGCGACCTGCCGCTCACCGGCAATTTCGTGCTGATCAATGCCATCGACGGCGCAACCGTCGCGGGCGGCGTGATCACCTGGGTGCAGACCGGGGCGGCCGCCGTCAGCGACAATGTGCTCGTTCTCGATCGTGCCCGGCTTGCCGGATTATGCGCCGATCTAGGCGATTCTCCCGCCGATCTGGCGGAATTCGAGCGGCGTGCGCAGGAGGTGGCAATTCTGCTACGCTCTGCGGGTGTTCCGGTTCTGATTGAAATTGATCAATAATAACGATGCGATCTCGCCGGTAGCGTAGGGGGAGGCTCTCATTAATGCTTGACCTCAGCTGGGCAGCCGCCTTGCTGCCTCTTGCTGGCGCGGGCTTCGGTGTCGGCTTTCTCGTGGGGCTGACGGGAGTCGGTGGTGGCGCGCTGATGACGCCTCTGCTGATCTCGACCTTTGGGGTGAATCCGGCAACCGCCGTCGGCACCGACCTGCTCTATGCCTCTGTGACCAAGACAGTCGGCAGTTGGCGCCACCACATGGCGGAGAATGTCGACTGGCCGATCGTCGTCAGGCTTGCCATGGGCAGCCTTCCGGCATCGATCATCCTGCTGGCGGTCATGTCCTACACGCCGTTCAACACGGAGCTGATGGCACAATGGATTCGCTACGGGCTCGCCTTCGCGCTTCCCGTCAGCGCCCTGGCCATCGTGCTCTATCCGGTCCTGATGAAGGGGCACGTTAACGAGACCGCGACTGACGGGCCGCCGCGGCGCACGCTCCTCACCATCCTGTTCGGGGCGGCGCTCGGATTCCTCGTGACCTTGACCTCGGTGGGCGCGGGCGCCATCGGCGTCGTTATATTGGCGATGCTGTTTCCGTTGCTGCCGGCGAAGCGCATCGTCGGCTCCGACATCGCGCACGCGGTGCCGCTCACCCTTGTCGCCGGCGCCGGCCATCTCGGCCTCGGCCATGTCGATCCGTGGGTCTTGGTTGCGCTGCTCTGTGGCTCCATCCCCGGCATCTTATTGGGTACGCGGCTCGCCGGCGTCGCCCCGGAATGGCTGCTCAGGCCGCTGCTGGCGCTGACCCTGTGCTACGCCGCCTACGCGCTGATCTACAAATAGCCGGCTTAGGCCACGTTCTTCTTAATGTCCCCAAGCGCCTCGTCGATGTTGTGCTTGGCGGCGGCGAGCGCGTCCGCCTTGGTCAAGGAGAGCGTGCGCAAGGGGGATTGGGCAAGGATGGGAAGGTCGTCGCGGGTCGGATGCACGCTCGCGCACCAATTCGACCATTCGCGACGCAACTCAATCTCGTATCCGCGATACTGGGATCTACCGCTCGGCATGGGACTCCTCCGCAAGTGAGTGTCCCCCCGTAAGACCTAAACGCCGTTTTCGGGCCGAAGTTTCCCCTTCTTTGTGGCAACAAAGTGCGCGGCCGACCTAAATCAGCACACATGGTTGAGACGGCTTTCAGGATGCCGGATCTGGCGGAAAAGGGCAGTTTTTGAGGGGAGGGAACCCTGGACCGGGCGCTGCCGTTTATCACACGGGTTGGTTCTAGGCTCCCCGCCGACATTATCATGACTGGACCTCTATGGGGTCCCCGCCGACATTACCGTGACTGGAGCTTAGGCCGCGAAACCTCGAGCAAAAGGAAAAGCCCCGGACGGGTGTCCGGGGCTTTCCACTCTGAAGGCGAGGCTGGCTAGTCGGGATTGTCCACGCAAGCCTGAGAATCATCATCCCACATCTGACCGTCCCCACAGTCGTCGGGACCGGCAAACGCAGCCGTAGCGAGCGGGCCCATGAGCCCGAGCGCAACAAGCACCGCGAACACAATCTTCATCGAGGTAGACTTTCCATTGACAGATACCGCCGGAAACCGGCCGAGCAGACAGATAGAAGACGCCAGCGGCGAACGCGCGACTGGACGGCGGCGGACTCGGTATTTTTCGCGGTTGGAATTGCGGCGGACGCGCAAAGTTTTTCCAAGCGGAGTGGCAGGAAGGGACTGCCGATTGCGCAACACCTGGAAGGGAATGGTGCCGCCGGACTGGATTGAACAGTCGACCCCGTCATTACCAATGACGTGCTCTACCACTGAGCTACGGCGGCGAAGAGAACGGTGGGCCGTCTCAAGGGCCGGAATTGCCCCGCTTCTGAACGGCGTCGCGGCGCGCAAACTGCCATAGCGGGACACCGCGTGCAAGGCGAACGGCTGCCGGCCAAGCGGCCTTTAATATGGCGCACGGGATGATATAGGGATGCTCGTCATGGCCGGACAGAGGGACGACAAGGACGCGCCGGAGGCGCCGCAGAAAGGCGCAGGCCGCCGCGCCCGGCTGGAGCAGGCCCTCCGCGCCAACCTTTTGAAGCGCAAGGCGCAAAACCGGGCCCGGAAGGCCCCCAGCCCGCCTCCGAAAGAGGGGGGACAGAGCCGAGGCTAGGGGAGTAGACTTGCTCTTTGCTGTCCGCTGACGGGGCTCGCGGGCGGCCAAGAAGAGATAACGGGGAGCCTTTAGTAAGGCGCGAGGGGGTATTATCGTGTCGCGCGAGGGAGCTTACGTCGTCATGGACCGGATCCGCATTGTCGGCGGCGCGCGGCTCGAGGGCACCATACCGATCAGCGGTGCCAAGAACGCGGCGCTGCCCCTAATGATCGCCAGCCTGCTCACCGAGGAGACGCTGACGCTTCACGGCGTGCCGCGGCTTGCCGACGTCACCCTGCTCGGCCGTATTCTCGGCAATCACGGCGTCGACATCACCATCGCGGGAAAAAGGGCCGGTCAAAGCACGAGCGACGGCCAGACCTTCAAACTGACCGCCGCCGAGATCGTCGACACCACGGCGCCTTACGAGATGGTGGCGCGCATGCGCGCGAGCTTCTGGGTGCTGGCGCCGATCCTGGCCCGCTGCGGCGAGGCCAAGGTTTCGCTGCCGGGCGGCTGCGCCATCGGGACGCGGCCCGTCGATCTGCATCTCACTGCGCTTGAGGCGCTTGGCGCCGACATCGAGCTCGACAGTGGCTACGTCATTGCCAAGGCCCCGAAGGGTCTCGTCGGCAATCGCATTTCCCTCGCCAAGGTCTCGGTAGGCGCCACCCACAACGCCCTGATGGCCGCCGTGCTCGCCCGCGGCGAGACCGTGATCGAGAATGCTGCCCGTGAGCCGGAGGTCGGCGATCTCGCCACCTGCCTCGTCGAGATGGGCGCGAAAATCGAGGGCATCGGCACGTCTACCTTGCGGATCGAGGGCGTCCCGTCTCTCCATGCGGCGGAGCACACGGTGCTCCCCGACAGGATCGAGACGGGAACCTACGCCATGGCTGCTGCCATCACCGGCGGCGATGTGTTCTTGGAGGGCGCACGGCCGGAGCTCCTGCAAGAGGCGCTTCAGACCTTGCGGACGACGGGCGTCGAGGTCGAGGAGACCCCGACCGGGATCCGCATCGCGCGGAACGGTCATGGTCTGGATGCGGTCTCGGTGGAGACCCAGCCTTTCCCCGGCTTCCCCACCGATTTGCAGGCTCAGCTCATGGCGCTGATGTGCACGGCGCGCGGCGTGTCCGAGGTGCGCGAGACCATCTTCGAGAACCGCTTCATGCATGTGCAGGAGTTGGCCCGGCTCGGCGCCCGCATCGACCTCAAAGGCGACACCGCCTTGGTCCACGGCGTGAATGGCTTGCGTGGGGCGCCCGTCATGGCCACCGACCTGCGCGCGTCGGTGTCGCTCATCATCGCCGGGCTCGCCGCCCAAGGTGAGACCACGATCGGCCGCGTCTATCATCTCGACCGCGGATTTGACCGCATCGAGGAGAAACTGCGTAAATGCGGCGCCCAGATAGAGCGGCTTTCCGGCTAGCCTCTGCTGGGTTATTCCTTCTTCCCCAACACGCAAGGCATGGTACCCCATGCCAGAGAGGCCTTTTCTTTGCCATGACCCCGCTTAAGCTGCTCGCCCTCGATGAAGAAGACCTTCAGGTCTTGTCGTCGCATCTTCAGGATGCGGTCGTGCGCGTGGGCGACATGGCCTATCTGCCGTCGCAGAAGCGTTTCGCAGCGATCCTCAACCGCTTCGATTGGGAGAGCGCGTCCGAAAAGGGCGCCAAGGACTACCAGCGGCGCCGCACGGCGCTCAGATTCGACCGCGTGCTTCGCGCCCAGCACAAGGACCTGAGGCCCGGCGCGCCGGACCGCGTGCTGTCGCTGCTGGCGATTCAGTTCGAGCCCGGCGACACGCCCAGTGGCAAGATCACGCTTCTCTTCTCCGGCGACGTCACCATCCAGCTCGACGTCGAGTGCGTGGAAGCGGAGATGCGCGATCTCGGCGCGGCGTGGAGCACGCGCCACAAGCCTGAGCATCCGGGCGACGGTCCCGGCGCGTCCGGCGCGTGAGGCTCGCGTCATGGCTCTGATGCTTGATACGCGCGACAGCAATTTCGAGGAGCGCTTCCAAGACCTGCTCGGCATGAAGCGGGAGAGCGCGGCCGACGTCAACGACGCCGTCGCCAAGATCATCGCGCGCGTCCGGGCCGAAGGCGATGCCGCGCTGGTCGACCTCACCAAGACATTCGATCATCTCGATCTGAGCGAGACGGGCATCGCCGTCTCGGCCGAGGAGATCGAGGCGGCACAGGCGCAAGTCGACGCCGAGACCCTTGATGCGCTCAAGCTCGCGCACGCGCGCATTCTCGATCATCACCGCCGGCAAGTGCCGCAGAGCGAGACCTACACGGACGAGAACGGCGTCGAGCTCGGCCAGCGCTGGACGCCTGTCGCCTCTGCGGGGCTTTATGTGCCGGGTGGCACGGCGAGCTATCCGAGCTCGGTCCTGATGAACGCGGTGCCCGCCAAGGTCGCGGGCGTCGAGCGCCTCGTCATGGTGGTGCCGAGCCCACGTGGCGCGTTGAACCCGCTCGTGCTCGTCGCCGCCGCGCTCTCAGACGTCGACGAGATCTACCGGGTCGGCGGCGCGCAAGCCGTGGCCGCGCTGGCCTACGGCACCGAGACCATTGCGCCCGTGGCCAAGATCGTCGGTCCCGGCAACGCCTATGTGGCTGCGGCCAAGCGCCAGGTCTTCGGCCAGGTCGGCATCGACATGATCGCCGGCCCCTCCGAGGTCGTGGTCATCGCCGACCGCGACAACGATCCCGCCTGGATCGCCGCCGATCTGCTGGCCCAGGCCGAGCATGACACCGCGGCACAGTCGATCCTCATCACCGACGATGCGGACTTCGCCCGCGACGTGATCCAATCGGTCGAAGCGCAGCTGGCCACGTTGCCGCGTGCCGAGACCGCGAAGGCGAGCTGGAACGATTTTGGCGCCGTGATCCTGGTCGCGAGCCTCGACGAGGCGCCGGCCTTAGCCGATCGCCTTGCGCCCGAGCATTTGGAGATCGCCACCGAAGACGCCGATGCGCTCGCCGCGCGCATAAACGATGCCGGCGCCATCTTCGTCGGGCGCTACACGCCTGAGGTGATCGGCGATTACGTCGCCGGCACCAATCACGTGCTGCCGACCGCGCGCAGCGCCCGCTTTGCTTCCGGCCTCGGTGTGCTGGACTTTATGAAGCGCACCTCGCTTCTCAAGCTCGACGCCGATAGCCTGAAGGCGCTTGGCCCTGCGGCCATGACGCTCGCCCGCGCCGAGGGGCTCGACGCCCATCGCCGCTCCGTCGCCATTCGATTGAACTTGCCGGACTAGACATGGCGGAAGACGAAGAAGAGGAGCGGACCTGGTCCGAGACGGCGCGCCTCATCGAGGTGACCCTCGACGAGGCCTCGCTCGGCCGCGACAACGCCGAGGTCGAGCACGAGCGGGAGGTCGCCATCTTCGACCTTCTGGAAAAGAACAACTTCGCGCTCAAAGGCCACGCGGAAGGCGGGCCTTTCACGCTGCGCCTGTCGCTCGCGGACAACCGCCTCGTGTTCGCCGTCTCCGACGCGGACCACAACCCGCTCCAGCAGATCATGCTGTCGCTGTCGCCCTTCCGCCGCATCGTGAAAGACTATTTTCTCATCTGCGACAGCTACTACGCTGCGATCAAGACTCAGCCCGCTTCCAAGATCGAGGCCATCGACATGGGGCGGCGCGGACTTCATGACGAAGGCAGCCATCTCCTGATGGAGCGGCTCAGGGGCAAGATCGAAGTCGACATCGCCACCGCTCGGCGTCTGTTCACCCTTCTCTGCGCGCTTCACTGGAAGGGCTGATGCGTGGGCGCGCCGAGCGATCTACCAGGCGCGGTCCTCTTCGCCTGTAGTCGCAATGCCGTGCGCTCGCCTATGGCGGCGTCCATCCTCAAATATCTCGCCGGCAACCGCATCTATGTGGAATCCGCCGGCGTGCGTCCCGGCGAGCCGGACCCGTTCGCCATCGCCGTGATGGAGGAGATCGGCATCGACATGTCCCGTCACGTGCCGGTGTCCATTGCCGATCTGCACGACGCCTCGTTCGATCTCATCGTCACGCTGGCGCCTGAAGCCCATCACAAGGCGCTCGAGCTCGCCCACGGCTATGCCATCGACGTCGAGTATTGGCCGACACCGGATCCCACGCTGGCGCACGGCGCCCGCGAGCAGATCCTCGGCGCCTATCGCGAGGTGCGCGACCGCCTGTTCGCCAAGATCAAGCAGCGCTTTCCGCTTGCCGCCGCGCCCGGCGTGTAGGGCCTTAGGAGGCGTCGACGAATTTCTTCAGGTCGGCGAAATCCATGACCGGCGCGATCTGGTGAACGTTGAGGTCGGTCCACGGCTCGTAGAGCTTCATGATCGCCGCCGCGTCGTCCGCCTCGAAGATCGCCCAGGTCTCTTGCTGGGTCAGCGAGATCCAGGCGCCGATGAGCTTGGCGCCTTTCGGCTCGACGATCCCGCGCTCTTTGAAGCGCTTGAGGCTCTCATCGCGGTTCTCGGGGTCGATGGTCACATAGCAGACGAACAGCATGGGGCGTCTCCGTGTCGCAAGCGTTGGTCAGGTAGCCCCCAACATACGCGTGATCGTTGAAACTTCTATTTATGGCGAGGCAGGCGGCAGGCGAGACTCCGGCGCTCCTTTTCCGGTACGGTGGGCCCCATTCCGCCGAATCCAGGGAGAACTAGCTTTTGCGACGCATTCTCTTTGCCCTTGTGGCCCTCATTGTCGTCGGCGTTGGCCTCGTCTTCCTGGCGCCTCTGTTCATCTCCACCGCCGATCTCTGGAAAGAGGCGATGGCTCAAGTCGAGTCCAAGACGGGCTATCATGTGCGGGTGGATGGCCCGGTCAAGATCGCCTTCTTTCCTTCTCTTGACCTCGTCGCCGATGATGTCGGAATTTCAGTGAAGGATCAGGGCGGCGCTGCCGAATTTGCCACGGCCAGATCGCTGAGCTTCCACCTGAGGCTGCGCGGCCTCTTGAGCGGCAAAGTACAAATGACCGAGGCGACTTTCGTCGACCCGGTCATCACCCTGCCGCTACCCGCCAACGAAAAATTGGAGGCGCCTGGCGAGGAACGCGTGGTGTTCGGTAGCGGGATGAAAGCGCTGAGCCTCGACAAGCTCGTCATCCGCAACGGCACGGTGATCCTGCCGGGCGAGAACGAGAACACGCGCAAACGCATCACTGGGCTTGATCTCGATGCGTCGCTGCCCTTCGCCAGCGGCCCGCTCTCCTTCGATGGGTCGGGCGCCTATGACGGCAATGACGTCAAGGCGAGCGGCTCCATCGGCAGCTTCGGCCACTTTCTGTCCGGCGGCCCGGCGCCGGTGCAGCTCAAGCTCGATGCTCCGAACTATCTGCCGGCGAAGGCGGAAGTCGCCGGCACGGTCACCTACAAGGACGACGTCTTGACGCTCTCGCAATTCGCCGCAACGGCGGGCGACGACGCGGTCTCGGGCGATGCCATTTACAAGAACGACATACTCACGCTGACCAAGTTCAACGCGAAGGTTCGGGGCGCGGAGATTGCGGGCCAGGGAACCTATGCGCAAGGCGCAGTCACCCTGACGAACTTTACCGCCAAGTATCAGGGGCTCGATCTGACCGGGAGCGGCACCTACAAGGACCACATCGTCGTTCTGGAGCCGATCACCGGCACGTTTGACGGCCACACCGCGAGCGGTGCGCTCAAGGCCAATCTCGGGGGCGAAGTGCCGAGCGTGGCCGGCACCCTCAAGGCAGAGGCGCTCGACCTCAACAAGCTTCTTGGCAAGCCCGCAGGCGGCGCCAAGCAAGGCGAAGCTGGCGGCGGTTCCGGCTGGAGCGACGCCAAGATCGATTTCTCGCCGCTCCACAAGGTGAACGCCAATCTCAAGCTCGATGTCGGGCAGCTCACCTACGACAAGATCAAGATCGGGCCCGCCTCGGTCACTGCAAAGCTCGCCGGCGGTAAGCTCACGGCCGAGAGCCCGAGTCTCAAGCTCTATGGCGGCGGCGGGTCTGCCTCGGTCGTCATCGACGCGAGCGGTAAAGTGCCGGCACAGCACATCAAGCTGAGCCTTGCGGGTCTGAACGCCTATCCCTTCCTCGCCGCTGTCGCTGACGTCCGCGCCATCGAAGGCAAGGCCGCCATCGACCTCGACCTCACCGCGAGCGGCGCCAGCGAGCGCGCCATGGTCGGGACCTTGAACGGCGCGGCGAAGTTTGCCTTCACCCAAGGCGCGCTGCGCGGGCTCAATATCGGCGGCATGCTGCGCAACCTCACGACCAGCGTCCTCACCGGTTGGCAGGTCCACGAGAATGAGAAGACGGCCTTCAACACGCTCGGCGCCAGCTTCAAGATCGCCAACGGTCAAGCCCAGACGGACGATCTCAGGCTGGTCGGTCCGTTGGTCTCCGCAGGCGGCGCCGGTACCGTCGATCTTCCCGGCCGCACGCTGAAGTTCCGCGTCAATCCGTTCATGCTGGCAAGCGTCAAAGGCCAGAGTGGCAAGAACAGCATGCTCGGCTTTCCCGTGCCCATCGCCGTCTCTGGCCCGTGGGACAACCCCTCCTTCTATCCTGACATTGCCGGCATCCTGGAGAACCCGGTGGCCGCTTATAAGCAGCTCGACAAGCTTGGCGGCGGGCTCATCTCCATGCCTGCCAACATGCTTGGCATCGATACCGGCGAGGGCGGCCTCGTGGAGAAGAGCATCGCGGTTCCCACCGCCATTACCAAAGGTGTGGTTGGCGGGATCGGCCAGGTGCTGGGCGTGACGAAGAAGCCTGCGGCAGCGGCGCCGCAAGCGGGTAACGCCGCGCCGTCAGAGGCCGCGGCCGGGACGCCGCAGCCCGCCGCGGCGCAACCGGCGCAGCAGCCGGCCGCGCCAGCGCAGTCCAAGCAGCAAGCCGCACCCAAGAAGAAGTCGGCGCCCGGCCAGCTCTTCGACGGCATCTTCGGCAACTAGCCGAACCACAGTCGGGCGACCTCGACATTTACCTCAACAACAGCGGAAAGCTAACCGCTGGGGCCTACGGCATTCGAACTATTACAAACGGGATCGGGAGTTCGACCACAATCGTAAATAGCGGCGACATAGTCGTCAGCAGCTTTAGCCGACATGCGGGGATTAACGCCTACGCCAGAAAGGCCAGCAGCGACATCGTCATCACCAATAAAGGCGACCTGAGAGTGATGAAGACAGACAAGGCGTATGGCATATAAGAGAGGGCACAAGAATACAGCAGCCCCATCGTCATCACCAATTCCGGCGACCTGAGCGTGATGACGACTGGAGGCGATTATGCCACCGGCATTTGGGCCCGGACCGATGGCAAATACAGCAACATCACCATCAAAAATTCAGGTGACATCACGGCGACGGCGAAGTCGAGCGCGAATGCCACCGGCATTGGCGCCGAAATCGAAACCTATGGCAAAAACAACAACATCACCATCAACAACTCAGGTGACATCACGGCGACGTCGGCCGCCGGCTATGCTGCCGGCATTTACGCCGAGGTCGATGGCAATCACAGCAAGAACATCACCATCAACAACTCAGGTGACATCACGGCGAGTCGGCCGCCGGCTCCTACGGGATTTACGCATACTACGACGGAAAAAACGGCAACATCACCATCAACAACTCAGGTGATATCACGGCGACGTCGGCCGCAGGCTATGCTGACGGCATTAGCGCCGAGGTCGAAGGCGATGGCAAAAACAGCAAACTAAAGATAAACAACTAAGGTGATATCAAGGAGAAGTCGGCCGAAGGCTATGCTGACGGCATATACGAGGAGGTAGATGGCAAGAACGGCAACATCACCATCAACAACTCAGGTGATATCACGGCGACGTCAATCACCGGCTATGCCTCCGGAATTTTCGCATACTCCGACGGAAAAAATGGCAGCACCACCATTAGCAACTCTGGCAACATCAAAGCGACGGCCGGCCAGCGCGCGTTTGGTATTTTTGCGAAGGCTTACGGTGGCAATGGTCTCATCAGCATCAACAACTCGGGTTCCGTCTTTGCCGAGGGCGGCTCTTTCGATGCCGGCATCTCCATCAATGGCTTCAGTGGCACGACCATCATAAACTCTGGCAATGTCGGCGCTTCGTCCCAGCGCGCTATTATCGTCAGCAATGGCTCCGTCAACATCTACAACACTGGCACCATCAATGGCTTCGTGTGGCTCGACGCCAACGACACGTTCATCAACCAGGCGGGTGGTACGTTCGAGGCGCGCAAGACGAGCGACTTCGATGCTTACGGGGCCGGCGGCACCGACCTGTTCGTGAACCAAAGTGGCGGCACGGTGCACGCCACGGGCAACACGCGCTTCGTCAATCTCGAGACGTTCCGGAACCAGGGGCTGATATCGCTTCAGGACGGCGCCACGGGCGACAGCTTCACGATCTCCAATACGGTCGGCGGCAAGGATCTGAACTTCGTCGCCTCGGGCAATTCGACCTTGGCGGTCGATGCCTTCCTCGGCGGGCCGAGCAACTCGAGCGCGGACGCCTTCACCATCGAGGGCAACGTGTCAGGCGTCACCACGGTTGAGATCAACAACATCAATGCCGGCCCCGGTGTGTTCAATTCGAAGGGCATCAAGGTGGTGACCGTCACCGGCAAGACGCCGAACGAGCAACGCGTTCAAGCTCGACCAGCCCATCGACACCGGCTTCTTCGATTACGACCTGTTCTTCACGCCCACGGGAAGCGGCTTCTGGAGCCTGAAGAGCTATCCCGGCGCTGGCGCCCAGCTGCTGCCGCAACTCCTCACCGCGGAGCAGGACATCTGGCACCAGACCTCGTCCACCTGGTTCGACCGCACGTCGGATTTGCGCGTGCTGCTGAACGGTGGCGGCGCACCTTCCGCCTATAGTCCCGGCGGGAAGTCGCTCGGCGCGGCGCCTTCCGGGATCACGCCGGCGGTGTGGGCACGAGGCTCGGGCGGCTGGCTCGACCGCGACGGCAGCGCCAGCACGAGCGCCTATGGCCGCAGCTACAATTACAATCTCGACCGCGATCTTCAGACCATGGACTTCCAGGTCGGTCTCGATATGGGCAAGCGGGATGTGCTGTCCCAAGGCGACGCGCTGGTGTTCGGCATGCTCGGCGGCTTCGTCCAGGCCAATCTCGACTACAGCAACCTGGTGCGCCAGTTCGACTTCAGCGGCGGGCAAGTGGGCGCCTATGCCACCTATCTGAAGGGCGGGTTGTTCGTCGACACCCTGTTCAATGCCCATCTCTACGCGCTCGATCCGAACGGCACGCTCGGCTTCCCGAATTCCCTCGACGCCTCGACGCTCGGTGTGCGCACCGACACCGGCTACCGCTTCGGCAGCTTCTCGGGCGGCGCGTTCCTGGAGCCGCTGGCCACGATCGAGGTGATGTGGGCGAACATCGACGGGTTCTCGCAAGGTGGCAACACCGTCTCCTTCAATGACGATCCCAATGTCAGGGGCCGCTTGGGGCTCAAGAGCCGGCACCACCATGCAGGCCTGGGCCGGCACGATCATGGAGCCGTTCGTCATCGGCAGCCTGTGGGGCAATCTCTCAGACAACAATCAGGCGACGCTGGTCTCCAGCGGCACCACCTTCCGCTTCCAGGACAATCTGCAAGACGTGTGGGGCGAGGTCTCGGCCGGCGTGAACTTCTTCAATGTCTCGCAGACCACGTCCGTGTTCGCCAAGGTCGACACCACCTTCGGCAACGACATCACCGGCTAGCGCCAGGAATAATGAAAAGCGGGGCCCAGTGTCGTAACCGCCGCAGATGGCGCGCCGGAAGGCGCCCGCCGCGGTCCCGAAAGGGCCGCGGATACCACTAAGGATTGCGCTTCTCGGCGCGCCACCCCCTCATCCCGAGGAGGCCGAAGGCCCTTCCCGAAGGACACGGGGGCCTGCTCGGACGAGCCTCGCGGGCTAGAGCCCGGCGAGGGCGCCTTCGCCTGCCCTTTTTTCCACCGCCGCCACACTTCTGCGCGCGCTGAGTGCGAGAAAATGCCATCTTTAGCAGGGGGCGTGATGCCCTTAGGCCACAGTGTGCGGGGAACGCCTCGCTCATGACGTAGTTTTCGTCCTATGCCCGAAATTCAGGAGCCGACGCGATGAACGACCAATCCCCGAACCCTGCACAGCCGGCCCCCGAGCCCCAGGACGACAATTTCGCCTCCGATCAGGCCATCGAAAACGCCGCGCTCGCCGGGGCCGCCGCCGTTCAGCGGCTCGTGGCCGAGCGCAACAACCTGCGCAACCGGCTCGCCGCCCAGCAGCGCGAGCTCGCCGCCATGCGGGCCTTCAACGAGGAATTGCGCCGGCGCTTCATGGTTCTTCATCAGCGCTACGTCGATGTCGCCAAGCGGGTCGTTGGTGAACTGGAGCAGTTCGACGGTACCATTCGCGAGGTCGTTCAGGAGGGATATAACGGCGCGGCCCCCAGGCAGGAGCCGCGGAACGCGGCTGCGGCCTCTTTGGTGAGACGCCTTGCCGAGACCGATACGCCGATCGAGGCCGAGGAGGAGATCCAGGATCTCGACGCGAGCACCATCCAAACCAGCGCACCTCAGGCGAAGGCCTAGCCGACAGGCGGTCCGAGGGCTCCACGCCATACGGCTCTGATCGGCTGGAATTCAAGCAATCGTCCTTGATTTTAGGCGCCCACGCGACCATTCTCCGCGGCAATCGGCAGATGCGGAAGGAGCCTTATGGCGAAGGAAGAAATGCTCGAATTTCCGGGGGTAGTCACCGAGCTGCTCCCGAACGCCACCTTTAGGGTGAAGCTCGAGAACGAACACGAGATCATCGCCCACACGGCGGGACGAATGCGCAAGAACCGGATCAGGGTGCTTGCGGGCGACAAGGTTCTGGTCGAGATGACGCCTTATGATCTCACTAAAGGTCGGATCACTTACCGGTTTAAGTAGCAGGTTCAAGCCCAAGCGGAGCGATGCCGCGAAGGCCGAGCCTGTGATTCCTGCGGCGCAGAAGGCGAAGACGCCCGTGCGCCCGCCGCGCCGCCGCGCGCCCACGCCAGGCTCGAGCTTCCGCCCTAAGTTGGTGCTCGCCTCCGCCTCACCCCGGCGCCTTCAGCTTCTCGAGCAGGCCGGCATCGCGCCCGATGCGCTGCGGCCGGCTTCCGTCGATGAGAGCGTGGCCAAGGGCGAGGTCCCGCGCCACATCGTGCGCCGTCTGGCCCGCGCCAAGGCGGAAGCCGCACTCAAGATCACCAAGAGCGAGCCCGAATTCGCCAAGGCCTTCGTTCTTGCCGCCGACACCGTGGTGGCGGTGGGGCGCCGGGTGCTGGGCAAGGCAGAGCTGGAGCATGAGGCTGCCGACATGCTCCGCCTGTTGCGCGGCCGCGCCCACCGGGTCCACACCGCCGTCTGCCTCATGACCCCTGAAGGGCGCATGCGCGAACGGGTGGTCGAGACGCGGGTCCGCTTCCGCAACATCTCCGACCAGGAGATCGGCGCCTATCTGGCGAGCGGCGAGTGGAAGGGCAAGGCGGGCGGCTATGCCATCCAGGGCATTGCCGGCGCCTTCGTGGTCAAGCTCGTCGGCTCCTATACCAATGTCGTCGGCCTGCCGCTCACCGAGGTGGTGAGCATGCTCGCGGGCGAAGGCTATCCGGTAAGCCTTGTTGTGGCTCTCTAAGGCGGAGGTCGAGACCGAGTGAATGCGCCGTCGCGCAAGCCGGCAAAGCCAAAGACATCCGCGCGCTGTCCCATTTGCGGCAAGCCCACGGTTCACGAGCATCGCCCGTTTTGTTCGAAGCGATGTGCCGAGATCGATCTCGGCCGCTGGCTCAAGGGCGGCTACGCGGTCCCCGGCGAGCAACTCGGCAACATCGACGACGAATCGGACGAACAGGATTGAGAGGAAGCGACATGGCCTATAAGGCGATCCTCGTTCACGTGCCGCTGGCCAATGCCGAGGTGCAGGTCGAGCTCGCCGCGCAGCTGGCCAAGGTCTTTGGCGCGCACCTGACCGGAATTTGCAGCCTCACCGAGACCGCGATGCTGCGCAGCGCCGTGCAAAATCCGTTCATTCGCATAGAAGCCGAAAAGGCCGAAGAACTCATCGCCGAAGAATCGGAAGAGGCCACTGCGGCGGAGAAGACCTTCGAGGCCGTTGCCGAGAGGGTGGGCGTGGCCCATAGCTGGCTGACCGGCGAGGGTGAGGCAGCCGATCTCATCGTCCATGCCAGCCGTGTCCAAGATCTCGCTGTCGTCGAGCAGACCCGTGATCCGAGCGATCTCCTCTGGGGCCCAGCCGTGCAGATTGCGCTCTCCGGATACCCGGTATTGATCGTGCCGCGCAGTTGGGGCTCGCCGGAGTTTGGCCGCCGTGCCGTCATTGCCTGGAACGGTAGCGCCCAAGCCTCGGCCGCGATCCGCAAGGCGATCCCGCTGCTCAAGCGCGCGGAGCACGTCTCGGTGCTGATCGGTCAATCCCGCGCCACCTTCCCGGCGACCATGCGTATGGCGCCGCTCGACCTTCTCGGCTATTTGCGCCATCACGGTGTGAAGGGGGAGGTCATAAGGGACAAGACTCCGGACGAAGGCGCGGGTGAAGCAATCCTAGAAGCCGCGGCCGCCAGCAAGGCCGACCTCCTCGTCATGGGGGCGTTCGGGCGCTCGCGGTTCCGGGAATGGGTTCTCGGCGGCGCCACCCGCCATGTCTTGGAGAACATGACGATTCCCGTGTTCATGGCGCACTAACTGGCGCTGGCCAGAGGGCACATTCGCGGTCTCGACAGGGGCCGGGTGATTTCCTATAAGCCAGGGCCTTGCGTGGGCCTGAGCCTTTCGGAGCGCCCATCGCCTCTTTATATGCCTTACGGCAGGCCCAGGTAGCTCAGTTGGTAGAGCAGCGGACTGAAAATCCGCGTGTCGGTGGTTCGAATCCGCCCCTGGGCACCATTTCTCCCCACACTCTAGCAAGCAATATGTCGCGGACGACTGTCTCAAGGCCGCAGGAATGCTAGCTTCCTGGCGGCGACGGCGCATGGATTCGGGAACGCAGGCAGATCAATGACCAAATCGATGCAGACCTGGCTGGTGCGGATCGTGATCATCGGCGTGATCGCGGGCGGCGCGTATTTCGCTTGGCAGGCTTTGCGGCCCAACGGCGTGCCGGAAGGCTTCGCCAGCGGCAATGGCCGCATCGAGGCGACCGAGATCGACATCGCCACCAAGATCGCCGGACGGGTCGAGGACATCAAGGTCCATGAGGGCGACTTCGTTAAGGCCGGCGAGGTTCTGGCGGTGATGGACACGGCCGTGCTCGAGGCCCAGCTCCGCGAGGCCGAGGCCGAGCTGAAGCGCGCCGAGATCGGCGTGGACACCGCGAAGAGCCAGGTGTCCCAACGCGAGGCGGAGAAAACGGCGGCGGAGGCTTCGGTGGAGCAACGCAAGGCCGAGCTCGACGCCGCGCAAAAGCGCCTGGCGCGCGCTCAGGAACTCGTGCCCAAGGGCGCGACGTCGGTTCAGGAGCTCGACGACCGCAAGGCAACGTTCGAGGGCGCCAAAGCGGCGGTGGCGGCAGCGGAGGCGCAGGTTGCCGCTGCCGAAGCGGCCATAGGTCTCGCCAAGTCCCAGGTCATCAGCGCGCAATCGTCTGTGGAGGCGACGCACGCGACCATCCAGCGCATCAAGGCCGATATCGACGACAGCACGCTACGGTCGCCGCGCGACGGCCGTGTCCAGTATCGCGTCGCCGAACCCGGCGAGGTTTTGGCTGCCGGCGGCACCGTGCTCAATATCGTCGATCTCAGCGACGTCTACATGACTCTGTTCTTGCCGACGAAGGACGCCGGCCGCGTCAAGCTTGGCGCGGATGCGCATATCGTGCTCGACGCAGCGCCGCAATACGTCATCCCGGCCAAGGTCTCGTTCGTCGCCGACGTTGCCCAGTTCACGCCGAAGACGGTGGAGACCGCCGAGGAGCGGCTCAAGTTGATGTTCCGTGTCAAGGCGCGCATCGAGCGCGAGCTCTTGAAGAAACATATCCGCGACGTGAAGACCGGGCTCCCGGGTGTCGCTTATGTGCAGCTCGATCCCGACGCCCCCTGGCCGCCTGACTTGCAGGTGCACCTTCCGGAATGAGCAAGCCGTCGCGTCACGCCAGGGCGGAGGGTGAAGCGGAGGCCCCCGTCGCCCGCCTGCGGGACGTGAGCCTGCGCTACGGCAAGGTCGCAGGCGCTCGCCGGAATCAGCCTCGACATTCCGGCCGGCTGCATGGTCGGGCTGATGGGCCCCGACGGCATCGGCAAGTCGAGCCTACTCGCCTTGATTGCAGGCGCGCGGGAAATCCAAAAAGGTCAGGTCGACGTTCTCGGCGGCGAGCATGGCCAAGGCACGCCACCGCAAGAAAGTCTGCCCGCGCATCGCCTACATGCCGCAAGGGCTCGGCAAGAATCTCTACCCGACGCTCTCGGTGTCCGAGAACATCGACTTCTTCGGCGCCCTGTTCGGACACGACCGGGAGGAACGCGCCCGGCGCATCGCGCTGCTGACGGAGAGCACGGGACTCGCGCCGTTCATCGACCGCCCGGCGGGAAAGCTCTCCGGCGGTATGAAGCAGAAGCTTGGCCTGTGCTGCGCTCTGGTCCACGACCCGGATTTCCTGATCCTCGATGAGCCCACCACTGGCGTCGATCCGCTCTCGCGCCGGCAGTTCTGGCACATGATCGATGACATTCGCGGTGACCGCCCGGGCATGAGCGTGGTGGTGGCTACCGCCTACATGGAGGAGGCGGCCCGCTTCGACTGGCTGGTGGCGATGGATGCCGGCAAGGTGCTTGCGACCGGGACGCCTGACGAATTGATCGAACGCACCGGCACGGCATCACTGGAAGCGGCCTTCATCGCCCTGCTCCCGGACGAAAAGCGGCGCGGATACCAAGAGGTGAAGATTCCGCCGCGCGCAGCCGAGGCCGACCACGAGATCGCCATCGAGGCACAAGGCCTGACCAAGCGTTTCGGCGATTTCACCGCCGTCGACCATGTGAGCTTCAAAATCCAGCGCAGCGAGATCTTCGGCTTCCTCGGCTCCAACGGTTGCGGCAAGACCACGACGATGAAGATGCTGACCGGCTTACTTGAGCCGAGCGACGGCGAGGCTTGGCTGTTCGGGCAGAAGGTCGACCCCCGCGACCTCGCCACGCGCCGCCGCGTCGGCTACATGTCGCAGGCCTTCTCGCTCTATACCGAGCTCACGGTCCGGCAGAATCTGGTCCTTCATGCGCGTCTGTTCGAGGTGCCGGAAGCGGACATCCCGGCCCGCGTCGAGGAGATGGTCGAACGCTTTGGCCTTACCGAAGTGATCGACATGTATCCGGGGGCTTTGCCGCTCGGCCATCGCCAGCGCCTGTCTCTGGCCGTGGCGATGATCCATAAGCCCGAGATGCTGATCCTCGACGAGCCGACGTCGGGCGTTGACCCGATCGCCCGCGACCGTTTCTGGCAAATGTTGGCTGATCTCTCCCGGAACGACGGCGTCACCATCTTCATCTCGACTCACTTCATGAACGAGGCGGAGCGCTGCGACCGCATCTCGCTGATGCACGCCGGCAAAGTGCTGGTCACCGACAGCCCGAAAGATCTGATCCGGAAGCGCGGCGTGGATACGCTTGAGGACGCCTTTATCAGCTATCTGGAGGAGGCAGTGGCTGGGGAGGTCGCCGAAGAGGCGGCAGAGGCACGAGCCGAAGCCGCCTTGGCCGAGACGGCTCGGGCGCCAGAGCCTGAAGGCCCCACACGTGGGTGGCGCAGCCTCTTCGATTTCCGCCGCATGATGAGTTACGCGCGCCGCGAAACGCTGGAGCTTAGGCGGGATCCCATCCGGCTGACGCTGGCGCTCGTTGGCAGCGCCATTCTCATGCTCGTGATGGGATACGGCATTAGCCTCGACGTGGAAGATCTGACCTTCGCGGTTCTGGACCGCGACCAGACGACCACAAGCCGCGACTATGCGCTCAATCTTTCCGGCTCACGCTATTTCGTCGAGAAGCCGCCCATTACCAGCTATGCGGACCTGGACAAACGGATGCGGTCAGGGGAACTGAGCCTGGCCATCGAGATCCCTCCGAACTTTGCCCGCGATATCGCGCGCGGGCGGGACGTTTCGGTGGCCGCTTGGATCGACGGTGCCATGCCGACGCGGGCAGACACGGCGCGCGGCTATGTCGAGGGGATGCATGCGCTGTGGCTTGCCGAGAAAGCGCGGGAGAAGGGGCACAGCGATGCGCTCGCCGGACTGGCGAATGTCGAAGTCCGCTTTCGCTACAATCCCGACGTCAGGAGTGTCGTTGCCATGGTTCCAGCGATCATCCCGCTGCTGCTCATGATGATTCCGGCAATGCTGGCGGCCCTGAGCGTGGTGCGGGAAAAGGAGCTCGGCTCCATCGTCAATTTCTACGTCACGCCGACCACGCGGCTGGAATTCCTTCTCGGCAAGCAGCTCCCCTATGTGGTCTTGGCCATGCTGAGCTTTGTGCTGCTCGCCGTCCTCGCCGTGACCATATTCGACGTGCCCCTGAAGGGGAGCGTGCTCGCGCTGATGGTGGCGGCCTTGCTCTATGTCTGCGCCGCCACGGCGTTTGGGTTGCTCATGTCGACCTTCATGCGCAGCCAGATCGCGGCGATTTTCGGTACTGCCGTGCTCACCCTCCTGCCAGCCGTGAGCTTTTCCGGCATGATCGATCCGGTCTCCTCGCTGGAAGGCGTCGGCCAAGTCATCGGCGAGATCTATCCGACAACACATTTCTTGACCATCTCGCGCGGCGTGTTCTCCAAGGCCTTAGGCTTCTCCGATCTGAAGGCGTCCTTCGCTCCCTTGGCGATCGCCGGACCGGCCGCGCTGCTCTTGACCGCGATGCTGCTCAGAAAGCAGGAGCGCTGAGCCATGCGTGCGAGCCACATCTGGTATCTCGGCATCAAGGAGTTGCGCAGCCTGGCGCGGGATCCCGCCATGCTGATTCTGATCCTGTATGCCTTTACCCTCGCCATCTATTCATCAGCCACGGCCATACCGGAGACGCTCAACAAGGCGCCGATCGCCATCGTGGACGAGGACCGTTCGCCGCTCTCCACGCGCATCGTCGAGGCCTTCTATCCGCCGTACTTCAAAACTCCGAAGCTGATCACCCAGGCTGAGATGGACGCCCGCCTCGATGCTGGCCTCGACACGTTTGCCCTCGATATTCCGCCGGACTTTCAGCGCGATGTGCTCGCCGGCCGCGACCCCACAATTCAGTTGAACGTCGACGCCACGCGCATGAGCCAAGCCTTCACCGGCTCAAACCACGTCAACACTATTGTCACCGACGAGGTGCGCGCCTTCGCCCAGCACTACCGCGATGTATATCAGCTGCCAGTGGGGCTGACGCTGCGGGCCCGGTTCAATCCGGAGCTGAAGGAAGCGTGGTTCGGCTCCATCATGGAGGTCATCAACAACGTGACCTTGCTCGCAATCGTATTGACCGGCGCGGCTCTGATCCGCGAACGCGAGCACGGCACGGTGGAACATCTCCTCGTCATGCCGGTCACGCCTTTCGAGATCATGACGAGCAAGGTCTGGGCAATGGGCGCCGTGGTGCTTGTGGCCTGCGCCTTGACGCTGATCTTCGTGGTGCAGGGGCTTCTCGAGGTGCCGCTCCAAGGCTCGCTTGCGTTGTTCCTCGTCGGCGCGGCCTTGCAACTTTTCGCCACCACCTCGATGGGAATCTTCCTGGCCACGGTCGCTCGCTCGATGCCGCAGTTCGGCCTGTTGCTGATCCTGGTGCTGCTGCCCCTGGAAATGCTGTCCGGTGGGACCACGCCGCGCGAAAGCATGCCAGAGGCCATCCGCGACCTCATGCTGGCGGCGCCGAATACGCATTTCGTGATTGCCGCCCAGGCGATCCTGTTTCGCGGCGCCGGCCTCGATGTCGTGTGGCCGCAGTTCCTGGCGCTCGCCGTCATCGGCGTCATCTTGTTCGGCATCGCCCTGATGAGGTTCCGCAACACCATCGGCACCATGGCCTGAGGACCGAGTCTCGGCCGCTCCACCAGCAAGGACTTCATTAAGCTCGTCGCGTCACACTTTGCGAAAGGCGAGGGTCCGTGGAGGGCCTGCGCCGCTTTGCGCAGAGGTACGAGCGATGAAGGAAACCCCGCAAGAAACCCTCGTCTCGAAGGTCAACGACGTTCTGGCGACCCGTATCACCATGCTGGTCGGGTCGATTTGGGCGTTCTACGCCTTCGTGATCTTCGGGCTCACTCCGGTCCTGTGGCCGCAATACGAGACCGAGATCCTCTACTGGTCGAATTTCCTGCAGCTCATCTTTCTGCCGATCATCACCGTGGGGACGGCGATCCTGAGCCGCAACTCCGAGAGGCGCGCGGCGGAGGATCACCGGACCATCAGGAGAGAGTTCGCCTTGCTGCAAGACGCCCATGAGATGCTCCACAATTCCTTGCGGGAGATCGCAGATGGTGTCCACGAGCTGATGCTCCGTAGCAACCAAGAGGGCACGACCGTTCTGCGCACCATGGCGAGCGAGGGCAGCATAGCAATCAAGAAGGCCTCGGAAGGCTAGTCACCAGCGAGTCAGCGACCTGAACTCAGGCCGTGCGCACACCAGCCACTTGCAGCTTGGCCTGCCAGATCTGCGTGTCGCCGAGAATGAACAGCACGTCGTTGTGCGGTCCGCCGAAGGTGAAGTTGGCCACGCCCGGCGCCATGATCTCGCCGATGAGGTCGCCGTCGGGCGCGAACACCTGCACGCCTGTCGCCGACGAGGTGTAGACCCGATCGAGCACGTCGACCTTGATGCCGTCGGGCACGCCGGGACTGACCACGGCGAACAGACGCTCCTCTCTGAGATGCCGCCCCTCATGCACATCGAAGGCGCGCACATGATGCGGCAAGCCGACGAAATAGGTGCCTGGCGCCTGGTTGGCGCCGGTGTCGGTGATGTAGAGCACGGACTCATCGCGCGAGAAGGCGATGCCGTTTGGCTTATTGAATGAGTCGGCGACCACCGTCGTCTCTCCGGTCGCAGGATCGTGCCGGTAGACAAACGCCCCCACATCCGGGGCATTCTTGAAGCCTTGGATCTCGCCGTAGTTCGGATCGGTGAACCACACGGTGCGGTCGCTCTTCACCACCACGTCGTTCGGCGAGTTGAAGCGCAAGCCCCGCCATTCATCGACCACCGTCTCGATTGCGCGCGTCTTGAGATCCATGCGGCTGATGCGGGCGACCGCTTCCCGCGTCCCTTGCTCGCAGATCACGAGCCGGCCGTCCCGGTCGAGACACATACCGTTCGCCATGTTCGAGGGCTGCTGCACGATCTCGAGGCCTTGCGTCGTAAAGGGAAATTCGTCGCCTGCCAATTGCAGGCGCATGATGGCGATGTTCTTCGGCCCTGGCTCCGGCACCGTGGTGAAATAAAGCGCGTGCTCGGCCGCCACATAGACCGGGCCTTCATGGGCGTTGGTCTCGATCAGCACCGGACGCTGGAAGTCCGCGCCGATCACCGCATGGAAGTCGTCGCGATAGACGGCAAATGTCGCGCCGTCGCCTTGTCCGGAAGCGTTGGTCATGCGCTCGTCCTCGTCCTGGCCAGTGTGCCGCCATTTCACAACAAGGGTTCAACGATTTCCTTCACCGCGAGACCAAGCTTGCGCTGCTCGGGTGGGTCGAGATGCACGCCGTCGACCGCACTGGCCTGTACGACTGCGCCGGCGTCGAAGAAATGACAGCCGAAGTATTTGGCGGTCGTACGATAGGCTTCCGCCAAGCTATGCAAGGTGGCCTCGCCGCCGGCGTAGAACAGCGCCATTTCGGCACTGAGCGCGCCGAGCGGGTGCGGCGCCATGAGAACGATGGCCGGCGCGGCGAAACCGATTCCTGGGAGGGTCGACCGCACGGTACGGATCAGTGCGGAGCAGTTCATGGCGATCCTGCCTGGCGTGAGTCCGTAGCTTGGCGCGCTGTCGTTGGTGCCGAGCATGATGAGCACGACGTCGAGCGGGGCGTGCGCTTCGAGCAGCGGCGACAGCATGGCAAGACCATTGCGGTTCGGGTGCGACGGGTCGTCGGTCGCCACAGTGCGGCCGTTCAACGCCTCGTCGATGACACGAGCACGGCCCTCGAGCGCCTGTTCGAGAACGCAGGGCCAGCGGTCCTCTGGGGAAAAGCGTGTGCCGTCTTTCGGATTGTAGCCCCAGGTGATGGAGTCGCCGTAACAGAGGACCGACTTCGTCACCATCTAGGCCTCCCTCAGGTGGGGCGCTGGGACTTTCGCGCGCGGCGCGCCCTCAATTGCTGGGTGGCATCTTCGTGGAGCGCGACCATGAAGCCAACCCCTAATGCGATAAGAACGACGGCAAAAGGCAGGGCTGCCGCGATGGCCATGGCCTGAAGGGCGCCGAGGCCGCCTGCCACCAGCAGCGCCGCAGCCATAGCCCCCATGCCCACACCCCATTGGACCCGCTCGACTATCGGGGGCTCCGTATGCCCGCCGCACTGCATGGTCGTGACCACGAGCGTGCCGCTATCGGCGCTTGTCACGAAAAAGATGGCCACCAGAAGCGTCGCCGCCGCGGCGATGAGCGTGGCGAAAGGCCCGGACTGAATGAAATCGATCATGGCATAGAGAGACAAGGCCGGCGTGTGCTCAGCGACATCGACAATGGCAGGTGCGGCCCGCGCTGCCGAAATGGCAGCCCCGCCCATGATTGACAGCCACACGAAGGTAATGGCCGTCGGGACGATGAGCACGCCGAGAATGAACTCCCGCACCGTACGTCCGCGCGAGATGCGCGCGATGAACAGACCGACGAACGGCGTCCAGCTGATCCACCAGCCCCAATAGAACGTTGTCCAACTCGCGGACCACCCGGTGTTGTCCCGCGCCGTCTCGTAGGTGAGCCAGGGGAGGTTGCCGAGATAGTCGGCGAGCCGGAAAGAAACGTTGCGCCAGATCGGTTCGAGGGGGGCCGAGATGAGGACCACCGCGAGGACGAACGCCGCGAGCCAAATGTTGGCGAGCGATAGAAGGCGAATGCCCCGATCGAGCCCTGAACTTACCGACAACACGGCCGCACCCGTGATGACAGCGATCAGAAGCAGCTTGTGCTCCGTCGACACATGCCACTCGAAGAGGCGGTTCAGGCCAGCATTGATCTGCTCGGCACCGAAGCCGAGAGAGGTGGCGAGCCCGAACATCGTGGCGACGATGGCGACGACATCGGCGAGCTTGCCGGGCCAGCGGCCCACCCCGTCGCCGATCAGCGGGCGCATGGCGGAGCGGACCGTCAGGGGCTCGCCCTTGCGAAAGGAGAAATAGGCGAAGATCAGTCCGGCGACCGCATAGAGCGCCCACGGCATCAGGCCCCAATGGAAGAAAGTGATCTCCATGGCCACGCGGGCCCGCACGATGCTCGAGGGATCGGGCCCCCAATCAGCGGTCAAGGGATTGCCGGCATAGTGAGTGAGGGGCTCGGCGATCGACCAGAACACGAGCCCAATCCCCATGCCGGCAGCAAACAGCATGGCGGTCCACGAGAGCCAGCTGAACTCCGGCTTCTCGTCGTCGCCGCCAAGCCGCACCGAGCCCCAGTGCCCGAGCGCCAGGACAACGCACATGACGAGCGCCGCGGAAACCACGGCGCTGTAGAACCAGCCTGCCGACGCCGAGATGATATCCCTGACCGCTTCGAAGCTTTGGTCCGCCAGAACCGGCCAGCCGACGGTCAGGACGACAAACGCGGCGACCACAAGCTTGGCGCTTGCCGGCACGCCAATGGTGCAATGTGCGAGGGGAGGCTCCGAGCCGCTGTCGCGGCCCGCCACTACGCGGCCTTCCGGAAGTGCATGATGCCCCAGGCGAGCAGACCGCCTTCCGCCCCGGTCACCCAATGGCCTAAGCCTTTGAGCATGCGGTCTATAAAGGCGTCGCCTGCGTCAAGCTCGTCGCGCCGTGCGTCAAGCTCTTCGCCGATGCGGGCATAATGCGTCCGCATCTGCGCGGTCAGTTCCTGGATCGAGACTTCCTCGAAGCCGCGCTCCGAAAGCTCTTCGCGATAGAAGCCAAACGAGGCGAGGTCGGGCAGGTGAATGCGGTCATAGATGGGGCGAAGCGCCTCTGTGTCCTGAAGAGCATCGGCTTGCATGGGGTCGGTAAAGATAAAGTCCCCGCCGGGCTTCAGCACCCGCGCAACCTCGTCCAGGACAGCGCGGCGGTCCGGTGCGTGCAGGATCGCGTCCTGGCTCCACACGACATCAAAGGTTCCGTCCTCGAACGGCACGGAATCGAACGAGCCGTCAACGACGGTAATCTTGTCGTCGAGCCCGGCCTCCCGGGTCATCGCCCGGTTTCGCTCGTTCTCGACGGCTGAGAGGTTAAGGCAAGTGACGTTCGCGCCATACTCGCCTGCAAGCACGCGCGCGGCGCCGCCATAGCCTGAGCCGAGATCCAGCACGCGCTTGCCGGCGAGCGGGCCCGCCTCGGCTGCCATGCGGTCGACCGTGCGGCGGCTCGCAGTGGCGACGTCCGGACTGGTGTCGTAGAGCCCGACATGGATATCCTCGCCGCCCCAGATGGTGCGGTAGAAATCGTCCGCCTCGGCGCTGTCATAATAGTCGCGGGCAAGCGCTATGGTCTGATCAGTTGGTGCCATAGCTCTTCTCCGCGACGTGGACGAAGAAATCCGGATCGGTTTCCTCACCCTCTTCCTGGAAGTCACCGTAAGAGTGAATTTGCTGGAAGCCCGCCTCGCGCAAGAGCTTGCGCGTGTAGTTCTTGCGCAACGGAAACATGTTGAGGTTGTGCCGTGAGCCGTCGGGAAACACGTACTGAAAGCGCGCTAGGCCGTCGTCGACATGGACGGGCTCGGCCACGACCTGATCGCCGCAATAGTAATATTTATGCTTGCTGGCAAAGCCCTCGTCCAAGATGCGGTCGTAGTTGCGCTGATCGATGATCAGGATGCCGTCATGCTTCAGCGCTGCGTAGAACTCGGCGAGCGCCCGCCTGCGGTCATTCTCATCGAAAAGATGCGTGAAGCTGTTGCCGAGGCAAATAATAGCATCGAACTTGCCCCGCACGCTCTCGTTGAGCCAACGCCAGTCTGCGTGGATGGTCTTGAGAACAACGTCATGCTGACAGCCATTCTCGAAGGCTTTGGCCAGCATTTCCGCAGATCCGTCGACTGACGTGACATCGAAACCGGCTTTGAGCAGCTGCACGGAGTGGAACCCCGTGCCGGTTGCCACATCGAGCACACTTTCCTTGCCACGTGCTTTCAGAACATCGATGAAGAAGCGGCCCTCGCTCTTCGCGCGCTGACTCCAATCGATGAGTTCGTCCCACTTTTCGACGAAACCGCGTACGTACTCGGTGACGTATTTGTCGGTTTCGCGAACCTCAATGGGGTCCTGGCCGTAGTCTTGTTCGGTTTCAGGAACGAACAAAGTTCTCGTTGCGTCCGAGATGGGAACCTCCCTTCCTCTGGAAACGGGGTGCGAGCGCCGGGCTTTCGATGGATGCGAGGTCTATACACCCCTGAGGCCGTCTTGGCCACCCGAGGGGGCCAAATCATTACGTGGAATGACGGTTTTTTCGCAGAACCGCGCTATTGTGCCGCGCTCGGTGTCACGCGCCACACCGTGTTGCCCACGTCGTCGGCGACGAGTAGCGCACCGGATTTGTCGATTGCCACGCCCACCGGGCGCCCATACGCATCGCCGCCGTCCGCACTCAAGAAGCCCGTAAGCATGTTCTCCGGCTGGCCTGAAGGGCGCCCACCCTCGAATGGCACGAAGATCACCTTGTAACCGCTCACAGGGTTCCGGTTCCACGAGCCGTGCTGGCCGATAAAGGCGCCACCACGGTAACGTGCGGGGAACAGCGTCCCATCATAGAAGGCGAGGCCGAGCGATGCGGTGTGCGGTCCGAGCGCGTAGTCCGGCACGATGGCCTTGGCCACAAGGTCTGGCCGCTGCGGCCGCACGCGGGGATCGAGATGCTGGCCGTAATAGCTGTAAGGCCAGCCGTAGAATCCGTTCTCTTGTACCGCCGTCATGTAATCGGGCACGAGGTCGCTGCCGAGCTCGTCGCGCTCGTTGACCGAGGTCCACAGCGCGCCGCTCTCGGGCTGAAAGGCGAGGCCGACCGGATTACGCAAGCCTGACGCGAAAATGCGGGACATGCCCGTGGAAAGATCGATCTCGAGGATGGCGGCGCGATCCTCCTCGTTCTCCATGCCGCGCTCGCCTAGGTTGCTGTTGGAGCCGACACCCACGTAGAGGTGTTTGCCGTCTGGGCTCGCAACGATGTTCTTGACCCAATGGAGATTGATGGGACCAGCGGGCAGGTCGGCGATCTTCTCGCCCTGCGCCGTGATCGCCTTCGCGCCGGCCTCGTAGGGAAAGCGCATCACCGAATCCGTGTTTGCCACGTAGAAATCCTTGCCGATCAGCGCCATGCCGATCGGCGAATTGAGACCGGTGAGAAAGGCCGAGCGCGTCTCCGCTACCCCATCGCCGTTCGCATCGCGCAGCAGTGTGATGCGGTTGGCGCTCGGCACGGCTGCGCCCGCCCAGCGCATGCCCATCTTCATGAACCAGCCCATGAGGCTGCCGCCCAGTCCCGGCTGAGGCGGCGCGGAACTCTCGGCCACGAGCACGTCGCCGTTGGGCAGAACGTATAACCAGCGCGGATGGTCGAGCCCGGTGGCAAACGCCTTTACCGAGAAGCCCTCAGCCGGCTTTGGCGTGACACCTTCGGGCCAGCCCTTGGCGCGGGCGAGCACGACGGTCGGCAGAAACGTCTGCACCGGTGGAGGCAGCTCTGGGTTCGGACCGGTACCGGCCGCAACCGGCAGTGTCGCCTCGTCCCCGCAGCCGGCGGTGCCGAGCGTGAGGAGGGCGATGAGCAGCAGTCTTCCAAGCAGGCTCGGCATGGTGCGTTTCCTCGACCTGGTGCGCGCTGTCCCAGGCTTGGAGATATAATGCCTTGGTCGGCGTTGCGCGTGTAGGAGGTGGCCCCACACGCTTAAGGACCATGGGACAAATTGCCGTGATTTGGCGGAATGACACGGTTGGGATTACTATGCTTTTGTAGCAATCCTTATCTATTGTCCCCGTTGCCCACTGGGTTCACCCGCCTGATTGGGGTAGCGTCATCCCTGGAAAGTTTGCAGCAAGTCGTCCCCCAAGACCCGGGCTCGCCGGCTTGAGAAGCCATGATGCAGCAGAGAAACCGAAACACGAAGCGCGCGGAAGCTGACAAGGAGAGTGGCGCCGCCAATCCGCCTAAGGAAGCGAAGGCGGAGGCGCCCGCGGCCGAGCCGACGCGCGCCCCCACATCTCCGACCACCGCGGACGCGCAAGTCGCCAAGCGCGGCGGGCGGATTCTGCTCATTGTGCTGATCGTGATCGCCGCAGCGGCGCTCGCTTATCACTACATGATCAGCGGCCAAGGACAGCAAGCTGCCACCAGTGCGGCGCCGCCGGCGCCGCCGGTCACTGTGGCCAAACCGTTGGTCAAGGAGCTCAGGGAGTGGCGTGATTTCACCGGCCAGTTTGCCGCGCCCGATGCCGTGGAGATTCGCGCGCGCGTGAGCGGGTATTTGGAATCGGTCAACTTCAGCGACGGTCAGCTGGTCAAGCAGGGCGATCTGCTTTTCGTGATCGAGCCGAAGCCATTCGAGATTGCTCTGGAAAACGCCAAGGCTCAGCTCGCGCAGGCCGAGGCCCAGCTTCAGCTCGCCCAGGCGCAGCTCGAGCGGACGGCGCAACTGCGCAAGAACGACTATGCCTCGCAAGAGACGTATGACGAGCGGGTCGCTCAGGTGAACGTGGCCAAGGCGACCCGCGACGCGGCGAGCGCCGAGGTGGACCAAGCAAAACTGAATCTGGCTTACACCCGCGTGATGGCGCCGGTTTCCGGCCGCGTCGGCCAGCACGAGGTGAGCGTCGGCAACCTGGTCATGGGGGGCACCGGCGGCTCGACGACGCTACTGACCACCATCGTTTCTCTCGATCCGATCTGGCTTGAGTTCAATGTCAGCGAGGGGGACGGCATGGCCTATAAGCGCCTGGTGCAGAAGGGCGAAGTCGAGTCGGCGCGCAACAACAAGGTCGAGGTCCAGGGCCAGCTGATGGACGAGACGACGTGGCCGCTCAAGGGCACGATCGACTTCGTCGACAACCAGTACAACCGCACTTCAGGGACGATCCGCGTCCGCGCGACGTTCCCCAATCCCAATCTGTTTATTACGCCGGGTCAGTTCGGGCGCGTGCGCGTGCCGATGTCGCAAGAGAAGCCGACGATGCTCGTGCCCGATGCTGCGGTCGTCACCGACCAGTCGGTGAAGATGCTGTTCACGGTGGCGAAGGACGGCACGGTGGTGCCGAAACCGGTCGAGCTCGGCTCCTTGGCCGACGACAATCTGCGCATCATCAAGAGCGGCATTACGCCCGACGACCGGGTGATCATCAACGGTCTGCTGCGTGCACGGCCCGGGCAGAAAGTCACGCCCGAGCCCGGCGAAATCAAGCCGCCGGCAGCCGCGCCCGAAAGTCAGAAGTGAGAGATCGAGCTCTGACCCGCCGATGAAGCTATCTCATTTTTTCATCGACCGGCCGATCTTCGCGGCCGTGATCTCGATCCTGATCACCCTCATCGGCGGGGTGGCGGGCCTGAGTCTGCCTATCGCCCAGTATCCGGAGATCGCACCGCCTTCGATTCAGGTCACTGCCTCGTATCCCGGGGCCTCGGCCGAGATCATCGCCAAGACCGTCGCCACGCCGATCGAGCAGGAGGTGAACGGCGTGGACAACATGATTTACATGACGTCCCAGTCGACCAGCGACGGTTCCATGGCGTTGACCGTCACCTTCAAGCTGGGCACCGACCTCGATACGGCGCAAGTCCTGGTGCAGAACCGCGTTGCCATCGCCACGCCGCGCCTGCCCGAGGAGGTGCGGTCGCTGGGCGTGCAAGTGGTCAAGCAGTCGCCCGATCTCATGATGGTCATCCATCTCTACTCGCCGGATGACAGCCGCGACCTGCTCTACATTTCCAATTACGCCACGTTGCACGTCAAAGACGTACTGTCGCGCATTGGCGGCGTCGGCAATGTGACGATCTTCGGCGCCCGCGACTATTCGATGCGAATCTGGCTCGACCCGGAGAAGATGGCGGCGCGCGACCTGACCGCCGGCGACGTCTTGACGGCGTTGCGTGGGCAAAATGTCCAAGTCGCCGCCGGTGTCATCAATCAGCCGCCAGTGCCGAAACCTGGCGCCTTCCAGCTGAACGTCGAGACCCAAGGCCGGCTGTCCACGCCGGAGGCGTTTGGCAACATCATCGTCAAGTCGGACAAGGACGGCCGCGTGGTGCGGGTGCGCGATATCGCCCGCGTCGACCTTGGCGCCGCCGACTACAACCGCAGCGGCTATCTCGACGACAAGGTGGCCATTCCCATGGGCATCTTCCAGCGACCGGGCTCAAACGCGCTGGAGACGGCGGACGAGGTCCAGGCCACCATGGCCGAGCTCTCGAAGTCGTTCCCGAAGGGGCTGAAATACGACATCGTCTACAACCCCACGGTCTTCATCTCCGAGTCCGTGGATGCGGTGATTCAGACGATGCTCGAAGCCGTCGTGCTCGTGGTCGTCGTCATCATCCTTTTCTTGCAGACCTGGCGCGCGTCGATTGTGCCCATCGTGGCGATCCCAGTGTCGCTCATCGGCACCTTCGCCATGCTGGCGGCGCTCGGCTACTCGCTCAATAACCTCTCTCTGTTTGGTCTCGTGCTGGCGATCGGCATCGTGGTCGATGACGCGATCGTCGTGGTGGAGAACGTCGAGCGCAATATCCGCGAAGGATTATCCCCGCGCGAAGCCGCATACCGGACGATGGAGGAGGTCGGCGGCGCGTTGGTTGCCATCGCGCTGGTGCTGACGGCGGTCTTCATCCCGTCCGTGTTCCTGAGTGGCATTCTCGGCCAGTTCTTCCGGCAGTTCGCCGTGACCATCGCCACGGCCACGGGCATCTCGCTGATTGTTTCGCTGACCTTGAGCCCCGCGCTCTGCGCGCTGTTGTTCAAGCCGCATGATCCGCAGGAGCAGCGCAAGAGCCTGCTGTCGCGTCTTGTCGGTGGGTTCTTCAATGGCTTTAACCGCGCCTTTGAGTGGGTCTCATCGAGATATGGCGCGCTGACCGGGAAGCTGGTGCGGATCTCGGCCGTCATGGTCGCGATCTATCTCGGCCTGATCGGGATCACCGTCTACCAGTTCGGTATCGCACCGACCGGCTTCATTCCGAACCAAGACCTCGGCTATCTCATCAACATCATTCAGTTGCCGCCTGGCGCATCTTTGGCGCGTACCGACGAAGTGGCTAAGAAAGTCACCAAGATCGCCCTCGACACGCCGGGAATCGCGCACGCCGTTCCCATTGTCGGGCTCGACGGGGCCACCTTTACGACGGCGCCCAACTCCGCCGTGGTGTTCACGCCCCTCGATCCATTTAAGGAGCGGGCCGCGAAAGGCGAGACCGCCGACGCCCTCAAGACCCAACTCAATCAGAAATTTGCGGCAATCCAGGACGGCTTCATCATCAGCGTCTCACCGCCTCCGGTTCGCGGCATCGGCACCACGGGCGGCTTCAAGATGCAGGTGCAGGACACCCACGGCGGCGATCTTTCCCAATTGGAGAAGGTGGCGCAAATCATCGTTGGCCTTGCCAATCAGCAGCCGGGCCTTGCGGGCGTGTTCACGACCTTCAATACGCGCACGCCCAAGGTCTATGCCGACATCGACCGCGTGCGCACCGAGATGCTCGGGGTCAATCCGGACGACATCTTCCAAACTCTCGAGGTCTTTCTCGGCTCTCAATACGTAAACGACTTCAATTTCCTCGGCCGCACCTACCGGGTCACCGCGCAGGCCGACGGCAAGTTCCGCCAGGATCTGCATGAGATCGGGCAACTGAAGACCCGCAATGCGGAAGGCCAGATGGTGCCGCTCAGTTCGGTGGCCGCCTTCCGCAACATTACGGGTCCCTATCGCGTCGAGCACTTCAACCTGTATCCGTCGGCGGCGGTCCAAGGCGGAACCAAGCCCGGATATTCCTCCGGCTACAGCCTCGAGACGATGGCCAAGCTCGCCCAGCAGAACCTCCCCGAAGGCTACTCTTACGCGTGGACCGAGCTCGCCTATCAGGAGAGCACTGCCGGAAACACCGCGATCTATGTGTTCATGGCCTCGGTGGTCTTCGTGTTCCTGCTCCTGGCGGCGCAGTACGAAAGCTGGGCCTTACCGCTTTCGGTGATTCTCATCGTGCCGATGTGTCTGCTCGCGGCCGTCAGCGGCCTCTTGTTGCGCGGCATGGACGTGAACATCCTGGCGCAGATTGGCTTCGTGGTGCTCATCGGCTTGGCCGCCAAGAACGCCATCCTCATCGTGGAATTCGCGCGGCAGAACGAGGAGCACGGCGAGGACCGCTTCCAGGCGGCAACGGAAGCCGCCCGCGTCCGCTTGCGGCCCATTCTCATGACCTCGTTCGCCTTCATTCTCGGCGTGCTGCCGCTCGTCATCGCCACGGGCGCCGGCGCGGAGATGCGGCAGTCGCTCGGTACCGCCGTGTTCTCCGGCATGATCGGCGTCACCGTGTTCGGCCTGATCTTCACGCCGATCTTCTACGTCGTGGTGCGGAAATTCGCGCGGAAGCCGAAAGAGCAGGGCAGCGAACGTCGCGCTCCAGCGGAATAGCCCTCAGCCGACGATATGGGCGGCGGAGATGCCATCGAAGATGAGCTGCACCGCAAGGGCCGCCAGCAGCACCCCGAACACCCGCACGATGACTTTCCGCGCTGTGACGCCGATCAGCTGATGCACCTCTTGCGCGAGCAGGAGGAGTACGAGGGTGACGAGCATCACCGCGATGATCGCGCCGATCACGGCGGTGAGCAGCATGAAGTCGCCTTTGGTGCCCGCGGCGAGCACGATGGCGCCGGTCATGGCGCCGGGGCCGGCAAGGAGGGGCGTGGCGAGCGGAAACACGGCGATCTCGGCATGCGCCTCGGCCTTGTTCTCGGCTTCGGCGCTCTCGCGCATGGTCAGCGCCCCCGGACCCGGGCGCCTGGACAGCGTCATGTTGAGCGCGATGATGAACAGAATGATCCCGCCTGCGGTCTGCAGCGCCGCGAGAGACACGCCGAGCTGACGGAGCACCGGCTCACCCACCAGCACGAAGAGCAGGATGATGGTGGTGGCGATGGACACCGCCTTGATGGAGAGCGCCAGGCGCTCGGCGCGCGTCATGTTCGGCGTGATCGAAGCCACTAAGACCGCGGTGTCGATCGGGCCGATGACGGCGAAGAAGGTGGTGAAGGCGGTGAGGGCGGTTTCCAGCATGGGGGCGTAGAATTGGGGGTTGAGCGCTTCTAGCACGTCGTCTGGGGCGCCGGAACGGCGGCCGAACGCGCAAGAGTTGCCCAAGCGAGCGGCATCGGACTATGATGCCCGAAAATATAACACTGGGACGGAAAACGCTGGCGAAGAGGGTCGGGGAGAACGACCAACCGGGATTAGCGGGCTTGCCGCAGGACACGAACACATTGACGGTGGCGACTGAGGCAGATGGTCCCGCCGAATATTACAGCAAGTTTTTCAATGAGATGCGAGGCCCGGACGGCGAGGTGCGCCCGGCCTACGCAGCGCTTGCCGAACTCCTCGACAATCTGTCCATCGAGTCTCTGGTCACCAAGCAGAACGCGGCGGACGAGCTGTTCCGGCGTTTGGGCATCACCTTCGCCGTCTATGCGGAGGGCGGCTCCACCGAGCGGCTGATTCCCTTCGATCTCATCCCACGCATTCTCGACCGCTCCGAGTGGGAGCTGGTGGAGCGCGGCTGCCTGCAGCGGGTCAAGGCGATCAACGTCTTCCTTTACGACATCTACCACGACCAGGAGATCTTGAAGGCCGGCCTCATTCCGCCGGAGCTTGTCCTGCTCAATCCGGCTTTCCGGCCCGAGATGTGTGGCGTCGATCTGCCCAACGATGTCTACGCTCATGTTGCCGGCATCGACCTTATCCGTACAGGGCCCCAGGACTTCTTCGTGCTCGAGGACAATGTGCGCACGCCATCCGGCGTCTCATACGTGCTCGAGAACCGCGAGATCATGATGCGGCTGTTCCCCGATGCGTTCACCGGGCAGAGCGTCTCCCCGGTTGGCACCTATCCCGAGCGCCTGCTCGAGAACTTGCGCTCCGTGGCGCCGAGCGGCGCCGACGATCCCGTGGTCGTGTTGCTGACGCCCGGCCGCTACAACAGCGCCTATTTCGAGCATGTGTTTCTCGCCGAGCAAATGGGCGTCGAGCTTGCCGAAGGCGGCGACCTCTTCGTGCGCGACGGCGATGTGTGGATGCGCACCACCGAAGGCCCGGTCAAGGTCGATGTCATCTATCGCCGTATCGACGACGAGTTCATGGATCCTCTGGCGTTCCGCCCCGACTCCATGCTCGCCGTGCCGGGTCTGCTGTCGGCAGTGCGCTCGGGCCGGGTGGCGCTTGCCAATGCGCTGGGGACCGGTGTCGCCGACGACAAGGCCATGTATGTCTACGTGCCGCGCATGATCGAGTTCTATCTCGGCGAGCACGCCATTTTGAACAACGTGCACACCTATGTGCTGCGCGACCCGAAACAGTGCCAGCACGTGCTCAATAACCTCGAGAATCTCGTGGTCAAGGAGGTGCAAGGCTCCGGCGGCTACGGCATGCTGATCGGGCCGGCCTCGACCGCCGCGGAACGTGAGGCCTACAAGGCGCGCGTCCTTCAGGATCCCGATAACTTTATCGCCCAGCCGACGCTCTCGCTGTCGACGGCACCGACGCTGCGCGACGGCAAGATCGTGCCGCGGCATGTGGATTTGCGGCCTTTCGTGTTGTCTGGCAGGGAGACCAGCGTGATCCCCGGCGGTCTGACCCGCGTGGCGCTCCGCGAGGGTTCTCTCGTCGTCAATTCGAGCCAAGGCGGCGGCACCAAGGACACCTGGGTGTTGGAGCGCTGAGCATGATCCGGAAAAGTGGGAACCGGTTTTCCGGCAAGATCATGCGGAGAAACAAGTCATGTTGAGCCGCACCGCCGAGAACCTGTTCTGGATGGCCCGCAACATGGAGCGCGCCGAGAACACCGCGCGCATGCTCGACGTCAGTTTTCGCATGTCGCTTCTGCCGTCCTCGCTCGACAAGAAGGCCCAGTTCGAGCCAGTCCTGGCAATCGCGCCTGGCGATGGGCGCTTCCACGAGCTTTACGGCGAGCTCAGCCATGAGAACATCATTCGTTACGTGGCGCTCGACCAGGAGAACGCCGGCTCCATCTGCTCGCTCATCAGGAACGCGCGCGAGAACGCCCGCGCCCAGCGCTCGGCGATCTCAAGCGAGGCTTGGGAGAGCCTGAACGCGACCTGGCTGCAAGTGCAGAATCTCGATTACGAAGGCCTGATGCGCTGGGGCTATCGCGATTTCTTCGACTGGGTGAAGGAGCGCTCCCACCTGTTCCGCGGCGTGGTGTTCGGCACCATGCTGCACGACGACGGCTTCCGCTTCATCCGACTCGGCACTTTCATCGAGCGCGCCGACAACACCGCGCGCATTCTCGACGTGAAATACCATGTGCTGCTGCCGGACTCGGAGCAGGTCGGCGGCTATGTCGATTACTATCAATGGGGCGCGCTGCTCCGCTCCGTCGGCGCGTTCCGCGCCTATCGCCGCGTCTACCACGACATGGTCTATCCTTGGCGCATCGCCGAGTTGCTCATCTTGCGCGAGGACATGCCGCGCTCGCTGCATCACTGCTACGAGGTCGTGGTCTCGACGCTGGACGACCTCGCGAGCAAGAAGCCGCTCGAATGCCGCCGCATCGCCGGCCAGACCTATTCGCAGCTGCGTTACGGCCGCATCGACAAGGTCTTCGGCGAGGGGCTGCACGAGTTCCTGACCGAGTTCATCACCCGTAACAACGCACTCGGCTTCCAGCTTCAAGAGGACTTCCTGATGACGCCATTGGCCATGGCGGAGGCGGTGTAGGCCATGTTGGTCAGAGTCGAGCACGCCACGTCCTACGACTATTCCGAGCCGGTGCTCGCCACGACGCAGTATTTGCGTATGACGCCGCTATCGGGCCGCACCCAGGCCGTCGAGAGCTGGGCGCTGACCTGTCCGGGGGCGACCATGACCCCGTGGCAGGATCAGTACGGCAATATCTGCCACACGCTCACAGTGCCAAAACCGGTCGATCATCTCGACATTAAGGTCTGCGGGCTGGTGCGGACCCGCGACACCAGCGGCGTGGTCGGCACGGCCTCGTCGGAGCTGCCGTCCATGCTCTACCTTCGCGAGACGCCCTATACGGTTGTCTCCGACTCGATTCGCGGCTTCGCCGGAGCGCTTTTCGCCTGAGCCCAAAGAGGACCTCATCAAGACGCTGCACGAGATCATGCTCGGCGTTGCCGACGCCGTGGAGTACAGCCCTGGCGACACCCATGTGCACACGACGGCTGCCGAAGCACTCGCGCAGGGAAGCGGTGTCTGTCAGGATCACGCACATGTTTTCTGCGCCGTCTGCCGGGCGCTCGGCATACCGGCTCGTTATGTCAGCGGCTATCTGACCCATGGCCTCGGCCATGAGGCCCACGCGGCAAGTCATGCCTGGGCCGAAGCCTTCGTTGACTCTCTCGGCTGGGTGGGCTTCGATCCCACCAATCGCGCCTGCCCCGACAAGTCGTATGTCCGCACGGCTGTCGGTCTCGATTATTCTGAGGCCAGTCCGGTGCGGGGTGTCCGAGCGGGGGGTGGCCTCGAGACGATGACGGTCAGGGTAAGCTTCCCAAGTCAGCAGCAGGCCCAGTGAGGGTAAGACAGTGACGTACTGCATCGGCATTTTGCTCGATGAGGGGGTGGTGCTTGCGTCGGATTCGCGCACCAATGCCGGCATCGACCGGGTTTCCACATTCCGCAAGATGTTCACCTTCGAGAAGCCCGGGGAGCGCTTCTTCACGCTGGTTACCGCCGGCAACCTCTCGCTCACCCAAGGCGTCGTCAGCTTTCTGACCGAATGGCTCAACAGCGAGGACCCGGAACGCGACCTGTTCGCCGTCAGCTCGATGTTCAACGCGGCACGTGTCGTCGGCACCGCCCTGCGTGAGATCCATAAGGTCGACGCCGGCTATCTCCAGCAGCACGATGTGGATTTCACCGCCTCGTTCATTCTTGCCGGCCAAGTGAAGGGCGGTCAGCTTCGCCTGTTCATGATCTACGACGCCGGCAATTTCATCGAAGCCCTGGGTGATACGACCTATTTCCAGATCGGCGAGGTGAAGTACGGCAAGCCCATCCTCGATCGCATCATTCGCCATGACACCAGCCTGAGCGACGCCGCAAAATGTGCGTTGATTTCGTTCGACTCCACCATGCGCTCCAACGTCTCGGTGGGGCCGCCCATCGATCTCATGATCTATCGCCGCGATTCCTTGAAGCCCGGCTTCTCGATCAGGCTCGAGGATGACGACCCCTATTTGCAGGCGATCCGCGAGGGCTGGGGCGGGGCGATCCACAAAGCCTTCCACGACATTATTCACGACCCGGGCTGGGACATCTAAGGCGGCACGGCCGCAATCCCCGCTGTAGTTGCTAACCGAATGACAACCCGCCTTGCGGTAGAAGTCTCGCCGACGAGGCGAGAACGGTTGGCGCGCGCGAATGAGCATTCATATTCATAACCTTGAGCCGGGCGGGGCGGTCGATGACCAAGCCGCGCTCGAGCAGTTCCAGAAGCAATGGACGACCTATCAGAAGGTGGTCGACCATGATTCGCTGGCCCATAAAGAGTCCGCCGCGCTCCTCCACGACGCACTGAAGGCCCACGAAAAGCCGTTCGATTTCCTGGACATTGCCTGCGGCGACGCGGGCCAGATGAGGCGGGCGCTGGAAGGCACCAAGATCCGCCATTATCGCGGCATCGACTTGTCGGAACCGGCGCTTGAGCTCGCCGCGAAGAACCTGGCTGGCGCGCCGTTTGCCGTCGATCTCGACCATGGTGATTTCGTGGAGCTGCTGACCAAGCAGCCGGAGCCCTCGGATATTGCCTGGTGCAGCCTCTCCCTCCACCATCTCTCTACGGACGGAAAGCGCCAACTGCTCGCGGCGATCCGCGGCGCGAACCGCGACTTCTTGATGATCTACGAGCCGACCCTCGCCGAGGGCGAGGACCGCGAGGTCTTTCTGGAGCGGTTTCGGCGCGTGAACCGACCCGCTTGGCCCTTCCTCACATCGGAAGAGTGGACGCAAGTCGACCGCCACGTCACCACATGCGACTTGCCGGAAGAGGCCACCACCTGGATCGCGCTTGGACGCGAGGCCGGCTTCTCCCAGGCGCGCCAAATCTATCTCGATCCAACCGGATTCTACGGCCTCTACCGCTACGACCGGTAAGCCGCTCGTGGGAGGATCGCCCTCGAGACCCAAGGAGGAGGGAAGACCGATGCACCACCCGGGCCCTTTGCTGGAAGCACGTCTCAAGCTTCAGGATCTATTGGAGATTGGACTGAAAGAGCGTCCGAACGATCCGGCCGTGACGTCCATGGAGTCCGTCGTGTCGTGGTCCGATCTCGACCGCGCATCGAGCCGGCTCGCCGCCAACTATCTCGCGCTTGGGCTTAAGCCCGGCGACCGCGTGGCCTCGCTGATGCCGAACCGCGCGGCGCTTATCGTGCATTACGTCGCCTGCTTCAAAGCAGGTCTCGTGCTTACGCCGCTCAATTACCGTTACACACCGAAGGAGATCAATCACGCGCTCGACGTGAGCGAGGCCAAGATCATCCTTAGCCATGCCGAGCGCGCAGATGACATTGCCGCGAGCAAGGCGTCGAGCTTGCCGCTCGGTGTCATCTGGTATGAGGGGGGCGAGAGCCAGAAGCCGAGCCTCGAAGACCTGATGAAGGCGGAGCCGAAGGACCCTGCGCTTCCTGCGCCGGACCCCAAGATGCCTGCGGCCATCTTCTTCACCTCGGGCTCCACGGGTCCAGCCAAGGGTGTGACTCATACCCGCGAGTCGCTGGGCTGGATGTTCGCCAGCGCCGCGCAAGCCTTCGAGATCACGTCCGACGACGTCGTGTTGCCGGGCTCGTCCTGCACACATATTGGTGGGTTCACCTTCTCCATGGCGGCCCTGTCGGCCGGCGCCCATCTGGTCATTGCGCGGGCCTTCGACCACGAGGAGATCGGGCCGTTGCTGCGGACCACGCGGCCCACGCTCTTGTCCATGCTGCCGACTGCGCTGCTTCACCTCATTCGCGAGCACGGCATGACTACGGCGGACTTCAGCTCGCTCAGGCTCGCCCGCTCTGGCGGCGACAAAGTCTCCGCCGAGCTCGAAAAGGAGTTCATGGCCCTCACCGGGCAAACCGTAAGCGAGGGCTATGGCATGACGGAGTTCGGGCTCGCCGCGCTCAATCCGCCCATGGGCGTCGACAAGCTCGGCTCCATCGGCCTGCCGAGTCCTGGCTTCGTGTTCGCCATCCGCAACGACAAGGGGCACGACCTGCCCAAGGACAAAGAGGGGCGTCTGTGGGTCAAGACCCCGAGCCAATGCGCCGGCTATTGGAATGACGATAAGGCGAGCGCCGAGGTCATCGACGAGGGATGGTTCGACACCGGCGATGACATGAAGGTCGACAAGGACGGCTATATGTGGTTCTGCGGCCGCCGGAAGCAGATCATCGTCCATGACGGCTCGAACATCTCCCCGCAAGAGGTCGAGGATGCGCTGCTCGAGCATCCAGCCGTCGAGCTTGCCGGCGTCGTCGGCGTGGTCGATGAGTCCCATGGCGAAAACGTGCGCGCCTATGTCGAATCAAGGGGGACATCGAGAGGCCCAAGGCCGGCGATCTGATCCGGTTCGCCAAAGCCCGTGTCGGCTACAAGGCGCCGGAAGAGATCGTTTTCATCGAGAAGATGCCCCTCAACCCGACCGGCAAGGTCGATCGCGCCTCACTCAAGAAGATCGCCGCGGGCGACCACGGCCGCCATATCTGACCGCGTAATGCCGCCTTTCGTTGGCCGGCGCGAAACGGTAGAAGGTTCGCTTCGCCAGGCCATTTGTGCCTTGGGATGAAGGGATAGCGATGACGACGAGCCGCAAGACCGCGAGCCGCCGGCCGGCAAAGCAGGAAGCGGCAAGCCCTGCGTCCAGCGGAGGCTTTTGGCAACGGCTCCGGCCCGAGCTTGGGCTGATCGCCGGCATTGTCACTACAGTCATCTTCTTCACCATCGGCAAGGCGTGGCTCGCCGATCTCGACAACCTGCCTTTGCTCCTCGTGCTGTTCGCCTGGCTGTTCGGCGTGATGATCTGGTGTGCCTTCGGCGTGGTGCGCCATGCCGATGCCTTGGCCGAACTCCTCGGCGAGCCTTACGGCACCCTGATCCTGACCGTCTCCGTCATCAGCATCGAGGTGACCATCCTCGCCATGGTCATGCTCGGTGGCACCCCGAACCCCACCCTGCCGCGTGAGACCATGTTCGCCATCCTGATGATCGTGCTGAACGGCATGGTCGGAACGGTGCTCGCGATCGGCGGGCTACGGCATGTCGAGCAGGAGTACAACCTGCAAGGCGCTATGGCTTATCTTGCCGTAATCACGCCGCTTGCCGTCATCGCCCTGGTGGTCCCGACCTTCACCCGGTCGACCGACAGGGCCCACCTTCACCACCCAGCAGGCAGTCATTTTCGGTGCGCTCACCGCGCTGCTCTACGCCGCCTTCCTCACCATCCAGACCACACGCCACCGCAACTTCTTCATCCAGCCGAAAAGAGATCTCGAAGGATCGAGAGCGCAGGCCGAGCCGGCAAGCCCCGAGCCTCATGCAGCATGGCCCGATCTATTCCGCGCCGTATCACGCGATCCTGCTGCTCGCCACGCTGATGCCGGTGGTCCTCTTGTCGAAGCCGCTGGCGAAGCTGCTCGACTATGGCGTCGAGCAGCTCGGTCTGCCCATCGCCCTTGGTGGCGTCCTGATCGCCGTTCTCATTCTATCGCCGGAATGGACCGCCGCCTGCCAGGCGGCCGCCCGCAATCATCTCCAGCGTGCCGTCAATCTCAGCCTCGGCTCGGCGCTGTCGACCATCGGCCTCACCGTGCCGGTCGTGCTGGCGATCAGCGTGCTCACCGGGACGCCGATCGAGCTCGGCCTCAACAATGTCGAGATCGCGCTCCTCGCGGTGACACTTGTTCGTCTGCCAGATGACCTTCTCAGGCGCGCCGACCAATATCCTGCTGGGCTTCGTCCACCTGGTGCTGTTCACCGCCTATCTGGTTCTGATGTTCACCCAGTAGCCGGCTTAGCCCCATTTCTTGCCGAGCGCGTCGAGCCCCGCCTTCGCCAGGTCTTCGCCGCTCATCACAACCTTGAAGTGGCAATCGGCGTTGAACTTGAGGAAGAACGGCTCAGCGATCCGGGGCACGTCGGACGGGGACGGGAGATCGACAACCAGGATTACCCCGCGCTGTCCGCGGAGCTCGGTGAAATAGACCGCCTCCGGCTTCAGCTCTTCGACGATGCTTTGCAGGGCCGTACCCGCTTCGCCTTTGCGGGCCAGCGTGTTGAACGGCTCAGGCGGAAAACGCACGGTGAGAAGCATCCTCATGGGTCATCTCCCTCGGTGAGATCTTGATGCGTGCGGGGCCGCAGTCTAGCGGGGCAAGTGCGGCAGCACGACGACGCGGAGCCCACTACTCCACGATCATGCTCTTCACGGTTTCGAGCGTGTCGGCCTCCGCGGCCGGCTTGTCCCAGCGGATGCGGTGAATACGGGGAAAGCGCATGGCGACACCTGATTTGTGGCGCGTGGAGCGGTTCACCGAATCGAAGGCGACTTCGAACACGAGCTTGGGCTCCACCTGGCGCACCGGCCCGAAACTGTCCACCGTGTGGCTGCGCACGAAACTGTCGAGTTGTTTCAGCTCCTCATCGGTGAAGCCGAAATAGGACTTGCCGACCGGCACGAGCTCCGGCGTGCCGTTCTCGCCCTCGCGCCAAGCGCCGAACGTATAATCGGAATAGTAGGACGACCTCTTGCCGCTGCCGCGCTGGGCATACATGAGCACGGCGTCAATCATCAGCGGCGCCCGCTTCCACTTGTACCAATGGCCCTTGGGACGCCCGGCGATATAGGGGCTCATCCGGCGCTTCAGCATCAGGCCCTCGATGCCGGTCTCCCGGGCGCCGGCCCACAGCGCCTCGAGCGCGGCGACGGATTCAAAGTCGATGATCTCTGAGATATCGGTGCGGTCAGGCGCATGCGTCGCGTGCCACGCCTCGAGCCGCGCGCGCCGCTCCGTGAAGGGGAGGGGGCGCAAGTCCTCCTCGCCCTCGAACAGCAGGTCGTAGAGCCGGATATGGGCCGGGTGCGATGTCAGCATGCCTCGCGTCACCGTCTTGCGGTTGAGGCGCTGTTGGAGGTCGTTGAATGGGGCGACGGCGCCGTCGCGCAGGACGAGAAGCTCGCCATCGAGCACGACCCCTTCAGGCAGTGCGTCCACGACGTCAGGGAAGGCGCCGGAGATGTCGTCGCCCGTGCGTGAGAACAGCCGCTTCTCGCCACCTTGATGGCTCGCCTGCACGCGGATGCCGTCCCATTTCCATTCGGCCACGAAATCGGAGGGCGTGATGGCGGCAAGCTCCCGGTCCTCGATGGCATGCGACAGCATCAGCGGCCTGAACACGGCACTTCCGCGCGTCTCGGGCCGCGGGCCCTGGCCCGTCAGCCAGGCGAATAGCGGGACATAGGGAGGCGCAAGCCCGTGCCAAACCTCCTCGATATCGGCAAGCGGCTTGCCGGACCATTCGGCGAGCGCGGTCTTGGCGAGCCGCGCCGACACCCCGACGCGCAAGGCGCCGGTGAGCAGCTTGAGCAGCGCCCAGCGGCCCGTGGCATCGAGCCGGTCGAGGTGGCCAGCCAGCAGCGTAGGGAGCTCCGCGGGCGCCGCGGCCTGAACGGCCTCGACCACGTCGGCGAGCCGCGGCGGCGCGCTGCCATCTTCGCGTGCCGGCCACATCAGCGCGATGGTCTCGGCCGTGTCGCCCACATAGTCGCGCGAGAGCGCGAACAGCACCGGGTCGACGCGAGCTTCCAACATCTCCGTCAGGATGCGGCGGAACGGCAGCCGGAAGAACAGCCCGTCGGTGAGGGCGGCCAACGCGTAGCCGCGGTCCGGATCTGGTGCCGACGCGAAATAGTCCGCCAACAGGCGCAGCTTGTCGTTGCGCGACGGCGTATAGGACAGCCGGTCGAGAAGCGCGGCGAAGGCCTTCACTGGTCTTCGTCCTCGCGGCCGATCAGTGCGAGCGCGCGGCCTCGCCGCCCCGTTGTCCCGAGGTGATGGAGCAGGGCGTCTTCGCGCCCATGAGTCACCCACACCTCCTCGGCGCCGGTCTCGGCGATGGTTTCGGTCAGTTCGCGCCAGTCGGCGTGATCGGAGATGACGAGCGGCAGTTCCACGCTCTGCTGCCGGGCTCTCGCCCGCACGCGCATCCACCCGGAGGCGAACGCAGTGACCGGATCAGGAAGCCGGCGCGACCAGCGGTCGGCGATCGCCGAAGGGGGCGCGATCACGATGGCGCCCTTGAGGTCGTCGCGTTTGGCCCCGGTGGCGGGCTGGAGCGCCCCGAGATTGACGCCGAACGACTCATAGAGGTCGCAACAGGCTTGCAGCGCACCGTGCAGATAGATCGGGCGCTCGTAGCCGGCTTCGCGCAGGAGCGCGATCACCCGCTGGGTCTTGCCCAGGCCGTAGGCGCCGACCACATGGGCGCGCTCGGGAAACTGCTCGACCGATTTGAGCAGCTTCGCGACCTCGGCGCGCGCGTCACCGTGCTGGAACACAGGCAGCGCAAACGTCGCCTCGGTGACGAAGAGATCGCACGGCACAAGTGCGAAGGGCGCGCAGGTGGGATCGGCACTCCGCTTGTAGTCGCCGGAGACAACCGCTCGCGCGCCTTTGTATTCGATCAGGACCTGGGCGCTGCCGAGCACATGGCCGGCCGGGAACAGCGTGACCGTGACATCGCCGATGGTAAGAGGCTCGCCATAAGCGGCGGCTTGCGGGCGCCGCGGTGCCCCGTCGCCGAGCCGCGCGCGCATGATGGCAAGGGTCTCTTCCGTTGCCAGCACCGCGTCATGGCCAGGCCTTGCATGGTCGGAATGGCCGTGGGTGATGATGGCGTTCCGGACCGCCCCGTGCGGGTCGACATAGAAGCCACCCGGCCGGCAATGGAGGCCCTTGGTGTCGACCTTGAGCCAGCTATCGAATTGCTCGGGTCTCATTTTGTCGGGCGTGTGCGGAACAAATCACGGATTCACCAACCTGGGATTGTAACACGACAGATCACTCGCAACCTGGTTGCGATACCCTCGCTGGCTCCCGCCTAAGATGTACCACCGTTGGTGCAATGGGCGAGTGTTCGCCGTGCAGGGGGGCAGTATAGCAGGTGTCCGGTCCGCACTCCGCGGAAGCGGGGCACTTTGTGCTGCCGTTTTCGCCCTGGGCCTCTCCGCTGAACGCGCCTGCGCCGGGGCCGACACGCCGCACACCGAGATGTTCACCGGCATCGAGACCAGCGACAACTACACAAGCGGTTATGTGGGCGGCGGTTATGCCTTCGGCAAGGGCCTTTACGCGCCGGGTCTCAGGGTTCGCGCGATCGGCGCCTATGGGCGCTACGACTATGACGGCGCACTGTTCGACGGTAGCAACTATGTGGCGACGAACTTTGATGGCCAGGACAGTTTCGCCGCGGCGCTGATCGGGTATCAGTTCCGCCCCGGCGCGGTCACCGTCAAGCTGTTCGGCGGCATCGAGGTGGAAGACCAGCACGTCGTGCCGCACGATCCGAACAACTCTGTGCAAGGCACCGAGATCGGCTTCCGGATTCTCGCCGAGACTTGGTACGACATCGCACCACGCTGGTTCCTCTCTGCCGACGCATCCTACGGCACGGCCTTCCAGGAATATTGCAGCCTCGCGCGGGTCGGCTTCCGCGTCCGGCCGAAGCTTTCGCTCGGGCTCGAAGGCGGCGCACTCGGCAACGAGGAATATGATGCGGGCCGCGGCGGCGGCTTCGTCCGCGTCAACCTCCGCAAGCTCGAGGTCACGCTGTCAGGAGGGTTCACCGGAAACTATCTCGAGGACGATCCGAGCGGCTATCTCTCGCTCGGGCTCTACCGGACATTTTAGAAAGGCAAGCCGGGAAGGAAGCTAACCAGAGTGCACTGCCGGCCCCGCCCCGGCAGTGCTTAGGATCATCAGCATGACCTCACGTGTGAGCGAACGCTCTAAGAGGCAATGCTGTGTTCTGGTCGTGCATTCTGTGTAGAGAGATGTCTTGAGATTCTCACGCACCTCGAAGACTCACTCCGACCGTCAGGATGACATGAAGACGACGGAAAGCAAACAGGAGTTGTCGCTTACCCGCATTTTCTTCGCGGGGAATTTCTAAGGCGCGGCTTTGCTGGCAGACCCTTTTTTCGCAGCCTCTTTTGCCTTGCGTTCCGCTTCCTTAGCGGCGGCGGCGGACTCCACTTGCGCCTGCCATTCGGCAAAGCGTTGGGTCAGCGCCGCACCATTTTGTGTCCACCAGGCCTCGTCGAATTTGAGCGCCTTCTTGAAGTTCTCGGGCGCCGTCGGCAGGTATTTCTGCATCTCCACATTGATGATGGGATGCTTACCCACCAACCCCACGGCGGACTTGCGCATCGGCCCATAGGCGATGAGCTGCGCCTGCTCCGCGAGCCGCTGCGGCGACGTGGCGAAGCTGATGAAGCGCATGGCTTCCTCTTTGTTCTTCGAAGACTTGGGGATAGCCCAGGCATCGATGTCGTAGATCTGGCCGTCCCACAGGATCCCGATGTGGTGATCGCCCACTGCGGCGCGGAAAATACGGCCGCTATAACCGGCGGCCATCACCACCTTCTCCTCGAGCAGCCACGTAATCGGCTGCTTTGCCTCGCTCCACAACAGGACGTCGTCCTTGATCTTGTCGAGCGCGGCGAAGGCGCGGTCGGCACCTTCCGGGGTCGCCAGCTCGCTATAGACATTCTCCGGCGGGACGCCGTCCGCGAGCAGCGCAAGCTCGAGCGTGTGGCGCGGATCTTTCGGCAGCGCACGCTTGCCGGGAAAGCGCGTGGTATCAAGGAGGGCGCTGATCTTGCTTGGCTCGCCCTTGCGGAAGGCCTGACGGTCGTAGGCGATCGCCATCGACCAGGCGAGGCTCGCCACGCCGCAAGGCGACAGGCCTCCGTCCATGAAGTCGTCCTGGATGCTTCCACCATCGGGCGCGGCACCAAGCGAGCCGACCTTGATGGTTTCGAGCAGGCCGTCGCTGCACAACTTGTCCAACGTGCCGGCGGAGACATCGACCACATCGACGGGCGTTCCGCTGCCGTCGATCATGCCTTTGAGCTTGGCGAGACTGCCGTCATAGGTCTCGGTGGCGATGACTGTGCCGGTCTCTTTCGCAAACGGCTCGAACAGAGCGATCTCTTGCGATTGGCCATAGGCGCCGCCCCACGTTGCGACGCTGAGCGTGGTCTGCGCGGCGCCGACTCCCGGAGCGACGGTGATCGCCGCAGCAAGTACTGCCGCAAGCATGCCTGTCCGGCCACACCGTGCGGCGACGGCTCGAAGGAGCTTTCTATGGGGTTTCAAAGACACGGTGACGATCTCGGTCGAGTTTCGTTCCAGCGAGTGCTTAGCGGGGCAAGGCAGAACTGGTCCCAGGGGCTGCCTGCGTTGATCCGTCTCCAAGGGTGGGGCGATTCGCTCTCTGGATCAGGGGTTGCGTTAGCGGACCGCGCACGATCACGCGCGGTGGGTCTTCCATGACGAGCTGTGAGGCGCTCAGCTGGGCCACAGGATTGGCGATCAGGAAGTCCCAATCAAGGGTTTGCTGTCCCACATCCACGCCGCCGGATCCGGAGACCAGGCTGCGAGGCGTCTGCATGTTGAAAGATTGGCACCAAATATGGCCAGCAGAGAGGCGGCAGTCGGCGTCAAGCGTCTGGTATGGCGTGACGCTCTCACGGCTCCAGCCGTCCTCCTTGAGATCGGCGCCGGCTGTGAGTTGGGGCAAATCGATCGGGACGGCGCCATTCTTAGCGGTGATCTGGAACGGCCCGACCAGCCCTCGAATAAGTTCATCCTTTGTCGTGCCACTGGTCGAGATGTCGATCTTCAGGGTCCCAACGCCCTTGACCGGGACACCGAGGTCGAGGGGCTGAAGACAGCTCTCAAGGGCGATATCCGAGAGGTCGCCCACCAAAGACAGCTTGGTTCTCTTGCCGGAGAGGTCGACGCCCATGCGCCCCGACGCCTCGCCGCCACAGAGCTCGAGCTCACCCACTTCGCTCGAGATCACGCCGCCCTTGGCGGAGATGGTGAACCCGCCGCGCCCGAGCTCCAGCGAGGAGGCCGTAATTGTGCCGGCTGAGATCCGCAAGTCAGCGTCGAAATACTTAAGGAGCGCCCAGTCGAAGAGCGCCCCCTTGGGCGCCTGCTCCTCGCTTCCGCCGAGATAAGGGTCGAGAACGAGGCGCTCGAAATCAAGTGTCCCCTCCAGCCGCGGCCGCGCGCCCGGGGTCACGGCGAGAAGTCCATCAGCCTCGTTGCCATCGAGCGAGAACGTGCCGTCGTCGAAGGTGAGCGTGGATCCGTTCCAATGAGCGGTCCCCGACGCGGATAGGCTCTTGAGGCTCTTGCCTGGGGGAAGAGCGACTCCGATCCAATTCAAGAAGCGACGGCCGTCGTCCATCTCGGCCTTGACCTCGCCATCCATCTCAAGTCTGTCGGCGTAGTGCGCGGTTCCTGAGAACTTGGCCGTCACGGGATCGGACGAGACCGTGAGCGAGAGAGGTGCGCTCTGGCCCCCGTCCGTTTCTGTGATTTCGCCGCTGTCGACGGCGAAAGCGACGGATTCGCCGCGAAAGTCGAAGGAGCCCATAGCCGTCAGCGCCCCGCCGCCGCCGCTCGCGTCGATCCGGGCGTCGACCTTGCTGGCGACGGTCTTGCCTGAGGCTGTCTGGATCGTGCCGCGGCGAATGCGCATGGCGCCAACCGGAACGTCGGCAAGAGTGTTGGTAACAAGCGCGGCGGATCCATTTTCTTTCAGGGTGATGTTCGGCGCGATGATGCGCAGCCCGTCAATTTTGATGTGTCCCATCAAGAGCTCGGGCAGACTCAAGGTAACTTTGACGTCCGGCGCGGTGATGGCGCTGACGGAAGGCAGCTTGGTGGCATTGGTGAGCACCAATCCCCCCCGCAACGACAGGGGTGGGAAGTACCGCACCGTCAAAGGCTCCGTCAGCGTAACTGTGGCGCCCGTCCATTCGGAGAGCACCGCAACGACCCGGTCGCGGAGGGCGGACGACGAGCCGAATTCGCGGGGAAGCAACACAAGGCCCGCGACGACAATTACGACAAGGGCGAGGAGAAGCCATTTCCAGGGAAGTTGGCGAGGCTTCATGTCGGCCTTTCCACTCGAGTTTTGTCAGGAGGGCTCTGGGGAGAGAGCCCGGTGTCCCGTGCGACCGCTGCAGGGGGACCGTTTTTGTAGCCCAAATGGCTAGGGCTGAGCGAGCCCAACCCTCACATTCTCTTGGGTTATCAAGAGATCCGCAACGCCCATTCGGACTTTGTTTGAGATTCGGCCCGCCGGCTCGCCGACGCGCCTGGGCGGCTCCTGGCGATGATCCCATGAAGCAAGAGCACCGGGGCCAGACTAACCACGACGATGGTCAGCGCCGAAAGTCCCGCCTCCTCGTAGCGGTAGAGCGAGGCGAGCGTGAACACCTGGGTCGCCAGCGTGTCGAAGTTGAAAGGCCGGAGCAGCAGGGTGGCTGGCAGCTCCTTCATGGAGTCCACGAACACCAGCATCGCCGCCGCGCCGAGCGCGGGCCGCAGCAACGGGAGATGCACGGTCCACAGCATGTCGCTGACCGTAGCGCCGAGCGTACGCCCTGCCGCGTCGATGTTGCGGGAGATCTTGCTCAAGCCAGCCTCGACGGCTCCGAGAGAGGCGGCGAGGAAGCGGATCGTGTAGGCGAGCACGATGGCGAAGGCGGTGCCGGAGAACAGGAGCCCGGTTGAGACGCCGAACAGGGAGCGCATCGCCGCGTCGATGCTGTTGTCGAGGCCCGCGAGGGGAATGAGGAGACCGATTGCCAGCACGGTGCCGGGGACGGCATAGCTGATGGCGGGGACGAGGCTTGCCCCCTGAACGAGCTGTGAGCGCGTCTGCCGTCGCCCGTAGGCAAGAACCACGGCGAAGGCCACCGCGAGCACCGCGGCAGCGAGTGCGAGGAATAGGCTGTTGAGAGCCGCTTGCCAGAACTCAGGCGAAAGTCCGGACGAGACATGAGCGATGGCATCGCTAACCAGCACGCCGGCCGGCAGCACGAAGCCCACGAGCAGAGGCACGATGCAGGCGAGAACGGCAAGCACGCCACGCAGCCCTGAGAGCGTGTCCTCCGGCAGATCACGATATTTGCCGGTGGTGTGGTGGAACTGCCGCCCGGCGCGGAGCCCTCGCTCGATCAGGAGCAGCGCGAACACGAAGAGCAGCATCACGCACGCGATCTGCGTGGCGCCGGCAAGGCTGCCACGATCGAGCCAGGTATCGTAGACGGCGACGGTAAGCGTCCGCACGCCGAAGAACTCCACGGCGCCGATGTCGTTCAGGGTCTCCATCAGCGCGAGCGCCACACCCGCGGCGAGTGCCGGCCGGGCAAGTGGCAGCGCGATCTGCCAGAAGGTCTCCGAGGCGCTCCGGCCGAGCGTGCGACTCGCCTCGATCACGCACACCGATTGCGCGATGAAGCTCGCACGTGCGGTGACGTAGACATAAGGGTAAAGCACCGCGCTCATGACGAAGATCGCGCCGCCGAGGGTCCTGATGTCCGGGAACCAATAGTCTTGCGCGTTACGCCAGCCGAACAGGCCGCGCATGCCCGTCTGCACCACGCCGGAATAGTCGAGCAGCTCCAGATAGCAATAGGCGATGATGTAGGTCGGCATTGCCATCGGCAGGAGCAGAAGCCACTGGAAGTAGCGGCGTCCGGGAAACCGGTACATGGTAACGAGCCAAGCGGTGCCGGTGCCGGTCACAAGGGTGAGCAGGCCCACCCCCAACATCAGGCCGACCGTGCGGCGTACCGCCCCCGGTAGGACGTTTTCGATGAGGTGGGGCCAGGTGTCGCCGCTCGGCTGAAACGCGATCACGGCGATGGCGATAATCGGCGCGAGCGCAATGAGCGACAGCACAAGTGCTGCGACCGACCAGCCGAGATTGCCGCTTTCGGTGAGGCGAGCAAGTTTCCGGCGGAAGGGAACGGGCTCCCCGCGGTGGATCGCGGCGTCTCGCCTAGCGCCGGCCAGCGAAACCGTCCCCGCCGCCTTTGCGCCTGCTCGACGTGAGCGCCGCAACCGCCTCCTGGGACAAGCGCTGATCGGCGTCTTGCAGGGCGTCAGCGAAGGCATTGGCTGCGTCGATCACGGGGTCGACCAGATCGGAGCCGGTCAGTGTCAGCGCGCAAGCACGCATGGCCGGGCAGCGATGATGCTGTGACGCGGCGATCAAGGAGATCGCCATGCATTCGTCAGCGCAAAAGCCTGAGCAGCCGAACGGGTAATATTCGATCTTGCGCGAGGCTGTGGACCGCACGGCTCTGACCCAGCAGGCGAGCTCGGTGACGGCGCGCTTCGCTCGCGAGGGACCGAGCACGCGGTTATATTCGTTCCAGCCGTTCTCCCAGCAAGCGATGTCGCCCGTGTCGTAGCCGGCGAGCCAGCATCTGAACCCGACGCCCACCAGCCACTCGGCGCCGCTACGCGCAGGGAGAAAGGCCCGCTGCGCGGTTCCGCCGGCCTTGTCGATACTCTTGTGGAAGCTCATTGTTGTCCCCTCATGAGCTGGGCCCTTCGTCAAAGCCGACCTTGTCGACCATTTCGCTCGCCGTCTTGCGCAAAGCCGCGATGTCGTTGAGCGAGATCGGATCAGGCTTGAACGTGCCCCAGGACTTGACCAGTGCCGACCAAGGAACGCCCTCCTTCACCGGATATTCGTTGTTCACTTCCGCATACATCTCCTGGCCTTTGTCCGAGGCCAGAAACTCGAGCAGCTTGACTGCGTTCTCCTTATTCGGCGCGTTCTTCGCCAGCACCGCGCCCGATACGTTCACATGCGTGCCGCGGTCGTTCGTGTTGGGGAACAGCATGTTGACCGAGTTCGGCCCATTCCTTCTGCTCAGGGTGTTTCTTGTCCCGAAGCATGGCGCCCATGTAGTAGGTGTTGCCGACGGCGATGTCGCATTCGCCGGAATAGACGCCCTTGACCTGGAGCCGGTCATCGCCGGCGGGCTTGCGCGCAAGATTGGCCTTCACCCCGCGCAGCCACTGCTCGGTCCAGTCTTCGCCGTGAGCGGCGATCATCGAGGCGATCAGCGCGACGTTGTAAACGTGCTGGCCGGAGCGGATGCAGATCTTGCCGCGCCACTTTGGATCGGCGAGCTCTTCATAGGTGATCGCCTTCTGCTTCACCCGATCCTTGGAGGCATAGACCACGCGCGCGCGGCGGGTGAGACCGATCCATTCATTGTCCTTGGCGCGATACGCCTGCGGAATTGCCGTCTTGATCGCGTCGGATTCGACAGGCTGAGCGATCCCCGCGCCCGTGGCTTGGGTGAGATTGCCGACGTCGACGGTGAGCAGCAGATCGGCCGGGCTGTTGCGACCCTCGGCCTGGATGCGCTCGATCAGGCCCTTCTCGGCAAAGATCACGTTGGTCTTGATACCGGTCTCTTTGGTGAACTCCTGGAGCAGCGGATTGATCAGATAGGGCTGCCGGTAGGAATAGATGTTCACCTCGCCGGGATCCTTGGCGTAGGCGACAGGAAGCGCGAAAGCGGGGAGGGTAAGGATCGCGAGCGCAGCCGCGCGCGCCAGTGTCCAACGCATCAATGACCTCCAATGGCCGGGGTTCAAGGCCCCGGTATCGGACCGAAAGATTTTTGCCTCTTTGGCGAGAGCCAGAGACCCATTGACTCGCTTAAGGCTTGCCCTTGGTCGCTGTCAACAAGAATATCCAAATGGAACTAATATTAGAAACCTTCTAATCAGCGATGATAAATTAGAACGGTTCAAGGAATATAGTATTAGAGTCGTCTAAATAAGTAGTGTAGCCAGATTTCACTATACGAAGTCTAGAATTCGACAATGCTTCGCAGTTGCGAGAATGATTTCGCGGGCGGAGGCGCGCGGCCTTAGGCGCGGCCCGGTTCAGGATTTGAACAGCCGCTCGGCGGGAAAGATCACGTCGGCTGACGTGCCCACGCCGCGCTCGCTTGAAAGCTCGAGCCGGGCGCGGTTGGCGTCGGCGAGCGCTTTGGTGAGGGGAAGCCCGAGCCCCGTTCCAGATTGCCGGCGTGGCGCCGTATCGAGCTGATGGAAGGGCTGCATGGCGTAAGCGATTTCGTTCTGCGTCATGCCCACGCCGCTGTCGCGCACCCGCAAGCGGAGCTCGCCACTGACCAGCGTGCCCGACACGATGACCTGTCCGCCTTCCTTGGTGAACTTGATGGCGTTGGTAAGCAGGTTGAGCAGGATCTGTTTGAGCCGCCGGGGATCGGCGACGACGACCGGCAGGTCGTCGGCGAGGGAGGTCCTGAGCACAATGCGCGCTTGCTTGGCGAGCGGCTGCAAGCTCGCGACGCAGGATTCGACGACCTCGGCCACGTCGACCGCAGTGAAGTCGAGCTCGAACTTGCCGGCCTCGATCTTGGAGATGTCGAGCAGGTCGTTGAGTAGGCTGAGCGCATAGAGCCCGCTCTGATGGATGTCTTCGGCGTAGCCTTTGTAGCGCGCGTTGCCGATCGGCCCGAACCGCTCTTGGAGCATGAGCTCGGTGAAGCCGATGATCGAGTTGAGCGGCGTGCGCACCTCGTGGCTCACCTTGGCCAGGAAGTCGAGCCGGCGCGTGGCAGCGTCCGCATCGAAGTCCGTGTTCGCCTGCGCCGCGGGCGCCGCTTGGACTGCGGGCGCCGGCATCGGCGCTTCGGTTTGGGGCGTCGGCGCTTCGGCCTTTCGCCGGCGCCGGTGGCTCTGTCTCGAGACCCGCCTGATCGATGAGCCTGAGGAGCGTCGTGTCAGATGCGGCGTCGAGTGGGTTCAGCGCAAAGGTTACTTTGAGGCGGCGGCGCGAGCGCGTCAGCGCGTCGACGTCCCCTGTTCGCCCGGTGCCATCCTCGCATTGGAGCATGGCGGCGCCACCGGGAAGGATGGCGTCGAGCCCGCCCGCTTCCGTCAACTCTGCCGGCGACCGGTAGCCGAAGGCATAAGCAAACGCGCTGTTCAGATAGATGAGCGTGCCGGCCTGAAGGAGGCCGATCGCGGCCGGCATCGCCTCGAGCAGAAGCCTCAAAGGCTCCGGCTGAAGCGCAAGGGGATTGCTTCCGTCCGAGTTCTTGCCGTCCGCGATATCGACCCTCTCTGGGAGAGGAGTCTTAGCCCCGGGGCCGAACAGAACCCGGCCTTCGAGTGCGCGAGCAATATGCTCAAGCGCCTCGCGGTCCCCGTCTTCGATGCGCCGTTGCGGTCTGAGGTCGGCCATGGTCGGCCCCAATCGGTACAAAAGAGCCCACTCCGGCGCCTAAAGCGCAAGGTCTGGCTCGGCCACGCCACGCCCACCTTGGGGCGTTTATTCGACTCAACCACTAAATTTAGGCGAATTCGCCCCATTGCATAGAGCGAAAGCAGGAATTTCGTCCACAGGGCAAAAAAGACGCCTCTTTGGGCAAATGCTGCTTGAAGCATCGCATCGCAGCATTTATATTGCGGTGCAACAAAATAAGCGGTCGCAGCGGAGAAAACCGCCATTAGTCCCCGAGAGGCGAATCGAGGAGATCATCTAAAGAGGTGCCACGATGAGCGAGACAGCAACCATTCCCCAGACCCCCCAGGAAGCCGCCGAGAAAATCACCGAGACCTTCAAGACGGCCGCCAAGGAATTTGAGCCCCTTAAGCTCGATACCACCGTGCCCGAGAGCGTCCGCGCCCTCGCCGAGAAGACGGTGAACCAGACCCGCGAAGCCTATGAGCGCGGCAAGGAATCCCTGGAAGAGTCCATCGACGCGTTGGAGCGTTCCTTTGACGCTGCCGGGCAGGGCGCGGCAGCCTTCAACCGCAAACTGATCGACATTGCCCAGCGGAACTTGAACTCTTGTTTCGACCTCGCCAAGAGCATGGCCGGCGCCAAGAACCTCGCCGAGATCGTCGAGCTTCAGTCTTCTTTTATCCGCGGCCAGTTCGACGTGTTTGCAAGCCAGGCCGGCGAGATCCGGGCCCTGACGAGCAAGATCGCCGCCGATACCACTGAGCCGATCAAGGATCAGGTTTCGCGTTCCTTTGAGACCGTCCGTAAGGCGTCGTAAGTCGTAAGTCGCGAGTGTTGAGTGCCGCGGCGCGCAGTTGCGTAGCGCGTTAAGAGTTTTGAGAGTGCCGCCGCGTGAGTGTAAGGCCCGGGATTAGCCCCGGGCCTTTCGGCTGTCTGGGCCCTCTTGATTTTCACGCGCCATCGTGAAATCAGCGGGCCCCTGACATGCCGCGCCTGGTCCGCTTGCAACGGGCCGTGCCTGCCCTTAGTTTCCGGGCTCGAGGCTCCCAGTGCCGCTGTAGCTCAGTTGGTTAGAGCGCTTGATTGTGGATCAAGAGGTCCCCCGTTCGAACCGGGGCAGCGGTACCACTCCAAAAAGAGCCAGACCCCAGCCAAACGTCTATGCCATCACCTGCGCCTCTTGAGCGCATGGGAGCGGGGCCGCTATTTGGCCACGAGGTTATAGATCCAGGCAATCACCACACCGGCGATGAAGCCGTCGACGAAAGCCCATACGGCGCCGATGATCGCGCCGATGATCGATGCGGCATAGCCGATATAAAGCGATGCGAGCGCGTCGACGATGGCATTGCCCCAGCCGAACATGGCCGCAATTCCCACGAAGGCGACATAAATTGCCCAGAGGACGCCAATGGCGACGCCAAGAGCCAAAGGTTGGCAATTGTTCATGGCTGTTTCCTCCCTTTCATGCCCGTGAGTCGGACGCCTAAAGGGTGACTCCTGACGGCGTTTCGCTCAAGGGTTGCGGTCTGACTTGAAACAGGCTCCGGCGCGTTAGCCGGCGCCAGGTGTGTCAGCCAGTCGATTGATGACTGTCGAGGCCCGCTGCAGGGTTCGGCTGACCGGGCAATGGTCGGCGATCTTGAGCAGCTCCGCACGCTGCTCCTCGGTCAAATCCCCTTCGATCTGAATGACGCGCTCGAACCGGTCGACGACCGTCTTACCGTCGCTGCCGACGACAACCTTGTGCCTCACCTCAACGGACGTCTTTTCCAGAGGCCAGCCATGCCGGTCGGCATACATGCGCAGCGTCATCGCCGTGCATGCGCCCAACCCGGCCAGCACATACTCGTATGGCGAAGGGCCTACGTCATGTCCGCCCAGGGCCTCGCCCTCATCGGCGCGCAGAGTGTGCGGTCCGATAGTGACAGTCTGTCCATAGGGTTTGTCGGCGTCTTCTGTGACGATGACGGAACGCTTGGGTGCGGCCATAAGCCCCTCCGGTTTTAACTTTCACGAGACGGCAACTACATAACGTCAAACACCGGCTCATGGAGCCTCAATCCATGTCAGCATGCTCTGAACGTCTCGAAAGACGCTGGCTCCTCGGCCGAGCAGAGATGGATCCGACTGATGCGCACCGCCAACCATAGCGAAGGCGTCGTGCTCGTTCTCAATGCGGGCTCGTCCAGCATCAAGTTCGCCGTGTACAGCGCGGCCAGCGATGCCGACCGCCTTATGCAAGGAGAGATCGAGGGGATCGGGACACGGCCACGCTTTCATGCGCGCGACGGTGAAGGCGCCGAGATCGCCGGCCCGCAGGCGATGGAGGCCAAGTCCTCCGTTCATGACCTGATGCAGACCCTCCTCGACTGGATCGAGCGTCATCTCGAAGGCCGCAAGATTGTGGCCGCAGGTCACCGCGTGGTGCTCGGAGGGCTCGAGCATACCACGCCGGTTCTCATCGATGCCGCCGTGCTGGACCGGCTTCGCGCGCTCATCCCGCTGATGCCGGTACACCAGCCGCGCAATCTGGAGCCGATCGAAGCGCTGGCCAAATTGAACCCCCACCTCCCGCAGGTTGCCTGCTTCGACACGTCCTTCCATCGCACCATGCCCGAGGTCGCGCAGCTCTACGGCTTGCCGCGGAGGCTGACGGACGAGGGGGCTCGGCGCTACGGTTTTCATGGTCTCTCCTATGAGTATATCGCGAGCGTCTTGCCGAAGTTCGACGAGGCGGCGGCAAGAGGACGCACAGTGGTGGCGCATCTCGGAAGCGGCGCCAGCATGTGCGCCATGGTTGGCGGGCGCAGCGTTGCGACGACCATGGGGTTCGGCCCTCTCTCAGGCCTCGTGATGGGGACACGGCCCGGCGAGCTCGATCCCGGGATTCTCCTCTGGCTGATGCAGGCCAAGGGCATGGACGAGAAGGCGATCGAGTCGATGCTCTATCACGACTGCGGGCTCAAAGGCGTGTCCGGCATCAGCAATGACATGCGCGATCTGCTGGCGAGCGATGATCCGCATGCCAAGCAGGCTGTCGACCTGTTCAACTATCGCATCGGCCGGGAGCTTGGCTCTCTTACGGCCGCTGCCGGAGGTCTCGATGCCTTGGTCTTCACCGCCGGCATTGGCGAAAACGCCGCGCCCGTGCGTGCCGCCGTCTGCCGCCAGTCTGCATGGCTCGGCATCGAGCTTGACGAAGCGGCGAATGAGCACGGCGCGGAACGGATCAGTACGCCCTCAAGTTCGGTCTCTGTCTGGGTGATCCCGACCGACGAGGAACGCATGATCGCCAGACATACCTTGGCGCTTGTTGATTGCAGCACGACCTAAAGGAGCACTGTCATGACCGCTCAGGCAAAGGTTCATGCGAAGAAGGACGAAGCGGCGCTCCAACCGAGAGCCGAGCATTCGGTCCCGTGGTTCTGGCCCTACGCCGCCGCGATCGAGCTTGGTGACGAGGGTCTCGAGATCTTTGGCGAGAACCTCAAATTCGTTGGCGAGGCCGGAGAGATCAGCGCGCCGCCACGCTCGACATGGGCGACGGAGAATGAGGTCATTCGCGATCTTGATACCATGCGGCTCAGGGACTTCTCGAAGGAGGGCGCGTCCGGTGTGCCGGTCTTCATCGACCCGCCCTACGCCGGTCACAGCTCCACCATCGCTGACTACGCCAAGGGCCAGAGCCTGATCGAGACGCTTCTCGGCGCCGGCGTCGGCCGTGTCTTCGCCGCCGACTGGAAGCCTGCCACCGACGCCATGAAGAATTTCGACATCGACAAATATCTGGAGGAGATCAATGTCGTTGTGGACGACCTTGGCGGCAAGGTGCACCTGGTCGGCCTGTGCCAAGGCGGTTGGATGTCCGCCATGTTCGCCAGCCGCTTCCCGGAAAAGGTGAAGAGCCTGGTGCTTGCCGGCGCGCCGATCGATACCGACGCGGGCCATGGCCCCATCAAGAAGCTCGCGCACACGCTACCGCTTTCGACCTATCAGGAGATGGTGGACATCGGCGATGGCCGGATGCTCGGCAAGACGATGCTTGCGGGCTGGAAGGATATGCATCCCGGCAAGCAGTTCCTCGGCAAGTATATCGATCTCTTCGCCCATATCGAGGACAAGTCCTATATCAAGCGCACGGAGCACTTCGAGCGCTGGTATGAAAACCCCATCGATCTTCCGGGCGTCTATTACCTTCAGGCGATCAAACTCCTGTTCAAGGAGAACCAATTCGCCAAAGGCAAATTCGTCGGCCTGGGCCGCAAGCTCGACCTGAAAGACATCACGGTTCCGACCTACCTTCTCGCCGGCGATTCCGACGACATCACCACCAAGGAGCAGGTGTTCGATGCCGAGAAGCTCATCGGCACGCCGTCATCCGCGGTGGTGAAGACGCTCGCGCCAGGCGGGCATATCGGCCTGTTCATGGGCCGGCGCACGCTTGCCGACGTCTGGCCCGGCATCGGGCAGTGGATCAAGGCGCAGGAGACGTCGAGCTAGGACAGTGCCTCAAGCGTCAGGGCGATGCCTTGGCCGCCGCCGATGCAAAGCGTGACCACGCCCCGCTTGATACCGTCGCGTTGCATCGAGTGCAGCAAGCGCGTGGTCAGGACGGCGCCGGTGGCGCCGATCGGATGGCCGTGGGCGATGGCGCCGCCTTCCACGTTGACAATGTCTTCCGGCAGATCGAGATCGCGCGTCACCGCGATGGCAATTGCGGCGAAAGCCTCGTTGATCTCGATGCGTTCGATGTCGCCGACCTTCCACCCGGCCCGGTCAAGCGCCTGATGAACCGCGGGGATGTTCCCCATGCCGAACATCCCTGGTTCGACCGCACCAATTCCGTAAGAGACGAGCCGGCCCATCGGCTGCAGACCCTGCTGCTCGGCAAAGCCGCGCTCCGCAACGATCATGGCCGCGGCGCCGCTATTGAGGCCCGGCGCATTGCCGGCGGTGATCGTGCCGTCCTTGCGAAAAGCCGGATGCAGCTTCGCCAGCGTTTCGAGCTTCTCTTCGGGCCGGTTGTGCTCGTCCTTGTCGAAGACTTGCGTCCCCTTACGGGTCTTCACCTCGACAGGGACGATCTCAGCCTTGAACTTTCCTGCCGCTTGCGCGGCTGAAAACCGGTGCTGCGACCGCTCGGCCCAGCGGTCCTGCTCCTCACGCGTGATCTTGAACTTCTCGGCAAGATCCTCGGTGTGCCAGCCGGAATGATGGCCCGAGAAGGCGTCGTTCAACCCGTCGCGCAACATGCTGTCATAGATCTCGGCGTCGCCCATGCGATAGCCCCAGCGCCCGCCGCCCACGAGATAAGGCGCCATGTCCATGTTCTCCATGCCGCCGGCAACGGCGCTGTTGAGCATGCCGAGCATGACTTCCTGCGCCGCCGAGACGATGGCCTGGGCGCCGGAGCCGCACACGCGGTTGACCGTCATGGCCGGCACATCGACCGGAATGCCGCCATAGACGGCCGACTGCCGCGCCGGGTTCATCTTGTTGCCGGCCTGGATCACATTGCCCATCACCACGGTGCCGACCTTGGCGGGATCGAGCTTCGACTGTGCCAGCACGCCGCGGATCGCAGTCGCGCCAAGCTCGGTCGCCGGTACGGTCTTCAGGCTACCGCCATAGTTGCTCATCGCCGTGCGCAGCGGCGTACACAGCACAATCTCGGGCGTTGTCATGTCTTGTCCTTCGATGTGAACCTAAAAGCGCATGCCGCCGTCCACCTCCAGCACACGGCCCGTGTAGAAGTCGTCTTGCAGGATATAGAGCGCCGAGCGGGCAATCTCTTCGGGGCGCCCCAGGCGCCTCAAGGGGATCATGGATACGATTTTCTCGAGAATGGGGGCTTTCATCTTCGCCACCATTGCCGTGTCGCAAAAGCCCGGAGCGATGGCAGCGACCCGAATCTGGTGTCGCGCGAGCTCCTTGGCCCAGGTGACTGTCATGGCGGCGACGCCTGCCTTGGCGGCGGAGTAGTTGGTCTGTCCGATGTTGCCGGCGCGGGAGATGCTGGAGATGTTGATGATGGCCCCGCCGCGGCCGCCTTCGATCATATGTACCGCGGCTTCGCGGCCGCAAAGAAAGACGCCGACCAAATCGACGGCAATCACGGTGTTGAAATCGGCGAGCGACATCTTGCTGATCACTTTGCCGTCCTTCGCCTTGACGAACAGAGCGTCGCGGTTGGTCCCGGCGTTGTTGATGAGGCCGTCAACGCTGCCGAAGTCCTTGCGCACGGTTTCGAACAAGCGTTCGACGTCTGCCTCCTGCGCAACGTTGGCCGCGTAGCCCTTCGCCTGCCCGCCGGCATTGACGCAAAGACGTTCGGTCTCCTGGAGTGTGTCCTTATCGAGATCGACAAGGGCGAGCTTGGCACCCTGAGCTGCCACGGCCTCGGCCATCTTTTGGCCAAGCCCTCGCGCGGCGCCGGTGACGACGATAGTTTTGTCTTTCAGGTCCATGCCTATTCACCTCATCAGCACATAGCGTCCGGGGGCATCCTCGAGAGCCGCAAACCCGGCCGCTGGATTGCCAAGCGGCGGGGGAGGGACCGGTTCGCCAGACCGTTGCGCCAGCCATGCTGTCCATTCCGGCCACCAAGAGCCGTCGCGCGGTTTGTTGGCGGCGAACCAGCTCTCGGGATCGATGGAATGTTCGCCCCGTCTTTGTCGCGACATACGGAAAGAACGATGTGGGTGCCCCGGCTCGGAGAGGATGCCACCGTTATGTCCACCACTCGTGAGGACGAAGGTGATCTCCGTATCCGTCAGAAGGTGGAACTTGAACACGGAATGCCACGGCGCAATGTGATCGCGCTCGGTGCTGAGCACGAAGAGCGGCTGGTTTATGTCGAGAAGAGTGACCGGACTGCCACCAACCTTGAAGCGGCCTTCGGCCAGATCGTTATTGAGGAACAGGGAGCGCAGATATTGCGAATGCATTCGGTAGGGCATGCGCGTGGAATCTTGACTCCAAGCCATGATGTCGAAGGATTGGGGCCGCTCGCCCATCAGATATTCGTGGATGCTGCGAGACCAGATGAGGTCGTTGGATTTCAGGATCTGGAAGGTGCCTGCCATCTGCCTGGCGTCGAGATAACCCCGCTCCCACATCATGTCCTCTAGGAAGCGGATCTGGTTCTCGTTGATGAACAGCATCAGCTCGCCGGCTTCGGTGAAGTCGGTCTGTGCGGCGAAGAAGGTCAAGCTTGCCAGCCGATCGTCCCCATCGCGCGCCATCGCTGCCGCGGTGATCGCCAGCAGTGTGCCGCCAAGGCAGTAGCCGGTCGCATGCACCTTGCGAGACCCTGTGATTGCCGTCGCGGCCTCGATGGCAGCGAGCACGCCGGCGGTGCGGTATTCGTCGAAGTCGGTGTTGCGCTCCTCTGAGCCCGGATTCTTCCAGGAGATCATGAACACCGTGAATCCCTGATCGGTCAGGAATTTCACCAGTGAGTTGTGCGGTGAAAGGTCGAGGATGTAGTACTTCATGATCCACGCCGGCACGATCACCACCGGTTCCGGGCGCACGCGATCTGTGGTCGGCGCGTATTGGATGATTTCCGCCAAGTGCGTGCGATGCACGACCTTGCCCGGCGTCACCGCCACGTCCTGTCCAACCTTGAAGTTTTCCAAACCCAAGGGCGGCGCACCAGCCAGCTCGCGGGCCACATCCGTGCCGAGGTTGGAGAGGCCCCGCAGAAGGTTTGCACCGAACTCATCTCGCGTGCGCGCGAGGACTTGTGGGTTGGTCAGGATGAAGTTCGATGGCGCGACCGTATCGAGTGCCTGTCGGGCCGTGAAGGTCAGCACGGCCTCGCGCCGCTTGCTCAGGCCGTCGACATTGGTCGCGGCCGCCTCCCACCATCGCTCGATCGATAGGAAGTTGTGCGCGTAGATGTTGAAGGGCATGGACTGCCATTCCGGAGCGCGGAACCGCTTATCCTGGGGTAAGGCGTGCTGGCAGGGATCGCATTTGGGGCTGACGGTGGATTGCGCGGCAAAGCGGACATTGCTCATGGCGCCTTCCATGGCCTGCCGCGCAAGATCGAGCTGCTTGCCGGGTGCGAGCATGAGCGTGACTCCCCAATCATAGAAGGCGCTGAGGAGCGCTGCCGGCGACAGGCCGGCCGTAAACCGGGCGAGGCTCGCATGGGCGATGCGATCGATGATTTGAAACGAAGTCGCAGGAGCCTGCTCTTCTACTGGCGCGGCCGGAGGACCGCTCTCAGCCTTTGGTGGGGGCGTCTCCGAGGATCGCGAATGAACGAGGGTGAGAGGGGGCATGACCTATGATCTCCACGCGACTTCGTTCCAGACTGACTTTATGGACGCGGTGCCCGGTCGTTTCCCAACATGCGCCCACCGGTCGCCATGAGCTTCTCCGCGTCGGCGAGGAGCCGCCTGCTGTCCTCGGCAAAGAGCTCGATCCGCCGCTTCGTCCAATGCTGCCAGGCCGTCGTCGTCTCGGGGATCGAGCGCGCCGCCGCGAGCTCGGACGCGAGTTGCGAGGCCAAAGAGGCCTCCGATTGCACGCGGGCGACCCAGGCCTTGTTGGCTTCTTGGAGGTACTTGGAGAATTCCGCCTGGAGCTTGAAGACTGCCTCGGCGCGCTGCTTGCCCGTCTCGGCAAGGTTGGTCAGACCGAGCTCCGGCGTTACCGGCTGCACTGATCTCTGAGCTTGGGGTTCGTTCTGGGGCATGGCTCATTCCTCTTCATTGGAACGTCAATCCCCCGGTAGATGGCCGAACGGCCTTTATTCTTTTGGCTTTGACTGCGTATCAACTTTGCGCCCGGCTCTGAGCCGCCAACTGGGCGTATGCTGTCGTAGCTAGGTATGGGTGTGGGCGCCAACAATCCGACGCTTTGACGCATGTTTGCGACGGTGCAGTGTCAGCGGCCCAACTCATGGCGCACCCTTCTTGCGTTGATAGTGAGCGAGCAGCACGGCCACGGCGCAGGACGCCATACGGGTCAGTATCGTGTCCGAGCGGCTGGTCAGAATGATCGGAACCTGCGCCCCCACGACGATCCCGGCGCCCGTCGCCTCGGCCAAGTACTCGAGCTGCTTGGCCAGCATATTGCCGGCCTCGAGATCCGGCACGACCAGGATGTCGGCCTGCCCGGCCACGGGCGAGACGATATGCTTCGTCTTGGCCGCATCGGCGGAGATCGCATTGTCGAAGGCAAGCGGCCCATCGAGGATGCCGCCGGTGATCTCGCCTCGGTCGGCCATCTTGCAGAGCGCCGCGGCGTCAATCGTGGACTTGATCTTCGGCGTGACAACCTCGACGGCTGAAAGAATGGCAACCTTTGGCTTTTCGATGTCGAGAGCATGCGCCAGCTCGATGGCGTTCTGAACGATGTCGCGTTTGTCCTCGAGGTCCGGGTAGATGTTGATCGCAGCGTCGGTGATCAGAAGCGGCCGGGGATAGGTCGGCACATCCATGACATAGACGTGGCTGAGGCGCCGTTCGGTGCGCAGGTTGTGCTCGCCGGCAACGACTTCGTGCATGAGCACGTCGGTATGCAACGCGCCCTTCATGATCGTCTCGGCTTTGCCGGCGAGCACGAGGTCCACCGCCTTTGCCGCGGCTGCCTCGGGATCCGACACGTCGACGATTTCGTAGTCCGAGATGGCTATGCCGCCGGCCTTGGCCGCAGCCTCGATGGCGTCGCTCGGCCCGACCAGGATCGGGGTGATAAGCTTTGCCTGCGCCGCGTCAATCGCCCCCGCAAGCGAAACGTGGTCCACGGGATTGACCACGGCGGTGCGGAGCAGGTCATGGCCTTCCGTCTTGGCAATGAGCTCGCGATGCCGGGCGCCGGGCTCCTCCATGCGGACTTCCGGCATGGCCACGCGTGGCCGCTTCACCTTCTTAACTGGAGCGACGACGTCGGCAACGCCTTCCATCACCACTTTGCCGGCTTGGTCGACGACACGGCAGTCCAGAACGACGCTTCTGGGAGCACGTTTCTCACGCACGGTGACCGTCGCCACCACGGTGTCGCCCACCAAGATCGGCTGCTCGAAATTGAGCGTTTGACTGCGATAGATGGTGCCGGGTCCGGGAAGCTCTGTGCCGAGCAGCGTGGAGATCAGGGCCCCGGTCCACATGCCGTGCGCGATGACTTGGTGGAACATGTCGTCGCGCGCAAACGCCGGATCGACATGCACGGGGTTGACGTTGCCGGACACCGCCGCAAACAGCTCAATGTCCTTCTGGGTCAGAGTGTGAGACAGACTGATCGAGTCCCCGACCTTGATCTCGTCGAAGGTCCGGTTCTCGATGACGGCTTCGGAGCGATTCTCCGTATCAGCCGACGACGTGATATCCCGCATCGACATAAGCGATGTTCCCGGTGATGGCTTTGGCCTCGTCTTTGACCAAGAACGCAGCGAGCGCGCCGACGTCATCGACCGTTATGAGCCGATGTTCGGGGGCTTGCTCAACGGCGCGCTCCAACAGCTCGTCGAAATGCGCGATCCCGGAAGCCGCACGCGTGGCCACCGGGCCCGGCGACAGCGCATTCACGCGAATATGGCGTGGCCCAAGCTCGACGGCCATGTAGCGCACGGCCGCTTCGAGGGCGGCCTTCACTGGCCCCATGACGTTGTAGTGGCTCATGACCTTCTCGGCGCCGTAATAGCTCATGGCTAGCAGGCAACCCCCCGAGGTCATCAATGGTTCCGCGAGCTTGGCCATGCGGAGAAACGAGTGCACCGAGACCTGCATGGCGAAGGCAAAGCCGTCCGCCGAGCAATCGATGAGACGCCCGTGCAAGTCCTCGGCGCGCGCGTAGGCGATTGAGTGAAGCAGGAAGTCGAGCCGCCCCCATTTCTTGGCAATTTCAGCAAAGACGGCCTCGAGTTGACCCGGAGCGGTCACATCGCACGGCAGGACGAGCTCGCTGCCGAGCGCAGTGGCCAGCGGTTGGACGTATGGTTCTGCCTTTTCATTGAGATAGGTGATCGCAAGGTCGGCGCCGGCGTCGTGGAAATGCCGCGCGCAGCCATAGGCCAAGCTGTGCTCGTTGGCGATCCCGACAACCAATCCCTTCTTGCCGGTCAGCATTCGCGAACCTGTCACCTTTTCGTCATGCCGCTTCAGTGCTGCATCGATGGCCCGGACCAATGCCGCGTTCCTCGCCCTCGACGTAGCGCCAGTTCCAAGGTGGCTCTTGAGGTGCTCTCGCTCAAGGGCGTGGCGTCAATTTGCAACCGGTTGCGCCAACGAGTCACGGGAGCGCGTAGCCGGGTCGGTCGTGATGATGAATATGGTGAACAGGGTGTTTGCGACTCGCACCGAGCGCTTGAATGTGCCCTGGCTGCGCGCAATGCTCACGCGGCTTGAATCGGCCGCTCAAGCGGCTGGAAGCAGAGATCGATTCTCTCGACAGAGTCATCAGGGGCGACGGGCCCCACGCAAACCGACTGGAGGAGCTCCCGATGAAGAGGCGAGCCTTAGCGAAATCGTGCGCCGTCGCCATCTTGGCGCTGACTATTGCCGGGCCGGCTCTGGCCCAAGAAAATATTCGCGGGGATACGACCGGCCCCACCACGGCGCCCGGCTACAGTCATCCCGAGCAATACATGCATGTGACGCCGGTCGCGCCGGCTGACAACATGTATCCGGTGGTGCAGCACCCCGAGCAAGACAAGCAAGCCGACGAGAAGCTTGCGGCGCTTGCCGAAAAGACCGGCAAGAAGCCGAATATCCTCATCTTCCTGATGGATGACGTCGGCTGGATGGATCCCGGCTTTAACGGGGGCGGTGTTGCCGTCGGCAATGCGACCCCCGAGATGGACAAGTTTGCCTCGGAGGGACTGCTCCTCACGAGCGCCTATTCGACTCCGTCCTGCTCGCCCTCCCGCGCCACTATCCACACCGGCCAGAACCCGCTCCACCACGGCATTCTGCGTCCGCCGATGTACGGTGAGCCCGGCGGTCTGGACGGTGCTACCACGATGCCCGACCTGCTCAAGAAAGAGGGCTACATCACCCAAGGCGTCGGCAAGTGGCACATGGGTGAGAATGTGGGCTCATTGCCGCAGAACACCGGCTATGACGACTATGTCGGCTTCCTCGGCGTCTCCGACATGTACACCGAATGGCGCGACGTCTACTTCAATCCTGAGGTCGCTCTGTCGCCTGAGCGCTTCAAGATGATGGAGAAGGACAACTTCGATCACTACGAGGTCCACTGCACGCCAGCCGACAAGAAGAAGTGCGAGAACGGTAAGCTCATCGACCTCGAGTACATCAAGCATCTCGACGAGCATTGGCTGAACACGAGTCTCGCCTTTCTCGAGAAGATGAAAGGTAGCAAGAAGCCCTTCTACCTGTACCATGCGACCAGGGGCTGCCATTTCGACAACTACCCGTCGGACAAATGGGCCGGCAAATCCATGGCCCGCACCGTGTATAGCGACTGCATGGTGCAGATGGACTACGTGTTCGGCAAACTCATGGACAAGCTCGAGGAAATCGGCGAGGCCGAGAACACGCTTGTCATCCTGACCTCGGACAACGGACCTGAATGCGAGATCCCGCCGCGCGGGCGCACGCCATTCCGCGGCTGCAAGGGCTCGAGCTGGGAAGGCGGCGTGCGCGTGCCGACCTTCGTCTACTGGAAGGGCATGATCAAGCCGCGCAGGTCTGACCAGCTGTTCGACTTTGCCGACATTTTGCCCACGGCGCTGCACCTGGCCGGCTATCCCGGCGCCAAGCTCGCGGAGCTGTTTCCCAAGTCGACCTATATCGATGGTGTCGATCAGGCGGCGTTTCCTGGTCGCCGACAATGGCCTATCGGCGCGGCGCAGCCGCATCTACACAATGAACCAGTACTACTCGGCGATCCGTATCGACGAGTTCAAGGCGACAGTAACCGGCGAGATCGAAGACGGTATCATGAAGCGCGGCTATACCGGCGGCTTCTCCGGATCGATTTTCACGGATACCGGCGGCGCGGTCATCGTCAATCTCTACACCAACCCGCAAGAGGACGTGTCGGTCGGGATCCGTCATATCCCCATGGCGGTGCCGCTTGGCCAGACCGCAGGCTGGTACCTGAAGGAGCTGTTCAAGTATCCGCCGCAGTTCAAGATCGGCTTCATGTCCAACAATCCGCCGGCCTATGACATCATTCCCGAAGCCAAGATGGGAGCGAAGGCCTGGCTGAGAAAGCATGGGTTCGGCCGGCCACAGTTCTAGACGCGATTGAAGGGGGCGCGACGCGTCGCGCCCCCGACGCGCTATCCGTTGTTCCAGCCCCCGACTGTTGCAATCGCGCCACAAGGGCCGAGGAATATCGGCCATTGCGGTGCAAAGGCGCGCGCACGACCTAAGCGCCAACTATTGTGAACTCGCCGGATCGGGCGCCTGCAGGGGACAAGTATGAAGCGCGAGACCTGGTTGGGAGTACTTGCTGCCTGCGCGCTCGCGTTCTCCTTTCCGCTTGCGGCAAGTGCCGAAGGGCTTCCGGAGCCTCCACCCCAGCCGCCATCGGCCTGGACCTTCGACGGCGGACTTTATGCCTGGGCGCTCTGGGTGCAGGGCGACATCACGGCCCGCGGGCTCGACTTCAACGCCTATGCCGACCCCATCGATCTTATCGACGCGCTCGATGGTCCCATCATCATGGCCAATTTCAACGCCAAGCGGGGTCCCTTCTCGCTCTACGCCGATGTCGTCTACGCCGAGTTCGCCCTTGACGACAGTTTTGCCAGCGAAGCTCAGCCGATCCCGGCCCTGACGTTGAAGGGCAATGGACGTATCGGTACGGATTATACGTTTGGCGTCTACCAGGCCGACGGTTTTTACCAGATTGCGGACTTCGCCGGCGCCAATGGCGGAAAGACGACCTTCGAGATCGGCGGTGGTGCCCGCTATATCCAAAATAAGCTCAACGTCACGGCCGCAATCAATTCCAGCGCCCAGACGCACCTCGGAAATCTCCTCAACGTTCTGCAAAACCGCATCAATCGCATCGCGAACCAGGCGCAGCGGCTGGCGGCGCTGGCGCAGCTCAACGCCTTGCGCCAGGATCTTTTGTCAAAGCGCATCGTCCGCTCCAAAGACAAGGGACTGCAACGGCGCGTCGCGCGGCTGGCGGGCAGGCTCAACAAAGTCGGCAACCGCGGCCAGAAAATCGCAGCGGTTCAGGCGTTCGACCGGTTCCGCCTTGCCCTTCTGAATGACGCCCTCAATCTCAACAGTAAGGACATCTCGGGCAACTTCGTCTCCGTCGACAGCGGCAACATGGACTGGGTCGATCCCGTCATTGCCATGCGCATGACCCACAGCTTTGGCAAGGGAAGGTCCATCACGGCGATGGGCGACTTCGGCGGCTTCAATGTCCACGATGGACTGAGCAGCCAGGCGGTGCTGACCTACGATTGCGATGGCACCCTGTTCGGTTTCCAGAGCACGACCTCTATCGGCTACAAGGCGCTGTGGCTGAACTTCGAGGAATCCACGAGCAATGGCACGCACGGCGTCAATGTTGTCCTGCATGGCCCCATCGCCGAGCTGAAGTTGCGCTGGTAGGCGCGCTCTATTCCCGGCAAAGCCGCGCTAGGGCCTCGCGGTCGAGCACCTGAACGCGGGCGTATCGGTGATTGATGAGACCGGCGTCGGCGAAGCGCCGCATGATGCGCTTGAGCGTCGGTAGCGAGACGGCTGTCAGGCTCGCCAATTCGACTTGCGAAACGGAGATCCAACCGTCCCCGTCACCACGGGTCTCTAATCTCCAACAGCAGCCGGTCTGCCAGCCGCTTGTCGGTCGAACGATATGGCGAGATTGGAAACGATCTGGAACGCCGTGCGGAAATTCTCGTAAGTCAAAGCGTAGAAGTCGGCGTAGAGACGCGGGTTTTCGTCCACGAGTCGCCTGAGGTCGGGAGCCGGAAACTGCACCATGAGCACGGGCTCGGCGGCGTGGACCGAAACGAGGCGAGGCCCCTGCGAAAACAGCGCGAGGTCGCCGAGCCAGAAACCCGTGCCGGCGCGATGCAGTGTGTAGTCTTCGCCGTCAGCCCGAGGAATGGAGATATTTAGCGATCCCGAGATAAGTCCGAACATGCCATTGGGCTTGTCCCCGGCAAGGTAGACGCGATCGCCTTTCGCGAAATTACGGAGCTTGGCGATAGTGCCGAGACGTGCTCGCGTTCCGGGCGAACGCTCCGAGAACCACCCCCGTACCGTGAGAATTTCCAGGGCACGGTCCAAATCCATTATTGGCGCATCCATGGGCCTAACCCGGTCATTTGAGCAATTCTGCCCGAGGGTTGCAATATACCATGCCTAGTTGTCCTGGAGGAGATGTCAGCCCAGCTTGGCGGCAGCCTCGGGGGACGAGAATCGAGTGCGCCGTCTCCCCTTAGGCCGCGGCGCGGGGCGTTGAGAGGAGGAGCGTCATGGAGTTGCAGCGCAGAAGGAGTCTGTCTGGTTGGGTGCCGTTGGTTGGCTTGCTCGCTTTGGTGGCGGGGCTGAATTCGGCACACGCCCAAGAAACCGATCCGCAAACCTCGAAACCGAACATCGTCATCATCTGGGGCGACGACATCGGACAGTCCGATATCAGCGCCTATTCGCACGGCTTGATGGGCTTCAAGACCCCCAACATCGATCGCGTTGCCAAAGAAGGCGTGATGTTCACCGACTATTATGCCGAGCAGAGCTGCACGGCGGGTCGCGCGTCTTTCATCACCGGCCAGTCCGGCTTGCGCACCGGCCTCACCAAGGTCGGCTTGCCCGGCGCCACCTTGGGATTGCAGAAGGAAGACCCGACCATTGCCGAGCTGCTGAAACCCCTGGGCTATGCCACGGGGCAATTCGGCAAGAACCATCTCGGCGACCGCAACGAGTTCCTGCCGACCGTTCATGGCTTCGATGAGTTCTACGGCAACCTCTACCACCTGAACGCGGAGGAAGAGCCCGAGCTGCCGGACTACCCGAAGGATCCTGCGTTCAAGGCCAAATACGGCCCGCGCGGCGTGATGGATTGCAAGGCCACCGACGTGGACGATCCGACGGTCGATCCCCGCTTCGGCAAGGTCGGCAAGCAGGCCTGCACCGACACCGGCCCGCTGACCAAAAAGCGGATGGAGACGATTGACGATGATATCGCCGACCGCGCCGTCGACTTCATCAAGCGCGAGGTGGACGCCGACAAACCGTTCTTCGTCTGGGTGAACTTCACCCATATGCATTTCCGCACGCATCCCAAGCCGGACAGCGTCGGCCAGTCTGGACGCTGGCAGAGCCCGTACCACGACGTCATGATCGATCATGACAAGAATGTCGGCACGATCCTCGATGCGCTGGATGAACTTGGGATCGCCGACAACACGTTCGTCATGTACTCGACCGACAACGGCCCGCATATGAACTCGTGGCCGGATGCCGCGATGACGCCCTTCCGCAACGAGAAGAACTCGAACTGGGAAGGCGCCTATCGCGTGCCGGCCATGTTCCGCTGGCCTGGCAAGATCAAGCCCGACCAGGTGTCGAACGGCATCGTGTCTCACCTTGACATGCTGCCGACGATCCTCGCCGTGGCCGGCGATCCCGACGTAAAGGACAAGCTGCTTAAGGGCGATACGGTCGGCGACATGACCTATAAGGTCCATCTCGACGGCGACAACCTCGTTCCCTACCTCACGGGAGAAGAGGACAAGAGCCCGCGCGAGTCGTTCTTCTACGTCAACGACGACCAGCAGCTGACCGGCGTGCGCTACGACAACTGGAAGCTCGTGTTCATGGAGCAGCGTGCGCCCGGCACGTTGCTGGTTTGGGCCAACCCGTTCACCAGCCTGCGTGTCCCGAAAATCTACAATCTCAGGACGGATCCCTATGAGCGGGCGGATATCACGTCCAACACCTACTATGACTGGGTATTGGACCACGTCTTCCTGATCGTTCCCGCTCAGGACTATGTGGGCAACTTCCTCGCGACATTGAAGGACTATCCGCCGCGCCAGAAGGCCGCGAGCTTCAACCTCGATGAGGTCATGAAGCAGATGACCGAGGGGCCAAAGTAGTCGGGTCGGCGGCCGGTCAGACGCAATGACTGGCCGCCATCCTCGCTCTGCAAGGGAGGAGGCCATGTACGGGATGTGCGTGATGGTGTCGGTGGGCGCACTCATGCTCGCCGCGGCCGGACTTGAGTTCAGCTAAAGCACAAGGCTCGGGAGACCTCGCTCAGCAAGCGCAAAACCCGATCGCTAATCTGATCTCGGTCCCCTTCCAGAACAACACGAACTTCAATGTCGGTCGTCTCGACAACGACCAGAACATCCTCAACATCCAGCCGGTCATCCCCTTCAAGCTGAACGAGGACTGGAACCTGGTCACGCGCTGGATCCTGCCGGTGGTGTATCAGCCGCCGCTGTTTCAGGGCGACGACACCGATTTCGGCCTCGGCGATTTCAATCCGAGCTTCTTCTTCGTCAACCAGATCAACCCGAAGCTCATGATCGGCGCCGGTCCGACCTTTCTCCTGCCGACCAGCACCGACCGGCGTCTCGGGCCTGACAAATGGGGTATTGGCCCCACCGCCGCAATCGTCTGGACGCCGGGGAAATGGGTCGTCGGCGCGCTCGTCAACAACATCTGGTCTGTCGCCGGCAATTCCAGTGATCCGGACGTGAACCAGTTTCTGCTCCAGTACTTCGTCAACTACAACATGGCGCACGGCTGGTATCTCACCTCGGCGCCGATCATCACCGCCGACTGGACCCAAGACCCAAACAATCAGTGGGTTCTGCCGGTCGGCGGCGGCGTGGGGCGCGTGTTCAAGCTCGGCTCCCAGCCCCTGAACATGTCCCTGCAAGCCTACGACAACGTCATCACGCCCGACGGCGGAGCGGACTGGCAGCTGCGCTTCCAAGTGCAGCTGCTTTTCCCCACAGGTGGCTGACCGTCGGCACGATGCAAAGCCAACGAAGGTGACCATGATCCAGCACAAATCTCAGAACACTCGTTCGCGCGATTGCTGTGGCGTTGGTGATATCTGCGGTCACCGTCTCGACCGCCTTTGCACAGTCCGACCCGCTGCCATCCTGGAACGATGGCCCCACCAAGCAAGCGATCGTAAGCTTTGTGGAAAAGGTCACGGACAAGGAGGGCGAGGACTACGTCCCGCCCGAGGACCGCATCGCCACGTTCGACAATGACGGCACGTTATGGATCGAGCAGCCGATGTATGTGCAGCTCGCCTTCGCGCTCGATCGGGTGAAGGCGTTGGCGCCCGAGCACCCCGAATGGAAGGACAAGCAGCCCTTCAAGGCCGTCCTCGAGGGCGACATGAAGACGGTCGCCGCATCAGGCGAAAAGGGCATTGCCGAGCTGGTCATGGCGACCCATGCCGGCATGTCGCCGGCGGAGTTCCAGAAGATCGTCGGCGACTGGCTTGCCGCCGCCAAGGATCAGCGCTTCAAGCGCGGCTATACCAAACTCGTCTACCAGCCCATGCTCGAGCTCTTGTCCTATCTGCGCGAGAACGGCTTCACCACCTACATCGTCTCGGGCGGCGGCATCGAGTTCGTGCGCAACTTCTCCGAGCCTGTTTACGGTATTCCGCCGGCGCAGGTCGTGGGCTCGAGCATCAAGACGAAGTACGAGGTCGTCGACGGCAAGCCGACGCTCATCCGTCTGCCGGAGATGAACTTCGTCGACGACAAGACCGGCAAACCGATCGGCATCAATCAGCATATCGGCCAGCGTCCGATCGCGGCCTTCGGCAACTCCGACGGCGACTACCAAATGCTCGATTGGACCACGTCGAGCGAGGGACCGCGCTTTGGTCTCATCGTTCATCACACCGATGCGGAACGCGAATACGCCTATGATCGCGACTCGTCGGTCGGCCGTCTCGACAAGGCGTTGGACGCGGCGCCGGACAAGGGCTGGGTTGTGGTCGACATGAAGAACGACTGGAAACGAGTGTTCCCGCCGAAGGAATAGCGCGAACGCTGACATCTATTGGAGTTTATCAAGGGAGGAGTAGCCAAATGAGCTTGTTGAAACATGGGGGCGCTGTCGTGGTCGCTGCGCTTCTCGCCTGCGGCGGCGTCGCCCACGCGCAAGGTACGGACGCGCAGAGCGACGCGAAGGCCAAGAGGCCGAACATCCTACTGATCGTCTCCGACGATACGGGCTGGGGCGATCTCGGCCCTTATCTCGGTGGTGAGGCGCGGGGCATGCAGACTCCGAATTTTGATCGTCTCGCCGGAGAAGGCATGTTCTTTACCAATTTCTACGGCCAGCCGAGCTGCACGCCCGGCCGTGCCGCGATCCAGACTGGGCGCATCCCCAACCGCAGCGGCATGACCACCGTCGCATTCCAGGGCCAGGGTGGCGGACTTCCGCATGCGGAATGGACGCTCGGCTCGGTGCTAGAGAAGGCCGGCTACAACACCTACTTCACCGGCAAGTGGCATCTCGGCGAGGCTGACTACGCGCTGCCGAACGCGCAAGGCTATCAAAAGATGAAATACGCCTTCCTCTATCACCTTAACGCCTACACCTACGGCGACCCGAAATGGTTCCCGAACATGAGCCCCGAATTGCGCGCGATGTTCAACAAGATCACCAAGGGCGCGCTGTCCGGCAACGAAGGTGAGCCGGCAAAACAAGATTGGAAGGTCAACGGCGAGTATGTGAACACCCCTGAAAAAGGCGTCGTCGGCATTCCCTATCTCGACGAATATGTCGAGAAGGCAGCGATGGAGTTCCTCGATGATGCGGCGAAATCCGACAAGCCGTTCTTCATCAACGTGAACTTCATGAAGAACCACCAGCCGAATATGCCGGCGCCGGAGTTCGAGCATAAATCCATCTCGAAATCCAAATATGCGGACTCCGTCGTCGAGCTGGACACCCGGGTCGGTGATCTCTTGAAGAAGCTTGACGAGCTCGGTCTCGCCGACAACACCGTCGTCTTCTACACCGTCGACAACGGCGCCTGGCAGGATGTCTATCCCGACGCGGGCTACACGCCTTTCCGGAGCACGAAAGGCACCGATCGCGAGGGCGGTAGCCGCGTGCCCGCGATCGTGCGCTGGCCTGGCAAAGTCGAGCCCGGTTCCAGGAGCGACGATATCCTCGGCGGCCTGGACCTGATGGCGACCTTCGCCTCGATCGCCGGCATGGAGTTGCCGAAGGAAGACCGGGACGGCCAGCCGATCATCTTCGACAGCTATGACATGACGCCGGTCTGGGAGGGCACCGGGAAATCGAAACGCCACTGGTGGTTCTATTTCACGGAAGACGAGCTATCGCCCGGCGCTGTCCGCGTGAACCAGTTCAAATACGTGTTCAATCTCCGCGGCGATGACGGCGCGGACACCGGCGGTCTTGCCGTGGACACGAACCTTGGCTGGAAAGGCGCGAGCAAATATGTCGCCACGGTGCCCCAGGTGTTCGACCTGTTGGCCGACCCCCAGGAGCGCTACGACATCTTCATGACCACCTTCACGGAGAGCACCTGGGCGGTGGTTCCAGCCAACGAATCGGTCGCGAAGCTGATGAAGACCTACGTGAAGTACCCACCGCGCAAGCTTCAGAGCGAGACCTATACGGGTCCGATCACCATCTCGAAGTACCAGCGCTTCGAGTCCATCCGAAAGGAACTTGAGAAGCAGGGCTTCAGCATCGGATTGCCCACGGGCAACTAGACCACGTGGAGGCGGCCCAGAGATGGGCCGCCTCCTTCGAAGCAATCCGAGCATCTCTCCGCGGGAGACAGTGTCCCCCGCGGGCAGCCTTTGGGAGAATCAACCGGCGCGTTGCAGTCCGATCATCTCAGCGAGGGGCATCCGCGGTCGCGCTGGGCGAGGCTGCTTGTGCTGCGGGTCAGGCGCTTGAGGCTGCGGCTGCGCTTTAGGCGCGGCCGGCGCGCCGCCATACCGACGCTGCTCGGCGCCCAGGAGCGTGGTCACGGCGTCAAGGTCGGCCTTCAGATGCTTGAGTCTGTTGTCGTGCTCCTGCTTGATCTGGTCTTTGTGTTTTTCGAATTGAGCCTGTGCGGCCTCCATCTGCTCCCTCAGAAAATTGGCCCGGTCTTGCAGGTCGTCACGGATGTCACGCATCGACTGTCCCCCATTGTTGGATTTCGTGCTGCCTAAACGACCAAGCCAAGCAATGGGTTCCGACAGATCTGAATCATGTCGGCGGTGTGGCGCCATCACTCGCCGCAGCCATTTTCAGGTGTGGACTTGGGCGCGCCTTCGCGCTTCCCTGCGACCCCCGCTAGAAGCCTGAGCAAGGACGAACGTGACCCGCCGCCGCCGCAAATCGTCGTCGAAGCCCGGCCAGGCAAAGCCCGCCGCCGCCGCGAAGCCTGCCGTGGCGCCGGCGGCCGAGGACAAGACCGCGCCATCCTCCCGCACGCGTTCACGCGGGCTCTGGATCGCGGCTGGGCTCGCGGCGGTTGTCGTCGTCGCGGCCGGATTGGGGCTGGAACACTTCGCCCCCGGACCCGCCAAGACCGCGGATCCTTCCACCGGGAACGAGACGCTTGCTTTCGTCGGAAGCGAGACCTGCATCTCTTGCCATCAGGAGGAAGGCAAGCTCTGGCATGGCTCGCAGCACGCCCATGCCATGGCGCATGCGACCGCGGACACCGTGCTCGGCGATTTCGACGGTGCGACGTTCGACTATTACGGGGTCAAGTCGCGCTTCTTCAAGAAAGACGGCAAGTTCTTCGTCGAGACCGACGGTCCCGACGGCAAGCTCGACACGTTCGAGGTGAAGTACACGTTCGGGCTCGACCCTTTGCAGCAATATCTCGTCGAGTTCCCCGACGGGCGCATCCAGGCGCTGTCGCTTGCCTGGGACACAAGGCCGAAGGATCAGGGGGGGCAGCGCTGGTTCCATCTCTATCCCGACGAGGACATCACGCATAACGACCCGCTGCACTGGACCAAGCTGAACCAGAATTGGAACTTCATGTGCGCCGAATGCCACTCGACCGGCATCGCCAAGAACTACGACGCAGCCAAGAATACCTTCGCCACCACCTGGAAGGAGATCAGCATCGGCTGCGAGGCGTGCCACGGCCAAGGTTCGGCCCATGTGGCCTGGGCCAAGAGTGGCGCCCCCGCAGGCGATAAGGACAAGCTGATGGGGCTTCTCGCCCGCTTCGACGAGCGGACCGGTATCAGCTGGAGCCGCGACCCGAAGACGGACCAACCCCAGCGCAGTGCCGCGCCGGAGCTCTTGCGCAAAGAGGTCGAAATGTGCGGGCGCTGTCATGCGCGGCGCGGCGAGATCTCGGAAGATTGGCTGCCGGGACGGCCGCTGTCCGACACCCATGTCGTATCGCTGCTCGCCCACGGTCTCTATCAACCAGACGGGCAGATGCTGGATGAGGTCTACAATTACGGCTCGTTCAAGCAGAGCAAGATGTTCGCGAAGGGCGTCACCTGTAGCGACTGCCACGATCCGCACAGCGCCAAGCTGCGCGCGTCCCGTCGACCAAGTCTGCATGCAGTGCCATGCCCCGCGCTATGCGCAAGCCTCTCACACCCATCATGAGGGTGTGACGCCGGCCCCGACCTGCGTGTCCTGCCACATGCCGGTGCGGACCTATATGCAAGTCGATCCGCGCCACGATCATTCCTTCCGCGTGCCGCGCCCGGATCTTTCCATTTCGCTCGGCGTCAACAATGCCTGCAACGATTGCCACAAGGACAAGTCGGCCGATTGGGCGAACGCCGCCATCACCAAATGGTTCGGCCCCGAGCGGGAAGGCTTCCAGACTTACGGGCCCGCGTTCCATGCCGCGTGGCAGGGGGAGCCGAGCGCGGAGAAGCTGCTCTCTGCCGTGGCCGCGGATCCCGATACGCCCAGCTTTGTCCGGGCGAGCGCGCTCGAGGAACTGACCGCCTATCCGTCGCCTCAGACGGCCGCTCTGGTGAAGAAGGGGCTCGCCGATCCCGATCCTCTGGTGCGCATCGCTGCGCTCGATCATCTCGACACGGGGTCGCCGGCACAGCTTTGGCCGCTCGTCGCGCCGCTTCTCGACGATCCGGTGCGCGGCGTGCGCATCAAGGCTGGGTTCTTGCTCGGCGGATATGAGAGCCCTGATCTCTCGCCCAGCCAGCGCGAGAGCCTCGCCGCTGCCGAGAAGGAGTTCGTCGCTGCTCAAGAGCTCAATGCCGATCGCCCCGAGGCGCGGAGCCTGCTCGCGCGCTACGATGCGCGCAAAGGCGATGCGGCAGCGGCAGAGCGGGAATACCGGGCGGCGCTGCGCTTGAGCCCGCACTTCACCCCGGCTGCCGTCAACTTGGCCGACCTCTACCGGCAGCTCGGCCGCGATCAAGACGGCGTAGCTGTGCTGCGCGAGGCGATCAAAGCCTCGCCGAAAGACGGCGGGCTCCATCACGCGCTTGGCCTCGCGCTCGTGCGGCTCAAGAAGCAAGAGGAGGCCATCGACGAGTTGCGCCTTGCGGCCAAGCTCGAGCCGGACCGCGCCCGCTACGCTTATGTCTATGCCGTCGGGCTTGAGTCCCTCGGGCGCCGGGCCGACGCCGTCGCGGTGCTGAAAGACAATCTCAAGCGCCACCCGCATGACCGCGAGACGCTGCTTGCGCTCATCAATTTCGCCCGCGCCGACGGCGATGCCGCTGCGGCCCTTGGCTATGCGCAGCAGCTTGCCGAGGTCGAGCCGGACAATCAGAGCCTGAACAAGCTCATCCAGTCGCTGCAGAGACCAGGTCTCGAAGCAGACGAGAAAGGAAGAGGGCGGCCGCTTAGTAGGAAAGCTGGCTAAGGCCTAGCGGAAGAAGGGGCTGGTCGCATAAGCCGGGGTCGGCTGGGACATTCCCGGGGCCGGGAATCGAGATGGAGTTCCCGTAGTCCGAAACATGACCGCTAATACCGGTGCCACCATTGCTATACGGCATCGCCAGCGAGCTGCCCTCGAAGCGGGGGAGCGCGTAGACTGGGTTCAGGCTCTCGAATTTGGCCGCATCGTCTGGATCACTCGGGCCTCCGCCTTCGATCTCAAACGCGTACGCACTCGCCGGCAGCAGTACCACTGCCGCGGCGGCGCAAAGCACCAGGACGAGCCGTTTCATCGATTCCCTCTAAGCCGCTTTGTTCTCAGCCTAAGCGATTCTAGCGCCAAACAGCCCGGAATTCCAGGGCGCAGACGCCCTTTGTCCCCGTGAGGGCGGGAGGCGTGTCCCACCCGCAACAGTGTCTTTGTGGCGGAAAATTGCGGCATGACCGGGGAAATCGGGGACGCCCCGGCATGCAAAAAGAGAAGGCGGATCGCTCCGGCTCCCCTCAGGTCCGCCAATCGGCCCTGTTCTTAGCCAGCGCCGTCTCGCGCGATTGGACGCCTAAACCGCGCCGGTCTGTTCCGCCCGGGCGCGAGCGCTGATACAAGCGTCCGCGACATGGCGCCCCGCATCCTCTACGTCGTCACCGAAGACTGGTATTTCCTGTCGCACCGGCTGCCCGTGGCCCGGGCGGCCAAGGCGGCGGGCTATGAGGTGCATGTCGCCACCCGAATCAAAGACGGCCGCGCCCGTATCGAGGAGGAGGGCTTCACGCCCCATGCGCTGTCGTGGAGCCGCGGCAGCCTGTCCCCCGTCGGCAGCTTTTCGGCCACGCGCGAGCTCAGGCGGCTGTTCCGGAGGCTCCAGCCCGATATCGTCCACAACGTCGCTCTGAAGCCGGTGTTGCTCGGCACCCTGGCGAGCCTGGGCTTGAGCCGTATCGCCGTCGTCAACGCCCTGACCGGCCTTGGCGCGGTGTTCGTGGACAATGGCGGATCGGGGGCGTTCACGCGCCGCGTCGTGGAGTTCGCGCTCAAGCATCTCCTCAAGCGGGCACGGAGCTGCACCATCGTGCAGAACCCCGACGACCGCCGCTTCCTCCTCGATCTCGGTATCCCGCCGGACGCCGTGACCATCATTGCCGGCTCGGGCATCGATCTCGATCGGTATCAAGCCTTACCCGAGCCGCCGCCGCCGGTGACCGCCGCCTTCGTCGGACGCATGTTGCGGCACAAAGGGGTCATGACTCTGGTAGACGCCTTCCGGCTCGTCACCGACCGGGGCGTCAAGCTGCGCCTCCTTCTCGCAGGCGATTGCGACCGCGAGAACCCAGGGTCGCTGGCGCCGGAGCAGCTGCGCGAGTTCGCGAGCGCCTTCGGCATTGTCTGGCTCGGCCATGTCACCGACATCCGCGAGGTCTGGAGCGAGGCGCATTTCGCCGTCCAGCCGTCCCGGGGCGGGGAGGGCTTGCCCAAGAGCCTGCTGGAGGCTGCCGCGTGCGGCCGCGCCATGGTGGCGACCGACGTGCCCGGCTGCCGGGAGATCGCGATCGAAGGGGAGACGGCGCTCACCGTGCCGGTCGACGATGCCGAAGCGCTGGCCGCCGCCATGACGCGGCTGGCGGAGGACGCGGCTTTGCGCGCGCAGTTCGGCGCGGCGGCCCGGCGTCTGGTCGAAGAGAAGTTCTCCGCCGACGCCATTGGCCAGGAGACCGTGGCGCTCTATGACCGCCTGCGCGTCCGCTAGGCGGCCGCACCGTTCTCGGCGCGCATCATTTGGACAATACCGGCATGCGTCTCGACCTGCGGCGTCCAGCCCGTCGCCAGCAATTTCGATATGTCGACCACGAACTGGCCTGACACGCGCTCCCAGTCGGCCTCCCGGCCGAACGACTTGAGGATGCGCTTCACCGCGCCTGAGGGAACCTTCACGAGGTGAGGAGGCTTTCCGAGCCCCTCCCGCATGGCGCCGACCAGATCGGCGACGGTGATCGGCTCTGCATCGGCAACGAGAAACGTCTCGTTCTTAGCCGCCTCCGTCGTGAGCACATGGACAACCGCGGTGATGAGATTGTCGAGCGCGAGTAGCGAGCGGCGGTTGTCGAGACCGCCGAAGGGAAGCGGCATGGGCGTCTTGGCGATGGTCGCAAGCGAGGCGATGTTGCCTTTGACGCCCTTGCCGTAGACCACCGCCGGGCGGAGGATCGTATAGGGGACGCCGCTTTGCTCGACCAGCCGCTCGGCCTCGAGCTTGGAGTGCCCATACGCATCGGTCGGCTCCGGCACGTCCTTCTCGGTGATGGCGTGGTCCGCCGCGAGCCCGGCTTGTGCGCGCACCGACGACATAAAGATGAAGCGCTCGACCTTGCCTTTGGCTTGTTCGGCAAGCTCGCCAACCGCCTCGGCATTGATGCGGGTGTAGACCGTGTCTGGCAGGACGCCGGGCGCGTGCGCGATGCCGGCGAGATGGACCACATGGGTCACACCCTCGAGCAGCTCGGACCAATCGGACGGCGCGGCGAGATCCGGCATAGTCACGCGCTCCACCTCGCTTGCGGCGATGATGGCATTGGGATCGCGCGCTGCGGCCCGGACCGCGAAGCCTTGCTTGGCGAGCGCGGCGACGAGCGTCTTGCCGATGAAGCCGGACGCGCCGGTGACGAGGATGCGCGGTGTCACTCAGCGCCCCCGCGTGAAGTCGAAGAGCACGAAGCCCGTGGCCACGAGGCCGAGCGCGAGCGCTGCGAGATCGAAGGCAAGCGAGCGGGCCAGCGCCGCAGCGATGGCAAGGCACGCGAGCACGAGGCAAAGCGCAAAGACCCGCGACGTGACTTGTGGCACGCGCAAGCCTTGCGCCACGCCCCGCTGATAGAAGTGGGTCTTGTGCGCGGAGAACACGCGCTCTCCCTGAATGAGGCGCCGAACAAGGGTCAGCGTGGTGTCGGTCAAGGAGTAGAGCGCCAGCAGGAGGCCTGAAACGATGTGAGCCTCCGCCACGTAGATCAGCATATAGGCCAGAACGAGACCGATCGGCAGGCTGCCGGCGTCGCCGAGGAAGATCTGCGCGGGGTGCTTGTTGAACACGGCGAAGCCGAGTGTGGCGCCCAGCAGCACCAGCGCCAGCAGACCGATGCTCGCTGGCACCACGCCGAGCCAGCAGAGGATCGCCACGCCGAGCGTCATCGGCACGACCTGCGCCACCGTCATCCAATCGAGGCCGTCCAGGAAGTTGATGGCGTTCACGAAGCCAACGACGCCGAGAACCATCAGGGCCCGCTCGAGGCCGAGAGGCAGGAGATCGGGCAGCAAGCGGAAGTCCTGCGGCAGCATGAACACGATGGCGAGCGCGACCAGCGTCTGGGCCAGCAGCCGCCACGACACTTCGAGGGCGTGCACATCGTCGAGCGCGCCCACGACGGTGAGAGCGGCCGCACCGGCCAGCACGGGCACCAGACTCGGTGGTGGCACGGCGTTGAGCGCTACCGCCGTGGCGCACACGATGGTCAGGGAGGCCATGACGGCAAGCCCGGCGCCTTGCGGCGTCGCTGTGGCATGCGATGAGCGCGCGTTTGGATGCGCGAGCAGGTGGCGGACGAGAATGGGTTTCAAGATGAGGATCAGGCCGGCGCTGAGCCCGGCGCTGGCGGCAAGCACGGTGAGCCAGGAAACGAAATCGGGCTGAAGCATCTGCCTAGTGCAGCGTGCGCGAGATGGGTTGCCATTCGTCCTTGGCCGAGACCGTAGGGACCGGCCCCCCCGGCGTATAGCCTTCGACCGTGGCGCGGAGTATGTCCTGGAGCTCGACCTCATCCACCTTCTGGATCGCGTTTTCGAGGCGCCCCAGCGCCGCCACGAGACCCTCATAAGGCAAGACCGGCTCGGAGTTCTTGAAGATGCGCGGATGGTTCGTGCCGGTCGTGTTCTTGCCGATCAGGAGCTCCTCGTAGAGCTTCTCGCCACGCCGCAAGCCCACATATTCGATGGCAATGTCGCCCTCGGGATGGTCTTCGTCGCGGACGTCGAGTCCTGACAGGCGGATCATGGTGCGGGCGAGATCGTCGATCTTCACCGGCGTCCCCATCTCGAGCACGAAAACCTCGCCGCCGGTCGCCATGGCCCCTGCCTGGATGACGAGCTGGGCAGCCTCGGGAATCGACATGAAATAGCGGATCACTTCCGGATGCGTGACGGTCACCGGGCCGCCGGCCTTGATCTGGTTGCGGAACAGCCGGACGACCGAGCCCGAGGAATCGAGCACATTGCCGAAGCGAACCATGGTGAAAATGGTGGCGGGGCTTTCTTGCGCCAACGCTTGCAGGATCAGCTCGGCCAGACGTTTGCTCGCGCCCATCACGTTGGTCGGACGCACCGCCTTGTCGCTTGACACCAGCACGAACCGCTCGACGCCGAGCTCTTTCGCCGCTTCGGCGACTACGAGCGTGCCGAGCGTATTGTTCTGAAGTCCCACGAAAGCGTTCGCCTCGACGATCGGCACGTGCTTGTAGGCCGCGGCGTGGTAGATCACCTCGACCCCTTGCTCCTCGATAGTGCGCGCGACGAGCTTGCGGTCGAGCACCGAGCCGAGAACCTGGACCACGCCGGTCTCTACCGGCGCGCCGCCTTCGTCCTCGTTATGCAGCCGCCGTTTCAGTTCCTCGATCTCCATCGAGATCTCATAGAGGGCCGCTTCCGAGACGTCGAATAGAACGAGAATCTTCGGCCCCAGTCGTAAGAGCTGTCGGGTCAACTCCGAGCCGATGGAGCCGCCGGCGCCAGTGATCATCACCGCCTTGCCATGTACCTGCGCGGTCAAAAGCTCGAGATCGGGGCTCACCGGATCGCGGCCCAAGAGGTCCTCGACGTCGATGGGCCGGAGATCGCTCACCTCCACATGGCCCGAGGCAATGTCCTCGAGCGCGGGCAGCGTCTTCACCACCACGGGGTAAGCCTCAAGCAATTTGAGCGCCATCCGGCGCTCGCCGCGGAGCGCCGACGGCGTGGCCAGCAAGATCTCCTTCACGTCCTCGTCGGCGATGGCCTTGCCGATCTTCTCCGGCCTGACGACCTTGACGCCGTGCACCAGCTGGCCGGCCAGCGAGGGGTTCGCATCGATGAAGGCGACGGTCTTGTAGTTACCGGTCTCGGTCAACGCGCGCAGGAGCTGAATGCCGATGGGCCCGGCGCCATAGATGATGACGTTCTTCCGCTCGTCGAAGCTCAAGGGCTTGTGTTGGGGTGCTGCACTGAGCAGCAGCGCACCGGCCCACTGCCGGCTGAGACGAATGAGACCGGCGGCAATGAGAGCATAGATCACCACGACCGAGCGCGGCTGCCCCTGGATGCCGCTCATCAGCACGACCAGGGCCCACGACACCGCGGCGATGATCACCGCCGTGTAGATGCGCGTCGTGCCCGTAGGCCCGATGAACCGGGTGACGAGCTTGTAGAGTCCCCGCCAGTAGAAGACCAGGACGCCGACGACCGGTGCCGCCAGCATGAGCAGGAAGATCTCGAAATTTTCCGGGACGAACACCCGGCTGAGGCGCAAGGAATAGGCGGCCCACAACGCGATGCTGAGCATCGCGAAGTCGTTTACGATCAGAAGTGTCCGCTTGAACCAGCGAGGACGTTCGATCAGCCAAACGGCAAGACTCATGCGGCCGACCCCGTATCGGACCTAAGTCCACCCAAGAAGATCATGCACATAGGGAAAGTCCGGTGAACCATAGCCGAAGCTTCGCCGGAACGGAAGCAAAGGGATGATGCCAGCCTTAAGCCTTTCCGGGTGGGCTTGAGGTCTCATGGCCTTCCGGTCAAGTCTCTGCGAGACTTCGAGAGGGGCGGGATGTAGCACGTGCCGGCATGACGAGGGAAACCGATAATCGAATGAAAGCCTTGGGCGCCTTGGCGTTCGCCGTGGCTTTGACGCTTGCGCCGGTCAAGGGCGGAGCCGCGGAGGGCGACACGGTCACGCTCGTCACGCCGCTCGCCTACGGCACCTATCTGCCGGGCCTGGGAAAGCCGGCGCGAACGCTTGCCAGGGCCCTCAAGAAACGCTCCGGCGGGACGCTTGTGCTCGACCTCAAGCAGCCGGGGGACGGCACGCTGCCCCACGAGATCCTCGATAAGGTGTCCGACGGCAAGGTCGATGCGGGATTTGCCACGGCGGGCTTCTGGGCCGCGAAAGTCCCGGCCGCGCCCCTGTTCGGAGGCTTCCCCTTTGGCCCCGACGCCAAAGGCTACCTCGCCTGGTTCGATCACGGCAATGGCAGGAAGCTTTATCAGGAGATGTACGACCAAGCCGGCCTCAAGGTCCACGTGTTGCCTTGCGCCTTCGGTGGGGCGGAGGCAGGCGGCTGGTTTGCCAAGGAGATCCACGCGAAGAAGGACCTCGACGGCTTGCGCATGCGCATTTTCGGGCTCGGCGCGCGCGTCATGTCGCGGCTCGGCACGATCCCGGTGCTCGTCGCCGGCGGGGACCTGAAGCAGGCTTTCGAGAATGGCAAGATCGACGCGGCCGAACTCTACACGCCCGCGGTCGATCGCGAGGAAGGGATCCAAGACAAGGTCAAGCTCGTCTACATGCCCGGCTGGCACCAGCCCGCGACGGTCCTCGAGCTTCTCGTCAATAAGGAGCGCTGGAATGCGCTAGGGCCGAGGCGCCAAGACCTGATCGAGACCACGTGCCGCCAGTTGCTCCAGTCCACGCTCGGCGAGAGCGCGGGCCTGCAAGCGGAGGCCCTTGCCAGCCTGTCAGCCAAGGACGGTGTCCGTATCCTCCCCTGGCCCGAGGGCGTACTTGACGCGCTGCGCGCCTCCTGGGCCGAGGTCGCCGAGGAGGAGGGCATCCGCGACTATTTCTTCAAGGAAGTCTTCCAAGACATTGAAAGATTCCAAGCCGGCGCGGCCGCCGGCCCTGCCGCGCCCATGCCCCAATTGGCGGAGCCAGCGGCGGCGGGACAAAAGCCCGCCGCCCGCTGACGCGCTACTTCTGCGTTGCCAGATAAGCAATGATGTTGGCGCGCTCGTCGGCATCGGGAACGCCTTGGAAGGCGAGCGCCATGGGCGATTGCGGCAACATCGCCTTGGGATCGGTGATCCACTTGTCGAGATTGGCCTCCGTCCACACGAAGCCCTCTTCGCCGAGCTTCTTCATGCCCGGCGAGTAGGGATAGCCCTCGACGCTCGCCGCCTTGCGGCCGACGATGCCGTTCAGCTCCGGCCCCACCAAAGTCTTGGCGCCCGGGCCGATTTGGTGACAGATGGCGCATTTGGCGAAAGCCTCTTTGCCCTTCGCGGCGTCGCCTCCGGCAGACGCGGGGCCCGCCAGTGCAATAAGCGTCACGGCACTGAGCCCAAACAGGCCAAGTTTCCTCATCCCAGTTCTCCTTGGTAGACTACCCAGCGGATTTACTTGCCTCTCCGGGCCGGGATTTTATCAAGCCCAGGGAGGGAGGCAAAAGGCGGCATGACGACACCGTAACGCGGAGCGCAATGGGGCGTTCCACTTTGAGCCATTTTGGGACTCTACAAGGGCGGATATTGCCCGCATCCCGCGCCCATGCGAAAGACTAGCGGCAGCTCTTCCCGTAGACGCCACTCTTGACGGCCCGGAGCCCTTCAGATGTCGACAATGATCCTTCCCGATCCGGACCGCGCGGTCATGGCGCGTCGCAACGACATCGTGAAGCAGCTCAAGCGGCTCGTCCCTAAGGCGACCCTGATCGCCGATCAGGAGGGCTGCCGGACCTTCGAGTCCGACGCGCTCACGGCCTATCGCGTCCTACCCCTTGCCGTCGTGCTGCCGGAAAGCACGGAAGAGGTTTCGGCGATTCTGCGCTTTTGCCACGACAACCACGTCAAGGTGGTGCCGCGCGGGGCAGGGACCTCGCTTTCGGGCGGGGCGCTGCCGCTCGAAGACGCGATCGTGCTTTGCCTGTCGCGCATGAGCAAAGTCCTCGAAGTCGACACCTCAAACCGCGTGGCGCGGGTCCAGGCCGGCACCACGAACCTCGCCATCACGGAAGCTGCCTCCGGCCAGGGCTTCTTCTACGCGCCCGATCCGTCGAGCCAGATCGCCTGCACCGTGGGCGGCAATATCGCCACCAACTCCGGCGGCGCGCACTGTCTCAAATACGGTGTCACCGTGAACAACCTGCTCGGCGTCCGCATGGTCATGATGGACGGGGAGGTCATCGACATCGGCGGCGCCTATCTCGATGCGCCGGGCTATGACTTCTTGCCGTTGATCACCGGGTCCGAAGGCCAGCTCGGCGTCGTCACCGAGGCCACGGTGCGCTTGCTCGCAAGCCCGGAAGGCTCGCGGCCCATGCTGCTCGGCTTCGACTCCACGGAAGCCGCCGCCTCTTGCGTCGCCGCCATCATCGCTGGCGGCATCGTCCCCGTGGCCATCGAGTTCATGGACCGGCCGGCCATTCACGTGTGCGAGCACTTCGTCGCCGCCGGCTATCCTCTCGATGCCGAAGCCGCGCTCATCGTCGAAGTGGAGGGCTCCGAGGACGAGATCGAGTATCTCCTGGAGAAGATCGAGGACATCGCCGGCGACTTCCTGCCGACCAGCGTGCGCCGGAGCCAGAGCGCGGAAGAAAGCGCGCTCATCTGGAAGGGCCGCAAGGCGGCGTTCGGCGCCATTGGCCAGCTCTCCGACTATGTCTGCATGGACGGCGTCATCCCCCTGTCCAAGCTGCCCAAGGCGCTCGACGAGATCGGCTGGATCTGCCGCAAATATCGCTTCGACGTCGCCAACATTTTCCATGCCGGCGACGGCAATCTCCATCCGCTCATTCTCTACAACGCCAACGATTCCGTTCAGCTCGAGCGCGTCGAGCTGTGCGGTGCGGAGATCCTGAAGCTCTGTGTCGAGCTCGGCGGCTGCCTGACCGGCGAGCATGGTGTCGGCATCGAAAAAAGAGAGCTGATGTACGAGCAATATTCCGATGAGGACATCGACCAGCAAGTCCGCATCAAGGAAGAGTTCGATCCCTCTTGGCTGCTCAACCCGGGCAAGGTGTTCCCCATCGAGGGCCGCGACGCCCAGAAGATGCGCGGGCTCGAGCTGCAGGACCTTGGGCCCGAAATCGAGGCCGAAGTCGTGGCCGAGATTGAGGCCGAAGTGGTTGAAGGACACGACGCCCCGTGACCGGTCACATGCGCCTCGGCTTCCACGCTCCCGAGACGGAGGAGGAGCTCAAGCACCTCGTCGCCGAGGCCGCGGACACCCGCACGCCGCTCGAGGTCATGGGGAAGGGCACCAAGCGCGAGATCGGGCACCCCGTGGGCGCAGGCGCCGTGGTCTCGACCGAAGCCATGGTCGGCATCTCCCTTTACGAGCCGACCGAGCTTGTCATGGTGGCGAAGACGGGAACGCCGCTGGCCGAGATCGAGGCGAAGCTCGCCGAGAACGACCAGGAGCTTCCCTTCGAACCGGTCGATCTCGGCCCCGTGCTTGGCTACGGACCGCGCGAGGGCACGATCGGCGGCGTGGTCGCTACCAACATTTCCGGCAGCCGGCGCATTCTGAAGGGCGCAGCCCGCGACCATGTGCTCGGTGTGCGCGCCGTCAATGGCCGCGGCGAGCTGATCAAGGCCGGCGGCCGGGTGATGAAGAACGTCACCGGCTACGATCTCGGCCGCACGCTGGCCGGCTCGTGGGGGACGCTCGCCATCATGACCGAAGTGGCGCTGAAAGTGCTGCCCGCCCAGCGCGAGACCCGCACCGTCGTCTGTTTCGGCCTGACCGATCAGACCGCGATCGAGGCGCTGTGCATCGCCATGGGCACGCCTTACGAGGTGTCCGGCACGCTGCATGCGCATGCGGATCTCGCCGCGCGCTTCTCCGACCAGGAGATCGCTGGCGCCGAAGCCGCCGTTACGGCCATCCGGGTGGAGAATTTCCCGAGCTCCGCCCGCTATCGGGCGAGCCGCTTGCGCCAAGCGCTTCTCGCCTACAGCCCGGCATTGGAGCTCGACCACGAGCGGAGCAAGAAGTTCTGGGACGAGGTCCGCACGCTGAAAATGTTCCAGGGCAAGCCGAACCCGCTCTGGCGCGTATCCACCACGCCTGCGAGCGCCACCAAGCTCATCCATAATCTGTCACGCAAGATCGACGTCCGCGCCGCTTACGACTGGTCGGGTGGCCTTATCTGGATTGAGTCGCCGCCTCTGACCGACGGCGGCGCGGTCGATATTCGCCGCACGCTTGCCGAACTCAGCGGCCATGCCACTTTGATCCGCGCCGATGACGCGACCCGTACCGGCATCGATGTGTTCCAGCCGCTCGAATTGCCGCTCGCCGTCCTGTCGGCCAAGCTCAAGCACGCCTTCGACCCGCTCGGTATTTTCAATCCGGGCCGCATGTATCGGGATATGTAGCGACCGCCATGCAGACCAATTTCAACGCCCTCCAGCTTGGTGACCCGTCGATTGAGCGCGCCGACGAGATCTTGCGCCGCTGCGTCCATTGCGGCCTGTGCACGGCAACCTGCCCGACCTACGTGCTGACCGGCGATGAGCGCGACAGCCCCCGCGGCCGTATCTATCTCATGAAGCAGATGTTCGAGGGGCGCGACGTGACCCCCTCGACGGTTTATCACCTCGACCGCTGCCTCTCGTGCCTCGGCTGCATGACGGCTTGCCCGAGCGGCGTCGACTACATGCACCTCGTCGACCTCGCCCGCGTGCGCATCGAGCAGCGCGGTCACCGCGGAACCAAGCAACGCCTCACCCGCTGGTTCTTGACCCGCGTGCTGCCGAATCCCAACCGGTTCAAGCTCATGTTGGTGCTCGGCTGGTTCGCCAAGCCGTTCCGCAACATATTTGCCAGCATGGGCATGCGTCGCACGGCTGCGGCGCTTGCTCTGGTGCCTCCGGGCGCGCTGAAGCTGAAGATCTCGAAACCGAAATCGGCCTTCAATCCCAAGGCGCCGCAGCCGAAGCGCGTGGCGATCATGCTGGGCTGCGTCCAGGAGGTGCTGGCGCCGCAGATCAATCTTGCCGCCATCCGCCTGCTTCGGCGCCACGGCATCGACGTCGTGGTGGTCAAGGACGAAGGCTGTTGCGGCGCGCTCTCCCACCATCTCGGCCGGGAGGAGGAGGCGCGGGCCCATGCGCGTCACAACATCGATGCGTGGACGGCGGTGATGCGCGAGCGCCTGCTCGACGCCATCGTCGTCACGGTCGGCGGCTGCGGCACCATGCTCAAGGACTACGGTAATCTTCTCGCCCGCGACCGCGGCTATGCCGAGCGCGCGGAATATGTCTCAGGGCTCGCCCGCGACGTCACCGAGTTCCTCGACGAGATCGGCCTCAATCCGCCGGTGATGTGGACCGGCCTCAAGGTCGCCTATCACGGCGCCTGCTCGCTCCAGCACGGTCAAAAGCTCGAGGCGCTGCCGCGCGCGCTGCTCGAACAGGCCGGCTACACGTTGACCGACATCCCTGAGGGGCATCTGTGCTGCGGCTCGGCCGGCACCTACAACATCCTTCAGCCCGAGCTTTCGGGCGAATTGCGCGAGCGCAAGCTCAAGAACATCGAATCGATCAAGCCCGACGTCATCGTCACCGGCAATATCGGCTGCATAACCCAGCTTAAGGGTGGCACCGACGTGCCCTTCGTCCACACCGTCGAGCTGCTCGACTGGGCCACCGGCGGCCCGTGCCCGCCGGCGCTCATCAAGATGAAGAACAGCGCCCATCCCATCGAGGCCTTGGTGGAGATGGCCAAGATGAGCGCCAAAGAGCGCGCGCTGGCCGACTGAGTGTTTCGCCCCACGGCGACCTATCCCCTCCTTCTCCTCAGGCCTCGCAGCCCGCGTAGAATGGCGTCACCTCGTCCGTTAAGGGCGCGCTCATGAGGCGTCTTGATCGTGGGGCGGGGTGCGGCGCCTGCGGGCTTCCCTCGCAAGGAGGCCTCCGGGCGGCGCCGGAGCCACCCCCGGGGCTACTAGGAGCCCCCGCCAGAAGCTGGCTGGGATTTGTTCTTGGCGCTCAATAGGCCAGTGCTCATGTAGCGCGAAGCGCGGTAGCACAAAGAAAAAGGCCGACAGCGCAGAACAATGAAAAGCGGGGCCCGGCGCCGGAGACGCCGCGATTGGCGCGCCGGAAGGCGCCCGCGTGCCGTAAGGCACGAGCCATTAGGATTTG
>CAVSFJ010000013.1:0-120378 GCA_963727165.1 uncultured Alphaproteobacteria bacterium
GCTCCTTCGGGCTTAGGGAGGCGCGACACGACATGTGGCGGTGGCTCAAGGGGTTCTTCATCGGCGGTCTCATCGGGCTCGCCTTCGGCTTTGCCCTCGGCATCTTCTTCTTCCCCTACATCTTTCCCCCGCCGCCGGGGATGGAGATGCTGCGCCGGGAGGAGACCGGCAAGCTCGTCGCCAAAGGCGCGTTCATCCAGCCCGATCCGAGCGATCCGGTCCATACGGGTAAGGGCGAGGTCAGCGTCTATCCCCAGACCGTATTTCTCGGTGAATGATTTCGAGGTCGGGCCCGGTCCCGACTTCCACGTCTATCTGGTGCCGAAGGCGCACATCCGCTCATCGAGCGACGTCACCGACACGATGTATGTGGATCTCGGGCGCTTGCGTGCGTTCAAAGGCAGCCAGAACTACGCCATCCCCGCGGGCGTCGATCTCACGAAGTTCCCGAGCGTGGTGATTTGGTGCCAGCAATTCTCGGTGCTGATCTCGCCCGCCGATCTCACCTTCGAGCCGGCCGATCACGCCAAATCCGACTAGAGCGCCGACCGGTTCAGCTTAGGAGGACGACTGCGCCTGGGCTTCGCGGTGCGGCCCGAAATCGTACTCGTAGATATGCGCGTGCTCCCGATCGAGCACCGGCTTCAGATCGCGGAAGGCGTCGCCGTAAAGGTAGAACGGGATCCGCGGGAAGAGGTGATGGATCAGGTGGAAGTTCTGGAACAGGTAGAGCCAGTTCACGAGCGGCTCGATGATCTTGCCGCGCACCCAGAAGATGTTGGTGTCGCGATAGCGCTCGTGAATCTCGTGCGGCTTATGGGTGAGATAGGCGAAGAAATAGATGATCAGCGCCGAGGCGAGGATGTGGGGGAAGATCCACAGCATGAGCACCTCGCGCCAATAGCCCATCACCGCGAGCCCAAGCGCGATGCCGTAATAGATCGCGTGCATGACGACGATGTGGATGGTGAGCGGCCGCATGCCCGGGATGTGGGCGTGGAAGGCGATGTGCTTCCAGAAGAACTGGTGATACCAGAACACGATGGTGAGGCAGCGCCATGTCACCTGGAGCGGGCCTTTCACCGCCACCCAGTGATCCGGATCGAGCTCGGGATCGTTGGTGTCGCGGTGGTGGGCGAGATGCATGTAGCGGAACGCCTTGTACTCGTGCAGCAAGATCGTGCCCGAGACATAGCCGACGAGATGGTTCAGCCAGAGCCACTTGGAATCGCGGCCGGCGATGTTGCCGTGGCAGGCCTCGTGAAGCGGCGTTTGGTTGGCATAGAGGATCAGGGTGTTGAGGATCAGCCCGAGCCAGAGCGGGATGATGCGCATGGTCGCGAGGGTGCAGACGAGCACGAAGGCGACGACGATGCCGAGAGCAAGGATCACGGTCGGCCACGCCACCATGCCCTGATAGGGCCGGATCTTCATAAGCGCGTCCCGGTCAGCAGGGGCGTTCGGCTGGTCGCGGGAGGTTTCAGTGATGGCGGGTTCGGCGACGGTCGCGGTCATGTCCTTCAAGAGTCCTTGCTTCGTCTAAACAAAAAGATACAGCGGCCAGCGAATTGAGCGGCCGCTCGTCGGACTCATCCCGGAACACATTAATTTGCGCCGTCGCTCGGCCACGTTCAAGGCACAATGGGGCGGTTCCGAGGGCTGAGTTGCCGCAGGGGTAAATACCGCGTCAAAACCGTTGTTCAAAGGGATTTGAGACGATTGCCGCCGCGCGCTGGGGCAGGGTGGTCGATGTGCAACGGCCCGCCAGCCCGGCGAAACAGCCGGTCTGACAGGCCGAGACGGTCAGCGCGGGCTAACGGCAGAAGTGCTCGTAGCCGTCGTAGCCGATGATAGGTCCCCGTGCGCGGGTTGAAGCTCCGGTAGAGCGAATAGCAGTACGAGTACCAGTCGGGAGTCCACGGCGGGGGCCCGTAGGAGGCGGGGCCGTAATAGGCCGGCGCCGGAGGCGGCGGTGGCGGGGCCACATAGACCTCGCGCGGGGTGAGCGCGCTGCCGACGATGGCGCCGACGCCAAAGCCGAGCAGGCCCGCGCCGAAGGCGCCGATGCCGTTATCATGATGGTGATAGTGGCGGCCGCCGCCGCCCCAGTCGCCGCGTCCATGTCCATGGCCGCGGCCGGCTTCGGCTGGCGCCGCCATGGTCAGGACGGTGAGGCCAACCAGCGCAGCAGCACCAAGTGCTTTCAAGGTTGTCTTGCCCATTTTCGCGTTCCTTAAACCGAGAAGCCGCAAAAGAGCGCCTTCTCGCGGGTGGAGGGGTGCCCCAGGGATTGGGTAAACCGTTGTTTGCCCCCGCTTTGAGGCAATTTAGAGCCGTCAAGATGAACCGCGTCTGAACGAACGCCGGGCCCCTAAGTTGCGCTCCTGGCACAAAAAAACCGCCGGGCCAGAGCCCGGCGGTTCTGAAGGATCGCGTTTTTTTGCGCGCTTTATGCGAGCTGAACGTTCGCGGCCTGCTTGCCGCGGCCGCGGCGGTCGTCCTCGATCTCGAAGGAGACCTTGTCGCCCTCGTTCAGGGCGGGGACGCCGGAGCGCTCAAGCGCCGACGCGTGTACGAATACGTCCTTGCCGCCGTCGTCCGGCTGAATGAAGCCGAAGCCACGCGAATGATTGAAGAACTTCACTGTGCCGTTCACACGAGACATTTGGGGGAATCCTTTCCCGTTTCAAAGTTTCATACGTAACGGGCCGCCGACCCACCCGCGCAAACGGGGAGCCCTCGTCGTCTTGAGATGTCAGGAAAGGTCGTCGTGCTGTAGAGCCGCGATAGTCACTTGCCGTCGTCCAAGTCGCGCCCAAAGCCTTGGGCGCCCGGTGCCCAAGAAGATGGGGGATGCCGACCCCCTTGGCAAGCGGGAACTGGGGCCCAAAAGCGCAATCTAAACGCCAGATGAACGGCCGCCTCAGAATGGGTTCAGCCGCCAATCCCTAAACCGAGCATCAGGACGCGCGGGAAGCGCCTCCGATGCCGAAGGAAGGGAGGCGGAAATGTGGAAAATCGCGGTGGTTCTGGTGCTTACGGCGCTCGCCATCCTCATGGCCCGCCTGTCCTACGAGGCCCCTCTGTTCGACAGCCGCCTCGGCACCGCCGTCTCGCTCGAGACCACGGGCCTCACGACCCCGCTCCTGATGTATGCCGGCGTGCGCGGGTAGGGCCTAAGGCCACCTCACCAAAGGCGGCATGGAGGAGAGGATCGCCTCGACATTGCCGCCGGTCTTCAGCCCGAAGATCGTGCCGCGGTCGTAGAGCAGGTTGTACTCCACGTAGCGGCCGCGGCGGATGAGCTGCTCGTCGCGGTCGGCCTCCGTCCACGGGGTGAAGATGTTGCGCTGGACGATCTCCGGATAGATGGCGACGAAGCGCTTGCCGACGTCCTGGGTGAAGGCGAAATCCGCCTCCCAGTCGCCGGTGTTGAGATAGTCGTAGAAGATGCCGCCGATGCCGCGCGGCTCCTTGCGGTGCGCGAGGTAGAAATACTCGTCGCACCATTCTTTGAAGCGGGGATAGTCGGCGCTCGGCTGGCCCTCGCACGCGGCCTTCATGGCGGCGTGGAAGTCCTTCGAATCTTGGTCCTCTTGCGTGCGCCTGCGGTTCAGCACAGGCGTGAGGTCGCCGCCGCCGCCGAACCAGCCCTTCGACGTCACCACCATGCGCGTGTTCATGTGGCCGGTGGGGGCGTTGGGGTTCGTGGGATGCGCGATGAAGGACATGCCGCTCGCCCAGAAGCGCGGGTCCTCCTCGGCGCCGGGGATCTGCTTGGCGTACTCCTTGGGGAATTCGCCGAAGACCGTGGAGGTATGGCAGCCGACCTTCTCGAACACGCGGCCCGACATCAGGGACATCACGCCGCCGCCGCCCTCTTCGCGGGTCCATGGCGTGCGGGTGAAGCGTCCGGCGGGCTTGCCCTCGCAGCCGGGCGCGCCTTCGGCTGAGTCCTCGACGGCCTCGAGGGCCGCCAGCATCCGGTCGCGCAAGGTCTCGAACCAGCCTTGCGCCCGATCCTTGTTGGCCTCGAAGTCATCGCGTTGACCCAGGCCGGCTTGTTCGTCTGTCTTCATATCCATTGGTTCTTGGCGGAGACGTCATCGGCGCCTCTTCAACCATCCCTATACAAGCTTCGCTGGAGGAATGGCATCGCGTGAAGAGGCGCACGGCCTTGACAGGGATCAAGTCTGGTCGGTGCAGTCTGCCCTACCTCCTTGTTTTGCGCGCGCTCCCTTAGGGCGTGCGCCAATTTGCCCACGTAACGAGACCTGGACAACCTGGAGTGCTGATGCCAGATAACGGCACAAATCCTGCCGGAATTCGGCATGAAGAGAGGCAATAACAGAGCACGGCGCAATTGTAGCCGGCTTGAGAGCCGAGGGGCTGGGCGTTGCTCTCTCCGGCTCTTCGATAATCAGGAGCCTTTGGCCCGTGGCCAATTCCGATACCTCTACCGATCCTTCCGACCTTCCCCATGACGACCCGTCGCGCCGCGACGTGATTCTGGTCGGCGCCGGCGCCTTCGCGGTGATCGGCGGTGCCGCGGTGCTGTGGCCGCTGCTCGATCAGATGAACCCCGACGCCTCGGCCTTGTCGATGGCGTCGACCAGTGTGGACGTCTCCCATCTCGAGGAAGGCCAGGCGATCACCGTGATGTGGCGCGGCAAGCCGATCTTCATTCGTCACCGCACGAAAAAGGAGATCGAGGAGGCGAACGCGGTCCCCCTCAATGATCTGGTCGATCCGCTCGCGCGCAACGCCAATCTGCCCGAGAACGCGCCGGCGACCGATGCCAACCGCTCCGCGCCCGAGAAGCTGCCGTGGCTCGTCATGATCGGCATCTGCACGCATCTCGGCTGCATTCCGAAGGGCCAGGCGGTCGGCGACTACAAGGGCGAGTATCACGGCTGGTTCTGCCCGTGCCACGGCTCGCAATACGACACGGCCGGCCGCATCCGTAAGGGTCCTGCGCCGCAGAACCTGCATATCCCGCCTTACAAGTTCAGCTCCGACACCAAGATCAAAATCGGATAAGCCAGCCCATGGCGCATGCCTCTACCTACAAGCCGTCGACCGGCATCGAGAGATGGCTCGATGCGCGGTTGCCGATCCCGCGGATGATGCATGACCAGTTCATGGTCTTCCCCACGCCGCGCAATCTGAATTACTGGTGGACCTTCGGCGGCATCCTCACCTTCATGCTGGCGGTGCAGATCGTCACCGGCATCGTGCTCGCCATGCACTACGTGCCGACGCCCGACGGTGCATTCGATTCCGTCGAGAACATCATGCGCGACGTGAACTGGGGCTGGCTGCTGCGCTATGCGCACGCGGTCGGCGCCTCGATGTTCTTCCTCGCTGCTTACATCCATACCTTCCGCGGCCTCTATTACGGCTCCTACAAGGCGCCGCGCGAGGTGTTGTGGATCCTCGGCGTCCTGATCCTCTTGCTCATGATCGCCACCGCGTTCATGGGCTACTCGCTGGTCTGGGGGCAGATGAGCTTCTGGGCGGTGACCGTGATCACCAACCTGTTCTCGTCGCTCGATGCGGTGATTTCCGGGCTCGGTACGACGCTGGTGCAGTGGATCTGGGGCGGCTTCTCGGTGGGCGGCCCGACGCTCAACCGGCTCTTCGCGCTGCACTACCTCTTCCCGTTCATCATCGCCGGCGTGGTGATCCTGCATATTTGGGCGCTGCACGTGCCGGGCAACAACAACCCCGCGGGCGTCGACGTGAAGACGCCGAAGGACACGATCCCGTTCCATCCCTACTACACGATCAAGGATGGCTTCGCGCTGGTGATGTTCCTGATCCTGTTCGCGTTCCTCTTGTTCTATGCGCCGAACTATCTCGGACATCCGGACAACTACATCCCGGCCAATCCCCTGCAGACGCCGCCGCATATCGTGCCGGAGTGGTACTTCCTGCCGTTCTACGCGATCCTGCGCGCCATCCCGAACAAGCTGTTCGGCGTCATCGGGCTCATCTCGGCCATCTCCATCCTGTTCTTCGTGCCGTGGCTCGACACCTCGCGCATCCGGTCCACGACCTACCGGCCGATCTACAAATGGTTCTTCTGGCTCTTCGCGATCAACTGCCTCGCGCTCGGCTATCTCGGCTCGCAGGCGCCGGAGGGCTGGTATCTGTTCTTCGGGCGGCTGTGCACGTTCTACTATTTCGCCTTCTTCCTCTTGGTCATGCCGATCGTTGGCTTGATCGAGCGTCCGAAGAAGCTTCCCGGCAGCATCACCGAGGCCGTGCTCAAGTCCTCCAAGGGGCCGCAAGCGGCGGAGCCGCCGCCTCCGGCGCGAGAGCCTGTTCCCGAGGGGGTGGCGTGATGACTGTCTTCCGCGTACTCGCCGCCGCGCTTCTTGCCGGGCTTGCCGTCCCCGCTGTGGGGCTCGCACAGGAAGCTGCCAACCACGCGCCGCAGATCAAGACGCAGGAATGGTCGTTCGACCCGCCGTTCGGCTCCTATGACCGGGCGCAGCTCCAGCGCGGGTTTCACGTCTACAAGCAGATCTGCTCGAACTGCCACTCGATGCATCTGCTGACCTACCGGAATCTCGGTGAGCCCGGCGGGCCGCAGTTCTCGGCCAAGGACGTAGAGACGCTTGCCTCGCAAGTGCAGATCACGGACGGACCGAACGACAAGGGCGAGATGTTCCAGCGCCCAGGGCGGCCGTCAGACCATTTCCGTTCGCCGTACCCCAACAAGGAAGCGGCGCGCGTGGCGAACAGAGGCGCATTGCCGCCGGACCTCTCGGTCATCGCCAAGGCGCGGGAAGGCGGGCCCGACTATATCTATTCGCTCCTCACCGGTTATGCGAAGCCGCCGGCCGGTTTCCACATGGCCCAGGGCATGCAGTACAACAAGGCATTCCCCGGTCACCAGGTCGCCATGCCGCCGCCGTTGTTCGACGGCGCCGTGCCGTACACCGACGGCACCAAGCCCACGGTGAAGAACTACGCCAAGGACGTGTCGGCCTTCCTGATGTGGGCGGCCGAGCCCAAGCTTGAGGAGCGGTACAAGCTCGGCGCACGGGTGATGGTTTTCCTCATCGTGTTCGCGGTGATCATGTACCTCGCCAAGCGCGCCGTGTGGGCGCGCCTGCATCGCGAAGATCACACCCACGCCACCTGAGGCGCGCCATGAAGCGGGTGCTGGTCTTTCTCCTCGTTGCGCTCGCAAGCCTTCCGGCACTCGCTGCAGACGAGGCGCCAGCGCCTGAAGGCATGGCGCTGCTCACGGTCGGCGGCTTCGTCGGTAAGTCCAATCGCGGGCCTCTCGATCCGAAGCGTGACAGCCTGCTTGCGGATTTGAAGGTCAACTTCAAGCACGCATTCGTCTTCGACCGGAAGATGCTGCTCGAACTCCCGCAAGGGACGGTCACAGCCCAGCCGGCGGAGTTCGACAAGCCGGCGGAGTTCTCCGGGCCGCTGCTTCGCGAGGTGCTGGGTTTTCTCGAAGCGGCCCAGGTGAAGACCACGTTCGTGGCGGCGGACGGCTATACCGGCTATCTGATGCCGGAGGATATCAGGGGCTCCGACTGGATCCTCGCGCTCAGCGCCGACGGCAAGCCGCTCGGGATCGGACAACAAGGGCCGATCTGGCTGATCAATACGCGCGCCAAGGGTGAGACGGCGGGCGCAGACCATCGGGGCAGCCACGTGTGGGCTCTGGTCTACATGCAGATCGGTGAGTAGGGTGCGCCGGCGCTTGAGGCTAGAGGGAGAACCATGACGAAAGCAGTGCTCGGGATTATCGGCGGCTCGGGGCTTTACGACCTGCCGGGGCTTCAGAACGTACGCGAGGAGCATATTGCGAGCCCGTGGGGCGCACCGTCCGCCGCGGTGCGGATCGGCGATATCGATGGCCTGCCCATCGTGTTCATGTCGCGGCACGACAAGGGACACCGGCTGTCGCCGACGGACATCAATTACCGCGCCAATATCGACGTCATGAAGCGGGCAGGGGTCACCGACCTCGTGTCGTTGTCGGCCTGTGGCTCCTATAAGGAGGAGTTGCCGCCCGGAACGTTCGTCCTGGTCGATCAGTTCGTCGACCGGACCCATAACCGGGCGACGTCGTTCTTCGGCACCGGCTGCGTCGCTCACGTCTCCATGGCCCATCCCGTGTCGCCGCGCTTACGCATCCATCTTGCCCAGGCGGCAGAGGCCGAGGGCATCTCGTATGTCAGGGACGGCACCTATGTCTGCATGGAGGGGCCGCAGTTCTCCACGCTCGCCGAAAGCCTCACCTACAAGAACCTCGGCTATTCGGTGGTCGGCATGACCAACCTGCCCGAGGCCAAACTCGCCCGCGAGGCGGAGCTTTGCTACGCGACCGTCGCCATGGTCACCGATTTCGACTGCTGGCATCCGGACCACGACGCGGTGACGGTGCAGGACATCATCCGTGTGTTGACGGAGAACGCGGAGAAGGCGGCGGGGCTCGTGGCGCGGCTCGCCAAAGACCTCCCCCGCGAGCACGAGCCATGTCCGATCGGCTCGGACCGGGCGCTCGACACCGCGATCATCACCGCGCCCGAGGCGCGGGACCCCGAGGTTCTGAAGAAGCTCGATGCGGTCGCAGGCCGCGTGCTGAACGGCTAGGCGGCGCGCCGTGCCGCTTATTATTGCGCGGGCGGCGTCTGCACTTCGGGAATGGGGATGCCGGCCAGCTCCATGATTCCGGCCAGCAGGCCGCCGAGGATCCCAAGGATCACCGCATAGAGAATGGCTGCGATGATGGCCGCCGGAATTGCCGCGACAGACCACTTGATGAGGATGGTGACGATCCGCCAGAACGGAATGTCGATATCGCGAATGGTGACGGGTTCGGCGCTGTTCGTCATGGCATTGCCCCCTTTCGACCGGCGGCTCCCTGACTAGCCAGCCGCCTTTGGTTCGATTATAGGCACCAAGACGCGGGCTCCTTTGCGCGCTTGGCGCCTGGCCTAGATGGAGAGACCCACATATGACTCTGACCACCGAAACCGATCTCAAGGGTCTCGTGCGGACCATACCGGACTATCCGAAGCCCGGCATCATGTTCCGCGACGTCACCACGCTGTTCGGGCATCCTTCCGGCTTCCGCGCGTGCGTCGAGGCGCTGGTCAAGCCGTTCCACGATCAGAGGCTGGAGTCGGTCGCCGGGATCGAGGCGCGTGGCTTCATTCTCGGCGGCGCTGCGGCCGACCGGCTGCATTGCGGTTTCGTTCCTATCCGCAAGAAGGGCAAGCTGCCGGCCAAGGCCATCGGCCAAGATTACGAGCTGGAATACGGCGTCGACGTCATCGAGGTCCACGAGGACGCGCTTAGTCCCGGCGAGCCGGTCCTGCTGGTGGACGACCTGATCGCCACCGGCGGCACGGCAATCGCCGCCGTCAAGCTACTGCGTCGCCTCAACGCCGACGTGATCGGCGCCGCCTTCGTCATCGATCTGCCGGATCTCGGCGGCCGGGCGCGCCTTGCCGAGCTCGGCGTGGAGTGCCACACGCTCATCTCCTTCGAAGGAGAGTAGGCAGGCCCATGAATATCGACGGCAAGCCGTATCGCACCATTTGGGTCGGGGCCGACGGCGCCTCGGTCGAGATCATCGATCAGACCAAGCTGCCGTTCGCGCTCGAGATCGTCTCGCTCAAGACGCTGGACGACGCCGCACATGCCATCTCTTCCATGCAAGTGCGCGGCGCGCCTTTGATCGGCGCGACGGCGGCTTATGGCGTGGCGCTCGCGCTGCGCGCGGATCCTTCCGACGAGGGGCTCGACCGTGCCTGTGAGGTGCTCGCCGCTACGCGGCCCACGGCGATCAATCTCCGCTGGGCGCTCGATGAGATGAAAAAGGCGGTGCAGAACCAGCCGCGCGAGGATCGTGTCGCTGCGGCCTTCGCCCGCGCCGCCGAGATTTGCGACGAGGACGTTGAGACGTGCCGGAAGATCGGCGAGCACGGCGTGGGGCTGATCCGGGCGCATGCGGAGAAGAAGCAGGGCGAACCGGTCAATATCCTGACCCATTGCAATGCCGGGTGGCTCGCCACGGTCGACTGGGGCACTGCGCTCGCGCCCATCTACCGGGCCTATGACGAAGGCATCCCCGTCCATGTGTGGGTGGACGAGACGCGGCCACGCAATCAGGGGGCTTCGCTCACCGCGTTTGAGCTCAAGGCACATGGGGTGCCGCACACCATCGTCGCCGACAATGCCGGCGGTCATCTGATGCAGCACAAGCTCGTCGATCTGTGCATCGTCGGCACCGACCGCACCACGGCGAATGGCGACGTAGCCAACAAGATCGGCACCTATCTGAAGGCGCTCGCTGCGAAAGACAACGGCGTCCAGTTCTTCGTGGCGCTGCCGCATTCGACCATCGACTGGAGCCTCGACAACGGCAGCGTCATCCCTATCGAGGAGCGCGACGCGCGCGAGGTCACGCATATGACCGGCCAGCTTCCGGACGGCGCGATCGCCACCGTGGCGATTGCGCCGGAAGGCAGCCCCGCCGCGAACTATGCCTTCGACGTCACGCCGGCGCGGCTTGTCACCGGCTTCATCACCGAACGCGGCATCACCACTGGCACGCGCGATGGGCTTGCCATGCTCTACCCGGAGCACCGAAAACAATCCGCCGCGTGATCAGGAGGTAGAGTTCGATTCGCGGCGTTGGGAGGGCTGGCGCGGATGGAGCATCACAACCTACTCGACGTCGCGCTCAACTTCGCGATCGCGGTTCTGCTTGGCGCTTTGGTCGGCATCGAGCGCGAGAAGCATAAGCGGGAAAAGACCGATACGAGCCAAATCGGGGGCTTGAGGACCTTCATCCTGCTTGCCCTGTTGGGGGCGTCTTCAGGGTGGCTGTCGCACGAGCTGGGGACCTTTTGGATCCTTGCCGCGGCGCTCCTGATCGTCGGCGCTTTTGTGGTGGTGGGCTACTTCGTGACCACGCGGGCAACGCCTCAGTCCGCGGGTGCGACCACGGAAATCGCGGCGATTGTCGTCTTCCTGCTCGGGGCCATGGTGATGCTCGGTTTCTCCGAGATCGCCATCGCGCTGGGCGTCGTTACGGCCGCCGTGCTCGCCTACAAGGGGCCGCTACACGGTTTCGTGGAGAAGCTCGGCTGGGACGACGTGTTCGCCGGCTTGCGGCTCCTGATCGCGACCTTCATCGCGTTGCCGCTCCTGCCCGACAAGCCGATCGACCCGTGGGGGGCGATCAATCCCTACCAACTCTGGCTTCTCGTGATCCTGATCTCGGGCCTGTCGCTGGTCGGCTACGCGCTGACGCGCTGGCTCGGCCCCGGCAGAGGCACGCTCATTACGGGGCTGGCCGGCGGGCTCGTCTCCTCCACGGCCGTCAGCCTGGCATTTGCCAAAGAGGCACACGAGCGCCCAAGGCAAGCGACCGTGCTCGCGTGCGGTATCTTGATTGCGTGGGCCGTCATGTTCGCGCGCGTGATCGTCTTGGTGGCGGTGGTGAACCGCCCGCTGCTTGGCAATGTGCTGATTCCCTTCCTGGCGATGGGCATCGTGACCGGCGGTTTCGCGGCGATGCTCTACTTTCGCAACGGTGCGGCGGAAAGGAAGACGCCGGCCAAAGGCGACTTGCAGGTCGCGAACCCGTTCAGCCTCACCGAGGCGGCGAAGTTCGCAGCTTTCTTTGCCGTGGTGCTGGTCGCGGTAAAGATCGTCCAGGAGAATTTTCCCCCTGATTGGGTCTACGCGGTCGCGGCGATCGCCGGCCTGACGGATGTCGACGCCATCACGTTGTCCATGGCGGAAGCTGCCAAGAGCGGCCCGGCGCAAACCGCCGTGACGGCCATCGTGATCGCCTCGCTGGTCAACACGTTTGTCAAAGCCGGCATCGCCTACTTTTTTGCCGGAATGAATCTGGCCAGACCGCTGCTGTTGGCCACATCGGTCATGCTCGTTGCCGGCCTCGCCGCGGCACTTGCCCTGTGAGCCTGCTTCATCTGACAAGCCTTCATCCATTCACGCAGAGCGGCTAGGGTCGCAGCATGCGCCAGAATCGCGTGATGCTTGCGGGCCTTTGCGTGCCGCTTCTGTTTCTCGGGGGCCCGCTGCTTGCCGCCGACATCCAGTATTACGATCTCCCCCAAGGCGACCATCCCCATGACGTGGCGCCGGCCCCTGACGGCACGGTCTGGTACACGGGTCAGCTCAAGGGCGTGCTCGGCCGGCTCGATCCTGAGACGGGGAAGATCAAGCGCATTCCGCTCGGCGACGGCTCGCGCCCGCATGGGGTCATTGTCGGGCCTCACGGCAACGCCTGGGTCACCGATGGCGGGCTCAATGCCATTGTCAGAGTCGATGCGACGACCGAGGACACGAAGGTCTTCCCGCTGCCCAAAGCGGGAACCAATGCCAATCTGAATACGGCGGCTTTCGACGCTCAGGGTCGCATCTGGTTCACCGGGCAGGCTGGCATCTATGGCCGGCTCAATCCTGAGACGGGCGACATGGATGTGTGGAACGCGCCCAAGGGCGCCGGACCCTACGGCATCGCTGCGACCCCGTCGGGCGACATCTACTACGTGTCTCTCGCCGGCTCGTTTCTCGGCAAGCCGGATCTCGAGACCGGCGAGACCACGGTCATCGAGCCCAAGACGAAAGATGCCGGCACGCGGCGGGTGTGGTCGGACTCATTGGGCCGGCTGTGGGTGAGCGAGTGGAACGCCGGCAATCTCAGCCGGTACGATCCCGTGGCGAAGCACTGGGCGGACTACCATCTGCCTGGGCCGGAGCCCCACGCCTACGCCGTTTATGTGGACGAGCACGACAAGGTGTGGGTCAGCGATTTCACCGCCAACGCCATTCTGAAGTTCGATCCTGAGAGCAAGACTTTCGAGAGCTTCCCGAGCAACCGGCCGGGCGCTGCGGTGCGTCAGATGCTGGGGCGCCCAGGAGAGGTGTGGGGTGCGGAGTCGGGCACCGACCGCCTCGTCGTGATCCGCGAGGATGGCAAAGAGGCGCAGGACTAGGTGTCCCGCGCCTCTCGCTCAAATCATTCTACCAGCCGAGCCAGATGCTGACGCCGGGACGGCGGTAATAGCGGGGCCCGTAATACGGCCGGTAATACCGGGGGCCGTAATACGGCCGGTAATAGCGGTAAGGCCGATAGTAGCGGTAGGGACCGCGATAGTAGGGACGGCCGTAGTACCGTTTCTTGTACCACTTCTTGACCTGGATCAGGTCGCCGGTGTTGCCGGGCTGGCTGTAGTCCAGCGCTGCCGCCGCTGGCAGGGCCGAAGCGGGCTTGGCGCCGGCGAAAACAAAGATGGCAAGGGCGGCCCCAAGGGCCGTGATGAGAACTCCGCGCATGAGCGATACCTCGCGACTTGTGGTTAGCCTCCCTCAGCTAACCAAGGAAGGTGGGGATCGGTTCGCCAAAAGGGAACCCCATAAGCCTTGGAGACTGAACGCCCGAGCTTCAGGATTGGCTTAAAGGGCAAGCCGGAACCCGGCAGATTCCGCCGATAGCCTTACCGCAGCCTTAGGCCGACATTTGCTGACCTGCTTTAGGCGAAGACCATCACCGCAACGAAGCCGAGCACGGCTGCCGCTGCGGTCGGCGCGAGCCAGGTCACGATGGCATCCCGGCCTAATGCGGCGCGGGCGTGCCACGCGCTCGCGCTCACCACAGGTTGCACGCGGGCAGCGGCGACGAGCGATGCCGTGTGCTTCGCGTGCCATTTCGGCCCGGGCCCGCGCATATAGTGCCGTTCAGGATGGTACGCGTTACGAAAGCTTCCCACCTCTATTCCCTCATCCGAAAGCGCCCCTAACTGCCTAATATTCATATAAATATGTTGCGAATCGGTATCCGACCGCGGCGGAAATGAGGATTCTTTGCCGCAAGGGTCGGGCGCGCTCCCGTCCTTGCCGCGGGGTGCGAAACTTGCCAAAACCCGCGCCATGCAAAGCCAATGGAACGACGCTACCGCGAAGCAGATGGTCGAGACCTATGGCGCCGAAGGCGTCAATGAGGACATCGCGCTCCGCGTCTACACCACCCGCCTGATCGGCCGCGATCCCCTGCTCGTGCTGCATGGGGGCGGGAATACCTCGGTAAAGACCCACGCCACCGACGATCTCGGCCAGGAGCACGAGGTCATCGCCGTGAAGGGCTCAGGTGCCGACATGGCCGACATGGAGCCGTGGGGCTTGCCGGCGGTGAAGCTCGGGCCATTGCGGGAGCTGCGTGCGCTCGACGCGTTGTCGGACGAGTCCATGGTCAATGTGCAGCGCCTCAACCTGCTCGACGCCTCGGCGCCGAACCCCTCGGTCGAAACCCTGCTGCACGCGTTCCTGCCGCACAAATTCATCGACCATACCCACGCCGCGGCGGTGCTCTCCCTGGTCGATCAGCCCGACGGCGAGGCGCTCGCCCGTGAGGTCTATGACGGTCGCATGGGCATCGTGCCCTACATCGCGCCGGGCTTCGGCCTCGCCAAGGCAGCGGCGCAGGTGTTCGAGGAGAAGCCGGACGTTGAAGGGCTGATCCTGCACAAGCACGGCATTTTCACCTTCGGCGACACGGCGCGCGAAGCCTATGAGCGCATGATCGAGATGGTGTCGCTGGCCGAGAGCCGCTTGCGTCAGGGGCGCCCGGTCGTGTTCCCCAAGGGGGAGATCGCAGCGAAGCTCGAGACGGCGGCGGAGATCGCGCCGATCCTGCGCGGTGCTTGCGCCATCAGACGCGAGAATGCGGAGCCGGTCCGCTTCATCGCCGAGCTGCGCACAGGCCCTGAGATCCTCGACTATGTGAACGGCAAGGAGCTCGCCTCCTACAGCCAGCGTGGCGTGGTGACGCCCGACCACATCATCCGCACCAAGAACAAGCCTTTGGTGGTGCCGGCGCCGGAAGCCGGCAAGCTCGACGCGTTCGCGGACGCCGTCAGAGCGGCGGTCGAGACATTCATCGCCGACTACGATGCTTATTTCGCGCGCGAGAACGCGGCCGTGGGGGGCACCAAGACCAAGCTCGATGCCATGCCGCGCGTGATCCTCGTGCCCGGCGTCGGTCTGTTCGGTCTCGGGCGCTCGGCCAAGGATGCGGCCATCGCCGGCGACCTCGCCGAGAACACGGTGAGGGTGGTCACCGACGCCGAGGCGATCGGCCGCTACGACCCATTGCCGGAGAGCGACCTGTTCGCCCTCGAATATTGGAGCCTCGAGCAGGCCAAGCTGAAAGGTGCCGTGACGAAGCCGCTGACCGGGCAGATTGCCGTGGTGACCGGGGCCGGCGCGATCGGCGCGGCCACGGCGAAAGCGCTTGCCGCCGACGGCGCCGCAGTGGCGGTGCTCGACATCGACGGCGATGCGGCGAAAAAGGTTGCCGCCGAGGTGAAGGGGCTTGGCGTTCAATGCGACGTCACCAAGCCGGACGACGTGGCCCGGGCCTTTGCCGCCGTGTGCGACCGGTTCGGCGGCGTCGACATCCTGGTGTCGAACGCCGGCGCGGCCTGGCAGGGGCGCATCGGCGAGGTCTCTGACGAAACCTTGCGCAAGAGCTTCGAGCTCAACTTCTTCGCCCATCAGACGGTGGCGCAGGCGGCGGTGCGTATCATGCTGAAGCAGGACACGGGCGGCGTGCTTCTGTTCAACATCTCCAAGCAGGCGGTGAACCCGGGCCAGAATTTCGGGCCTTACGGTCTGCCCAAGGCGGCGACCATGCTGCTCATGCGCCAATACGCGCTCGATTACGGCGCAGACGGCATCCGCTCCAATGGGGTCAATGCCGACCGCATCCGGAGCGGCCTTCTGACCGACGAGATGATCGCGGCGCGGTCCAAGGCGCGTGGGCTGTCGGAGGCCGACTATATGAGTGGCAACCTGCTCCATGCCGAGGTCACGGCGGACGATGTGGCTCAGGCCTTCCTGGCGCTGGCCAAAGCGCGCAAGACGACCGGGCATGTGGAGACGGTGGACGGCGGGAATATCGCTGCCGCACTCCGCTAGGGCCGGTTTCGCACGATTTCTTGCCCTGGGCGCCCAAAACGGGGCGATCCTAAGGGAGTTTTAACCACAAACAGGGAGTCTTGCCCGCGTGGCTGGTGCTCGCGCGGGATTCGCTTCTGTGCGCCTAGCTTGCGTCTTGGGGAGTGGCTTTAGCGCCAAATACTGAGAGATTCCAAATGGTTCTGCGCCTTAAAATCACGCTTGCCTTTGCCGCCACGGCGCTGATGGCCGTCATCATCTCGTTCGTGCTCCAAGCGGCGATTCAAAGCACCGGGCCGGCCGTGCTGCTCGCCCTCATCATCGCAGGCGGTCTCGGCGCCGGCATTGGCTACTTCTCCGGCGGGGCACTGGCCCGGGCCCTCAGCGACCTCAGCAACGTCATCTTGCGCTTCACCAAATGGGACATGGATGGCGTTGTGCCCCATGCCACGCGCTCCGACGAGATTGGGGGCATCGCCAAGGCTCTTAAGGGCTTCCAAGCCGACGCCATTCAGTGGAGCGAGAGCCACAAGAGCGAGCAGGACAGCCAGATCCAAGGACGGCTTGCCTCGCAGCAGCGGACCGAGGAGCTGATCCACCAGTTCCGCGGCTCGATCGCCGGCATTCTTGGCGCCTTTGCCGACAGCGCGCGAACAATGGACGAGACCGCGCGGATTCTGTCGAACGTTGCCTCGGACACCAATGAGCGCGTCACCGTTGTGGCGTCGGCATCTGACGAAGCGTCCGCCAACGTGCAGACCGTGGCCGCGACGGCCGAAGAGCTTGCCGTATCCGTGGGCGATATCGGCGACCGCGTCTCCACGGCAAGCCGCATCGTCAGCGATGTCACAGAGAACGCCCGCACCGCCAATCTTAAGGTTGAGGGGCTGGCGACGGCCGCGCAGCGCATCGGCGACGTGGTGAGCCTGATCCAAGACGTCGCCGCACAGACCAACCTGCTCGCCCTCAACGCCACCATCGAGGCGGCGCGTGCGGGCGAGGCGGGCCGTGGCTTTGCCGTGGTGGCGAGCGAGGTAAAGACGCTTGCCGACCAGACCGCCAAGGCAACCGAGGACATCAAGCAGCAGATCGCCGCCATCCAGAGCTCGACCAATGGCGCGGTCGAAGCCATGCAGTCGATCGTCGTCACCATGGGCGACGTGAACAAGAATACCCAGGAGATTGCCGGCGCCGTCCAGCAGCAATCGGCGGCGACCTCCGAGATCTCGCACAGCGTGCGTCAGGCCGCGCGCGGCACCGAGGACGTGGTGGCGCATATGCCGGGCGTGACCAAGGCCGTGGACGAGACCAGTCAGTCGGCGACGCAGATGCTCCAGGTCTCCCGCGATCTGTCGCGCCAAGCCGAGCAGCTCCGCCACACGGTGGAGAACTTCCTGCGCCAGGTGGCGGCGGCCGATGCGCTGAAGCGCGCAAGCTAGACGTCTTTTGTTTCAAGTTCCGCGTCGATGGCCGGGCTTTGTCCCGGCCATTCGCGTTTTGATGCAAAGCGGAGCGTGATGAGCTAGCCTTTTGCGTGCCAACCCGAGGAGGCGTCAGTGGCCCGCATCATCCGCGTTTTCCTGTCAGGCGTTATTGCGCTCCTGCCCATCATGGTCACGGTCATCGTGACGGCCTGGGTCGGGTCGCTGGTGGTGAGCTATGCGGGCCCGGGCAGCTTTCTCGGCAATCTGATCGCTTCGCTCGGCTTCAACCTCTCGGGCTCATCGACGATCACCTACTTCATCGGGCTCGGCATCATTGCCGGCCTGATCTTCTTGCTCGGCTTGGCCGTGGAGTCGGGCTTGCGGTCGTGGATCTCGAACAGCTTCGACTGGCTGATGATGCGCATTCCGCTGGTCTCCAACGTCTACGATTTGTCCAAGCGCTTCGTGGAGATCATGGATCGCGGCGGCGACGAGGACAGTCTCAAGAGCATGAGTCCGGTGTGGTGCTTCTTCGGCGGGGAGGGGAGCGCCGCGGTGCTGGCGCTGATGCCGTCCCATGAACCGGTGGCGGTGGGCGAACACAGCTACGTGCCGGTGCTCATCCCGTCGGCGCCGGTGCCGATCGGTGGCGCGCTCGTCTATGTCCCGGCCGACTGGATCAAACCGGCGGAAGGCGGCGTCGAGCGGCTGATGAATGTCTATGTGTCCATGGGCGTCACGCCGCCCGAAGGGATGCCGTCCGGCCCGAAGGCCGCGCTGGCCGGTGCGCGTCCTGCGGAAGCCAAGAAGATAACGGCCCCGCGCAAGCCGCGTGCGCGCAAGCCGAATCCGCCGCGCATCGGTGAGGACGCGTCGTAAGCCCAAGCCCGAATGTGGCGTTTTGACCGCTTTTGACCCGAAGCGGACATTAGCGCCGCTTTCAGAGCTTCCAGAGGGGCTCGCCTTGTCATAATCCCGATATCGAAATGTCGTGATCCTCGGATTGTGAGACTCACAAGAGAGGCTGAAATGGCATTGATCGAGCAGCCGGCCGCACACGGCGATGGGACGCCGCAACGGCGTCGAAGCAAGAACAAACGACTGCGGCAGGCCGTCCACCGCCACAAGCCGATTTCCAAGCAGGGCATCCAGGAGCGGCTGTTCACACTCGCGTTTTCAGGGCTCGTCTATCCGCAGATCTGGGAAGATCCGCTCGTGGATTTGGAGGCTTTGTCCCTAAAGGAAGGCGAACACCTGGTCGCGATCGCGTCCGGTGGCTGCAATATTCTGAGCTATCTCGCCACGGCCCCGATCCGAATCACGGCCATCGACCTCAATCCGGCGCATGTCGCGTTGAACAGGCTGAAGCTTGCCGCGATCCGACACCTGCCGGACCATCGCGGGCTCCACCGCTTCTTTGCCGAGGCCGATGCGCTCGAGAACGTGCGCGCCTACGAGGACCATATCCGGCCGCATCTCGATGAGACGTCGCGACGCTATTGGGAGGCGCGCAATCTGCTCGGCCGTCGGCGGATTGGCTATTTCCGTACCAATCTCTATCGGCACGGCCTGCTGGGGACCTTCATTGGTGCGAGCCACCTCATTGCACGGATGCACGGCCGCAACCCCAGAAAAATCCTCGCAGCCAAGACCCTGGAAGAGCAGCGCCAGATCTTCGAGAGCGAGCTCGCACCTCTGTTCGAGAAGCGGCACATCCGCTGGCTACTCAACAAGCCCTCGACCTTGTTCGGGCTCGGTATCCCGCCATCGCAGTTCGCGGCCTTGAAAGGCAACGAGACCTGCATGTCCAACGTGGTGCTTCAGCGGCTGGAGCGGCTGGCATGCGGTTTCGATCTCTCGGACAACTACTTCGCATGGCAGGCGTTCGGCCGGCGCTATGCGTCGGGTGGGGCCGGCCCTCTACCGCCCTATCTGCTCCGCGAGAATTTTGACAACCTGCGCTCTCGGATCGGTGACGTCGATGTGCAGCACCGCTCGTTCACGGAGTATCTCGCCTCGAAGGAAGAGGCGTCACTCGATGCTTACGTGCTGCTGGATGCACAGGACTGGATGACCGACGAAATGCTGAACGCCCTGTGGCGCGAGATTGAGCGGACGGCGCGTCCGGGGGCGCGGGTGATCTTCCGCACCGCCGGCGAAGAGAGCATTCTCCCGGGCCGCGTGCCGGAGTCGATCCTGTCGAAGTTCGCCTATGACGCGGAGACGTGCCGCGCGCTCGCGGCGAAAGACCGGTCGTCCATCTACGGCGGTTTCCACCTCTATGTTCACAAGCCGGCGGAGGCGGCGGCGTGAGCATCGCGACGCAGGATACCGCCAGCCACATGGATGGCATCTACAGGTATCAGCGCTATATCTACAACGCGACGCGGAAGTACTATTTGCTTGGGCGCGATCGCTTGCTCGATGAGCTGCAGCCGGACGACGGGTCAACGGTTCTCGAAGTTGGCTGCGGCACCGGCCGGAACCTCATCCATGCGGCGCGACGCTATCCGCACGCCCGGTTCGTCGGTTTCGACATTTCGCACGCGATGCTCGAGACGGCGCGCTCATCCATCGCGCGGGCGGGGCTCTCCGATCGCATCGATGTGTATCAGGCGGACGCGACGGCGTTCGATCTGTCGGACTTCTGCTGCGAGGCGGGCGCGGGCCGCGTGTTCATCTCCTACACGCTGTCGATGATCCCCCCATGGCGGCAGGTGCTGCCACAGGCGCTCGAAGCTGTCGGTCCCGGCGGCCGGTTGCACATTGTGGACTTCGGTCAGCAAGAGGGGTGGCCCCGGTGGTTCAAGGCGGTGTTGTTCGCTTGGTTGCGCCAATTCTCTGTGCATCCGCGGGCGGAACTCGCCCGGGAACTCACTAAACTGACGAGCGAGACCGGCGCTACGCTGGACTTTCGACGTTTGTATCGCGGCTACGCCGACTACGCGGTGATTACGAAGCCGGCGTGATCTGCAGGTCACTTCGCAGGCAGTGACACCTTACGTCGCGAAGCGGAAGTGCAGGACGTCGCCGTCATGGACGACGTAGTCCTTACCTTCCAAGCGTAGCTTGCCCGCGTCGCGAGCACCGGTCTCGCCGCCGAGGCCCACATAGTCGTCATAAGCGATGGTCTCGGCGCGGATGAAGCCCTTCTCGAAGTCGGTATGGATGACGCCCGCGGCTTGGGGTGCGCGGGTCCCTTGCGGCACGGTCCAGGCGCGCGCTTCCTTCGGTCCCACGGTGAAATAGGTGATGAGATCCAGGAGCTTATAGCCCTCCTGGATCAGGCGGTTCAGCCCGGGCTCGGGCAGGCCGAGCTCGGCGAGATAGGCTGTGCGCTCCTCGGCGTCGAGCTCGGCGAGTTCCGATTCGATCTTGGCGGAGATGACGACGCAGCCCGCGCCTTCCTCTGCCGCGCGCGCCTCGACGGCACGCGAGAATTCGTTGCCGGTGGCGGCGGAGGCCTCGTCCACGTTGCACACATAGAGCACAGGCTTCGAGGTGAGGAGGCCGAGCGTTCTGAACAGCGGCCGCTCCTCGTCGCTGATCTCGGCGAGGCGCGCCGGCTTGCCGTCGCGCAGTAGCGGCAGGAGGCGCTCGAGCAGGGCGAGCGTCTGCTTGGCCTCCTTGTCCTGGCCGCGGATCTTCTTCTCCAGGGTCGGGATGCGGCGCTCCAGGCTTTCGAGATCGGCAAGCATCAGCTCCGTCTCGATGGTGTCGGCGTCGGCGATCGGATCGACCTTGCCCTCGACATGAATCACGTCGGGATCCTCAAAGCAGCGCAGGACGTAGGCGATGGCGTCGACCTCGCGGATATGGGCGAGGAATTGGTTGCCGAGGCCTTCGCCTTTGGAGGCGCCGCGCACCAGTCCGGCGATGTCCACGAAGGTGAGCCGCGTGGGGATGGTTTGCGCCGACTTTGAGATGCCGGCAAGCTTATGGAGGCGCGGGTCGGGTACCGGCACATCGCCGACATTGGGCTCGATGGTGCAGAATGGATAGTTGGCGGCCTGCGCCGCGGCGCTCTCGGTCAGCGCGTTGAACAGGGTGGACTTGCCGACATTGGGCAGTCCGACGATGCCGCATTTGAATCCCATGGTACTCAATCCATCATTTCATTTGTCATCGCCCGGCTTGACCGGGCGATCCAGTAACCAACGACTACGCGCTCTCGCGACGAGCGGGGTTACTGGATGCCCGCCTTCGCGGGCATGACGATCTTAGTGTTCACGAGCCGAGCCAGCGGCGGAGCATGCCGGCGAGCGGCCCGTCTTGCTGCGGCGTCTCTTCTTTTTTCTTCTCGGGCGCCGCCTTTTTCTCAGGTGCCGCCTGCTTCTTGGGGGCAGGCTTCTTCTTCGGCTTCGGCGTGCTCTTCTCAGGCTCGGCCGGGCTTTGCGTCAGGTGCGCGACTTGAGATTGGAACTTGTCGTTGGCGCCGTCGGCGAGATGGGGCGCGGCGTCCGCGATGGCGCCGAGCAGCGGCTCGAGCCAGTCATAGTCGGCCTTGGGGAAGTCGTGCATCACATAGCCGACGACCTTCTCGCGATGTCCGGGATGACCGATGCCGATGCGCACGCGGGTATAGTCGTTGCCGAGATGGGCGGTGAGCGACTTGAGCCCGTTATGGCCGGCAACGCCGCCGCCGATCTTCACGCGCACCTTGCCGGGCGCGAGATCGAGCTCGTCGTGGAACACGATCACGTCCGCCTCGTCGAGCTTGTAGAAGCGCATGGCCTCGCCCGCGGCGCGGCCCGACTCGTTCATGAAGGTCTGCGGTTTGAGGAGCAGCACTTTCTCGCGGCCGAGCCGGCCCTCGGTGATGAGGCCGGAGAAACGATGACGCCAAGCAGGAAAGTTGTGGGCCGCGGCGATGGCGTCGACGGCCATGAAGCCGACATTGTGACGGTTGAGCGCGTATTCCGCCCCCGGATTGCCGAGGCCGACAAAGAGCTTCATCGCGTCATCCCGATCGAAGGCCTAAAGGAAGGCGCCCCGCTAAGCCAAGGAAGAAAGAGACTACTTCTTTTCTTCCTTCTTTGCCTCGGCAGCAGCACCCTCGGCCGGAGCGGCAGCAGCTTCGGCGCCAGCCTCGGCGCCCTCGGCGGTGACAGCCGCCTCTTCTTCAGCCGCGCGGCCAGCAATGGTCGCCACGGTGAAGTCGCGGTCGGTGATGGTTGGCGTTACGCCTTCCGGCAGGGCGATGGACGAGATGTGGATGGAATCGCCGATCTCGATCCCGGTCAGGTCCACATCGAAGTGGTCCGGAATCCTGTCGGCGGGGCAGCGCACGGGAATGTCATGGCGCACGACGTTGAGCACGCCACCGCGCTTGAGGCCCGGGGAGGCGCCTTCGTTCAAGAAGTGCACCGGCACATCCACGGTCACGAGCGCATCCTTGCCGAGGCGCATGAAATCCACATGGATGGGGAAGTCGCGCACGGGATCGAGCTGCACGTCGCGCGGGATCACCCGGATCTTGCTGCCTTCGACGTCGAGCGTGAAGATGGTGCTCTGGAAATGGCCGGTCTGGATCTGCTTGGAGACCGCCTTGGAGTCCAAGGCAATATTCTGCGGATCCTGCTTGTCGCCGTAAACGATGCCGGGAATACGCCCATCGCGGCGGACCTGGCGCGCGCCGCCCTTGCCGGTGCTCTGCCTGGCCCATGCCTTGAGTTCGATTGCCTCAGCCATGTAAACCTCCAAGGTCTGAAATAATGAAGGGGCCGGAACACGGCCCCGCAAGGTCGGGCGCGGCGCCTAAGGCTGCGCCGCGACGGAATTCGAGAGGCTTATAGCCCAAGGGGCCAGGGGAAGACAATCGCCTATAGGCCTTGCGGTTGCGGCCTTATTGCGCCCCTTCGAAGGCTTCCGGGGGCAGGGCCGGGGAGCCTTGGCCCGCCTTTTCCGCCTCCTTGACCAGTTGCAAGACCCGGCGGCTGAGAGGGGCCTCAAGTCCGTGCTTCTCGGCCTGCCTGACGATTTCCCCTTGCAAATAGTCGATTTCCGTCGGCCGGCCGGCCCGGAGGTCCTCCCACATGGAGGACCGGGCGCTGCGGTCGACGGCCAGCATGCCGCGCGCCGCCAGCCTGAATAGGGCGTCCGGCAGCGTTAAGGCGAGGGCGATCAGCCTCGGCGGCATCCCCTCGACCGGCGCGGGGCGGATTTGGGCCGCGCGCAGCACGGCCAAGCCTTCGCGCATCTGGCGGGAGATCAAAAGGCGCCAGCGCCGGTCGCCGAGCTGCTCGATGAGCGGCAGATCCGAGAGGGCGTTGAGCGCGTTGTTGAGATTGACGAGAAGCTTGCCCCAGAGCGCCGCCTCGATATCGCTGTGCTCGGCGAAGTGAGCGAAAGGGACGCTGAGGAAATCGCGCAAGCCTTCGACGCCTGCCGCGATCTGCATGGTGCCGCTGGTCGCCCGATGGAAGCGCGGTGCTTCGCTGTCGGTGTGGGTTTGCACCACGTTGAACGGAACCATGGCATCGACGACCTGCGCCTCCGGTCCCAGTCTTCGGCGCAGAACTTGCGCGTTCTCGACGCCGTTCTGCAGGCTGATCACGACTGCGTTCTTCGGTGCGTGTGCGGCGATCAACTCAGCCATGGGGGCGGTATCGCGAGACTTGACCGTGACCAGCACGATGTCGGCCGCGCGCAATGCGGTTTCAGGATCCGTTGAAAGCTTGAGAGCGGTTGGCGGCACGGTCTCATCGCCCCCATCCAAATCTGAAACGCGCAAGCCATAGCGCGCGATCGTCCCGGCAAGCGGCGCGCGCAGCAATAGCGTGACGTCGCGGCCTGCGGCAGCAAGCCGCGCGCCAACATAGCAGCCAACGCTGCCGGCACCGGCAATGACAATGGACGTGCTGGAGCCGAATTTCATGCTAGGGGCAATCACGATAAGGGCCCAATTGGCCGGCAGGGTTGGCTTTGGTCGGGCCCGGGGCGATAATAACGGCACTGGCCGGGGGCTGCATCACGTTAAGCCTGTTTCGTTGGGTTTGCGATCCGCTCGGATCGAGTAAGAGCGTGCGATGAACGAACGTATCAATAATCGGCTTGTCGACACCGCTTCCGAGCGTGTTGCCCCCGTCGCGACGCCTACGCTGCGCGGCGGCGCCATGGTCAAGCCGCCGGCTCTGGCGCTGCACCCTGGCCATCTCAAGTCTGCGGCGAAGCGGCGGCTGCCGAAAGTGATCTACGACTTTCTCGAAGGCGGCTCCAACGACGAGGTGACGCTCAAGCGAAACCGCGACGACTTCGAGTCGGTTCAGCTGAACCAGCGTGTCTTCGATCATGTCGCCTCACGCAACATGCACGCAGTCTTGTTCGGGCAGCGCGCGGCAATCCCCGTCGCATTGGCGCCGATCGGATTGGGCAGCCTGTTCTATCCGCGCGCGGAGATTTGCGCTGCGCGTGCCGCGAGCGCTTTCGGCGTGCCGTACTGTCTCAGCACATTGTCGAGCTGCTCGATTGAGGATGTAGCGGCCGCGGTGGGAGCGCCCTTTCTGTTTCAGCTCTATATGATGAAGGACCGAGCGCTCAACGCGTCGCTGCTGCAAAGAGCCGATCGCGCCCGTTGCCCCGCTCTCGTGCTCAACGTCGATACGGCCGTGCAAGGACGGCGCAACCGCGACCTCGATAACGGCGCCGTCGTGCCGCTCAAGGTGCGGCCGCGTTACGTCACTCAGATCATGCGGCGGCCGCGCTGGCTGCTTAACTGGTTGCGCTACAAGCCGACGCTCGGGAACCTGGCGCCGTACTCGCCGGAGGGATCCGATCTCGCCACGGTGTCAGCATGGGCGGAGCCCCGCTTCAAGGGCGCGGTGACCGCCGCCGATCTCGAATGGGTGCGCCATGTTTGGCCGCGCAAGCTTGTGGTCAAGGGCATCCTCGATCCCGAAGACGCGAAGCTCGCGGTCAAGCTCGGTGCCGATGCTATCGTGGTGTCTAATCACGGCGGACGCCAGCTCGACGGGGCGAGCAGCACAATCAACATGCTGCCGGCCATCCGCGAGGCGGTCGGCGATGATGTCGAGCTGATCCTCGACAGCGGCGTCCGGTCCGGCTCTGATGTGCTCAAGGCGCTTGGGCTTGGCGCGAATGGTTGCCTTCTCGGCCGCGCCTTCGTCTATGGCCTCGCGGCGCACGGCGAGGCCGGCGTCTCCGCCGCGCTCGAGCTGTTTGCGCAAGAACTCGACGAGGCGATGATCCTGACGGGGACCGCCGACGTCAACGCCCTGCCGAAAGGTCTCGTGCTGCGCTAGCGACTTACGTCCGCCAGGGATGTTCGGGCAGCTCGCAGACACCCAGGACCTTGCCGCCGGCCGCGGCGACCTCGTGGTCGTTCTCGACCGAGCTGCCGCTCACGCCGATGGCGCCGACGAGCACCCCGTCCTCATCGACGATGGGCAGGCCGCCGGGGAAGGTGATCAACCCATCATTGGAGTGCTCGATACCGTAAAGGGGCTTGGCCGGCTGGGACAGCTTGCCGAGCTCGCCCGTCGCCATGCCGAAGAAGCAGGCGGTTTTCGCCTTCTTGATGGCGATGTCGATGGAGCCGACCCAGGCATCATCCATGCGGATGAACGCCTTCAGGTTGGCGCCGGAGTCGACCACGGCGATGCACATCTGCGTCTTGAGCTCGACGGCTTTCTTTCGCGCCGCCGCGATGGCTTTCTCGGCATTCTCTAGATTGACGTGCATGGGCTGGTCTCCTCGTTAGGCGAATGGATCGTCTGCTTAGCCGGTTTTATGGGAACAAGGTGTTAAACGTGTGAGAGCCTGACCGGTGGCGCGACATTTGGGGAATTGCGTCGCGGCACCCTTGATTGAGGTCATAAGCGATTCAAAATGGATCCTCATAAGGTCGCGCAACTGACGGCTCAGCTTTCTTTGACACACTCAGTGAGTGCATGACGGGCGATAGCCAGCAATCCGTGTTCGCAAGCCTTGGCACCGCCGCTACGCCGGGGCGGGTGCGCGCCGTACTCGCGGTGGTGCTGATCGGCGTCTTCGTGCTTCTGCAGTTCAAACCGGCGCCGCCGCCGCAGCCTAGCGATCTGCTCGCCTGGCAAGATGACGGACGCCTCCACGTCTTCGTTCATCCGGACTGCCCGCACTGCCATAAGGCGCAAGCCTTCTTGCGCACGCGGCCGGACATCGACTTTGTCCTGCACGACGTCTCCACGCCGGCGAACGAGCGTCTGTTCCGCATGGTCGCCGACGAGCTCGGCATTCCGGAGCGCGCGCTCGGCGTGCCGTTGTTCGTGTTCGGCCACCGCCACATCATCGGCTTCGACCGTGCCGAGACGACTGGCGCGCAGATTCTCGCGCTCGTCGGCAGTCGCGGCGGCACGGCATCTCATGCGCCGCCGCGCGTCGAGCTTCCGGTCTTTGGCGCGATCGACCCCACGCACTATTCCTTGCTGGGGCTCACGGCGGTGATGGGGCTCGCCGACGGCTTCAATCCGTGCGCCATGTGGGTGCTGATCTATCTGATCTCGCTGATCGCCGGGCTGAAGGATCGTACCAAGATCTGGTGGCTGGTCGGCACGTTCGTGCTCACCTCAGGCATTCTCTATTTCCTGTTGATGACGGCGTGGCTCAACATGTTCCTGGTGGTGGGCTATGTGCGTCCGCTGACGGAGCTCATCGCGCTTGCTGCCATCGGCTTCGGCATCAGCCATCTCTACGAGCTCGTCTGGACACGGGGCGCTATCGAATGCGAGGTCGGCGATGTGGAGCAGCGCCAGCGCACGATGGCGCGCATCCGCGATGTGGTCGCCGCGCCGGTGGGGCTTGCCAGTCTCGTCCTGGTGACGGGGCTTGCCTTTGCCGTCAACGCCATCGAGTTCATCTGCTCTGCGGCGCTGCCGGCCATCTACACGCATGTGCTGGCGCTGAGCGGCGTCTCGGTTGCCGCCTACTACGCCTATATCGCGCTCTATGTCTTTTTCTTCATGCTGGACGATCTGATCATCTTCGGACTGGCGGCGTTCGCCATCCAGAGGATCATCAACACACGCTATGCGGTGTTCAGCCGGCTCGCGGGCGGTGTGGTGCTGATCGGCCTCGGCCTGTGGATGCTGATGCGGTGAGGCCTAGTAGAACAGGCTCGACACCGACTTCTCTTCGGCGGTGCGGGCAATGGCCTCGCCGAGCAAGGAAGCGATCGGTAGCACCCGGATGTTATGAGCGTTCGTCACCGACTCGCTCGGCAGAATCGAGTCGGTGATGACGAGCTCTTTCAGCCGCGAGGCCATGATGCGGGCCACCGCGCCGCCCGAGAGGACCCCGTGGGTGATGTAGCCGGCGACTTGGCTGGCGCCCTGCTCCAGGAGGGCTTCGGCAGCATTCACCAGCGTGCCGCCGGAATCGGCGATGTCGTCGACGAGAATGCAGCTATGGCCGGAGACGTCGCCGATCACGTTCATCACCTCGGAATCGCCGGGCCGCTCGCGCCGCTTGTCGACGATGGCGAGCGGCGCGTCGATGCGCTTGGCCAGACCGCGGGCGCGGACCACGCCGCCGACGTCCGGCGAGACCACCATGACGTTGTCCTTGGACATGACGTCCTTGATGTCCTGCACCATCACCGGGGCGGCGAACAGGTTGTCGGTGGGAATATCGAAGAAGCCTTGGATCTGTCCGGCGTGGAGGTCCAGCGTCAGTACGCGGTCGGCGCCGGCGCGAACGATCATGTTGGCGACGAGCTTGGCCGAGATCGGCGTGCGGGGACCCGGCTTCCGATCCTGACGGGCGTAGCCGAAATAGGGGATGACCGCGGTGATGCGCCGCGCCGACGCCCGCTTCAGGGCATCGATGAGGATGAGCAGCTCCATCAGGTGGTCGTTGGCGGGTGCGGAGGTCGACTGGATGACGAACACGTCCTCGCCGCGGACGTTCTCCTGGACCTCGACGAAGATCTCCATGTCCGCGAAACGGCGGACGATGCAACGCGCCAAGGGAGTGTCGAGATAAGTGCTGATGGCCTCGGCGAGAGGGCGGTTGCTATTGCCCGCAACCAGTTTCATGCGACCGCTCCTCGAGACCTAGCCTGCGCGAGGCAGCCCGTTTGGGAGCCTGCGCCACGGCGCGCTTTTAACAAGTGCTTGGCACCGCTGTAAACTCGCCAAGCAGCCCTTGTGGACGAGGTCAGCTCGATTTCGGTAGGAGCTTGATGATGCCGTCGGCGGCGGCGCCGGCGGCGGCGTCGGCAATGGCGCCCCAGGGGCCGTTCAGCGAGCCCTTGGGGATGATGTTCTGCTGCGACACCGTGCCCAGGCGCCTGCCGTTGGGGGCGAGCACCTGCCAGTCGATGTGGATCTTCTGCTTGCCTCCGCTGGCATCGGTGAGCTTCACGATGCCCTTGACCGTGTAGACGTTGCTGGTGGTCCCGTTGGCGAGCTTGATGCCATCCTTGTAGAGCTTCTTCTTCAGGGCCGTGGTGAGCGACCGCCGGCCGTCTCCAGGGGCGCCACTGACCGGGGCGACGAGCACGCCCTGCGGCTTGGGCGCCGGCCGCGCGGCGGCGGCGGTTGCCGCGGTTGCGGCCGGGGCCGACGCCGCCACCGGCGTCGAGGAGGCACTTCTCCCGCCCGGCAGCTCGGCCGCAAGCTGTGAGGCCGTCTTGCCGGCGATGCTGCGGATGACGGTCGAATCGACGCCGCTCCATGGGTTGCTACGGGAGCCCTTCGACACGCTCTGTTCGCCGGAGACGCGGGTCACCTTGGTGCCCTTCGCGTCGGTCACGTCCCAAATATAGGACACTTTCGCGCCGTTCCGATCGGGGTTGGCGAGGAGGTAGCCACGCAAGATGTAGTCGCTGCTGGCGCTTGCCCCGGGCATGAGCGTGAGGTTGCGGGCGGCGCCGGCGGCGACGAGGGCTTGGGTCAGCTCCGTGGCGACCTTATCGGGCGCGCCGATAATGGGCGCGATGGACACCTTAGGCGAGCTGCCGAAAATGCTGGAGGCGCCACTCAGCAGGCCGCCCATACTCGCGCCGCCGCCGCCACAGCCTGCGAGGCAAGCAAAAGCGAAGGCAGCAAGCACCAATCCGGCAGCACGCCTTAGGTGGTCGCGCACGTGTCGTGAGTCCGCGTCCAACAAAATACTCCCTCTGTTGGCCGCACAGCACCGTTCGCGAACCCTCGCCGCGACGGGACTCCCAACCCTCTATCTAACAACAATTTACCTGCCTCGGCCCGCTGGCGTCCAGTTTTTGAGTTGTCCTTGGAGGGGGCCAATTCTGGTCATAGTGAACGCCCAACTCAGGCAAGCACGATGGCGGAAATTTGACGGCCGTAATCATCCTCGCCGTGGTGCTGCGACCTTCGATAGCTGAAGAGCCTGGTCTCGTCGTAATAGGTGCAGAGCCCGAGATCGAAAATTTCGCCGACCCCGGCCCGCGCCAGGCGCTCCGCCACATAGCCGGGAAGGTCGAAATGGGGCTCGCCGGAGCCCTCGTCGATGGCGAAGAAGGCCTCGTTCCCCGGCTCCTCGGCAAGAAATTGCGCCATGTAGTCGTGGCCGACCTCGTAGGCGCCTTGGCTGATGGCGGGACCGATCGCCGCATGGATGCGCTCCGGCTTGGCGCCGAGCCCCGTCATGGCCTCGATGGTCGCCTCGACGATGCCGGACAGGGCCCCGCGCCAGCCGGCATGGGCGGCGCCGATGACGCGGGCTTCAGGATCGCAGAACAAGACGGGTGCGCAGTCCGCAGTGAGGATGGCGATGGCCAGTCCCGGCGTCGCGGTGACGATGGCATCGGCCTCGGGCGTCTTGTCCTTGGCCCAGGGCTTCTCGGCAACGGTGGCCTTGTTGGTGTGCTTCTGGAATACGGTGAGGAGCCGGCTCGGCGCGGCGCCGAGGATGTCGGCGACCCGCGTGCGGTTCTCGGCCACGCTCTCGGCAGCATCGCGGGAGCCGGGGCCGCAATTGAGCGAGGCGTAGATGCCGTCGGAGACGCCGCCGAGCCGCGTGAAGAAGCCGTGCGCGATGCCCTCGAGCCCGGCGAGGCTCGCAGCCTGAAGCATCATCTTGTCTTGTGTCACCATGGCCTGGGCGCCCGTCAGCAGCTAACTGTCTCCGAACGGCGGCGGCGGGGCAAGCCCCGGGCGCGTCAGCGCGAGCGCCTTGAAGAGAACACCCATCGCTTGCGGATCGGTGAGCCGGCTGGCGCCTGAGACGATGCCTGGCCGTTGCTCCGGCGTTGCGCCCTCGCAGAGACGGTCGCGGCGGGCCTCAAGGCCGAGCCGCAGCAGGAAATCGCCTTGGGGCATCGGACCGTAGGCGTCGAGGCCATGCGCTGCGGCGGCGTCTTTCAGCGCGGCGAAATCGACATGGGCGGTGAGGTCGACCTCGCCCGGCGCCTCGAGCGGATCGGCGAATTGGTGGCGCGAGACGGCTTGCAGCGTATCGCCGCAGGCGGTCTGCGCATGGCCATAGTCGACGATCAGGGCGGCGAGGGGGGCTTCGCGCGCACGCGCGCCGAGTGCGGCGATGAGCGCCGTCATCCCGGGTCTGATCTCGAGGATGGAGCCGTCCGGCACGGCGAGCGCGTAAGCCGCCTGCCTCAAGTTCTCGTTGGCAACGGCGTGGCCTTCGCAAAAGGCAAAGCCGCCGCTTTGGCCGATTCGCACGCAGCGCTCGCGCCATTCGCCGTCGCGCCACACGAGCTGCCGGATCGGCAGCGCATCGACGAACTCGTTGGCGATGACGACGAGCGGTCCGGGCGGCACGTCTTGCAGCGTCTCGCACCACAGGATCGGCACCGGCGCGCCGTGCAGCGCCGTCTGCTGGATCTCCCGCAGCACCGGGCTTGTCTCGACGAGAGCAACGGTCACATGGCTGAGGAAGTCGGGGACGCTCTGCCAAGCGCGTAGCGCATCGGCCATGAGCGTGCCACGGCCCGGTCCAAGCTCGGCGACGACGATAGGGCGCGGCTCGCCCATGGACTGCCACGCGGCCACGGCCCAGAGGCCGAGAAGCTCGCCGAAGATCTGACTTACCTCGGGCGCGGTGATGAAATCACCGTCGCGGCCGATGGGCTGGCGCGATGGGTAGTAGCCCGCATCCTTGTCGGCGAGGCAGGCTTCCATGTAGTCGGCGACGCTGATGGGCCCGTTGCGGGCGATGCGCTCTTTGAGCCGCACGGAAAGCAGCGTGCTTTTCAGACCGTGCGGCTTCCGTGCGGCGCTCATCACGCCGCTAAGGCTGGCTTCCGCCTTGCGCGCCAGATCAGCCAGGCGCCGATCAGGATCATGGGAATGGAGTAGACGAGACCCGGCGTGAGGGGGCCGATATCCAAGGGATGATGGGGATGGGGCAAGCGGAAGAACTCTTCAACGAGACTGCGGAAGATGCCGTAGAAGATGAGGAACAGGCCGAACACCGTGCCGGGCCGTCTCAGCGCCTTGTAGCGATGGGTGGCAATACGCAGGATGAGGAACAGCACGATGCCTTCGAGGAACGCCTCGTAAAGCTGGCTCGGGTGGCGGGGTATGTGGTTCGGGTCGGTGGGGAACACCATGGCCCAGTATACGTCGCTGGCCCGACCGTAGACCTCGCCATTGATGAAATTGGCGATGCGTCCGAAGAACAGGCCGAACGGTGTCGCCGCCGAAGCGATGTCGCCGAGCGACAGCGGATTGATGTGCTTGCTGCGTGAAAAGAAATAGACGGCGATGATGACGCCGAGCAGGCCGCCGTGAAAGGCCATGCCGCCGTTCCACACTGCGAAGATCTGGCTCGGGTTGTTCCAGAAAAAGCTCGGCTCGTAGAACAGCACGAAGCCCAGCCTGCCGCCGAGGACGATGCCGAGGGTAATCCAGAGCAGAAAGTCGTCGACCTGAGTCACGGTCAGGGGCGGCTTGCCACCCCACAGATCGTCCCGCTTCACGAGGCTGCGCGCATAGAGCCAGCCGAGCAGGATACCGGCCATGTAGGCGAGCCCGTACCAGCGGACCTCCACCGGACCGACTGCGATCGCGACAGGATCGATCACGGGGTAGGGGATGACGAGAAGTTCCATGGCCCTCGGGTCGCAAAGTCGGGGCGACCCTTTACCGCTCGCACCGGACTGTCAAGGCGCTCAAGGTCTCAGCCTGCGCGGCTTGCCTCGGGCATCGGGGCATCCCATAGTCGGCTTAAGTGACAATTCGGCCTCAACTTTACGGCTCCGAACGCAAGGATCTCGGCAAAATGACGCAGACCACCGGACGTTTTTTCGACGAGCTCGGCAAGCTCCTGACCGACGCTGCCGGTGCGGCGGATGGCGTGCGCAAGGAGGTCGAAAGCGTGGTTCGTGCACAAGCCGAGCGCGTGTTGCGCGAGCTCGACGTGGTGCAGCGCGAGGAGTTCGAGGCGGTCAAGGCCATGGCTCAAAAGGCGCGCGAGGAGAACGAACACCTGAAAGAACGCATCGCCGCGCTGGAGGCCAAAGGCAAGAACAAGGGCAAGAAGGCGGACTAAAGAGTCCGCGCGAGAGTCGAGTCCGGACGCAAAACAATCCACAGCTTTTTCGCTCCGTCCACAGCAATTCCTCTCGTCAGGACTCGGGGCGCGTTTCACTCGCAGACTCCGCGATATATAACTGATTCATCTACTGATTCGCGGCGGCCGGTTTCTCGTGCGCGGAACTCTGCTGAGGCCCCTCAGAGGACACGCATGGCTTCGATACAAGCGACCTACGACCACTTCACCAACCCGGTGGACATGGTCGAACACATTGCAACTATTCACGATTGGACCTTCGAGCGCAGCGCGCCGGACGAGTTGACCTTGTCGGTGGCGGGCTCCTGGTGCGACTACCACATCTCGCTCACCTGGCGGGAGGACCTCGAGGCGCTGCATCTGGCGTGCGCCTTCGATTTCCGGGTCACCAAGGCCAGGTTGCCGGAGATCTACCGGCTCATGGCGCAGATCAACGAGCAGCTGTGGCTCGGCCATTTCGACCTGTGGCGGGACGACGGTATGCTGCTCTATCGCAATGGGCTGCTGCTCTCCGGCGCCGAGACCCATGCCGGGCAATGCGAGGGCCTGTTAAAGGCAGCGCTGGAGGCCTGTGAGCGCTATTATCAGTCCTTCCAGTTCGTATTGTGGGCGGGCAGGTCGGCCGAAGAGGCGCTTGCCGCGACCATGCTCGAAACGCAAGGACACGCATGACACTCCGCCTCGCCGGCCCGCTGCTCCTTATCGGCGCGGGCAAGATGGGCGGGGCGCTGCTCGAGGGATGGCTCAAGCAGGGCCTCGACCCGGCTACCGTCTTCATCCAGGACCCCGCATTGTCGGAGGCGATGACGGCATTTGCCGCGCGCCACGGCATTGTCGCCAGCGACGCGCCTGAGCTGCCGGCGCCGCCTGCGGTCGTCCTGATCGCCGTGAAGCCCAATGTCGCCGAGAAGCTTCTGCCGGAAGTCGAGCCCATGGTCGGCGAGGAGACCGTGGTGCTGTCCATCGCCGCAGGACGAACCGTGGAGAGCTTGTCTCGCTATCTGCCTGAGAACGTCGCCGTGGTTCGCGCCATGCCGAACACGCCGGCATCGGTCGGCCGCGGCATCACGGTCTGCATCGCCAACGCCAATGTCACGCCCGAGCAGAAGCACGAATGCGATGCTCTCCTCTCCGCGGTTGGCGAGGTGATCTGGGTCGACGACGAGGCGCTGCTCGATCCGGTCACCGCCGTATCGGGCAGTGGGCCGGCTTACGTGTTCCTGCTCGCCGAATGTCTGGAGGCGGCTGGCATCGAGGCGGGTTTGCCCCACGACCTCGCCAAGCAGCTCGCGCGGATGACGGTCGCCGGCGCCGGTGAGCTGTTGCGCCGGTCGGATGCGGAGCCTGCCACCTTGCGCCAGAACGTCACATCGCCGCATGGCACCACGGCTGCGGCGCTCGACGTGCTGATGAGCGAGGATAGGCTGAAGGCCCTGTTCATCCGCGCCGTCGCCGCTGCCGCCAAGCGGTCCCGGGAGTTGTCGTCTTAGCCGCTCCAACGGGCTTCCCGGCCGTCTTCAGATAGCCACCAAGAGTGCCTATCTTTGAGGGCAGAGGCTTACGCGCAAGGAGTAACACCCATGTTCGACGAGTTCTCCAAACGGAGCAAAGCGGTGCGCGCCGCGCTTGAGCTGGCGCAACAGCACGATTGGGGCGACATCACCCTCAGCGATATCGCGCGGCAGGCGGGTCTCGACCTCGCCGATCTCAGACGCGAATTCGCCTGCAAGAGCGACATCTTGCGTGCTTTCCAGGCCGAGGTTGACGCCGAGGTGCTGGCGAAGATGCGGCAAGCCGGTTCCGAGGGAAGCGTGCGCGACCGGCTGTTCGAGCTCATCATGACGCGGTTCGAGGTGATGGGGCCGTACAAGCCGGCCCTGAAACGCATCGCCTGCTATTTGCGCTGCCGCCCGGGCGAGGCCTCTCTCGTCGCCTGCTCCACGCTCGCGTCGCAATATTGGATGCTGGCCGGCGCCGGCGCCAAGCTCGGCGGTGCGCATGCGGCGGTCCGGGTCGCGGGGCTGACTGCGGTCTACGGCAAGGTCTTTCAGGTCTGGCTCGACGACTCGTCGCCTTCGCTCGACAAGACCATGGCCGCGCTCGACCGTGCCTTGAGCAATGGCGAGCGCATGCTGACCAATATGGAGAAAGCGTGCAGCACGCTGTGCGGGCTGGTGCCGCGCGGTTGGAAGCGCAAAGGCGGTGCGGAGAGCCCGCCGCCCCCGGAGACGGGGCCGGCGCCAGCGAGCGGCGTCTAGTCTGACCCCGTTATTCGGGAAGGGCGTCCATGTCGTCCGGGCCCGAGAGACTTCTCAGGGCCTTCGCCCGGCAACTCCTCGTCGATCGGGTCGATATCGGTCGGATTGTCAGGGTCGTCCAGTGGGTCCAGCGGAACGTCTTCCTCTGCTTCTTCCTCTGTCCCGCTCGCGCCGAAGTCTAAAAGGGGCTTCCCGTCCTCGCGCTGGATTTCCGTGTTGCCGTCGCGGCCGATATCGATGTCGATCTCCGAGCCTGGCTGCTCGGAATCTTGAATCTCTTCCGTCTGGGTTTCGGCCATGGCCGGCCCGCAAAACGGCGACCGCCAACGCCGCCGCCAGTCCGACAGCCATCTTGTGCATGGAAGCTCCCTCCAAAAGGATTCAGACCGGCACTTTTAGCACAGCTTTCAAGCCGCCGAGACGGGATTGATCGAGAGCGATGTCCCCGCCGTGGATGCGGGCGATGTCCCGGGCGATCGCCAGGCCCAGCCCGGTCGAGCCGGAATCCTGATTGCGCGCATGGTCGACCCGGTAGAACGGCCGGAACACGTGCTCGCGCTCGGCTTCCGGGATGCCGGGGCCATTGTCATCGACCTCGACGATCAGCGAGCCGTTTTGCTTGGCGGCGTTGACGCTCACATGGTCGGCAAAGCGCGCCGCGTTGTTGACGAGGTTGGCGACGGCGCGCTTGAAGGCGTGGCGGCGTACCGGCACGACAAGCGGCTCGCCCTTGACTTTGATGTCGATGGCCTTGCCGCCATGGGCTTGGGCTTTCACCTCGCCGAGGATCTCACCGATATTGGCACGGCCGATGGCCTCACCGGAATCGCCTTTGGCAAATGCCATGTAGTCCTCGAGCATAGCCTGCATCTCGTCGACGTCGGCGCGCATGGCGTCGAGCTCCGGCGTCTCTTCGAACATGGCGAGCTGCAGCTTGAAGCGGGTGAGGATCGTCCTGAGGTCGTGGCTGACCCCGGCGAGCATGACAGTGCGCTGCTCGACATGACGCTCGATGCGGTCGCGCATCTCGATGAAAGCATGCGCCGCCCGGCGCACCTCGCGCGCGCCGCGCGGCTTGAAGTCCTCTGGCGGCGGCCTTCCCTTGCCGAAGCTCTCGGCGGCGTCGGCAAGTCGCAGAATCGGCTTGATCTGATTGCGCAGAAACAGAATGGCCACGGTGAGGAGCGCGATGGAGGTGCCGAGCATCCATACGATGAAGATGTGCGAGTTCGACGCGTAGGTCTGGCTGCGCCTCGCGAGCACGTGCATCACCGCGTCGTCGAGCTTGACCCGGATGTCGACGAAGTCCGAGCGGCCGACCGTGTCCAGCCAAAATGGACGTTTGATCTGGTTTTCCAGTTCGTCGGACAGGGTGGAGTCGAGCAGATCGAAGAACGGCTTGGAACGCACTTGCGGCAACTCATCGCCTCGCGCAAAGCGGATGCGAAGACCGAGATCATCCTGAGCAAGGCGGGTGATGTTGGCGGCGTCTTTTGGGTTCTGCTCGTAGAGATCGATGAGCATGGCGATGTTCTGCACGGTGACCGTCGACAGGCGATCGGTCACCATCTGCCAATGGCGCTCCAAGAACACGAAGGTCACCACCGACTGCAGCAGCACCATGGGCGCGATGATGATGATGAGCGCGCGCGCATAGAGGCCCTTCGGCATCCTGTTGCCGAGCGCTGCGAAGAACGGTGCCAAGGGCCGCGGGCGTTGCCAGCGGCGAGGCGTGGTGGTGTCTGTGACGGCGGTCATCATTCAGAATACAATATGTAGCCCTTGCCGCGCACGGTCTGAAGATAGACCGGGTTGGCCGGGTCATGCTCAATCTTGCGCCGCAGGCGGTTGATCTGCACGTCAACCGCCCGCTCGCCGCCGCTGTCGGCACCCTTGGCGAGCTCGTGGCGGGACACCGGCGTGCCGGGGCGCTGGGCGAAATAACGCAGCAGCTCGCGCTCGCGCTCGGTCAGCCGGATCGTCTCGCCGTCACGCTGCAGCTCGCCACGGGAGACATGGAAGATGAAATTGCCCATGCGCACTTCGCCGGTGGCGGGTGCCGCCGTGCCGCGGCGCAGGATATTGCCGACCCTGAGCAGGAGCTCGCGCGGGTCGAAGGGCTTGGCGAGATAGTCGTCGACGCCGGTCTCCAGACCTTCGATGCGCTGCTCGGGCTCGGCGCGGGCGGTCAGCATGAGGATCGGCACTTGGCTCTCCTGGCGCAGCGCCTTGGCGAAGTCGATGCCGGATTCGACGGGCATCATCACATCGAGAATGAGGAGATCGAAGGCAAGGCTGCGCATCGTGGCGCGGGCGGACGCCGCGTCGTCCGAGGTGGTCACGCGGAAGCCGTGCTCGTTGAGATAGCGGGCGAGGAGGTCGCGAATACGGCTGTCGTCGTCCACCACGAGGATGTGCGGCGCGTTGTCGTCTGGCCCTTCGCTGCGATGGGTCTTGATCTGCGTCGGCATTGTCAGGCCCCTCTCCCCTTATCCCCGTCGTCCGCTCGGGCCGGCGAGGACATTATGGAGGAGACTTTTGGCCGATCTTCGGCATTGATCATGGCCTCGAGAAAACGGCGCAGTGCCGTCTCGGCGCCGGGGCCCGCCGCTTGAAGGGCATTCATGAGGCGGACCAGCTGGGGCGCGGCAAGCCGCTCGGCCAGGGCCCGGCCGCGCGCGGTGGGAAACAGCAGGCGCTCGCGCCGGTCCGAGGCGCCGGCCTGCTGCTCGATATAGCCCTGGTCGATCAACTGCTTGAGCACGCGGGAGAGGCTCTGCTTGGTGATGTTGAGGATCTCCAGCAGGTCCGCGACCCGTAACCCCGGGTGCCGATTGACGAAATGGAGCACCCGGTGATGGGCCCGGCCGAAGCCGAAATCCTTGAGAATGGCGTCGGGATCGCGGGTGAAATCGCGATAGGCGAAGAACAGGAGCTCGGCGAACTCGTGCAGCTTGGCTTCGGGCAAGGGGGTGCCTTTACCGGCCGGAGAGCCGTCGCCACGCTTGGCCTCCGCGGCTTGCCGCCGCGGGCCACAGGTGTATTTAGGTCAGTCATGTTGACATATTTTTCGGCTTGGATTATGTCAGCCATGTTGACTTAATTGGTCCTTGATACGCCGCGCCGCCGGCTCGCGCAATTGCCGTCGCGGGTGCTATGAGGGGCGGTCTGAAGTTTCTGGGACGGGGGTCGCATGCAAGAACGGCCTGTCCTGCCCGTGGAGGAGACGAGATGTCGGCCTACGATCAGCGCGAAGGCGTTATCTGGTTCAATGGCGAGCTGATCCCATGGTCGGATGCGCGCGTTCATCTTCTCACCCATGCACTGCATTACGGCAGCGCCGTGTTCGAGGGCATGCGCGCCTATGACGGCGAGATCTTCAAGCTGACCGAGCACAATCAGCGCCTGTTGAAGTCCGCCGAGATCCTCGACTTCGAGATTCCCTATTCCGTCGCCGAGCTCGACAAGGCGGCGCGCGAGGTCGTGCGCGCCAACAAGCTGTCCAACGCCTATGTCCGTCCGCTCGCTTGGCGCGGCAGCGAGCAGATGGGCGTCGCCGCCCAGAAGACCAAGATCAACGTCGCCATCGCCGCGTGGGATTGGGGCTCGTATTTCGACCCGGCCGCGCGCGAGAAGGGGCTGAAGCTCGCCTTCGCCAAATACCGCCGGCCCGATCCTGCGACCGCGCCGGTCCACAGCAAGGCGGCGGGGCTCTACATGATCTGCACCGTCGAGAAGCACCGCGCCGAGCGCGAAGGCTTTGCCGACGCGGTGATGCTCGACTGGCGCGGCCAGGTCGCCGAGTGCACCGGCGCCAACATCTTCTTCGTCAAGGACGGGGTGATCTACACGCCGACGCCGGACTGCTTCCTCGACGGCATCACGCGGCGCACGGTGATCGGGCTCGCCAAGCAGCGCGGCTGGCAGGTCGATCGAGAAGGCGATCATGCCGGAGGAGCTCGAAGGCTTCACCGAGTGCTTCATCACCGGCACCGCCGCCGAAGTGATGCCGGTCGGCTCGATCGGCGACTACACGTTCACGCCGGGCGAGATCACGCGCACGCTGATGGACGACTACGCGGCGCTGGTGCGTCCCGCGAAGGCCGTCGCCGCTGCGGGGTAGGGCGTTCCGCTTTGATTTGTCATGCCCGCGGAGGCGGGCATCCAGTAACCACCGTAAATCGTGATAGCGCAGGGCGCCTGTTACTGGATTGCCCGGTCAAGCCGGGCAATGACAGTTATGGATCGGGAAAAGTGCCGGGCGGCAGGTCTTTGTTCGCCACCCACTCGATGCACTTCGGCAGTTGGCCGTCGGTCTCGATGAATTCCTTCACGGCCTCATAGGCCTTTGGGAAGGGGATGAAGAGCCCGACGGGTAAGGGGTCGTTGTGCAGATTGCGCACCCATTCCTTCAAGCGGCTCATGTCGCCCTTGGACGTGTAGGCCTCCTGATACCCGCCGCCATGCTTGTGGTAGATCAGCAGGATGCCAAGGCCCGGTATTCCGTAGATGTCGAGGTCTAAGGTCTACGCGACGCGCCTGCAAGATGGTCTTCGCTCTCTGTGCCGTACAGTCCTTCTGCCGAAAGAGCCCCGCCGTGTCATTGCCCCACGTGTGGAACCATTCCTGTCCAGCCGGCGCGAAGAAATAGGGCTTCAGCACTTTTGGGATCTGGCCAGCCCTCGGCGTTCTAGTCGCTCGAAAGATGTGTTCTTGCGCATTGTCCTCCTCCTATCGATCCAAGTCCCATCACGCATGGTTCGCACTCGTCCGACTTGGTCGACGAAAGTGACCATAGGGTTGCCCAACTCCAATCCGATAAGGGGCAGGATCTTCTCGCAGCTGCGGCACATCGCGCGATCGACCGTGACTTCGATTGTCTTGCCCGCGAGCGTTCCGCCGTTTGCTCGCGCCGCTCTCAGGAGGCAAGTGGTTTCCGCATGAAACACAGCGTTGTTTGGATACTGTCCAATGTTATCGGTGTTCATGTCGACTTGGGTCGTCTTGTATCAGGAAGTCTCGTAGCTGTCCCGCAGTGGCATTGTCCCGATCACTATAAGTGAAGGCCTGCGAGTTGACACCGATATAGGGCACGCCGTCGACTTGACAGGTCGATACGCTGTTCTGCTCCGGCGACCAGACGGGATCACCGAGAAGGTCCAGACCGTGCTGTCGCCGAAACGCGTCCATCAGGCTCGTTGGCTCTTGCTGAGCGAGCTCGCGAAGCCGCGCCTCTGCCTCGTTGCGTATCAGTCTTCGGCTCGGCGAATTTCGCCTTCGACGGAGTTCGGCCTGGTCAGGCTCGCTTGGGCTTCCATGCCTGGATCGATTTCTTGCACGCGCCGGATGGCTTCGCGCGCCTGTGCTTCCCTGACGTCCCGACTCATCAAGTTGCGCTTGCGTTGCTTCGGCGTCGCTGCCTCCGCCGCGGCGGCCGCGCCGGACCTGTGCGATGCGCACGTCGGAGGTTCCGCTGTCACCTCCGCTTCCACCCGCGTCGGTCCATTGGCCGCCGTCGGGGTTGCCCGCAGGGACGCGGGGCTGGTTGGGATCGAAGTTGGCTTTGACCGCGCGGTCGAGCGCGTCGAGCTTGGCCTCGAGGACCTTGCCCCAGAGCAGGGCGCTCACACGGTGCAGATGAAGGCTTGTCCGCCAACTTGCCGCCGACACCTGCACCTACACCACTCCTCGTCCATTCAACTGGACTAGGAATATATTCCAGTCACGGAGAAGCGGGGATAAGGGGAGGATGGGCGCAGGCTGTCCTCAGCCAAACGAGCGCGCGGGTACTGCGAACCATGCTAAGGTTCGCCGGGTCATGGAGCCTTTCAGCCAGCAGTTTCAGCAGCGGTTGCTCGAAGGGGATAAGCGCATAGCGGAGCGCGTCGCCGCCGCGCTTCGACGCCGATTTCCGCGCGCGGCTCTACGACCTGCTGCGCTGGCGGCGCGACGTGCGCCGCTTCAAGCGGACGCCTCTCCCCGAAGGAACCATCGAGCGGCTGATCGGCGTCGCCTGTCTGTCGCCGTCCGTGGGCTTGAGCGAGCCGTGGCGCTTCGTGCTGGTCGAGAATCCGGAACGGCGCGCAGCGCATCCGCGCCAATTTCGAGGCCTGCAACAAGGAGGCGCTCGAGATGCAGGACCCGGACCGCGCCGCGCTCTATGCGCGGCTCAAGCTGGCCGGGCTCGACGACGCGCCGGTGCAGATCGCCGTGTTCTCAGACCGGGGCACGGCGCAAGGCGCAGGGCTGGGCCGGCTGACCATGCCGGAGACGCTCGACTATTCGGTGGTCACCGCCATGCACACGCTGTGGCTCGTGGCGCGGGCCGAAGGGCTGGGCTTAGGCTGGGTGTCGATCCTCGATCCGGCCCGCATGGCCGAGATCCTCGAGGTGCCCAAAGACTGGATCTTCATTGGCCATCTCTGCATGGGCTATCCCGTCCAGGAGGACGACACGCCGGTGCTGGAGCGGGAAGGCTGGGAGCATCGCCACGCGCCCGAAGGGGTCGTCGTCCGGCGCTAATCAGTCTCTGTCATTGCCCGGCTTGACCCGGCAATCCAGTAACCCCTTGTGGCAATTATCGCGAAGATCAGTGGTTACTGGATGCCCGCCTACGCGGGCATGACAAGGGTGTGGTGGCGCTTGATCCCAAGGCCGCCAAAGGGCACTCTTGGGCGCTCGGGCTTTGGCCCGCGCGATGGGGGCATCGCGGAGGAGGGGGCGATCTTGCGGATCACACGCATCAGCTTGGCTTTGGCGGGCGTCGCGGCCTTGTGCCTCGTCGCGCTGTCGGCGCTGGACGGCAGCGCCGGCGCGTTCTCGCTGTTCGGCGACATGCCCGACCCCGCGCCGATCGCCACGCCCGTCAAGATCTACAAGGACTGCCAAGCGATCTCGTTCTGCAACGGGTGCCGGACCGTCTACAAGTGCCGCTCGTGCAATTACCGCAAGGTCTGCAGTCACGGCTCTTGCGAGTGGCGCGATATCTGCGTGTGGGGGCCTTACGTGAAAGTGCTGCCGCGCGGCGCGCGCATCATTCGCGTGCGGTAGGACTCCGCGTCAGAGCCGCAGCGGCAGGAGTATCCAGCCGACGACGTAGGCAATGACCTCGAACGCGTCGGCAAGTTTCACGGTGAATTGGGTGGCCAGCCAGCCAAGCAGCACGGCCAAAGCCCCAACGGCCAACATCGACAGGATTCCGACGGTCACCTGCGCGCTCCATTGCTTTGCGCGGCTAATCATTGAGACCCTGTGCGGTTGCGAGGACACTGCTTAGAACGAGGACGGCGGCCGAAAGTTCACCGGTGATTTGTGTCGCTGGAAAGGCGCGTCGCGGGCTACTCGGCGGCGTCCTTGCCCGCCGTCCAACGCGAGCGCGCGGCCGTGTCGTCCTCTTTCGCCTCGACCCATTTGCTTCCCGAAGGGCCCGTCTCGCGCTTCCAGAACGGCGCGGATGTCTTGAGGTAATCCATCAAGAACTTCGCGGCGTCGAAGGCGGCGTCGCGGTGTGCCGACGCGGTGATCACCAGCACGATATTGTCGCCGGGCTTGAGCGTTCCGGTGCGGTGCACGATGAGCGACGCTTGCAGCGGCCAGTGCGCATGCGCCTCCTTCTCGATGCGTGCGAGCTCGGCCTCGGTCATGCCGGGATAATGCTCGAGCGTCATCTCGGTGATGGTCTCGTCTTGGTCGCGCACGGTGCCGGTGAAGGTGACGATGGCGCCGATGTCCGTGCGGTCCGCCTTTAGCGCCGCGATCTCGGCGCCGATGTCGAAGTCCTCAGTCTGGACGCGGATCACACTAGCCTCCGGTGACCGGCGGGAAGAAGGCGATCTCGTGCGCGCCGCCGATCTGCGCGTCATGGCGTGCATGGGCCTGATCGATGGCCGCGCGGATCACCTCAGGCTGCTCGAAGGCGTTGGCAAACTCAGGTCCGCGCGTCTTCAGCCAGGCGATCAGCTCGGCCACCGTGCCGATGTTGCCGGGCACCTCCACGTCCTCGGCGGCAATGCCGGTCTTGTCCTTGACCCAGGCGAAATAGAGGAGACGCATCACTCCTCCTCGGGCATCACATGGCGGAACGTCGCCTTCAGATAGTCGTAGCCGGTGTAGAGGGTGAGGATCGCGGCGATCCACAACAGAGTCAGTCCGAACAGCGTGGTGTAGGACCAGACCTTGTTGCCGGCGGGCCCCGCCAGCAGAAAGCCGATGGCGACCATCTGCACCACGGTCTTCCACTTTGCCAGCGCCGTGACCGGTACGCTGACGGCGAGCTGCCCGAGGAACTCGCGCAAGCCGGAGACCAGGATCTCGCGGCACAAAATGATGACGCCGGCCCAGAGCGACCAGCCGGCGATGGTGCCGTTGGCGGCGAGCATCATGAGGCTCGCGGCGACGATCAGCTTGTCGGCGATGGGATCGAGCATCTTGCCGATGGCGCTTTGCTGCTGCCAGGCGCGGGCGAGATAGCCGTCGAGAAAGTCGCTGACGCCGGCGGCGATGAAGATCCACATGGCGAGCCAGCGGCCCCAATCGGCCGTCACGAAGAAGCAAGCGACGAGCGCGGGGATGGCGAGGATGCGCCCATAGGTGAGGATGTTCGGCAGGCTGCCGAACCGGCCCCTCGGGGCGCCATGCGGTTGTGCCAATCCTTGCTCTGCCATATGCGACCGTCCGTCCAACTCAACTATCCGCGCTCATGGAAGTGATCATAGATCGTCTTCGCCATGTGCGCGCTGATACCGCCAACGCCCTCCAGATCGGCAATGCCGGCGCGGCTCACCGCCTTGGCCGAGCCGAAATGCTTGAGCAGCGCGCGCTTGCGCGCCGGCCCGATGCCCGGCACCTCGTCGAGCGGCGAGGCGGTGATGCCCTTCTTGCGCCGCGCGCGGTGGGCGCCGATGGCAAACCGGTGCGCCTCGTCCCGGAGCGTCTGGATGCAGTAAAGCACAGGGTCGCGTGGTTCCAACAGCAAAGGCTGTTTTCCCTTAAGATAGATGTGCTCGCGGCCGGCATTACGGTCGGGGCCCTTGGCTACCGCGGCAATTCTGATCTCCGTCAGGCCAAGCTCGTCGAGGACCCCCTGGGCCGCCGACAACTGCCCCGGGCCGCCGTCGATCAGCACCAAATCGGGCGCCGCCCAGGCCGCGCCGTCGCTCGGGTCCTTCTCCCGCTCCTTGACCAGCCGGCTGAAGCGCCGGGTGAGCATCTCGCGCATCATGGCGTAGTCGTCGCCGGGTGCGAGATCCTCGGCCTTCATATTGAACTTGCGATACTGCGCTTTGATGAAGCCTTCGGGGCCGGCCACGATCATGGCGCCGACCGGGTTGGTGCCCGAGATATGGCTGTTGTCGTAGACCTCGACGCGCTCCGGCGCGTCGTCGAGATCGAGCACCTCGGCGAGCCGGGCGAAGATCGCGGCTTGAGAGGCGTGCTCGGCCAGGCGGCGGGCCAGCGCCTCGCGGGCGTTGGTGAGCGCATGGTCGACGAGCTCGCGCTTCTCGCCGCGCTGCGGCGTGGTCACGGTGATCTTGTGGCCGGCCTTGAGCTCGAGCGCCTCGGCGAGGAGGCGGCGCCCGGCAATCTCATGGGACAGCAGGATGAGCTTGGGCGGCGGCTTGTCGTCGTAGAACTGGGCGATGAACGACTCCAGCACCTCCTCGGCGGGAAGCGCCTTGTCGGCGCGCGGGAAGTAGGCGCGGTTGCCCCAGTTGTTGCCGCTCCGGAAGAAGAACACCTGGATGCAGGTTTGCCCTGCGTCTTGGTGGGCGGCGAACACGTCCGCCTCCTTCACCGTGTGCGGGTTGATGCCTTGGCGCGACTGGATGTGCGACAGCGCCGTCAGGCGGTCGCGGAAGCTCGCCGCGCGCTCGTAATCCTCTTTGGCGCTCGCCTCGTTCATCAGCGCGTGCAGCCTATGCTTCACCTCGTCGCTTTCGCCGCGCAGGAAGGCCAGCGCCTCGTCGACCAGCGCGCCGTACTCCTCCACCGAGATCTCGCCGGTGCACGGCGCACTGCAGCGCTTGATCTGGTAGAGCAGGCACGGGCGGACGCGGGTCTCGTAGTAGGAGTCCGAGCAGGAGCGCAGCAGGAAGGCGCGTTGGAGCGTGTTGATGGTGCGGCTGACCGCACCCGCCGAGGCGAAGGGGCCGAAATAGTCGCCTTTGCGGTTGCGCGCGCCGCGGTGCTTCAGGATCTGCGGCACCGGATGATCGCGGGCGATCAGGATGAAGGGGAAGGACTTGTCGTCCCGGAGCACCACGTTGAAGCGGGGTTTGAGCCGCTTGATGAGGTTCGCCTCGAGAAGCAGCGCCTCCATCTCGGTCGCCGTGGTGACGAACTCCATGCTCGCGGTGTCGGCGATCATGCGCGCAATGCGATTGTTGTGCCCCGAACCTCGCGCGTAACTCTGCACGCGTTTCTTCAGGTGGCGCGCCTTGCCAACATAGAGCACTTGGCCTTCCGCATCGAACATGCGGTAGACGCCGGGGCCGGCCGGCGCCGTCTTGGCGAAGCGGGCGATGACGCCTGCGCCGGTCTCGACGCCGCTCAGCGCTTTGCGCGCGCGCGACAGGAGCGGTTCTTGGGCGCTGTCGGGGTTCTCTAAGGGCATGGGATCATGGGGCTTTGGCGCGATGCCGAAACAGCATGCGCGACACCTGGTCGAAGGTAAGGTCTAAGGGCGGCGGCCTTCAAGGGCCGCGGCGCGGCCAGGCGTGGCTCCAGGTCAGGTGCTGGCCCCCGTCGAGCGCGATCATCTGACCGGTGACGGAGGGGGTCTCCAGCAGGAAGCGGACGGCGCCGGTGACGTCATCGGTGGAGACCACGCGCTTCAGCAGCGTCGACCGGCATTCCTCGGCAAACTCGGCCTCGGTCTGGTCGCGGGCTGGCAGCACGGGCCCGGGGGCGATGGCATTGACCCTGATCCTCGGCGCGAGCGCCTGGGCCAGGGTCTGGGTGGCGGTCCACAGCGCCGATTTGGCGACCGTGTACGAAAAATAGTCCGGGTCGAGGCGCCACACTTTCTGGTCGATGACGTTGATGACATTGGCCGAGGCGCCCTCCGGCAAACGCTTGGCGAAGGCCTGGATCAAGAACACAGGCGCGCGCAGATTGACGTCGAGATGCATTGCCCAAGTCTCGGCATCGAGGGAGTCCAACGAATCCCACTCAAAGCAGGCGGCGTTGTTGATGAGGCAGGTAGGTGGCCCGAGGCGCTCGGCGCAAGCCTCGACCAAGGGCGCAACATCCTCGAGCCGGGAAAGATCGGCTTGGAGCGCCGCTGCCTGGCCGCCGATGGCCTCAATCTCACCGACGACCGCCAGGGCCTCCGCCTCGGAAGCACCAAAGTGGACCCCGATTTGCCAACCTCTTTGGGCCATATCGAGGGCGATGACGCGGCCGAGCCGGCGCCCTGCGCCGGTCACGAGCACGGTCGCGGCAGTGTCGTCCTCAGCCATTTTGGGCCTGTGGGAAGGGGGAGAATCGAAAAGTCAAGCATCTCGCAGCAGCGAAACCGCACTCTAGGGGAGCCCATGATTCCCGACAAGGTGTAGCGCGCGCGGCCACGACGCCGTGGGAGGGCGCGCTTCCAACCCCATGAATTTGCCGCGCGGATTGGCGTCCGCCGCGACTTTGGGCAGTTGCCTCTCTTCTGTGCAGTTTGAATGAGTATTTGTGCAGCGCGCTCATCGCGCTGAGCCCAATGTGGCATCAAAGAGCTTGAACCATTGCAGAATAGCCACACTGCGCCAGTTGTTTTCAAAAAACCTTGCTTTTTCGTTGCTTCAAGGGGGGTGCTGATTATTGTCAATGCCACGGGGGACGTTGCACCGCGAGCACATCGGGGGCGGCTTCCTGACAAACAAGATCATACTCGCAGGAACAGGCGAAAAAAGCAGGAGACTGGACAATGGCTCGGCGCAAGGAAGCGGGGACGTTAGCACTTGGAATTTTGAGCGCGGCACTCATCGCGGGGACCGCTCTTCCGGCACAGGCTCAGGACAAGAAGCTCGATCTATCGGCTACGGCCACCTTCACCACCGATTACGTGTTCCGTGGCATCTCACAGACGAATCAGAATCCGGCGGCGCAGGCTGAGTTCGATGCGACCTACGGCATCTTCTACCTCGGCATGTGGGGCTCGAACGTCGATTTCGCCAAGAGCCTTGAGATCGACTACTACGGCGGTATCACCCCGACGTGGAGGGGGATCAACTTCGATATCGGCGGTCTCGAGTACACCTATCCGGGGGCAAACGGTATCGACCTCTTCGAGTTCAAGACCGGCGCGTCTTACACCTTCAGGGATGCGCTGACTCTCGGTACCACCAATTACTGGGGAGTTGATGGCAAGTACGATGTGCTCGAGTTCTCGGGCGAGTACGCCTTCCACAACAAGCTCTTCAACTTCTTCTCGCCGAGCGTCAGTGGCTTGGTCGGCACGCAATGGGCCGACGGCGGCACCGACTACACCTACTGGAACGCCGGCGCGACCCTTGGCTTCATGGATAACTGGTCCGCAGACATTCGCTACTGGGATAGCGATCTGAGCGCGGCTGCTTGTGGCGGTACCACGGACAACTGCGACGCGCGTGTTGTGGGAACCGTTTCGGCCTCGTTCTAGAGCTTAATAACTTCCCCAAAAGCACTTCCCACCTAAAAGGGCGCCAACTCGGCGCCCTTTTTTTGCTGTCGTGCGATGGCACATGAGCGCGCCATGGCCGAGAGATCTCCACAGATAGCGGACAGACCGTTCGACGCAGATGCAATCGCGCGGGCGCACGCGGTCTACACGCCTTCAGCCCTCGCGTTTTACGACCTCGTGGTGCACGGGCTGTCCAACCGGTTTGCCTGGCGGTGCCCCACGTCACGGCTCGTGGGCTTCTATGCGGACAATCTCTCGGCCAATCATCTGGAGGCGGGGGTCGGCACAGGCTTGTTCATCGACCGGGCCGGCACCAGCTTCGACCGGCTTGTCCTGCTCGACATCAATGAGAATTGCCTCAGCCGCGCTAGCCGGCGGCTCGCCCGCTACAGGCCCACTGTCCACCAGGCAAATCTGCTCGCCCCGATCGAGCCGGGCTCGGCGCCGTTCGACTCGGTGGGGCTGACGTATGTATTGCACTGTCTCCCCGGCAGCATGAGCGAGAAGCTCGTTGCGGTCGATTATTTGAAGCCGCTGATGGCGGAAGGCGCCGTGCTGTTCGGCGCCACCATTCTCGGCCGTGGCGTGGCCGCGAACGCCGCCGCGCGCGCTCTGCTCGACCTCTACAACGCGAAGGGCGTGTTCAATAACCGGGCGGACGACCTCGAGGCCTTGACCGAAGGCCTTCGAGAGCGCTTCGCGCGTGTAGAAATCGAGAGCCAAGGCTGCGTCGCGCTGTTTCGCGCCAGCTGAGCCGAGCCTCGCGTCTCTCCGCCTCGCGTCCCGCCTTGGGATGGCCATTAACGCGCCGCTTACCGTGCCCAGTTTCGCCCCGGTTCGTTGTTAACGGTCGGTAAGGGTGGGGCACTACCCTGGGGCCGTGAGCGCTTGGTCCAGCACGTTTTTTCGTGCTGCGCGGCGGACGGACCGGGCCTCCAATCGCGAGGGAGTCTGTCATGCGTAAGCGATGGTACCAGGCTGCGGCTGTTGTCGCCGTGTTAATGGCCGGCGCCACGGTCTCAAGCCCAGTGTTGAGTGCCGACCTGTACGATCTGCCGCCCTCCTATGATGCGGCGCCCGTTCCCTCCCAAAACGTGTTCGAAGGCTGGTATCTCGGCGGCACGATTGGCGGCGCCTCGGTGAGTTACGATTTCTCGCCGGCATCAAGCGTGTCCTCGAATGGCGTGCTTGGCGGCGGCATCGGCGGCTATAGCTGGCAGTACGGTCCCTTCGTGCTTGGCGTCGAAGGGGACTTCATGGCGACCGGCATCGATGGCAGCCTCAAGTACAATGGCGGTCTCAACAAGGTCAGCCCCGGCATCGATACGATGGCGGATCTGCGCTTACGCGCGGGCTACGCCATCAAGGACAACGTACTCCTGTTCGGTACGTTCGGCGGTGCCTGGGCCAATGCCGATCTGCCCATCAGCGGTCCGGGCGGCGGTTTCGACGATGCGACGTTCTTTGGCTGGAGCGTTGGTGGCGGGGCCGAGGTGGCGCTCAGCCCGAAGTGGAGCACCCGCTTCGATTACCAATACACCGATTTCAATTCCAAGACGGTCTCCTATCCCGGCGGCAAGGCGACGTTCGACCCGGACGCGAACACGTTCCGCGGATCGGTGATCTATCACTTCTAGGGCGCCGGCACGGTGATCCGCGCAAGCGGACAGAGCCGCTTTTGCTCTTCATTCGCGCCGCAAGCTTGCGGGCGGAGGTCGCGGCTGAAGCAGATCCTGACGTCGAACAGCTTTCTGCGCCGGCAGGTCACCGCAATCATGTCAGGCCTGAGCCAGGCATTGGCGGCGAGGAACTCGGCTTCGATCTTCTCCGGTGAGAGGAAGCGTTGGGTCTGCGGATCAGCGAACGCGGCCGGCACGCTCACCCGGTCGTACAGATCACGGGCGTCGTCGTAGTACTTCTCAGGGCTGAGGCCGGTACAAGTCCCGTGGGTCTTGTACTCATGAATGATGAGCGCCTTGTTCGGCATGATGTCGCGCATCTCGCCGATCACGCGCGACGGCACCCAAGGCCGCTTGCCGTCGTAGCAGTCCAAGGGCCATCCTTCGTTGTATTGCGGCCACAACCCATGCAGCACGAAGTCATGTGACCGCGCCGTGTCGCATTGCGGATCGTCGCGGCGGTCTCCCTCTGTAAGACAATAGGTCGGCGACCAGCCGAGAACGAGAACGTAATAGTCGAAGTGTCCCGGTTCCGCGTGATGGTCCACTCGGGGCGCATCGTCGTAAGCCCCTGCGTGCCCGGCGAAGACGAGCGCGGCGCACAGGACAATGAAGGCAACGGCGCGCCTAAGCTTTGGCATTCGCATCTCCGAGCTCGGCGAGAATACGCGCCCAGCTGCGGGCACCTTTTTCGAAGCTCGTGAGATTGTACTTCTCGTTGGGGGAATGAATGCGGTCATCCTCCAGTGCGAAGCCGACGAGAAGCGAGTCCATGCCGAGACGCGTGCGGAACGACTCCACGATGGGAATAGAGGCGCCGCACCCGGCGATCACCGGTGCCTTGCCCCATTCCGCCTGTAAGGCGCGGGCGGTGGCGCGAAAGGCGGGCGCTTCGGTGTCGAAACCGACAGCGGGCGATCCGCCTTCACCGGCGTAAGTCACGCTTGCGTCGGCCGGGAGGCGATCGGCGATGAAGCGATGCAGGCCATCGAGAATCTTTTCCGGGTTCTGGGCGGGAACGAGGCGGAAGGACAGCTTGGCACTGGCCTGCGAGGGGATCACCGTCTTGGTGCCGGGCCCCGTATAGCCGCCGATGATGCCGTTGACCTCGACCGTCGGGCGCGACCAGAGCTGCTCGAGTACGCTTCTGCGTGTCTCGCCGGCCGGCGCGCTGAGATCCACCTCGCCGAGAAAGCTCGCGGTGTCGAAGTCGAGCTTGCGCCACGCCGCGCGTTGTTCTTCGGATGGCTCGCGGACGTCGTCATAGAAGCCGGGGATCGTGACGCGGCCGTCTTCGTCGTGCAAGCCGGCGATGATCTCGGCGAGAACGTGAATGGGATTACGCGCAGGCCCGCCATAGAGCCCGGAATGCAGATCGCGCGAGGGGCCGGTGACGGTGATCTCCGAGAAGGCGAGGCCGCGCAAGAAAGCCGTGACGGCGGGGGTTTCCGGGTCCCATTGGTTTGTATCGCAAACCAGCGCAATGTCCGCCTTCACCTCGTCGCCGTGCGCGGCAAGAAAGGGCGCAAGGCTCGGGCTTCCGGATTCCTCCTCGCCTTCGAGCAGGACGCTGACGTCGACGGGCAGGGCGCCATGGGCGGCTTGCCAGGCGCGGCACGCTTCGATGAACGTCATGACCTGGCCTTTGTCGTCGGACGCGCCGCGCGCGACGATGATCTGGCCGTGTTGTGGATCGTCGATGAGCTGCGCCTCGAAAGGGGGCGCGGTCCACGCCTCCAGCGGATCTGGCGGCTGCACGTCGTAGTGGCCGTAGAACAGAACGCGAGGGCGCGATCCGGCATCAGCGCTGCGCCAATGGGCGACGACCATGGGTTTGCCGCCCGTAGGCTCGACGCGCGCGGTGAAGCCGATCTCGCGCAAGGCGTCGGCGCACCATTCGGCAGCCTGAAGGCACGACTCGTGATAGGCGGGATCGGTCGAGATGCTGGGTATGGCGAGGAACTGGGACAGCCGTTCTAGTGCTGCCGCACGTCCCTCGGCGAGACGATCAAGCACGCTTTCAAGCGCGCGTCCTGACGTACGCGATGCCTCCACGGCTACAGCCTAACGTTTCTGGTCTTGCCCTTCACCGCCGCTCACAAAAATCCCGCTGACGATAGCAGGGTCGAACGACGCTACTACCGCAGCGGGGAGAAAATCTTCGATTGTGTGGATGATCTATTCGCCGAGCTGCACGTTGATGGCTTGGGGGCCTTTGCCCCGACGGTCTGGTTCGGTCTCAAATGAGACCCGTGCCCCTTCGTCGAGCGCCGGAAGACCCGAGCGCTGCAACGCGGAGATGTGAAGAAACACATCCTTGCCGCCATCGTCCGGCGTGATAAAGCCGAACCCCCGCGAATGATTGAAGAATTTGACCGTCCCGGTCTGACGCATGGGAAGCTCCTTTCCCCCTCCAAATGGTCCGTGCGACGCGCACGGAAAATTCAGGCAAGTCTAGGAACGGGAAAAGAAACCACGCCGCTTCCCAAGGAGCGCGCGCGGCCAGTCTCCACCCGGGTTCGCAGTCTGCCCGCAAAGCGCTTCACTCTAGGGGTGTGAGGCTATTTTGCGCAAGACCCATCTACCCGCTGCGCGAGCGCGCCGGGGTCGAATCAATCCGCGTAACTCCGCGCACCTAATTGGGGTAGGGCGCGTGATTCGGGGCACCGTCCAGGGTGTACGTTCCCGGATAGTCGAAACCGGGGCCGAAATCGTTGGCAGGCGGAGGCATTTTTGCTGGTCCCCAGATATCGCTAAGGGTCAGCGACGTGCCGCCGATCGCCGGGCCCCGATGAGGGCCGTTGGGACCGTTCCTGACATTCCCGTCAGCGCTTGGCTGCTGCGCGGCGCTTTCGAACGACGCCAGCACCACAGTTGTGGCGACAAGGAGCGCCGCGAGCGTCAGGGCTTTGGAGAACGTAGGCATTTGGATCGACTCCGTTGGGGTGGGCCTCTTAAGCCGTTACGAATCTTCGACTTTATTGGTTAGGAATGCGTCACCACGCCCGCCCGGGGATCTGGCTCCTCAAGCCACCAATGTCACGACTATGCAGGCTTTAACGGTCACTGCCTAGCGCATCTGTGCAACGGTCGCCAAACTTCTGAGGCGGCCACCGCTCATGGAGCCGGTGCTTGGGCCTGTTTTTGCTGGGGGGTATGAGAGGCCGGGGCCGGAATGCAAGACGCCGGGCTCCGGGCCCGGCGTCTCTGGTCCTTTGGGTCAGCGCCATCCAGGCGCTAGAAGACCCAATATTTCAAAGGCTTGTTTGGTACGGTACGCAGTGCGGTCATCCCGCGCGCATGGCCTTGTGGTGGCCGCCTACCTCGCCTTGGTCTTGCCGAGGGCGCCCAGGGCGCCGCCGCCAACCGGGGTGATCCGCACTTTGGCGGTCCCGGAGCCGATCATGCCGATCTGTGCGGCCGCGGCCTTCGACACGTCAATAATGCGGCCGCCGACGAATGGGCCGCGATCATTGATTCGCACGACCACGGAGCGGCCGTTGTTGAGATTCTCCACCAGAACCTTCGTGCCGAAAGGCAGCGAGCGGTGTGCTGCGGTCAGCGCGTTCGGGTTCATCGGTTCCCCGCTCGCGGTCTTGGAGTGCAAAGCATACCAGGAGGCGCTGCCGACCTGGTCTGCCATAGCAGCGTTGAGAGGTAACATCATAGCGGCGCCCAGAAGCCCCACCGTAATCATCTTGGCTCGCACTTTGACCATGCGTTGTGCTCCTTACTTCCAATTTGTTTGGGAGGTTTTTTTGAGAGGCCGGCGACGAATCGAGCCGGCCCGCACGCGTTGGTGCAGTGCAGTAAACTATGGAACAAATGGGCAAAAGATCGGCTGGCCGACGTTTATTGAGAGGCCATTTCGGGGCGTTTCGCGCCGCTTTTGTTAATATTTACAATGCGTTAATGGTGGACAGATTGTCGCGTGCTTCACCACGTCACGGTGGTTGAAACCCGCTCTGCCGCCCTTGCGGTGCAGCATTAGCGTCGATTGCGCTGAATCAATCTCTATGGGGAGGCGGGAGGCTATTAAGGTTTACGGCCTCAGACTGTCGCCTCATCTCTGGGCGATCGGTTTGATCTGCCTAAACCTTTGACAAATGACGCCCAATCCTTGCCCTTTTCAACACTTACTGTAAGACTTGAGTCTATAAAAGACACCCAAAGGGAAACACCAAGGACGGTTCAGGACTAACCGCGATGCATCAGCAGAAGAAGGCCCCTCAGTACCAGGAGGCGCAGCAATTGGCGCCGGGAGAATCTCCGGGCGCAGAACCGATGACCGTGGCGCAGGCCTCCTACCTCAAGTCGTTAGCCGAAGAGGTGCACGAGCCGGGGGCATATCAGCAGGGTCTGAGCAAGCGCGAAGCTTCACGGCGCATCAATGTGCTGATGGAGAAAGCGCGGCTTGGCGACCTGCCGCCTCATACGGACTAGCGGCTACCGCGCCGTCTTGAGTGCGGTGTAGACTTGCTTATGGTCGGTGCCCGCATGCGATGTGTTTTGCGGTTTGTGGCCCTCGTGGTCGCCGTCCATGTTGTTGCCGTTGCCGAGTCCAGCGCTGCCATGGCACTCACGCTGACATCTTCCGCATTCGAATCCGGCGGCAAGATTCCGTCCAAATATACCTGCGAAGGTGAGGATATCTCGCCGCCGCTTGGGATTGCCGGCGTTCCCGACGGCGCCAAGAGCTTGGCCTTTGTTCTGGATGATCCCGACGCGCCGGATCCGAAAGCCCCAAAGCTCGTCTGGGTGCATTGGGTTCTCTACAACCTCTCTCCTGACACCGGCACGTTGTCCGAGGGGGCGGGGAGCGGGGTGCCTGCGGGCGCAACCTCCGGGATCAATGACTGGAAGCGGACAGGCTATGGCGGGCCGTGCCCGCCGATTGGCCGGCACCGCTATTTCCACAAGCTCTATGCCCTGGACACCAAGCTTCCCGACAAGCCGATGACCAAGGCCGAGCTCGAAGCCGCTATGAAAGGCCACGTCCTGGCCCAGGCTGAGCTGATCGGCACCTATCAGAAAGGTGACCCGTAGGCCGGTGGAACATTACAACCTCTTCGCTTGACGGACGCGCCGCGACTGGGTTCAGTGGCGCGCATGGCTAGACACCCCATGACACGCGTCATTCTCATGACAGCGCGCGCTGGCCTCTGCGCGGCGGTGCTGTTCGGTTCGGCTGCCAGCGCCTTTGCGGCCTGTGGTTCAAGCGCCGCCGGTTTCAACCAATGGCTCCAAAGCTTTAAGCAGCAGGCGATCGCGCAAGGGATCTCTCCCCGCACCGTGCACGCGGCGCTCGACGGCGTCACCTACTATCCGACGGCCATCGCTCACGACCGCCGCCAGGGCGTCTTTGCCCAGGATTTTCTGACATTCTCGGGCCGCATGGTGTCGCGAAACCGCATGCAAGTCGGCAACGCGCTGCTGAGGAAGTATGCGTCCGTGTTCAAGCGGATCGAGCAGCAATACGGCGTGCCGGGCCCCGTGCTCGTCGCCTATTGGGGGCTCGAGACCGATTTCGGCAAGGTGATGGGCAATCTGCCGAGCATCCAATCGCTCGCCACCTTGAGCTACGACTGCCGCCGCCCCGACGAGTTTCGGGAGCAGCTGATGTATGCCCTGAAGGTGATCGACCGCGGCGACCTCACGCCGGGGCAGATGCGCGGTCCGGCGCATGGCGAGGTCGGTCAGTTTCAGTTCCAGCCGAAGACATACTATGATTTTGCGGTGGACTACGACGGCAACGGGCGCCGGGATCTCGTGCATAGCGCACCGGACTCGCTCGCCTCGGCCGCGAACTACATCTCATCGAAAGGTTGGCAGGCGGGGCAGCCCTGGCTCGAAGAAGTCGTCGTGCCCGATAACCTGCCTTGGGAGCAGGCCGACGTGACCATCCAGCGGCCGCGTCTCTTCTGGTCGCGCTATGGCGTCACGTACCGCAACGGCAAGCGGGTGCCGGCCGACAACGTGCCGACATCGCTGCTGCTTCCCATGGGACGCAACGGCCCAGCGTTCCTTGCCTATCCAAACTTCATCAATGTGTATCTCGACTGGAACAACTCGCTCGTCTACTCGACGACGGCGGCCTATTACGCCACGCGGCTTGCCGGCGCCCCGCCGGTTCGACACGGCAACCCCGAGCCGTTCTCCGCGGCGGAGACCAAGCAGGTGCAGCGGCTCCTTGCCCGGCAAGGCTTCGATGTGGGCAAGATCGACGGCGTGATCGGCGCCTCGACCCGCGATGCGATCCGCAAGATGCAGATCAAGTACGGGCTCCCCGCCGACGGCTACCCGAGCCACGCACTGCTCAATCGCCTCCAGCGCGGCGGCTAACCACGAAGATTTGAGACACCGGTTGCGCGTGCGCCTAGCGCGCGGTTGCCGGCACGCTTTGCGCGCGCGACCAGATGAGATGGTCGAGCGAGATCGCGCCAGGTCCCCGCGCCACGATCAGAAGCAGCGCGGCGAACCAGAGGATGTGGTCCGGCCAGCCTTCGGGATAGACGAAGATTTGGATCACGGCCGTCATGAAGATCAGCCCGAGCGCGGAGAGCCGCGAGGCGAGGCCGACGACGAGACAGACCGAGAAGACGTGCTCGCAGACCGTCGTGAGATAGGCGGCAACATCCGGCGACAGGAGGGGAACCATGTACTCCTCGCGGAACAGGAAGAACGTGGAGTCCTTGATATGAAGGAAGCCATCGACCTTGGTCTGGCCCGAGCGCCAGAACACGCTCGCCGCGGCGACCCGCGCCAATAGCGCCACGAAACTGTAAGGGATGCGCTCGGCAAGCCGCCGTCCTGCTTCCAGCCAGTTGATGAGCGTGGACATCTCGTCTCCCTCCCGATTGCCTCATGCGGTCGCCGCGTTTTCGGACGGCGCGTTCTGTAACTGAGGGACACCATAGCCGCAGGCCGTCATGGCCAGCGTTCAATTGGGGCTCATATCTCCTCACAAGGTCTTGAGTGGAAGACAGCCCGGCGCGACCGCCTCAGGCTCTCTGCGCTAAGAAAAAGGCCCGGCCAAAGGCCGGGCTTCTTCTACGCAATACGCTCGTCTTCTCAGCCGGCGGCAGGCGTTGGCCCCTCTTGGGCGCTCGAGCCCCAAGCCGATCTGTGAAGCCTTATTTGTAGGGTACGGCCGCCGGCGGAAGGTCGGTGACGTAGGTCGCCTGGTTGTGATGGAAGCAACCGCCCAGGGCGATGGTCGCGGTGATAACCGCAAGAGCAATGATGATGCGCATGACTGATTCCCTCTACGCTACTGGTACTCCAACTCGGGTACTCGCCCATCTCACTCTGATCCGCTTAGAAAAGGGTTAATGCGCGGGCCATTCTAGGACGGTCTGTCCGTCGCCAGCGGGTGCGCAAAGAAGAAGCCCGGCGAGGGCCGGGCTTCTCTTTCGATAGGCGACCCACCTGGCTGAAGGGTAGGCGCGACGGAGCCACGCGGCGGCCTGCGATCCTTGCGTTCGCCCTATCGGATCGGGGCGCCGGGGCAGAGGCGGAAGACACGAATACGGGGAGACGACCCCTCCGCCCAGACAGAAGGCTAAGGCCGGTCTGCAAAGTCCACTTTGCGGCAAATCAAAGAAGCGCCTGCACCAGGGAGAATCGGCTGCAAAATGTCAGGCTTTAGAGGCGTGCGGCGCGGTCCTACGTCCGCGCCATTTGCCGAGAGCCGCCTTGAAGGCCGAGACTCCGGGTCAAGGCGTCTATGCCGTTCAGGTCGTAGTATTCCGTCAGCGCTATCGGCCAGCCGGCCTCGAACGTCCAGATATTGGCCTTCGTGGTCTCAAGTGTCACGTTCGTCCCGCGGTGCCGGTAGACGAAAGAGATCTCAGCTGCCGCGATGCCCTTGCCGACGAGAAGGGCGCTAAAGTCGTAGCGCAGGAACTCGCATTGCGGCACATAACGGCGCCAGCGCTCCATCGCTTGCCTCTTCCCGTGCACTGCTCCGCCATCCTTATAGATGGCGTGGGGAATATGCATGGTGTGGATGAAGTCGCTCGGCAAATACGTCGCCAACCAGTCCAGATCCTGGGCCTGCCAAGCGTCGTAGAAGTCTTCCAATATCGAGGAAATGGCTTCGGGCAATTTCGCCCCCGAATTTCAACCCAACTCTACCTTAGCATGGAATAGCCTCGATGTTGATCGGCTGCGGCGGGTCCCATCTAGCGGTCGGGCGTTTTCATGCTGGGAAGGATCTCGGCGAGATGCTGGCTGAAAGCCTGGATGCGCTCGATGTCGTGATATTCGGTGAGCATGATCGGCCAGCCATCCTCGAACGTCCAGAAGTTGATGACCGTCGTGTCAAGCGAGGCGCCAGCCTCGCGGTGCCGGTAGTGAAGGGGAATCTCAACGCCGGCGTGGTCCTCGTGGACGATCAGGCCACTTGTGTCGAACCGAAGGATCTCGAAATCGTCGGCAATGATAGCCAGTCGCTCGATGGAGGGCGCCTTGCCGCGGCAGACTCCACCCAAAGGATGGATGTCTTGAGGAATGTAAATCGTGTGGCAGAAGTCGTCGGGAAGGTAACTCGCGAGCCACTCCAAATCTTGGGCCCGCCACGCATCGTAAATTTCGCTGATGATGGTCGCAGTCTTGTTCATCATCTCTTCTCCGACGCGAGGCGTAGATTACCACAAAAAGCCTTATGACGTATGCTGTCTATCTACACACGGCGCTGTGATACTCTGTCTCACCGCGCTCGCATCAGCCAAATCGATTTATGATGAACTTTGACCTTCGCCCGATGTTGGCGACGTTGACCGACAAGCCGTTCGACGATCCCGGTTGGATTTTCGAAACGAAGTGGGACGGCTTTCGCGCGATCGCCGTGTGCGCTCCGGGTCGCGCCACGCTCTACTCGCGCAACGGCAATGACGTTTCGAAGAAATATCCATCGATCTGCCAGGCCCTAGCGGCCATCAAGCAGGAGGCCGTCCTGGACGGGGAGTTGGTGGCGCTCGATGTGCACGGGCGCTCGCGGTTCCAACTCCTGCAGAATGCCGAGCGGGAGCCAACGCGTTTGCAATATTGCGTGTTCGACCTGCTCTATCTCGACGGCAAGGATCTGCGCGACCAGCCGCTGCTCGAACGCAAAAAAGCGCTCGCAAAGGTTCTACCGAAAAGCCCGCTCCTCCTCTACAGCACCCATGTGGTGGGCGAGGGCATCAAGGCCTTCAACAAAGCCAAGCACGCGCACGAAGAGGGTGTCATCGCCAAGCTGGCGGACGGCCGTTACTACTCAGGCAAGCGCTCGCGCGAATGGCTCAAGGTCAAGGCCAGCCAAGAGGAAGAAGTGGTGGTCGTCGGTTTCACCAAGCCGCGCGGCTCGCGCAAATGTTTCGGCGCGCTCGTGCTCGCGGTGCGTGAGGGCAGGCGATGGAAGTATGCGGGCCGTGTCGGCACCGGGTTCGACGAGAAGACCCTGCACATGCTGTACGGCAAGCTCGTGCCGCTGATCACGCGGGCCAAGCCTATCGAGAAGAAGGTCCCGGACGAAGCGAACACCACCTGGGTGAAGCCGAAGCTGGTGGCCGAGGTCAAATTCACGGAGTGGACCAAAGGCGGCGAGATGCGCCACCCGGTCTATCTCGGCTTGCGCACCGACAAGCCGGCGACGCAGGTCGTGCGCGAGGTGGCCAAGCCAATAAAGCGCTGAAAGATTGTGGCAAATGGCGGTTGACGCATATCAAGTCGCGTAACCGCGCACCCGCTAGGCTGGCGCCTTACCCGCAAAGGAGTGAGCCCATGACTACTGGCCTCGACACCTTCGACAAGACCGTCCAGGAGTCCAATCTCTGGCTCAAGGACATCATGGACCGCCTCAACACGGAGGACCGTCACCACGCCTATTCGACCTTGCGTGCGGTGTTACATGCGCTGCGCGATCGTATCGGCGCGGAAAGCGCGGCCCATCTCGGGGCGCAACTGCCCATGCTGCTGCGTGGCCTCTATTACGAAGGCTGGGACCCGACCGACAAGCCGACCAAGGAGCGCCACGAGGAAGCTTTCCTCGGCCACATCGCGCGTGAGCTGCCGCGCGCCACGGATAGCGAGGTGGAGGAGGGCACGCTTGCGGTGCTCGACGTGCTGTCCAAGCATATCGACCGCGGGGCGGCGGTGAAGATCGTCGGCATGTTTCCGGACGAGCTGCGCAAGTTCTGGCCGGCCTTCATTCAGGAGGCGGCGAAGGGCCGCCAACAGGGCGCGGCTTAAGTCCCGGCTCTCGAAGGATGCGTCCTTAGCCGCCCGGCGTCTTTGCGAGCGCGCTTTTGGATCTCCGCAGGGTAAGATAAGGGTGTGTTCTACCCGGACGCCGCTTCGCGTGGGCGAAGCCACCGCCGGGTGAAGGAGAGTGATATGGCGAAAGGTCAACAGAGAAGCAATCGCGAGAAGAAGAAACCGAAGCGGGACAAGAAGAAAGTGGCTGCCGCTGCTGCATCGCCAATGGCCTCACTCGATCGCGGTGGGAAATTCGGCAGTGGCGCCGCGAAGAAGAGCAAGTGACGGTTGGCGTTGCCTTAGACGGCACGGCTGCCGCTTATGCCGCCAGCGCGCCTTTCATGAAGGCTTCGAACTTCTCTGAGGTCGTAGAATTCAGACAGGCTGACGGGCCACCCGTCCTCCATCAGCCAGACGTGCTTCTTGGTCGTGTGCAGCCATGTCCGGCTGGAGCGATGCAGGCAATGGCTTTGCACGTCGAGGCTTGCCCCGATGTCGCCGAAGTGCATAGGCCCGGGCTCGATATATTGCGTATCGAAGCTGTCGAAGATTTGCGCGCAGCCGCTCGATTGCGGCTTCCTTGCCGAGACGCACGCCGCCGACGGCAAAAACTCGACCGGGATATTGATGTGGTGCGAGAAATCGCTCGGCAGATACGACGCCAGGCGATCGAGATCATGGTCGCGCCAGGCGTCGTAAATGTCGACGAGATTGGTCTTTGCAGGTGTCAGCAGCATGGCCGTCCTCTCGTCCGCCGCGGCCGGACTCTAACATCGTGGCAGGCGGCAAACGTTAACGGCTCTTACCCTTAAAGGCGCGGGTGCCGGGCTTGCCGGATTTCGAGCGCGGGCGCGCCGTTTTCAGCGGCATCTCGCGGTTATGCGGGCCCATCTCGTCGAGGCTCGGCTTATGCGGCCGGGTCAGGTCGACCTCGGCGGCCGAGCGCTCCAGCTCTGACTGCCGCGCCAGCGGATCGTTGGCGATGGCCAGCTCCATCTGGCGCAGGCGCTTGACCTCGTCGCGCAAGCGCGCCGCCTCCTCGAATTCGAGATCGGCGGCGGCGGCGCGCATGCGCTTCTCCATGTCGGTGATGACGCTCTCGATATTGTGGCCGACGGGCGTCTGCTCGCCTTCGGCGAAGCCCGAGCCGGCATCGACCAGGACGTGGTCACGCTCGTAGACGGAGGCGAGAATGTCGCCGATGTTCTTCTTCACGCTTTCCGGCGTGATGCCGTGCTCGGCGTTCCACGCCATCTGCTTCTCGCGGCGGCGGTTGGTCTCGGCCATGGCGCGCTCCATGGAGCCGGTGATGCCGTCCGCATAGAGGATGACGCGGCCGTCCACGTTGCGCGCGGCGCGGCCGATGGTCTGCACCAGCGAGGTCTCCGAGCGCAGGAAGCCCTCCTTGTCGGCGTCGAGGATGGCGACCAGCGCGCATTCGGGAATGTCGAGACCCTCGCGCAGCAGGTTGATGCCGATCAGCACATCGAAGGCGCCGAGCCTGAGGTCACGGATGATCTCGATGCGCTCCAGCGTCTCCACGTCGGAGTGCATGTAGCGCACGCGGATACCTTGCTCGTGCATGTACTCGGTCAGGTCCTCGGCCATGCGCTTGGTGAGCGTGGTGACCAGCACGCGATAGCCCTGCTGCACCACTTTGCGCGTCTCGTCGATGAGGTCGTCCACTTGGGTCGAGGCGGGACGCACCTCGACCGGCGGGTCGACCAGGCCGGTGGGGCGGATCACCTGCTCGGCGAACACGCCGCCGGTCTGCTCCAGCTCCCAGTTGGCCGGCGTCGCCGACACGTAGATGCTCTGCGGCCGCATGGCGTCCCATTCCTCGAAGCGCAAGGGGCGGTTGTCCATGCAGGAGGGCAGGCGGAAGCCGTATTCGGCGAGCGTGGATTTGCGCCGGTAGTCGCCACGGAACATGCCGCCGATCTGCGGGATGGTGACATGGCTCTCGTCCACGAACACCAGCGCGTTGTCGGGCAGGTACTCGAACAGGGTCGGCGGGGGCTCGCCGGGCTTTCTCCCGGTGAGATAGCGCGAGTAGTTCTCGACGCCGGCGCATGAGCCCGTGGCCTCGATCATCTCCAGATCGAACAGGGTACGCTGCTCGAGCCGCTGCGCTTCCAGCAAGCGGCCGGCGCCGTTCAGCTCGGTGAGGCGCTGCTTCAGCTCCTCCTTGATGCCGCGGACGGCCTGCTTCAGCGTCGGCTTCGGCGTCACGTAGTGCGAGTTGGCGTAGACCTTGACCATGCTGAATTCGTCGGTCTTGGCGCCGGTCAAGGGATCGAACTCGACGATGGACTCCACCTCGTCGCCGAATAGCGAGATGCGCCAGGCGCGGTCCTCCAAATGGGCCGGCCACAGCTCAATGGTGTCGCCGCGCACGCGGAAGGAGCCGCGTACGAAATTCGCGTCGTTCCGCCGGTACTGAAGCGCGACGAGATCGGCCATCAATTGCCGCTGCTCGACGTGATCGCCACGCTTCAAGCTGAAGGTCATGGCCGTGTAGGTCTCGACCGAGCCGATACCGTAGATGCACGACACGCTCGCCACGATGATGACGTCGTCGCGCTCGATCAGCGCGCGCGTCGCCGCATGGCGCATGCGATCGATCTGCTCGTTGATGGACGAGTCTTTCTCGATATAGGTGTCGGTGCGCGGGATATACGCCTCCGGCTGGTAGTAGTCGTAATAGGAGACGAAATACTCGACCGCGTTCTCGGGGAAGAAGCTCTTGAACTCGCCATAGAGTTGGGCCGCGAGCGTCTTGTTCGGCGCGAGGATCAGCGCCGGGCGCTGCGTCTGCTCGATCACCTTGGCCATGGTGAAGGTCTTACCCGAGCCGGTGACGCCGAGCAGCACCTGGTCGCGCTCATGCGCGTTCACTTGCGCCACGAGCTCGGCGATGGCGGTCGGCTGGTCGCCCTTGGGCTCGAGTTCGGTCTGGAGATCGATCTCGATGCCGCCTTCGGATTTCTCGGGGCGCGGCGGGCGATGGGGCGTGAATTCCGCGACGGCCCCGGTCACCAGCGGATGCTCCTGGATCAGCGGCTGGGGCGCCTCGCCGAAACCGGGCGTACGGCGGTCGGCGCCGAGCGGCAGGCCGCTGGCTTCGCCGGTCACGGCGCGCGGCTCGGCGCGAGAGCCAAAGGTCTTGGGCACTTGGCGGGACATTGCTGGAATATGGCGGCGGGCAGGGGCCTTGGCTAGGGGCTGCTCCGACGCGCTCTAGCCCTCCAGTTCCTCGCGGACCTGGGCGTAGCTCACCACGGCGAAGAGGATCGTGCCGCCGGCGACATTGCCGATGAGAGTCGGGATGAAGAAGCCGCCGAGCACGCGCCAGAAGCTTACCTCACCCACGAGCCACATATATATGGCCTCCACGGACCCGGCGATGATGTGGGTGAAGTCGCCCAAAGCGATGATGTAGGTGATCAGGGTGATGATGAAGATCTCGGTGTTTTCCGCCGAGGGCAGGATCCACACCAGCGCCGCGATCAGCCAGCCTGCGACGATGCCCTTGACCAACATCTCCAGCGGGGTGTTGGCCATCAGGTCTCGGCCGATTTCCGTCACTGCGGCCGTCATCTCGGCGCTGAGGGCGCCGGAAAAGGCCAGGAAAGCGGCGAAGAAGAAGCAGCCGACGACATTGGCGGCAAGCACGATGCCCCAGAGGCGCAACACGTCCCAAATGCCGCTCCAGTCCTTGCGGACCATGATGGGGAGCACCGCCGTCAGCGTGTTCTCGGTGAAGAGCTGCTGGCGGCCGAGAATGACGATCAGGAAGCCCACGCTATAGCCGAGGTCGGCGATCACGGCCCCGCCCGGTACGCCGTGCAATGAGGCCGACAGCATGGCCTGCGAGAGCACCGAAAACCCGATGGAGATGCCGGCGGCGAGCGCCGACCACCACAAAGCGGGAAAGCCCCGGGCAAGCTCGGCTTCGCCCTCAAGACGAATGATCTCATAGACCACGGCAGCGCGCAGGCGCTTACGCTCCTTGACCGAGCGGGTTTCCTCCCGGGTGAGGCCCTCCTGCGGGGCAGAGGCCTCTTTTGCGCCTGAGTCTTTTTTGGTCACGGGCTTCCTTGCCCCGAATCAACCTATTCTGGGAAGAAAATAGCTGACCATTCGAGGCGTTCCTATCGGAACGCATCCCCGTTGAGGAGGGAAGGGGCCCATGTCAGCCGAAACGTCCGATTTCTCCTTGCTCGTCCTCACGCACGACATGCCGCTTTGGGTCGTCGGCCTCATCATAACGATCCTCGCGGAGATCTACGCGCTCGGATTGATGCTGCTCAGCCGCTACGTCTATGGCGTCAGCCGCTTGAGCCTCAACAACGAGATCGCGGGCTTCAAGTTCGCGGTGGTCGGCGTGTTCTACGCCGTGATGCTGGCCTTCGTGGTCGTCGCCGTTTGGGAGGACTATAGCGCCACGGAGGACGCGGTACGGGACGAGGCAAAAGCGGCCGTCGATCTCTATCGGGTGGCTTTCGCCTTGCCCGAAGAGAGCCGTGCGGAGATCCAAAAGCGTGTCATCACATATGTCCAGGACGTCCGTAAGGACTCGTGGTCGGCCATGGCGGTCGGCAAGCCGAGCGATGCGGTCTCCAAAGACCTCGAGAAGCTCAGTGCGGCGATCTTTGCCGTGAAGCCGCAGGACGATCGCCAGTTCGCCCTCTACCTCCACGCCTTGAATCTTCTCCCGTTGATTGCCGACAACCGTAATGAGCGGCTGGACAGCGCGGACGGCTCGGTGCCGGCAATCTTATGGTTTGTGTTGATCGTCGGCGGCGCGATCACGCTCGGTTATCCCGCCTTTTTCGCGGCGTCGAATTTGATGGCGCAGATCCTCATGACGGCATCGTTGGCAGCGTTGGTGGCGCTCTCGCTCTTACTCGGCGTTGCCTTCGATTTTCCCTTCACGGGAGACCCACATATTTCCTCTACGCCCTTTGACGAAGCGCTCGAGCAAATGCCGTCAACGTGGCCCACGCCTTGAGGGGACTCGCTTGCAGCCCTCTTCGAGGGCGCGCGAGGACGCTCGCTCAGAGTCCGCCAGCCGTTCAAACTCTATCTGTTGTCGTGTGTGCATTGCCGCATGAGCAGCGTGTCGGCGAACGTCTCTGGACGTCGTGCGACGCGCGCTGACGCGTCTCACGTTGCTTAACAAAACGAATCATTTGCGCGGGCGATGTACAGTTTCCGGCACATGTTGGTGCGCTTGGAAAGAATTGGTTGTTGAAGTTCAGCGAAGAGTTCCCGCTAAATTGCCATTTTCTGGTGCAAAGAGCATATACTGAAAAAAAATAATTGACTTGCCATGTGGGACGGCAAGCCTGGACCAAGTGAAGCGTGAGTCGATGTACGCGTCCTGTTGAACGGGTTGATAGCGACATCACAAAACGGAATCGGAGCAAACCTATGGCTACGAGAACTACTGGGAAGAAACGCACGACGAGTAGGAAGAAGACGACTGCACGCAAGAGCCCGGCGCGCCGTAGCACGGCCGCCAAGCGGAAGACTGCGCGCAAGACTGCAAGACGGCCGGCAGCGCGGAAGACCGCACGGAAGACTGCCCGCAAGACTGCAAGACGGCCGGCAGCGCGGAAGACCGCCCGCAAGACGGCACGGAAGACGGCTCGCAAGACCGCTCGCAAAACCGCAAGACGGCCGGCAGCGCGGAAGACCGCACGGAAGACTGCCCGCAAGACGGCTCGCAAGACTGCAAGACGGCCGGCAGCGCGGAAGACCGCCCGCAAGACGGCACGGAAGACGGCTCGTAAGGCCGCAAGGCGCCCGGCAGCGCGGAAGACCGCCCGCAAGACGGCTCGGAAGACCGCACGTAAGACGGCTCGCAAGACTGCGCGCAAGACCGCGGCCCGTAGGCCGGCAGCACGTCGCTCGACCGCACGCCGTTCGGCCGCCAAGAGGCCAGCCGCGCGTAAGAGCACGGCTCGTCGGTCGACCGCCCGCAAGTCTACGGCGCGGAAGTCGGCTCGGAAGTCGACGGCAAAGAAATCTGCGCGAAGGGCGCCGGCTCGTAAGCCGGCAGCCAAGACCGCAGCGGCGAAGCGTAAGTCGACGGCGAAGCGTAAGCCGGCAGCAACGCCAAAGCCGGCTGTCGTAGCTAAGCCGAAGCCAGTCGCACCAGCGCCAAGGCCAATGGCCGCCGCGCCGGTGAGGCCGGCACCGCCGATGCCTCAGCCCACGCCTCGGCCGGCGGCTCCGCCGTCGGGCGGTATGGGTGGCATGACCCCTCGTCCGGCAAGTCCGATGGGCGGTTCGCCCGGATTCGGCACGCCGCGTCCGTCGACGCCGAGCTCGAACTCCGAGCCCGCAGCCTTATCGGCCGTCATGGGCGAGAGATGACGACGACTAGATAGACAGGAGGGCCGGCCAAGCGCCGGCCCTTCCTTTTTGACTTTCCCCGACATCCTTCAGCAAACGAAAAGCGCTGCGGCTCCGGACGCCTCAAAGGCGCGCGGGTGTTGATCATGCCAAGGATGTTCGAGGGTTTGCCCGACCGGGCTAGAGAATGGCCTCCGGAAGGGGAATCAAACCCGCCCGGAGGCCATGCGAGACTAGAAGCCTCTGAAAATGTTGCCGCAAGCGAGGATCACATACGCGGCCACGAGGACCCAGAACCCATTCTGGGTGATAAATGCAATCGGCACGAACGCGCCGATGATGGCCAGTGCCGCCAGAACAATCGAAACCACGAAGACGACTGTTGTCGGTGGTGACAGACTCATCCTCAGCCCTCCCTCTTGTTGACGAGCGGACTGTAATCGTTTTCTGTGAAAAAGCGAGGCGTTTGGGTTGCTGGGCAACGATCACCCGGCGTCTCGGGGGGCTCGAAGCCGAGGATATAAGGAGACGGTGCGATGGGGCCATTGATACGGCTGATCCTTGGGCTTGGTGCTCTCGTTCTCATTCTGGCAGCGGTTGCGCTGGGACTTCCGGCGCATGTGACCGTGTCGCGGTCCGTGGTGATCAACGCGCCGGAACACGCGATCTACCCCTATCTCGACAATCTCCGGCGGTTTCCGGACTGGTCGCCTTGGTCGGCCCGCGACCCCAAGATGAAGGTCAACTTCTCGGGGCCGCCGGAAGGCAAGGGCGCCAAGATCGAGTGGGCGAGCGAAGAACCGTCTATCGGTGCCGGCAGCATGGAGATCATCGAGACGAACCCGTCGCACAGCCTGAAGGTCGCCGCCAACTACAACGGCCTTGAGGGTACGAGCTCCTATGTGCTCGCGCCGTCCGGCGCCGGCAGCAAGGTCACGTGGACCTTCGGCTACGACACGGGGTCGAGCCCATTCAAGCGGTGGAAGGCTCTGATGCTCGACGGCTTCATCGGGGCGGAATACACCGTAGGCCTCGACAAGCTGAGAGCCCGGGTGGAGTCGGATCGCAAGCCGATCCCTCAGCCGGTCATCGTGGCGCCGCAAGCCGCGCCCGAGGCTGAAGGATCGTCCGTGCCGGAAGCCATGCCTGGCGAGACGGCAGTGCCGCGGACCCCGGCGCAAGGCGCGCAGCAGGCCGCGCCCAAGGCGAATACGCCGCCGCCCCCGCTACGGCGCCAATAGGGACAAAGCCCGTACTGAGAAGATTGCGGCTTACAGCTTCTGCTGGTCGTCGGCGGGTTGCGGCGCGACCGGTGGCTTGGCTTGAGTCGCCTGCATGATGAGCCGGTCAAGCGGGCTGCAGTGGAACGGCGAGGCCTCGCCGTCGGAGCGCTCCGCCTGGCTGTCGGCGAGGTGCGGATCCACCACGTGACGACCGGTGAGCCGATAGACGCAGGTTGCGCCGTCGGCTGCGGTGAAGGTGATGCTGTCGCGTGCTGCCGATCGCCGCGTCGCCGAGCGCCACGTCGCCGAGCGCCACGTCGCCCAGCGCAGCCGGATCTTTGCCGGCCTTCGCCTGTGCCGTACGGCGCGGTTCGATTCGCGATTCGATCATCGATGCCCATTTCGGCGCGCCGGCGTCGTGCTTGAGCACAGCGGCGCTGAGGCCGAGCCGCGGCACGTTTGCCGTCGGCGCGAGCGACATGTTCGCGGACACGCCTTCCCACGGCCAGCGCTCGGCCTGCGATTGGCCGGCAAGAGCCTGTTCCCAGGCGCTCTGGCGAAGGGCTTGCGAGAGCCCGGATTGAGCGAGGAGCGGCAACTGCTCTCTCAGCTGAACCAGGCCCGCGAGAAGAAGAACCATGGCAACCGCCCCCAGTCCCAGCCAGCGCGTCACGCGCGGGCGGAAAGAAAGGAGGAGGAGCTGCACCGACCCCCGTTTCGGCATCAGATCCTCCTCCCGATCCGCCGCGGGGAGGCATAGTCGCGGCGGTAGTGACGCCACATGAGCAGCGTCACCGCGCTTAGGGTGATGAGTAGAAGGCTGAACATTCCGATTTGCCTTTTCTGGCCGTTAGAGGTCGATGGCGCCGCCCCGAAGACCTCCCAGAAGGGTGCTTGGGGCTGCGTCACGCCCGTCGTCCACGGTGTGAGCGCAGCAGTGTTTGCTTCCCGCGGCCCAACCGCGACCGGGCGCCTATAGACATTATCATAGACGCGGCCTTCTGAAAGGTTCAGCGGCAGTTCGCCATCCGGCTGGGATTTGGCGGTGTCGACGCGCATTGCTGCGGCGCTTGGCGCAGGCGCGGCCCGCGCCAAAAGGTCCGGAAGCGCCGCCGCGGCACCTACGACCAGAGCGAGAAAAGTTAAATATAATAATGGCTTAGAGAAGCCCGACCCAAGCCGTCGCAAGATCATCGATCAGCCCTCGATGCTCAGCACGAGGGTTAATGAATCATGTCAATGGGGCGCGGGCTTAACCGCAATGTGGCCCCGTGGCCGGGATCGCTGCCACATGTGTGGCGTAATTGAGGACGGGGCGAATCGGCGTCGCTTGCCTAAGAAGGCGGCAGCATCCACTCAGGGCCCGCGCTGCGGCCATTTATGCACGGGGTTTATTGTGCATTGCACTTGCGGGGGACTGCGGGCGCGCATAGGTTTCCCACGATTTTTCCCGCAGCACTCAGTAATCCTCCAGGAGTTCTTCATGGGACTGGTCGCCCGCACGCTTGAACGGGTCAAGCCTTCGCCGACCATGGCGATCACGAGCAAGGCGCGCGAGATGAAAGCCGCCGGCTTCGACGTCATCGGCCTTGGCGCCGGCGAGCCCGACTTCGATACCCCTGACAACATCAAGCAGGCGGCGATCGACGCCATCACGCGTGGCGAGACCAAATACACCGCGGTTGACGGCATCCCCGAGCTCAAGCAGGCGATTGTCGAGAAGTTCGCGCGCGAAAACGGCCTCGACTACAAGCCGAACGAGATCACCGTCGGCAGTGGCGGCAAGCATGTGCTCTACAACGCGCTGCTCGCCACCCTCGATCCCGGCGACGAGGTCGTCATCCCGTCGCCCTATTGGGTGAGCTATCCCGACATCGTCCTGCTGTCGGGTGCCGAGCCGGTCATCGTCGAGACCAAGCTCGAGGGCGGCTTCAAGCTCACGCCGGAGGCCTTGGAGAAGGCGATCACGCCCAAGACCAAGTGGCTCATCTTCAACTCGCCGTCCAACCCGACCGGCGCGGCCTATACCCGCGACGAGATCAAGGCGTTGACCGACGTGCTGTTGCGTCACGAGCGCGTCTGGGTGCTGTCCGACGACATCTACGAGCATCTCGTCTATGACGGCTTCAAATTCACCACGCCGGCACAGGTGGAACCGAAGCTCAAGGACCGCACGCTGACGCTCAACGGCGTGTCCAAGGCCTACTCGATGACCGGGTGGCGCATCGGCTATGCCGGCGGTCCGGCCGAGCTCATCAAAGCCATCGGCAAGCTGCAATCGCAATCGACCTCGAACCCGTGCTCGATCAGTCAGTGGGCGGCAGTCGAGGCCTTACGCGGCCCGCAGGACTTCTTGAAGGACTGGGTCAAGTCCTTCCAGGAGCGGCGCGATCTGGTCGTGTCCATGCTCAACCAGGCGAGCGGCTTGAGCTGCCCGACACCGGAAGGCGCGTTCTACGTCTATCCGTCCTGCGAAGGCTGCATCGGCAAGACGACGCCGAAGGGCCAGACCATCGGCAACGACGAGGACTTCGCCACCACGCTGCTCCAGGAGGAGGGGGTTGCCGTGGTGCATGGCGCCGCGTTCGGGCTGTCGCCGTTCTTCCGCATCTCCTATGCCACCGGCCTGGAGGCGCTGGAGGAAGCATGCCGCCGCATTCAGCGCTTTTGCGCAAGCCTCAGCTAGTCCGGTCTATAATCTGCGCGACAACGCGAGAGGGTGAGCCATGAAATTCTCCAAGCTCAGCACGGCCAACCAGATCGAAGGCAAGATCATGGAGATCCGAAAAGGAGCCGTGACTGCCATCGTCTACGTGCAGATCGCCGGCGACACCATGGTCGAGGTGAGCGTCACCATCGCGTCCCTGGAAACGCTCGGACTCTTCGAGGGTAAGTCGGTGACGCTGATCATCAATCCCGTCGATATCATGATCGGCTGCGAATAGGGCCTTTCGCCCAGCCTCGGTGGCGGGGCTTGCGGCCCTGCTCGAGGAGCTATGGACACCATCGCCACAGCGGAAAGATCGAAGGCAACTGACCGCACGTCGCAAGTCCACCGGCTCGCGGGCGGCAGGGAGATCGGCTACGCCGAATACGGCGATCCGGACGGTTTCCCGGCGATCGCGCTGCACGGCACACCGGGCTCGCGCTACATGTTCGCGCTGACGGACGCGGGTGCACGGGCGCGGGGCTTGCGCATCGTCGCGCCGGAGCGGCCAGGTTATGGGCTCTCCGATAGGCACCACGTCGACACGCTCGCCGAGACGGCGCATGACGTCGAGGCGCTTGCCGACGCGCTTGAGCTCGGCCGGTTCGCGCTGATTGGCGTGTCGGGCGGCGGGCCCCATGCCGTCGCCGCGGCGGCGCTGCTCAAGGAGCGAATCCTGCGCATGGCGCTGATCGGGCCCGTGGGCCCCGTGGCCGATTGCGGCGAGCATATCCGCATGTCGCATTTCCACCACTTCATCTTCACCTATCTTGCGCCCTCTCCGCATGCAGCGAGCGCTTTCTTCCTTGGATTGCGGACGCTGGTGGATTGGACGCCGAGTGTGGCCTACCATCTGCTGATGCAGAGAGTGACGGACACGGACCGCGATCTCCTCCACCGTGCCGATGTCAGAGACAATCTCCAGGCGACGATCCGTGAAGCCTTGCGGACCGGCGTCGAGGGTCCGCTGCAAGACTTGCGGCTCTATTGCGGGCCCTGGGACTTGTCGCTCCACGAGATCGACGTGCCGACGATCATGTGGCAAGGCAGCGACGACACCATCGTTCCACCGGACGCCGCCTATCGCCTCGCCGGCGTGTTGCCGGATTGCCGGCTCGAGGTGATCGAGGGCGCGGGCCACTATTGGGTGTTCGGCGGCTTCGATCGCGTGCTCGACGCGGTCCGCGGGGCGTGGCCCGAGCGATGATCCCGGCGTTCACCCACTGCGCGTTGCATGTGGCGGACCTCGATCAGTCGATCGCCTTCTATGAGAGCTATTGCGGCCTGAAAATCGTCAAGGAGCACGGCGAAGGCAACAGCCGCGTAGTGTGGCTTGCCACGCCCGGTGCGGAGGATGCCTTCGTCCTCGTGCTGCTCGGTGGCGGGCCGAAGCGCGTGCAGGACGAGGAAGACATGACCCATTACGGGTTCGGCGTGGCCTCGCGCGAGGATGTCGACAGGATTGCTGCGCGTGCGCGCAAAGACGGGCTGCTGCACTGGGCGCCGCGCGACTATGCCCCGCCCACGGGCTATCTCTGCGGGGTCAAGGATCCGACGGGCTATATCATCGAGTTCTCATACGGCCAGCCGCTCGGGCCGCATGCCAAAGACGACTAGTACTTGCTGTAGATTCGGCAGCAGCAGTCCTTGGAGCCATCGGGGTGGAAGCTGCACACCTGCTTCTCCTCTCCCCGGCATTGGGGCGGGTAGCCGCTGGGCGGAATAGCGTTGGTGCAGTGCTGGGTGTAGGGGACGCAGTGGCCGCCTAGCAGCTCCGAATTCTGGGGACACGCCGTGGCCTTCGCGCTCGATTGCGGCGGAGCGGTCCCGGCGCTTCCCGAGGGAGGCGGCAAGGCATCCGGGTCTTTGTCATCGCTGCCTCCGAATAGTCCCCCGCCGAACCAGCCCCCGCCAGAGCCAGAGCTGTCCGAATTGCTCCCTGGAACCTGACGCGCCTTTCCGCTCCTCCGGACGGCACCGGATTCCTTTCGGCAGGTGTATCCGTTGCCAAAATCGCCGCAGACGATTTTGGCGTCATGAACAAGAGGGTGGGTTGACGGCGCGGCGACAGGCATGAGTGCCGAGGCGCCACCGCCCCACAGCGCCACGGACAACATGCAAACCAAAGCCATCAGCAGGGAGGCGGAAAGAAGACGCATAGAACCCTCATTCTGTGAGGGCGCCACCATAGTGGAAGCGGATCAGAACAGCCAGTTGAGGCGACCGCCCCGAATCGCGGCCCTTGCCAGAGCGCCCTCGGCTTGACACGATAGCGTCATCAAGGCTCGCGCAGGGGGAGAAGAGCCGGAAAGCGGCCCTTCCTGCGGCGTTTAGTTAGGGAGGAGAACATGGGCCAAGCGCAGGGCCAACCAGCCCGCAGCGCCCGCTGCATCGCACTGGTTGGCCCCTATCTCAGCGGTAAGACGACACTCCTTGAATCCATCCTGGCGCGGACCGGCGCCATCAAGCGACAGGGCTCCATGGCCGCCAAGAATACGGTCGGCGATGCTAGCGAAGAAGCCCGCCATCACGGCATGAGCGTCGAGCTCAACGTGGCAGAAGTCGAATTCCTCGGCGACAGTTTCACCTTCCTCGATTGCCCGGGCTCCATCGAGTTCCAGGCCGACGCCGCTAACGTGCTGACCGCCTGCGACGCGGCCGTCGTGGTATGCGAGCCGGACGAGAAAAAGGTCCCGGCGCTGCAGCTTATCCTCAAGCAGCTCGAGGACCGCGGCATTCCCCATTTCCTGTTCCTCAACAAGATCGACAAGGCGGAGGCGCGCGTGCGCGACATCGTGCCGATGCTGCAGCCTGCCTCGACCAAGCCGCTCGTGCTGCGCCAGGTGCCCATCTGGGAGAGCAACATCGTCACCGGCTTCATCGACCTCGCGCTGGAGCGTGCCCACATTTATCGCGAGCATGAGCCGAGCGAGGTGATCGAGATTCCGGCGACGCTCGCCGAGCGCGAGAAGGATGCAAGGTTTTCCATGCTGGAGCAGCTCGCCGACTATGATGACGAGCTGATGGAGCAGCTGCTGGAGGACGTGCCGCCGCCGCAAGACAAGGTGTTCGACGACCTTGCCACGGAGCTGCGCGAAGGGCTGATTTGCCCCGTGCTGCTCGGTTCTGCGGAGAACGGCAACGGCATCTTGCGGCTGTTGAAGGCATTGCGTCACGAGGCGCCGTTCGTTGCAAGCACGGTGGAGCGCCTCGGCGTGGCCGATGCGTCCTCTTGCGCCTATGTGATGAAGACGTTCCACACGGCTCACGGCGGCAAGCTGTCGCTTGCGCGCATTCTCACCGGCAAGTTCGCCGACGGCGCTTCGGTCTATGGTGGCGAGAACGAGGAACGTATTGCCGGCGTGTTCAGCCTCTTGGGCCAAGAGCCGGTGAAGCGCGACGCGGCCGAGCCTGGCGACACGGTGGCCTTCGGGCGGCTCGAGAGTGTCGAGACCGGCGCCACGCTTTCCACGGAGAAGGGCGCGTCGGCCAAGATCGAGCCGGCGGAAATTCCCGAGCCGGTGTTCGGGCTCTCCATCGAGGCCAAAGAGAAGAAGGACGAGGTCAAGCTGACCACGGCGCTGGCCAAGATCGTCGAGGAGGATCCATCGCTCTCCATCACCCACGACCAGGACATGGGACAGATGGTGCTGTGGGGGCAGGGCGAGATGCATTTGCGCGTGGCGCTGGAGCGGCTCATTCGCAAATACGGCATCGATGCCGCCACCCATCCGCGGCAGATCCCTTACAAGGAGAGCATCCGCAAATCGACGGAGGTCCGCGGGCGCCACAAGAAGCAATCGGGCGGCCATGGGCAGTTCGGCGACGTGGTGGTGACCATTGGACCGCTGCCGCGCGGGCAAGGCTTCGAGTTCTCGGAAAAGATCACCGGCGGCGTGGTGCCTAAGAACTACATCCCTTCGGTCGAGATCGGCGTGCGCGACTATCTGCAATCTGGGCCGCTCGGCTTCCCGGTGGTGGATGTCGCCGTATGCCTCATCGACGGGTCCTACCACTCGGTCGACTCCTCCGACATGGCGTTCCGCCAGGCCGGGCGTATCGCCATGACCGAGGGGATGCCGCAATGCCAGCCCGTGCTGCTTGAGCCGATCATGGCTGTCGAAATTGCCGTGCCATCGGAGGCCACGGCGCGCATCAACTCCATTGTGTCGTCCCATCGGGGGCAGATCTTGGGGTTCGATGCGCGCCCCGGCTGGCCCGGTTGGGACGTGGTTCAGGCCAATATCCCCGAGGCGGAAATCCAGAACCTGATCGTCGAGCTCCGCTCGGCCACGGCCGGGGTGGGGACTTTCCACGCCAAACCCGACCATCTGGCCGAGCTCACCGGCAAGCCCGCGGACCAGGTTTTGGCCCATCACGGGGCCAAAGCGGCGTGATTTATATCGGCGTTTGAGTTGGTTAGCCGTAACGATTGGCTAAACCAAGCGCGCTAGCGTGGTTTGAAATCGGTCTCTTTTCAGAGGCCGTAAGCTGCCGACCTCGTGCGTGTCGGAACCGCAGCCGTGGCCATGTCCTCCAGACGGCATATCGATCCTCTCGTCTTTGGGATCGCGACACTTGTTGCGGCGGCCGTCCTCGTTGCGATCGTCGCCATCCCTCAATATCTGTCGAAGGAAGCGCGCCTCGAGACGTTTCGCGCCCATGTGTGGGAGATCGGGCGGATCGCGGCCAGTGTCGTCGATGGCGACTTGCACCGTCTCTTGCTGAATCCCAAAAACTACAGCGACGAACTTTATGCGCGTGCCGTGGCTCCGCTTGTACGGCTCCACTCGGCAGACCCGGACATCTTCTACGTCTACACGATGGTCGATCGCGGCGGCGTTCCTTATTTCGTTCTCGACACTGCCAAGTCGCCGGACCTGCATACCAAGCATCAGCTGGAGCCATCGGACTATATGGAGAAGTTCGATCTCGAACCGGATGATGATGGCGAGTGGCTGAGACAGCTCGCTGCCGGCAAGGCCTACATCAGTCCCGAGTTCGAGCATGACGAGTATGGGACTTTTCTCACCGCGCATGTGCCCATCTATGACAGCAAAGGCCGCTATAGCGGTTTTGTGGGCGTGGACTTCGACACGCAGTACTACGCACAGCGTGAAGCGCGCTTCCGGTCCATTGCCATCGCTTCGCTCGCCGCTGCCCTCTTGCTGGCCGTGGTCATCGGCTACTTTGTGGCGCGCTATCACGGGGCCATGCATCGCCGCTTGCGGGAACTCCACGACATGTCGATACACGACAGCCTGACGGGGCTGTTCAATCGCCGTGGCGTCATGGAGGTCATCAAAAAGGCCCTGGAAACGCATGTCGGGAAGCAGGCGATGCTGCTCGTCGACATCAACAATCTCACAACGATCAATGACACGAGCGGTCATGCCACGGGTGACGCCGTTCTTGCGCGCACATCCGAAGCGATCCGCGAAAATCTGCGCGACGTCGATCGGTGTGGACGTCTTGGCGACGAATTCTTGGTCTATGCGCCGGATTGCGACAGCCAGGGGGCCGTGAAAATTGCCGAAAATATTTGCGCTGCTCTGTCCGAGGAAGGAATGCTCCTCGCAGGCGCTCCATTCAGCGTGTCAATCGGGATCGCGACGTGCGACGGAGACGGTGCCGACTTCGCCCGCATGCATCGGGAAGCCGAGGCGGCTCTGCGGCTGGCGAGGTCGGATGGCGAACGTATCGGCGTGGCGCCCCCATCGGAGGCCTGCCGGTCGCTGGCACCCGAAGATGATGCCGCCTGACGGCGCCAACCGTGACGAGCTTCACCAGACAGCCTAACCCATTGGAGTCTCGTAATAATCACTGGAATCGGGGCCTGAACGAAGCTGTCGGCCGTGTCGGCCCCTTCGCTGTAAATTACCAGGCTGGTCTTGCCCGTTTCCGCCCGGACCGCTAGACGAATATGCCGAATTCTTGACCATTGACCGTAGACAGAGGGTGTTCCCATGACCGTATTCCCGCAGCTTGAAATCCCCGACACACTTGCCGCCGGCCCCGGGCCGGGGAACACCGACCCGCGCGTGCTTGAGCGCTTCGCTGCGAGCGGCGTCGCCGACCACATGCAGAAGGACGTGCTCCGCGGCATGATCGAGTGCAAGCTGATGCTGCGGGAGCTGTGGGGCACCAAGAACGTCTATACCTACGGCGTCGCCGGCACCGGCTTCGACGGGCTCGACTGCGTGCTGTCCATGATCCTGCCGGGCGACAAGGTCGTGGTCTTCCCCAACGGCACCTTCTCGGGCATCGACAGCCTGACCATCCGCATGAAGGCGGCAACCGCCGAGGAGCTGGCTGCCGATTCCTTGAACCCGAAGGCGTCGAGCGTGACGGTGGTCGAGACGCCGCACGGCCAGTCGGTCACCGGCGAGACCGTCGACAAGGCGCTCGCCGAGCACAAGCCCATGTGGGCGTTCATGGCGCATTGGGAGACCGGCTCGGGCCGCATCAACGACCTCAAGGGCTTCTCCGACGCGTGTGTGAAGCACGGCGTCCTGGGCATCGTCGATGCCGTGTCGAGCCTCGGCGTCGGCGACTTCAACATCGACGACTATCCGGGCGTGGTCGCCTGGGCGTCGTGTCCGCAGAAGGGCGTTCTGTCCCTGCCGCTCACCTACGCGCCGGTCAGCTTCACCGACAAGGCCATCGAGGTGGTCAAGAAGCGGGGCTGCCGCACCTATGTGAACCATCCGATCCTCGACGCCCGCCATTGGGGCATCATCGACGGCAAGGACGTGGACACGCCCGGCTATCACCAGACGCATTCCTGCTACGCGGTCGCCGCGTTCCACGAGGCCCTGCGGATCATTCTCGGCTACGGCCGCGCCCGTAAGGCGTCCGACTACAAGTATCACGAGAAGGCGCTGCGCCAGGCCGTCGAGGCCATGGGTTGCGAGGTCACCTCGGACATGCCGAGCCTCGTGGTGCTCAACCTGCCGGGCAAGCTCGCCGGCAAGGAGAAGGAGTTGGTGCAGGGTGCGCGCGCCCAAGGGTTCGGCATCTGGCCGACCCTGTCGGAGCCGGTGCAGGTGCGCATCGGCATCCTCAACCAGCTGACGCCTGAGCAGATCACCGAGATCGTCAGCCGCTTCGCCGACGCCATGCTCGCCATGGGCGCGGAGTTCGACAAGGCTGCGGTGATGAACCAGCTCAAGTCCTACTACGCCAAGGCGGCGTAGGATCAGCGCAGGATATTGAAGAACAGAGTGAGCCGAGACTCCGGGCCTCTGGGGCCGCGGAGTCTCGTCTCACAGAAGTCCTAGCCCAGGGTCAGGGTTCCGCCCTTGGACAGGCAGGTGGCTTTGTCCATCATGAGAAAGCCTTTGCCCTTGCAGCTATTCTGGCCTTTGCACGAATTCGCCAGCGACTTGCATTGGCCGTGGCCCTTACACGAATTGAGCCCGAAGCATTTCACTTGATAGGCGTATGCCGGCGCCAACGGAGCCGTAGCGCCAACCACCAATAAAGCCGCCGCTCCCGCGATAACCGCGCCTGATTTTCTATTGAGCTTCATGTTTCCACTCCCAGTGTTTGAAAGCTAATCCCTGGCTCGCCTTGATGGTCAGAGGCGAGCGCCAAACGCTACCAGGGCTTGCACCGGGGCTCGCTTCACACCCTGTCACATTCAAGCGAGAACGCGTTACCGGGGAACGCCGCATCGTGCGCGAAGGGCCGCCTAAAGGGGTCGCCCCCAACGGCTTTGCGCACTACGCTTCCTTCCGGGAGAGGTGAGATGCGTACGAACTGCATGCGGTTTGGACAGGCCTGGCGATCAGCGCGCGCCCTCGTGGGGGTCGTGCTGATTGGGCAAGTTTTTCTCCTCCTCGCAAGTGCGCCCGTCTTGGCCCAGAGCCCAGACCAGCTGGCCGCGCTCAATCGCCAGATCGGGGCGCTCGTGGCAAAGGGCGATGGAAAGGCCGTCGTGCCGCTGGCTCAGCGTTACGCGGATCTCGCGCGGAAAGCGCGTGGCGAGAACGATCCGGAATACGCCACGGCCATCACTTGGCTTGCCTGGGCCTACCAGAATCAACAGCGCTACGCGGATGCCGAGCCTCTGCTCAAGCAGGCGCTTGCCATCCGCGAGACGGCGTTCGGCCCCAACCATCCGCTCGTCGCAACCAGCCTGAACAATCTCATCGCCCTTTATCAAAATCAGGGCCGCGAGGCGGAGATTGAACCTCTGTTTGCGCGCGTGCAGGCGATCCGGGTGAGGGCCGTGGGAATGAGCGAGCTCGAGACGCTGTCCCGGCGCATTCAGCAGCTTGGGATGGAGGGGAAGGGAGCCGAGGCGGCCAAGCTTGCCGAACGCTATGTGGCGCTCGCCGAAAAGCGCTATGGCGCAGACCAGCCGGACGTCGTGCCGGCATTGCTCGAGGCGGCCATCGTGTTCGAACAGGGAGGCGACAAGGCGCGCGCCGAGGCCTTGCTCAAACAGGCGCTTGCGGTGCGCGAGAAGGCCTTCGGCGCGGATAGCCCCGAGGTGGCTGACAGCCTCATGACGTTGGCCTGGTTCTACCAGACGGCGGGGCGTTACGGGGATGCGGAGGCGGCGCTGAAACGTGCCCATGCCATCCGCAAGACGGTCTTTGGCGAGCGGAGCGAGAAGGCTCTCGAGAGTTCGGGGTCGCTCTCCTACCTCTACCAATCTGCCGGCCGCACCAAAGAGGCAGAGGTGTTGAACGCCGAAATCAAGAAGCTGCAGGCAAAGATGCGGCGCCGCTACGCCTATATGCGGGAGACGGAGCCGTCCTACGCCGTCGTCAAGGTGTATTACGCCACGGACCGCAAGAACACCGGCGCGACGGATCCGGCTGAGGTCTATGCCGGCGACCGGGGGCCGCTCACCTTCGGCTTCACGACGGTTTCGATTCCGCGGGATCACCGCATGGGTGCCGTGGAGACACCGTCGATCTGGCGTCTGGAGTGGTCCAACGACCCGGAGCGCTTCGTGGTGCTGCTTTCGGTGAACGAGACGGACGAGGCCCAATTCTTCAAGGACATCGCAGCCCGCGTGAAGAAGTCAGCCGGCAAGTCGGCCTTCGTCTTCGTTCACGGCTATAATGTCACCTTCGCCGACGCGGCGCGGCGCACGGCGCAGATGGCCTACGATCTCGGCTTCGACGGCGCGCCCGTGTTCTACAGCTGGCCGTCACAGGCAAGCTACGCCTCCTACAAGGTGGACGAGACGAACGCCGAGTGGTCGCGGGTCGACTTCAAGACATTCCTGAAGGACGTTCGTTGCGAAGTCGCGACGCCGAGCACATCTATCTGATCGCCCACAGCATGGGGACGCGCGTGCTGACCGGCGCGCTGAAAGAGCTCGTGCTCGAAGATCCGAGCATACGTGACTAGGTTCGACGAGATCATCCTCGCCGCGCCCGACATCGACGCCGATACCTTCAAGCGAGATATCGCACCCAAGATTCTGGCAGGCAAAGGCGGGACCACGCTCTACGCGTCGTCCGGCGATTATGCGCTGATGGCGTCGAAGACCTTTGCCGGTTACCGCCGCGCTGGCGACACGGCAGGCGGCATCACGATCGTGCCGGGCGTCGACACGATCGACGCCAGCGCGATCCGGACCGACTTCGTCGGACACAGCTATTACGCCGATTCCAACTCCGTGTTGGGGGATCTGCGCGATCTCATCCTCGGGAAACCGCCCGCTAAGCGCGCGCACTTGGCGCCGGCCGAGACCGCGCAAGGCAAGTATTGGGTGTTCTCGGAAGTCAGGGCGCCGGCGCCCACGACGCGGCTACGGCTCGACGCAGGTGGCGAACAGGCCGAAGCCCGGCGCTTTGGCATGGCGGCGGAGCTCGTCCCGCGCCTCCCGGCAGGCAACCTGGGTGGTGAAATCGATCACCGTGGTGGTGGCCGTGCTGCCGGATGTGCCGGCTGCTCCGTAGAGCGCGAAGACGATCATTCTGCGCCCTTGCGACTCTGCGGCATGAGCGGTGGCGGCCATCAGGCCCGTGACGAGAAGAGCAAGCGCTAGTCGTTTCATCGGATCCCCCATCCTCTGGCACCAGTTTTGGGTTTCGAGTGCGCCTCCCAACGCTTAGGGGAATTGAACCACACGGGTCGCCGGTTTGGAAGGCGGCGAGGGAGCCGGCCTTTGGCGCGTCAGTCGGTCCGCGGGTGCGCCTGGCGCCACTGGGCGGGCTGCTCGAAGGTGCCCCGCCAGATGCCGCGCTTGGCGTCGCGGGCTTCCTTTTCGGCGTCCTTGTAGGGATTGCCTTGAGAGGCGAGGTCGATGGCGTAGCCGGCGAGCACCATGGCTTCGCCGATATCCAGCGTGCCTTCGGCGCTGCACACGGCGACCACGCGGCCATAGCGGTCTTTGTCCTTCTCCTCGCAGGTGACGTTGCCGCCTTTGATGAGCTTGGTCAGCTTGGTCTTGGCGGCGCGGCCGCACAGCCACGATCTGCCATTCGCCTCCTCACAGGTCTGCTTCAACTCCGGCGCGTCGATGCCGAACAGGCGGTACTCGGCGCCGTTCCCGGCGCGCAGCGTATCGCCGTCGATGGAGACGACATGAGCGTCAGGCCCGAAGGGCTCCGGCTGGATGCTGCAATAGTGGTTGATCAGGAGCACGAGGCCGAGCACGAGCACAAGCGCGATGACCTTGCCCAGACTGTTGGCAAGCGTCTTGGAGAGGGACTGCGTGCGCGTGCCTGTCGTGCTCGTCCGGCGCGATGGGCTGGAGGCCTTGCTGCCGGAAGACTTGCGGCGCGTCATCAGCCTTCGTCGATCTGCCGGCCGATAATGGCGATGGACTTCTGATAGACCCCCGCCGCGTTCCACCCTTGGATGGCGGCGAAGTTGGGTTGGCCGGGCTGATAGCCGGCGCCCGGCCGCCAGCCGTGGCCGCGCAGGAAGTTCGCCGTCGAGGCGAGGGCATCGGCCTTGGTGTTGAGATTGATGGTCCCGTTGCCGTCGCCGTCGACCGCGTAGAGCTGGATGGACTTGGGCAGGAACTGGGTCTGGCCGACCTCGCCATGCATGGCGCCCCGCTGGTTCGGGCTCAGCACGCCGCGGTCGATGAGCTGGAGCGCCGCGTAGAGATGACCGGTGAAATATTCCGGGCGCCGGCAGTCATAGGCCAGCGTGGCGACGGCGGAGAGCGTGTTCTGGTTGCCGGTGAAGCGGCCGAAGCCGGTCTCCATGCCCCAGATGGCGATCAACGGCCCGGGCGGCACGCCGTAGCGTTTCTCGATGGAGTTGAACAGCGCCGCGTTGGAGTGCTTGAGGCGCTTGCCCTGAGACGCGATGGTGGCGCCGCCGCGCTTTTTCATGAACTGGTCGAGGCTGAGCTTGAAGCTGTGCTGGCCGCGGTCGGCGCGGATGGTGCCGGTGGAGTAGTGCGTGGCCATCAGGGCGTTGATGCCCCGCTGGCCGATGCCGTTGGCTTTCGCTTCTTGGGCGAATTGCCGCTTCCACCGCTCGAAGCCGGCGGAATTGTTGCCGCACTGGGCCGCCAGGGCCGGGGACGCCGCGAGGAGGAGTGCCACGGCGGCGAGCGCCGCCTTCACCAGTCGATCATGCGCCATCAGGACCTTCCGTTTCATCGGAGGCCCGGGTCGCGTCGCGCAGCCGAACCGCCATCCTTGAGTGCTTCGTGTTTCCCGCCCAGCCATTTTTACCGTGGCTTTTCCGGCCTTGGCAATCGTGTAAGGCGAGAAGCCAAAACCTCGCGAATCAGGCATGATTCCGGGCATGGCAGATCGATCCAGGCTCGCAACCGAGCGCATGAGCGTCAGCGTCGTCCGCGTGGGGCGGGCGCGTAAGCCCGAGCGCGTGAAGTTCCTCGCGCTCGAAGGGCCGATGGTGGTATTGATCGAGGCGGACAGCGAGGACGAGGCGCACGCGATCTGCGCGGAGCAGGGCCTCGAGTTCGTCAGCCTCTGCGACGACGCCTAGCCTCATCGCGGTGAAAGCCTAGGGAGAGCGACACATGGCGCAGCACAATCCCGGCAGTCTCGCTTATCTCGTCGTCGTGCTTGCCGGCATCGTGGTTTGCTTCTTGATCGCGCTGGTCATCATTCCTGGCTGACCTTGATCCGTCCGGAGTCGACATCTCCTCTTCGTCAAGGCCGGGCTTGTCCCCCATCCACGTTTGTCATGCCCGCGAAGGCGGGCATCCAGTAAACACCGGCCTTCGGGATTCTCGCCACGCAGAGGTTACTGGATTGCCCGGTCAAGCCGGGCAATGACAGAGAAGGGGAGAGAGGCAGCGGACAATTTATCCCCGCCGCCCGAACCGCGCTTACATTGACATCACCTCGTCCGCTTTAGGGGCGTTCTCGCGAGGCGTTGCGATGAGCGGGACGGGGTGCGGCGCCTGCGGGTTCGTTCGCAAGGAAGCCTCCGGGCGGCGCCGGAGCCACCCCCCGGGGCTACTAGGAGCCCCCGCCAGAAGCTGGCTGAGACGTGTTTGTCTTATGTTGCGCTACCGCGCCTCTGGCCTACTTGAGCGCGATGTACTAGGCCCGGGCCAGGCGCCACGAACAAAGAAAAGCGGGGCCCGGTGTCGTAACTGCCGCAAATCGCATGCGCTCTTGGCGTAGGTGGGCGGCGCGTTCTCTTGATGCGCTATCGCTTCGCTGCTTGAGCGCGTGTGGCGCGCCGCGAGGCGCCCGCGTGCCGAAAGGCACGAGCCAAAAGGATTGCGCTTCTCGGCGCGCCATCCCCCTTCGTTGGGGGCATGCTCTTTGACAAGACTCGCGCGAAAGCGGCGAGGCGATGAAGCACGCGCCAGGAGAAGCGGAGAAGCCGGACGTCAGTCCTTCTTCGGCGTGGTCTGCATGTTGCGGAAGGCGTCGGCCATGAGCCAGGAGAGCTGCTGGGCCTGGATGCCGAAGGTCTGCATCTGGGTCTGCACGTAGCGGCTTTGCAGGGTCACGACCTCCTGCATGTCCTTGGCCTTGGCGAGGTCGCTGGCGAGCCCGAAGGAGCGCTCGGCGTTCTCCTTGGCGAAGGCGATGGCCCGATCCTGGAGCGCCTTGAAGTTCCCGGCCTCGGGGCCGCCCGACGAAGACCAGGCATTCATGGCCTGGCTCATGAACTCCATGAACTGGCCATAGGCCACGCGCGCCTGCTCGACGTTCTTCTCGGCGAGATCGCGCATCTCTGGCGGGATCTCGAACATCTGCTTGTCTGCCATAGGTTCCCCTTAAGCCCGGATTTCTGAGGGCGAGCCAGCAGCCCGCTCAGGTAGTAGCCCTAGATTACAGCATTTTTCCCAGCCGAGGCTACGCTTGAGCCCCTTAAGGAACGCTTGCCCGAAGGGGCCTTAGATAGCGCGGATGGGGCGGCGCTGCCTCAGGATCCTCGAGGGTTGGTGAACGCGCGCGTTCGTGGCACCAAGCGCGGGATGGCAACCACCACCACCACCGATTCATTCTATCGCGCGCGCGGGCGGCCGCGAGCTCACGCTGCGCGCGCTCGCCACCGGCATGGTCCTCGGCGCGCTGCTGGCGCCATGCAATGTCTATTCGGGTCTCAAGATCGGCTGGACCTTCAACATGTCGATCACGGCGCTGCTGCTCGCCTACGCGTTCTGGATGCCGGTCACGCGCCTCTTCGGGCTGGCGCCGTGGGACATGCTCGAAAGCAACATCAATCAAACGGCGGCGTCGGCCGCGGCGGCGATCGCCTCGAGCGGGCTCGTGGCGCCCATCCCGGCGCTGGCGATCATGACCGGCGGCAATCTGCCGTGGCCGATGCTTACGGCGTGGGTGTTCGCGGTGAGCTTTCTCGGCGTGTGGGTCGGCTGGTATTTGCGGCCGCGGCTGATCGTGCAGTCGCACCTGGTGTTTCCCGCCGGCATGGCGACGGCGGAAACCATGCGCGACATGTTCAGCCATGGGCGCGAGACGATGAAGCGCGTTGCCGTGCTGCTGTCGAGCTTGGCCGGCGCGGTGGTGTTCAACTTCGTCGACAAGGTGCTGTGGCAAATCCCGCGGCTGGCGCCGTCGCTCACGGCGAAGAAGCTGACGCTGGCCTTCGACCCGTCGCTGCTTCTGCTTGGGTTCGGCAGCATTATCGGCTTGCGCGCCGGGCTCGGCCTGTTGTTTGGCGCGCTGGTCGCCTGGGGGGTGATCGGGCCGGAGCTGATCGCGCACGGTCTCGTCGAGGTCAATGATGCCGATGAGAGCTGGTTCCAGCCGCTGGTGGGCTGGCTGCTGTGGCCCGGCGTCACCATGATGGTGACGGCGAGCCTGACGAGCTTCGCCGCGGCCTTGATCGGTGCCGCGCGGGGAGGGGGCCTGGAAGTGCAAAGGCCCACGCACGAATCGGGGTCGTTCGTGCGGCTCGGCGTGTTTGCGCTCGCTGCGGCGCTCACTGTCGTGCTGCAGATCGTGCTGTTCGGCATTCACTGGACCATGGCGATCGTCGCCATTCCGCTGGCCTTCGTGCTCGCCACCGTCGCGGCGCGCGTCGTGGGCGAGACCTCGGTGGCGCCGATCGGGGCTATCGGCAAGGTGTCGCAGCTCTCCTTCGGGGCCATGGCGCCGGGGCAGCCGATCACCAATCTGATGACGGCGAACGTCGCGGGCGGCGCGGCCGGGCAGAGCGCCGACCTGCTCAACGATTTCCGCGCCGGTCACGAGGTGGGCGCGAGCCCGGCGCGGCAGGTGGTGGCGCAATGCGGCGGTGTCGTCATCGGCAGCGTGATCGGCAGTCTCGTCTATCTGTCGCTGATTGGCGATCCGGCGCACCAACTCCTCACGCCGGAATGGCCGGCGCCGGCGGTGGCGACCTGGAAGGCTGTGGCGGAGACGCTGGCCGTCGGGCTGTCGGGCATCGCCCCGTCGGCGCTGATCGCGATGGCCATCTCCGGCGTCCTCGGTGTGGTGCTCGCTTTGGTCGAGCGGCGCGTGACCGGGCGGTGGCTCTTACTGATCCCGAGCGGAGCGACGGTCGGGCTTGCCTTCGTCATCCCGGCAGGCACGTCGATCACCCTGTTCTTGGGGGCGCTTCTGGCAAGCGTGGCCCATTGGCTCGCGCCGCGCTGGGCGTCACGTTTCCTGTTGAGCTTGGCGGCGGGGCTGGTGGCGGGCGAAAGCCTCTACGGCGTCGCCTCGGTGTGGTTCTGAGGTCGGTCTATTCGGCGGCTTCAGAGACGTGATCGATACTCGCGAGATAGCGTTCCACATCGAGCGCCGCCATGCAGCCGAGGCCTGCGGCGGTGACGGCCTGGCGATAGACGTCGTCGGCAACATCACCCGCCGCGAACACGCCGTGCACGCTGGTCGCGGTGGAGCCCGGCTTCGTCAAGATATAGCCGCCCTGCTTGAGCTCGATCTGGCCCTTGAACAGCTCGGTCTGCGGCGAATGGCCGATGGCGACGAAGACGCCGTCGATCGGCATGGTCGTCTCCTCGCCCGTCTTCGTATTCTTGAGCTTGGCGCCGGTGACATTGAGGGGATCGTCTTCGCCGAGCACCTCGACCAGCTGATGGTCCCACATGACCTTGATCTTCGGGTGATCGAATAGGCGCCGCTGCAGGATCTTCTCGGCGCGTAGCTCGTCCCGGCGATGCACGAGGGTGACCGTCTCGGCGAGATTGGAAAGGTACAACGCTTCCTCGACGGCGGTATTGCCGCCGCCGACCACGATCACGTTCTTGCCGCGGAAGAAGAAGCCGTCGCAGGTGGCGCAGGCCGACACGCCGAAGCCTTGAAACTTCTGCTCAGTGGGAAGGCCGAGCCAGCGCGCCTTGGCGCCGGTGGCGATGATCAGCGCGTCGGCGGTGTACTCCAATCCGCTGTCGCCTTTGAGCCAGATCGGACGCCGCTTAAGATCGGCCTCGACAATCGTGTCCGCGATGATCTCGGTGCCGACATGCTCGGCTTGGGCGCGCATCTGATCCATGAGCCAAGGGCCTTGGATCACCTCGGCGAAGCCGGGATAGTTTTCGACATCTGTGGTGATGGTCATCTGGCCGCCCGGCTGAATGCCCTCGATGAGGAGCGGTTTCAGCATGGCGCGCGCGGCATAGATGCCGGCCGTGTAGCCGGCAGGACCAGCACCGATGATGATCACCTTGGCGTGGCGGGGAGCCATGATGCATGCCTCTCGAGCTTAGAGCGGGAGCGAAGAGGTAAGCATAAGGACGCGCTCGCGCAACCCGCTTCGCGGTCGCGGTTGGTCACGTCTTGGTGTCGAGGCCAAGCGCACGGCGGATATGGGACGCGACCACCTCGGTGTCGTTGATCGGTGCATAGCTCCACGATTCCAGGTGACCTTCGAAGGGCCGGGTCACGCCACGCTCGCGCATCAGCGCGTGGAAGCGGGAGAGTCTCTTCGAGCGGCCGGGCAGAGACTGCACATAGACCGGCTTGCCGGTGCCGGCCGCCTCGGTGACCATATTGACGGAGTCCTCGGTCGCGACGATGGCGTCGGCGAGCGACAGAAAGGCGAAGTAAGGATTGTCGCCCGTACCGTCCCAAACGAAGTTTGGTTTGCCATCGATGGCGCGAGACAGCTCTGCAAGCGAGTCCGCGCGGGTCCGGCGTGAGGGTGTCACGAGGAGTGAGCCGCCTGTCTCGTGCGCAAGCATCGCAAGCTTGGCGCCAAAGCCGGTCGCAGCCTCTGGCGGAAAGCTGAAGGCCTGGCTCTCGCCGCCAAGCAGTACGGCGATGCGCGGATGCGGCAGAGTCTCGATGCGCGGGGCGAAGCTTTTTCCGGCCTCGGCGAGTCGCTCTGGCGTCACGCTGTGCACGGCGCCGAACGTGGTGACGACGTTCGGCCCGTCGAAATTGTCGTGGATCGGCGCGGCCACGAGGTCGAACAGCCGCGCGGGAACTTTCGGGTTTTGGATGTGGAGCGCATAGGCGCCCGAGAGCCTCTTGATGGCGAGCGCGATGGGCACGCTCCGGCGTCCGATGGAGATGATGAGGCGCGGCCAGGGAGGCTCGATCGCCTCGTTCGACTCCACGGCACGGAGGAGCGCTTTCGGCGGCAAGAGGAGCTGGAGCGGCGCAGGAAGAAGCCGCATGGCGCCCTTGGTTCGCACGCGCTTCAGGGTAAACGGCAGGCCGACGGCCTCTGCCACGGCGATGCCTTGCGCCTCCATGCCGACCGAGCCGTCGGTGACGATCCAGGTCTTGTCGGCGCGCGCTTTGCGGCTCTCGGCGATCAGGGCTGCAGCGCCTTCGGTTGCCTCGGGCTGCTCGTCGTCGGTGCCTCTAGAATTTTCGGAATGGAAAGCGCTCAATTTCTTTTCGATTCTTTTGGCTAAAAGACCTAAAATTGCGCAAAGCCGAAATATCCGAAAGTTCGGAGGCTCTCCATCCGCCTTCTAGCGCGGCGGGCCTGCGATCGTCCAGGGAGCTAAAGAGCCATGCGTGCAATGCGCCTCGATGCCACGGACTGGCTGATCCTGCGCGAGCTGCAGGCCGACGGGCGGATCACCAATGTGGAACTGGCCAGCAAGGTCGGCATCTCGGCGCCGCCCTGCTTGCGCCGCGTGCGGGCGCTGGAGGAGGCGGGCATCATCGAGGGCTTCACCGCGATCCTCGACGACAAGGCATTGGGCTTCGATGTCTCGGCTTTCGCCATGATCAAGCTGCACAGCCAGGCGGAGGCGGATCTGATCGCGTTCGAGGAGAGGGTCGCCGCGTCGCCCATCGTGCGCGATTGCTACATGTTGTCGGGGGAGATCGACTTTCTGCTGCGCTGTGTGGCGCCGGACTTGAGCGCGTTCCAGGAGTTCATCATCCACGAGCTGACGGCGGCGCCAAACGTGGCAAGCGTAAAGACGTCTCTCGTGATCCGCGCCTCGAAGCATGCGGCCGGTGTGCCGACAGAGCTCGCCGCTGAGAAGAAGAAGCCGGCGCGGGTCCCTGAGCGCGCCCGCAGTTGAAGGCCGTCATGCGGCTGCTGAAGGCGCGGAGAAAGCCCAGGCCCCATAGCCGACGACGCGGCCCCGATCACCGCTCGTGTCGCCCGAATTGCGCAGATCGAGGCGTCTGATCCGCCATCCCTGCCGGCGTCCCGCGCACAGCGCACCGTTCAGGGCTGCAAACCCGCAAGCGTCCTCAGGGCCTAATCGGTTGAAGTCGAAGCGTTCGATCGCCTCGGCGCTCGAGCGGTCGCGGGCCGTGGCGGAGGCATGGTCGAGATAATGGGACAGATCGGTGCTCACCACGAGCAGGGTGTGCTCATCCAACACGGCGTCGATCACGGCGGCGACCTGTTCGGGAGACGCATCGCCTACAAGCAGAGGGATCAGCCGGAAGCGGCCAAGCACGCTCTCCAAGAAGGGCAGTTCGACCTCGAGGGAGTGTTCTGGCGCATGCGCGCGATCATCAATGCCGACGAGCCCGGCCTCGACAAGCGCGGCGACGGCGTCCGTGTCGACCGCGATCTCGCCCAAGGGCGTCGCAAAGGCCGCAGACGAAGGAGCGGCAATGCCGCGTACGGGCACGAAATGTGGCGGCCCAAGCAACAGCACCCGCTCGAAAGCCCTATCTGGCGTGGCGATAGCCGCGAAAGCGCTCGCTGCCACGGGGCCCGAATACATGTAGCCCGCATGGGGTGCGACCACGCCGATAAGGCCTGATTCTCGGGGCTTTGCCGCCCGGGACATGAGGGTCTCGACCGTGTCCTCAAGCTCCTGCCGTCGGCGCGGATAGAAGCTCCCGGCTGCGGCCGGGGGCCTTTTGCTTGAAGAGGGCTCTCGCGCGAACATGGGAGGACGTTGACTCCGCTCAGAACCTACCCATTTTCATAGCATGAGAAACATCGATATGGGTGGTTCCGTGCCCGGCCGCTACTGGCACAGGCTCGGTGACGGCCGCGTTCAGTGCGACCTGTGCCCGCGCGCGTGCAAGCTGCATGAGGGGCAGCGGGGGCTCTGCTTCGTGCGGAGCCGGGAAAACGACCAGATCGTCCTCACTACCTATGGCCGGTCGTCCGGCTTCTGCCTCGATCCGATCGAGAAGAAGCCGCTCAACCATTTCCTGCCCGGAACTGCGGTGCTTTCCTTCGGCACGGCGGGCTGCAACCTGACCTGCAAGTTCTGCCAGAACTGGGATATCTCCAAGGCGCGCGCCCATGACCGGCTTCAGCAGGAGGCTTCGCCCGAGGCCATCGCGCAGGCCGCACTTGAGAGCGGCGCTCAGTCCGTGGCCTTCACCTATAACGACCCGGTCATCTTCCTCGAATATGCAGTCGATGTGGCTGCGGCGTGCCGTGCGGTTGGCGTGAAGACGGTCGCCGTGACGGCGGGCTATATCGGCGAGGGGGCCCGGCCGGAATTCTTCGGCGCCATGGATGCCGCCAATATCGACCTCAAGGGCTTCACCAACGATTTCTATCGCAAGCTCTGCACCGCCTCGCTCGACGACGTGCTCGAGACGCTTGTCTATGTGAAGCACGAGACCGACACGTGGCTCGAGATCACCACGCTGCTGATCCCTGGAGAAAACGATTCCTCTCAAGAAGTTGGCGCTTTGAGCGAATGGGTGGCGGAAAGGCTTGGGCCCGATGTGCCGCTTCACTTCACGGCGTTTCACCCCGATTGGCGGATGCGCGATATCTCGGCGACGCCTGCCGCGACGCTCAAGCGCGCACGCGACATCGCTCAGGCTGCCGGCGTTCGCTACGTCTATACCGGCAATATCCACGACGAGGCAGGACAGAGCACCTACTGCCATGCCTGCGGTGCGCGCGTGATCGGCCGCGACGGCTACACGATCACGTCCTGGGGGCTCGACGCGGAAGGGCATTGTGCCTCTTGCGGCGAGACGTGCGGGGGCACGTTCGAGGCAGGGCCCGGCAGGTGGGGTCCGCGCCGCGCCCCGCTGATCATCGCCGCATGATGCCCGAGGCAGCTTCCAGCAACCCGGTCCTCGTCGACGTCTTTCGAGGCCCGCGTGTCGAAAGCTGCCACCGTGGCGCCATCGCGATTTCAGATACGGCAGGGCGCCTTGTGCTCGCGCTCGGCGACGTGGCGCGGCCCGTCTATCCGCGTTCGGCCATCAAGGCGCTGCAAGCGATCCCGCTGGTCGAAAGCGGGGCGGCTGATGCTTTCGATCTCAGCGCCGAGGAACTCGCGGTGGCGTGCGCTTCTCACAGCGGCGATCAGGTTCATGTCGATGCGGTCGCGAGCCTGCTCGCCAAGGCGGGACTCGACGAGAGCTATCTGGCGTGCGGGGCGCATTGGCCTATGAGCGATGTGGCGACGCAGGCGCTACTCGTGGCCGCCAAACGGCCGCGAGCGATCCACAACAACTGTTCTGGCAAACATGCCGGCATGCTCGCCGCCGCCGTCTATCTCGGGCTCGATCCGCGCGGCTACGAGACGCCGGACCATCCGCTCCAGGTCATGATCGCGCGAATCCTTTCAGACACTTGCGGAGTGTCGCTCGACCCGACTGACATGGGTGTCGACGGCTGCTCGTTGCCGACTTACGCGCTGCCGCTCAGTGCGCTTGCCCAGGGGTTTGCCCGGCTCGGCACCGGAGCAGGTCTTCCGTCAGAACGGGCGCGCTCTGGCCAGCGATTGATGGAGGCCTGCTTCGCCGCGCCGGTCCTCGTCGCCGGTGACGGGCGCTTCGACACCATCGTGCTGCGCGGGCTCGCAGGCGCGGCTTTCACCAAGGGTGGCGCGGAAGGGGTGCACTGTGCCGCGTTGCCTGAGCTTGGGCTCGGCATTGCGCTCAAGATCGACGACGGCGCCAAGCGCGGCGCGGAGCGGGCGCTTTCGGAAGTGCTCGCAGCGCTTCTGCCAAAGGCTTGGGCGGTGCTGGCAAACGAGCTCGAAGGTGAGCTGCACAATTGGCGCGGGCGTCTTGTGGGCCGTATGGCAGCGGGGGAAGACCTGAAGCGCGCGCTTCGTGATCTCCCTAGTGCAGGAGCGCGCGCGGCGACGGGCTAGCGGGCGACGTTCGCGTAGACCGCAAGGTTGCGATAAGCCTCGGGGCTGGCCTTTGCCAGGTCAGGGCCAACAGGCGTCGGTCCCTTCATGGCGCGGATGGCGCCGTCCTTCGCGTCTGTAATCAGGTTGTCGGTGATGATCGCCGTCCCGGCTGACGCGCTCACCGCCACGCCGATGCCGATATGGGCATTGCGGATCACATTGTCGGTGACGCTCACGTCGCGGAGATAGTTCCCCCAGCCCACGAGAATGCCGTAGGCCGGTGCGCCTTCGATGACGTTGTCACTGACGACGGCATCGGCCTCCACACCGATGCCGATGCCCCGGGTGTCGGCGTCTTTCCTCAGGAAGAGATTACGGACCAGGTTGCCTTGAACGACAGCGAGACGGCCACCTTGCTTGAAGTTGGTGACTGAGATGCCCATGGCCGCCTGGTCGACGATGTTGTTGGCGATCACCACGCCCTCGAAGGTGAACTCGGCATAGAGCGCGACCTCGCCGAGGCGGGCGCAGGAGTTGGCGACCATCTGGCAGTTGGAGCCGGAATTGGAGCGGATCGCGGAGAAGGCGCAGTCGGTGATCCGGTTTGCATTCACGAGTACCGCGCCCGCGCGGAATATGTTGATACCATTGCCATTCTGGCCGCTGCCACCGCTCTTGGCGGCGATGCGCTCGATGCGGTTCGAGGTGACGATGGTGCCGTCTTCGCCGGCCTCCGAGCGCCAGACGAGGATGCCGTTGTCGCCGCAGTCGTGCACATGATTGTGGGCGATCTCGAGTCCCTTCGCGTCCTCACTGAACAGCGCGCCTTTGCGGATGTCGGAAATCTCGCAATCGGCAACCCGGCCCGAGACTTTGCGCAAGACCACGCCGTCCTCGCTCGAGCCCGTGAAACGGCAGTCGGACAGGTCGAAATGCGTGGAATCCGTCGCCATGATCAGTGCGCCATCCGCGCCGAGCGGCTCTTCGCGCCATCGAGCACAAGCCCGGTGAGGCGCACATTGTCGGTGCCCTCGGTCGCAAGAATCGCGCCGCCGCTGGCGTAGCGGAGGATCGTGAGCCCCGGTACCCCGTGGATATGGGTGCCGGATTTCAAGGTGAGGCGCCCGGTCGAATAAGTGCCTGCGGGAAGATAGAGCGGCGTGCCTGAGCTTGCGGCCGCGTCGGCAGCTTCTTGCAGCGTTGCGGTCTGGTCGATCTTGCCGTCCGCAGGCACGACGCCATAGGTGCTGAAGGCCTCAGGCGTAGTGACTTTTCGTGCCTTCGCTGTTTGCGGCCCGGCCGCCGCGGCGAGTCCGGCGCCGAGGCCGGCCAGCATCAGTTCGCGACGCCCGACTGTCATAGCGGCCTATCCTCAGCGTGCTCCACGGCATGCTCGGCCGCTGGATGTAGCTCTTGTGCGGCGACATGGCGGAGAACGAAGTCGACGGTCTCCTGCGCGGCGTGGAGCAGGTCGTCGGCGGCGAAGGTGCCACCTTGCGCGTGGGTCAACGGGACGTGCACGAACAGCGCCTCGCGGCCTTGCGCTTTCGCCCATTCGAGGGAGCGATAGTAGAGGAAGTTGCAGAGATAGCGCCCGCAAGACCCCGATGCGCTCGCCGCGTGGCCTTGGGCTCTGAGATGAGCGGCGATGGCAGTGACCGGCAAGCCCGTGTCGAGGCGTGCGGCGCCCGTCGTCGAGATGGCAGGCGCGCCCGGGAGGCGCCCGCTGGCATCGTGACGGCGCGCGGCTTGATTGTGTGCTGAGCGCTCGATGCGCAGGCCCTGCGCTTGCGGGCTGACGCCAAAGTGAATCATGACATGCGGTTGCAGACTCTGATGCAGGTCCGTCGCGAGGGCGGCAACCGCGTCCCATTCGGTGGGCAGGACATGACCGTGCAGATCAACGTCGTGGGCCGTCTTGCGCCCGGCAAGGGCCTCGGCCAGCCAGCCAGAGGGGTTCTCGGCGACACCAGGGAAGGGGCCAAAGCCCGTAAGGAGGACGCGCGGCCGTGCCATATGTCTGGCTTACAAGCGCCTCGCGCGCGAGAAAAGGGAATTCGCGGGTGCTGGTTTACTCGGGCTCTTTGAGCCCGACGAGGCGGCCAAGCTCGGCGGCGGCGGCCGATGGCGTCATCTCGCCGGCCCGGACCTTGTCTTCCAGCTCTTGATAGTGGCGCGCGGCCCGCCGTCCGCCCTTGAAGGCGGCGAGCAGGCGCTGCTCGAAGATCTCGCGCATCCACGATGCTGCCTGCTCGGCCCGGCGTTCCGCCAATAAGCCCGACTCGGCGATCGAGGCATGGCGTTCGGTGATCTTCTCCCACAGGGCGTCGAGGCCGCGATTGTCGCGTGCCGAGAGTGTCAGCACCACGGGCGACCAGGTCGTCTGGCCGGCGGCGAGAATGTGCAGCGCCGTGCGGTATTCCATCGCCGCCCGTTCGGCACGCTGGACATTGTCGTTGTCGGCCTTGTTGACGGCGATGATGTCGGCGAGCTCGAGCAGGCCGCGCTTGATGCCTTGGAGCTCGTCGCCCGCACCGGGGATGGCAACCACGACGAAGACGTCGACCATGTCGGAGACGGCCGTCTCCGACTGTCCGACGCCGACGGTCTCCACGAGCACGACGTCGAACCCCGCGGCCTCGGCAAGCGAGATGGTCTCGCGCGTGGTCTTGGTGACGCCGCCGAGGCTGGTGCCTGCGGGCGAGGGGCGGATGAAGGCGTTCGGCTCGGACGCCAGGCGCCCCATGCGGGTCTTGTCGCCGAGGATCGAGCCGCCGGTCCGCGACGAGGTCGGGTCGACGGCGAGCACGGCCACTTTGTGGCCTTGCGGCGATGAGATTGACACCGAGCTGATCGATCAGGGTGGACTTGCCGGCGCCCGGCACGCCGCTGATGCCGATGCGGATCGATTTGCCGGTATCGGGGAGAAGCGATTCAAGCAGGGCTTGCGCGCGTTCCTGATCCTCGGGCTTGGTGCTCTCGACGAGGGTCATGGCGCGGCCGAGCGCCACGCGGTCGCCGGTGCGGATGGCCTTCGCCAGTTCGTCAAGATTCGGGGCGTTCTTGTTGCCACTCATGGCATGCGGGGTAGGGGCAAACCGGCCAAAGCGCAAGCCGGATATGAAGCGGGCGCTCGTCTTAGCTGGCGGTTCGCGGCTGCCGCTCGCTGCGGGCCATGCGGATCAGGACGAGGATGATGGCGAGCGTTGCGGCGTAAGCGATGACCTGGAGCTCTGTCGGTCTGTCGTCATAGCCGACCAGCACATGCAACATGCGCCCGAGGATGCTGGAATCCGAAAGGAGCCACGACGTGTCCCAGAGCTTGTTCTGAAAGACGTTGATGACCCCCGCCATTTGCAGAAAGTGGACGGCCTGTGCCGCCATGCCGGCGGCGAGCAGCGTGAGAAGAGCGCCCGTGACGGAAAAGATGTAGCGCATCGGCAGAGCGAGGAGCCCGTAATAGCTGAGGGCGCTCAAGGCGGCGCCGGCCGCCAGACCGAGGAGCCCGCCCGTGAGCAGGGAGGCCGTGTCGGTCCCGGCCACCACGATGCCGTAGAGGAACAGGACCACCTCGGATCCTTCGCGCATGACGGCGACGAACACGACGATGGCAAGGACGGCGAGGGGCTTTTGGCCTTCGCTCACCTCGCTGCCGACTTTTCGCATATTGGTGGCAAGCTCGCGGCCATGCTCGGCCATCCAGACATTGTGCCCGGTGAGACTCACCACAGCGATGATGAGCACCGCAGCGTTGAGAAGCTCTTGGCCAGATCCTGCAAAGGCATTGGAGATCGCGCCGGCGAAGGCGGCGACAACGCCGGCGCCGAGGACCCCGCAGAGGATGCCGAGCGAGACCCACCAGCCTCGCCCCGCAATACCGCGCGTCGCGGCGAGCACGATGCCGACCACCAGACCGGCCTCGACGACCTCACGAAAGACGATGATCAGGGCCCCAAGCATAGCGTGTTACTCGGCGACGATAACGCCCTGGGCGGTGTCTTCGTGGTATTCGCCGTAGAAGCGGTAGGGTCCAGCATCGAGCGGTTGAAGCCGGATCACGGCGCTTTGGCCGCCGATGATGACCTTCTCGACGTCGAAGTCATGGCTTTCGAATTCTTCCGGCGTCGCGTCCGCGTTGGTGACCCTAAGAGTTACAGCCTGCTTGGCCGGGACATGAATCTCGTCGGGGCTGAACTTGTGATCCTTGATGGTGATGGCGATTTCCTCGGCGGCGTTGGCGGCCGGGGCGAAAACAGCGAGCAGGGCAAATAGCCCGATTAGCGTGCGCATCGTGCCTCTCTTCGTCAGTCTTGAATTGTGCTCTGCCCAGCAAAAGCAGCATGGCCATGCAGCATTCGTGCTCGCAAGTCCTAACTGCAGCCGCGCTTAAGAGTGGAACAATTCCAAGCTGGGGGTTCAGCTAACCTGTTGAAATCACGTACGGAATTCGTCTTCCGACGATGATCGACCAAAAGTCTGCGGCGATGCGACGCAAAGCCGTCGTCGGTCGCTTGCGACCTGACTCGCGGGACGTGAAAGTGCGGGCTACTCGGCCGCGGCCTTGGTGCCGCCGACGCCGAGCTTGCCGAGGATGTCGATGGCCGCATCGGCGATCGGCGTGCCGGGGCCGAAGATGGCCTTGGCGCCCGCCTCATAAAGCTCGGGATAATCCTGGGGCGGGATGACGCCGCCGACCACGATCATGATGTCGCCGCGGCCTTGGGCTTCGAGCGCTTCGCGGAGCGCCGGGACCAGGGTCAAATGACCGGCCGCGAGCGAGGACACGCCGAGAATATGCACGTCGTTCTCGACCGCCTGGCGGGCGGCCTCTTCCGGCGTCTGGAACAAGGGGCCAATGTCGACGTCGAAGCCGAGATCGGCAAAGGCAGAAGCGATGACCTTCTGGCCGCGGTCGTGACCGTCCTGGCCCATCTTGGCGACCAGGATGCGGGGCCTGCGCCCATGCTCGGTCTCGAAGGCGTCGATCAGCTCGGCGACCCGGCTCATATTTCCGTCCTTGCGGCCCATCTCCGCTTTGTAGACCCCGGTGATTGCCGAAACGTTTGCCCTATGGCGTCCATAGACCTTCTCCAGGGCGTAGGAGATCTCGCCGACGGTCGCCTTGGCGCGGGCGGCCGCGACGGCGCCCTCGAGCAGATTTCCCTTGCCTGTCTCAGCGCTTTCGGTGAGCGCGTCAAGGGCGCGTTTGACGGCGTCGGGGTCGCGCTCTGCCTTGAGGCGCTCCAGCTTGTCGAGCTGCTGGCGGCGGACGGCGCGGTTGTCCACTTTGAGGATGGCGATGTCGGCGTCGGTGTCGGTGCGGTACTTGTTCACGCCGACGATGGTTTGGCGGCCGGAGTCGATGCGGCCTTGGGTGGCGGTCGCCGCCTGCTCGATCATGCGCTTGGGGATGCCGGCCTCGATGGCCTTGGCCATGCCGCCGAACTTCTCGACCTCTTCGATATGCTTCATGGCGCGCGCGGCGAGGTCGTAGGTGAGCCGCTCCACATAGTAGCTGCCGCCCCAGGGATCGATGATGCGGGTGGTGCCGCTTTCCTGTTGCAGCATGAGCTGGGTGTTGCGGGCGATGCGCGCGGAGAAGTCCGTCGGCAGGGCCAGTGCCTCGTCGAGCGCGTTGGTGTGCAGCGACTGGGTATGGCCTTGGGTCGCGGCCATGGCTTCGACGCAGGTGCGGATGACGTTGTTGAACACGTCCTGGGCGGCGAGGCTCCAGCCGCTCGTCTGGCAGTGGGTGCGAAGCGCCAGCGACTTGGGATCCTTGGGCTGGAACTCGTCCATCAGGAGCTTGGCCCACAACACGCGCGCGGCGCGCATCTTGGCGATCTCCATGAAGAAGTTCATGCCGATGGCCCAGAAGAACGAGAGCCGCGGCGCGAACGCATCGACGTCGAGGCCGGCGGCAATGCCGGCGCGCACATATTCGATGCCGTCGGCCAGCGTATAGGCGAGCTCGAGATCGGCCGTCGCACCGGCTTCCTGCATGTGATAGCCGGAGATCGAGATCGAATTGAACCGCGGCATGTGCTTCGACGTGTAGCCGATGATGTCGGAGACAATGCGCATCGAAGGTTCGGGCGGATAGATATAGGTGTTCCGCACCATGAACTCTTTGAGGATGTCGTTCTGGATCGTGCCGGAGAGATGCTCGTGCGGCACGCCTTGCTCCTCGCCGGCGACGATGAAGAGCGCAAGCACCGGCAAGACGGCACCGTTCATGGTCATGGACACGGAAACCTGATCGAGCGGGATGCCGTCGAACAGGGTGCGCATGTCGTAGATGGAATCGATGGCGACACCCGCCATGCCGACATCGCCCGTGACGCGCGGATGATCGGAGTCGTAGCCGCGGTGGGTGGCGAGATCGAAGGCGATGGAGACGCCTTGTTGGCCGGCGGCGAGATTGCGCCGGTAGAAGGCGTTGGAATCCTCGGCGGTGGAGAAGCCGGAATATTGGCGGACCGTCCACGGCCGCTGCACGTACATGGTCGGGTAGGGGCCGCGCAGATAAGGCGGCACGCCGGGCATGCCATCGAGGAAGTCGAGATCCTTCAGATCGTCCGGCCCATAGACCGGCTTCACCGCGATGCCCTCCGGCGTTTCCCAAGCGGGCGCCTCGGTGCCAAGCGCCGGCTCGCGCGGCGCCTCGAAATCAATATCTGTGAATTTCGGAATCCCAGCCACGTATCTCGATCCTTGAATATTCAATCTAGCGCGCCCCGTGGGCTTCGCCTAATCCCCTAAATTCTTGTAGATCCCGCGCAAGACCGCCAGGGCGTCGGCACCGGCGGACACGAAGTCCGTGACGCCGGCGGATTTCAGCTCTGTCTCCAGATCGCCGGGCTTGCCGGCGAGATAGATGTGCGTGGCGCCGGCCTCCCTGAGCGCCTTCGCGGCTCCGGCGCCTTCGGCGGCATAGACTTTGTCGGAGGAGCAGAGGCAGGCAAGCTTTGCACCAGATGCCTTGAACGCTTCGAGCATGTCGTCGCGCGACTGCGCCGCCTCAGGCGCGATGGCCTTGATTCCGCCGGCTTCGAACAGGCTCTTGGCGAAGCTTGCGCGCGCGTTGAAGTCGGCGGGCCGCCCGAGGCAAGCGAGGAAGATCTTTGGCCGCTTTCCGGCTTTCGCAAGATAGGCGTCACTGCGATCGCGTAAGGCTTCGAACGGCTCGGCCAGGCGCATGCGCTGCAAGGGCTCTACGGTCTGCTCAACCGGCTCGTCGCACGGCAGGGACGGCGCCGCCTCGAGCACGGCGACCGGCTCCTCGGTGAGGTCGGGAAAATCGGTGGTGCCGACCAGAGGATCCTTGCGGCGGGCGATGGCGGCTTCGCGTAAGGTCCGCACCTTGGCGACCTCGCGCTGGATGAGGCCGGCGTGAAGCGCCTCTGCAGGGCCTCCGGCCTTCTCGATCTCCTGAAACAGCTTCCAGGCGACAACGCAGAGCTCGTCCGTCAGGGCCTCGATGGCACCGGAACCCGCGGACGGATCGGCGACGCGATAGAGATTCGACTCCTCGAGAAGGATCATCTGCGTGTTGCGGGCGACGCGGCGGGCAAAAGCATCGGGGAGACCAAGCGCCGCGCTGAACGGCAGCACCGTCACCGCATTGGCGCCACCAACGGCTGCGGCGAGCGCGGCGATGGTGCCGCGCACGATGTTTCCGTAAGCGTCGCGCTTGGTCATCATGCGCCAGGCAGTCTCGGCGGAGACGAAGGCAGGCTCCGGCTCGAGCCCGCAGGCCTCCTCGACGCGCGACCACAGCTTGCGGATGCTGCGGAACTTGGCGGTGGTCAGGAACTGGTTCTGGTCGGCGGCAAGGCGGAAGAAGACGAGACGCCGCGCGGTGTCGAGCGGAACGCCGCCATCGTGCGCGGCACGCACATAGGCAAGCGCGGTGGATAGGGCAAAGGCGAGCTCCTGTGCTTCCGAACCACCGGCCGCGTGCACCGGCCGACCGTCGCCGACGGCGAACGGTCCCTTGAAGCCCTGCTCCATCATCTCGGCGACCAGGTTTGCGAAAATGTGCGCCATGTCCGGCCACACGAAGCGGTTCCAGCCATTGGCGGCGAGGATGCCGATGGGATCGAAGCCGAAGCGGATGTTTGCGTCGCCCGGTGCAACGCCCTTTGCTTGCACCAAATTGGCGAGCATCAGAGCGCCGTCTTTGCACATTGGGCCAAGCTGAAGCTCGACGGGAACACCCCAGTCGAGATGGACACCCTCGATGGCGTCTTTCAAAACGGCATCCGACTGCGGCAAGCCATAGCCGTAATCGCCTACCGAGCCCTGGAACACGAGGCTAAATCCGCTCGCGCCATTGTTTAAGTCATCGAGGATCTGGCGGTTGGCAGCCTTGCCGTCAGAGATCTCGATACGCTGCATCACCGCCCAAGGCGTGCCCGGCGCGCGGCCGGGAACAACGTCTGCATCCTTCGCGGGACGATAGAGCGGCTCGATGACGATGCCGTCATAGCTCGTCGATTCGAGCGAGGTGAAGGGAGCGCCTTTCAGCGCCTTTTCGACCAGCGTCTTCCAGGTGGCCTCGTCGGCGCTGGGGAAGTTGCGGGCCAAGGGAAGTTCAGCCATGTCGGTCAAAGCTCTAAGTGGTTCTCGGTTTCTCCTAGCAGAAGCCTGCCCGGCAAGAAACCCGTGGGATTCTCGCAAGGCTTTGGCTATGGGCCACCTTGGCGTCCGGCGTGGGCACCCGTTAGAGTGCCCCGTGAGAGCGAGGGAGAGCGGCGGCGATGACGAGAAAGAAGGCGGCAGCCAAGACGCGTACGGCAAAGGCCAAGGGTGACGATCCAGAGGTGGAAGCCGTCGTGAAGTTGGATCCGGACCAGCTTCCCGCCGAGAGCGTCTATATCGGCCAGAGCAACAAGCCGGAATTCATCCTTCTTCGCCTCGCTAACCGGCACGGGTTGATCACCGGTGCCACCGGAACGGGCAAGACGGTCACGTTGCAAGGCTTGGCTGAGGCCTTCTCCGACCAGGGCGTTCCCGTGTTCTGCGCCGACGTGAAGGGCGACCTGTCTGGCGTGGCCGAGGCGGGGGTCGCCAAGGGCTGGATCGAGGGACGCGCCAAGCTGATCGGCTACGACGTCGAGTTCGAGGCCTATCCGGTGATCTTCTGGGACCTTTTCGGCGAAAAGGGCCACCCAATTCGGACCACAGTGTCGGAATTGGGGCCCCTGCTCTTGTCGCGGTTGATGGACCTCAGCGAGGCGCAAGAGGGCGTGCTCAACATCGCCTTCCGGATCGCCGATGAGGAAAAGCTGCCGCTGCTCGATCTCAAGGATCTGCAGTCCTTGCTTCAGGACCTGGCCGCGCGCGCCGCGGAGCTCACCACAAAATACGGCAACATCACCAAGGCGTCGGTCGGGTCCATCCAGCGTTCGCTGCTCGTGCTGGAGCAGCAGGGCGGCGAGCATCTGTTCGGCGAGCCCGCGCTAAAGGTGAGCGATCTCATGCGCACTGCTCGCGACGGCCGCGGCTATATCAGCGTGCTTGCCGCCGACAAGCTCATGGAGAGCCCGCGGCTTTACGCGACCTTTCTCTTGTTCCTGTTGTCGGAGCTGTTCGAGGAATTGCCCGAGGTCGGCGATCCCGACAAGCCGAAGCTCGTGTTCTTCTTCGATGAGGCGCATCTCCTGTTCCGGGACGCGCCGAAGGCGCTGCTGGAGAAGGTCGAGCAAGTGGTGCGTCTGATCCGCTCCAAAGGCGTGGGCGTCTATTTCGTGACGCAGAACCCGCTCGACGTGCCGGATACCGTGTCGCGCCAGCTCGGCAATCGCGTGCAGCATGCGCTGCGTGCCTTCTCGCCAGCGGAACAGAAAGCGGTGAAGGCCGCGGCCACGACGTTCCGCGCCAACCCTGCCTTCGACACGGAGAAGGCCATCATGGAGCTCGGTATCGGCGAAGCGCTGGTCTCGACCTTGGATGTGAAGGGCCAACCGACCGTCGTCGAGCGGACTTTCGTGAAGCCGCCGAATGCGCGAGTCGGGCCCATCACCGCCGCCGAGCGCAAGAAGGTCATGGCCGCGAGCCCGGTGGCGGGCGAGTACGACGAGACCGTCGACCGCAAATCGGCATACGAGATCCTCAAGAAGAAGACGGCCGAACGCGCCGAGGCCAAAGCCGAGGAGGCTGAGGAAAAGGCGGCGAAGAAGTCCGGCGGCGGCTCGCGCAGCGACAGTTTCTGGACGAGCCTCGGCAAGGCGATTGTCAGGTCGGCCGTGCCTATGGCAACGCGGGTGCTCGAAGACGCCATCAAGCGCGGAACGCTCGGCGGCATTCAGCGGCGGCGCTAGAGCGTCGCGCCCGAACATACCTGTGCTATCACGCCGCCATGTTCACGCTCGATGCCATCTCTTTGCGCCTGGGCGGCCATCTCATTCTCGACCACGCCTCCGCATCCCTGCCGCCGAAGGCGCATGTCGGGCTGGTCGGCCACAACGGCGCCGGCAAGTCGTCGCTGCTGAAGGTCATCGCCGGGCTCTATGAGCCTGACGATGGCAAGATCGAAGCGCCGTCGGGTTTGCGCATTGGCTATGTGGCGCAAGAAGCGCCGAGCGGAAAAGGGACGCCGTTCGAGACGGTGCTTGCCGCGGCGACGGAGCGTGCGGCGCTGCTCGACGAAGCGGAGCATGCCACGGACCCGCACCGCATCGCCGAGATCCACGAGCGGCTCAACACGATCGATGCGCACGGTGCGCCGGCGCGGGCCGCGCGCATCCTCGCCGGTCTCGGCTTCCCGGAAGAGGTGCAGCATCAGCCGCTCGACACGTTCTCCGGCGGCTGGCGCATGCGGGTCGCGCTCGCGGCGCTGCTCTTCTCGGAGCCCGATCTTCTGTTGCTCGATGAGCCGTCCAACCATCTCGATCTCGAAGCGGCGCTGTGGCTCGAGTCGTTCCTCAAGGCCTATCGCAATAGCCTCATCGTGGTGAGCCACGAGCGCGACCTTCTGAACAATGTGGTCGATCACATCCTCCACGTGGCGCGCGGGAAGACGACTCTTTATGTGGGGAACTACGATCAGTTCGAACGGCAGCGGCGCGAGCGGCAAGCACAAACGGAGGCCGCGCGGGCAAGCCAAGAGGCCAAGCGTCAGAGGCTGCAAGCCTATGTGGACCGCTGGCGCTACAAGGCGCACACCGCGCGCCAAGCGCAAAGCCGCTTGAAGGCGCTGCAGCGGATGGAGCCGATCGCCGAGGCGGCTGATGACGCCTCGCTGGTGTTCGACTTCCCGAGCCCGAAGGCGCTCAAGCCACCGCTCGTCGTGCTCGAAAACGTGGCGGTCGGCTACGCGCCGGATGCGCCCGTGCTGTCGCGGCTCAACCTGCGCATCGATCCGGACGATCGCATCGCGCTCGTCGGTCGAAACGGCAACGGCAAGACGACGCTGGCGCGGCTTCTCGCCGGGCAGCTCTCGCCGATGGCGGGAAGGGTCGCGGCAAGCGGTAAGCTGACGGTCGGCTATTTCGCCCAACATCAGATCGAGGAGCTGATCTCCGAGGATACGCCGCTTCAGCACATGGAGCGCTTGTTGCCGGACGCCAAGCCGGGTGAGGTGCGGGCGCATCTCGGCCGCTTCGGATTCTCGGGCGACAAGGCGAATGTGGCAGTGGGGCAGCTCTCCGGCGGGGAGCGTGCGCGGCTGTCGCTCGCGCTCATCACGCGCGATGCGCCGCATATCCTGATCCTCGACGAGCCGACCAACCATCTCGACGTGGACGCCCGCGAGGCGCTGGTCCAGGCACTCGCCGCATTCGGCGGGGCGGTGGTGGTGGTGAGCCACGACCGGCATTTGCTCGGGCTGATTGCCGACCGGCTCGTCCTCGTCGCAGACGGCACGGCGCGGGAGTTCGATGGCAGCCTCGACGATTACCGCGATCAGGTCTTGAGCGCGGGCGCTGCGAAAGGCGGCAATGGCAAGGACTCCGGCAAACAAAAAGTGAGCCGCAAGGACGCGCGGCGGGCGTCGGCAGAAGCACGCGAGCGAACCAAGGACCTGCGCAAGGCCGTGCAGCAGGCCGAAGCGGAAATGAAGCGCCTCTGGCAGAAGCGCGACGAGATCGACGCGAAGCTCGCAGCACCTGCTGCCGCAAATGAGGCCGGCGCGCTCATGAAGCAACGCGGGGAGATCGAGCGCGATCTCACAGCGGCGGAAGCGCGCTGGTTGGAAGCGAGCGAGATCGCAGAACAGGCGGCTCTCGGCGAGACCGAGGCCTGAAGCAAAACGGGCGGCCTCCTATGGGCCGCCCGTTGCAATCGGTTCGCTGTCGGTGCGCGCCTACTTGTTCGGCGCCTGCGCGTACATCTCCTCGACGTGCTCCCAGTTGATGAGATTATCGAACCAGGCTTCGAGGTATTTCGGCCGCGCGTTGCGGTAGTCGATGTAGTAGGAGTGCTCCCAGACATCGCAGCCGAGCAGCGGCCAGCCGCCATGGACCAGCGGATTCTCGCCGTTCGGCGTCTTGGTCACTTCGAGCTTGCCGTCCTTGTTGAGCGCGAGCCAGCACCAGCCCGAGCCGAACTGGGTCTTGCCGGCCTCGATGAAAGTCGGCTGCGGAACTTGTCGAAACCGCCGAGATCGCGGTCGATCAGGGCGAGGATGGCGCCGGGCACCTTCTTGCCGCCGCCGTCCTTCTTCATCCACGGCCAGAACTGAATGTGATTGAAGTCCTGGGCGGCGTTGTTGAAGACGCCGGCGTTCTTGCCAAAGCTCTCCTTGACGATGGTCTCGAGGTCCTTGCCGGCGAAATCGGTGCCCTCGATCAGCTTGTTGAGATTGTCCACGTAAGCCTTGTGATGCTTGTCGTGGTGATATTCGAGCGTTTCGGCCGACATGTAAGGCTGAAGCGCGTCGTAGTCATATGGAAGGGGTGGGAGTTCGAATGCCACGGTAGATCTCCGGGGGATGTGTGTGGGTGAAAGTTAGGAAAGACCGCTGAAAGCTAAAGGTTCCATTGGGGCGAAGCAAGCTGAGCCACAAGCCTGTGACAAATGAACAAAAGTGCGATGGTTTTGGAATGCCGGTGCGCGTTATTGCTTTCGAGAACGGAAAAGGGCGCGCGAAAATATTGCGTGTCTGCCCGCAAAGGCAGCATGGCGGGCGTGTGAACGCGAATGTCGGTCGTGGGAAGGGGTGGGCGCGGAGCCCCTGAACTCCGCGCCCGGTGCCGAGGAAGGTTTGCTACATCAGGTACAGGGATCTGACGCCTTGGACAGTGCGTCTTTGCACCTGAACCCAGCATGAACCGAGGCTGCAGGGTTCGTTCAGGATCGGACTATTTGATGAGCGCCTGGAGCTCCTTGAACTCAGGGGTGCCGGCACGCTCCATCCATTCAAACAGGACCATCTCGCTGTCGACCACGTCGACGCTGGATTTGGCCAAGCGTGTCAGGGCGAGCTTGCGGCTGACTTTCGAGCGGGAGCCCACGGCGTCGGCGACGACGAAGGCCTCGAAACCTTGCGCTTCCAAATCGATGGCGGTCTGCGTCACGCAGACATGGGCCTCGATCCCGCCGATCACGACCTGGGAGCGGCCCTGGCGGCGGAGATCGTGCAGCCGGTCGCGCAAGAGCTCGTTCCGCATGCAGGAGAACTCGGTCTTGTCGGCGACGAAGCCGTCATTGGCGAAGGCATCGCGAATGGAATCGACGGTGGGGCCTAAGCCTTGCGGGTATTGCTCGGACAAGGTGATGGGGATGCCGAGCTTGCGTGCGGCGAGGACCAAGCGCACGCAGCGGTCCACGACCCGGTCCTTGCCGGATATGGCGCTTAAGAGCTTGTCCTGGACGTCGATGATGAGAACTTGAGACTTGTCACGGGAGAGCAGCATGGGCGGCACTCTGGCACAGATGGCGCGGCTCCGCCTAGAGGCAGGAGGTCATCTCGACTCGGCGATCACGTTGCTGATCGTCGGATCCCAGCCAGGGAAGGCAATGCCGGCAGCTTTGCGGACCAGGCTGCGCCCGCCGTCACATCCGACGAAGTAGTTGGCTCGCATGAAGGTGCCGTCGGAGAGCTCGACATCGACGCCGGTGTCGCTCTGCGCGAAGCCCGTCACGTCGCGACCGCGATGGATCGGTACCGCGAGCTCGGTAACCCAGTCCGCGAGGATGCGCTCGACGTGGGTTTGCCACAGGCCGAGCACGCAATTGTGCCTTGAGGGAAAGTCGCTGAGGTCCAGCCGGATCAAGGCGAAGCCCGCAGCTTGCGCTACCTGTCCTTTGGAAAGGAACCGCTCCGCGATTCCGCGCTGGTCGAGGACCTCGATCGTGCGTGCATGCAGGCCACCCGCGCGCGAGCCGCCGATCTCCTGGGTGGCGCGCCGCTCGACGATGGCCACATCGATGCCCGCCAACGCCAGCTCACCCGCCAGCATGAGTCCCGTGGGACCGCCTCCGGCAATCACCACCGCATGTTTGGAATTACCCATTCATCACCCCGTACAAAAACCAATCAGGGCAGGGGTTTTAGGGGATGAGTGAGGTCTTGAAGCAAGGCCCTTGCACGCCACATATGGAAACAGAGGGATGATGCTTTCGTCCGGTGTCCGCGACCCGCGGAAAACCTCGGTTTTAGCAGCTTGGTCAGGCCGGCGATCTTCAGGGCGAAGGCGTAAGACAGCGCCACCTCTTTCAGACGCTCGAAGCGGCCTGAGGCGCCGGCATGGCCGGCCTCCATGTTGGTGCGCAGCAGGATGAGATTGTCGCCCGTATCCACCTCGCGCAGCTTCGCCACCCATTTGGCCGGCTCCCAATAGGTCACGCGGGGGTCGGTGAGACCTGCGAGCGCGATGATGTTGGGATGGGGTTGCGCCTGCGTATTGTCGTAGGGCGAGTAGGCGGCGATGGTGCGGTAGTCAGCGGCGCTCTCGATGGGATTGCCCCACTCTGGCCATTCCGGCGGCGTCAGCGGCAGGCTCGCATCGAGCATGGTGGTGAGCACGTCGACGAACGGTACTTCCGCGATGATGCCGAGGAAGAGATCGGGCGCCATGTTGGCGATGGCGCCCATCAACATGCCGCCGGCACTTCCCCCGTGGGCGATGATGCGGCCGCGTGAGGTGAACTTCTGCTCGGCGAGATATTCTCCGGCGGCGATGAAGTCGGTGAAGGTGTTGACCTTCTTCTCGCGCTTTCCCTCCTTGTACCAGCGATAGCCCTTGGCCTTGCCGCCACGCACATGAGCGATGGCGTAGACGAAGCCGCGATCGACAAGGCTCAAGCAGTTGGTGGAGAAGGCTGCCGGGATGGTCATGCCGTAGGCGCCGTAGCCATAGAGCAGGAGTGGCGCGGTGCCGTCGAGTTTCGTGTCCTTCCGATAGAGCAGGGACACAGGGACCGTCTCGCCGTCCTTCGCGGGCGCCATGACGCGGCGGGTGACGTAGAGGTTCGGATCGTGGCCGCTCGGCACCTCTTGGGTCTTGCGCAAGGTCCGCTCGCGGGTGCGCATGTCGTAGTCGAATACTTGCGCGGGCGTCGTCATGGACGAGTAGGTGAAGCGCAACGTGTTCGTGTCGTACTCGTAGCCATGAGAGATGCCGAGTGCGTAGGCCTCCTCATGGAACGCGATCTCGTGCTCTTCGCCGGTTGAGAACTCGCGCACGACGATGCGCGGCAGCCCGTCCTCACGTTCGAGCCGTACCAGGAAATCCTTGTAGGCGACGACGTCGAGAATGAGCCGGCCCGGGCCGGTGCGGTTCGATCTCCCGCCAATTCTCCGGGCCTGGGGTGTCAGCCGGCGCCTCGACGATGCGATAGTCCTCCGCGCCGCCGGAATTCGTGAGGATGATCAAGCGCCCATCGTGATGGTCGACGGAATAGTCGTGCTCGGGCTTGCGCGCCGCCACGAGGCGCGGGGGCGAGGCGGGATCGTGTGCGTCGATCAGACTGATCTCTGCCGTCTCATGATCGTGGACGCTGAGCAGAAGATAGCGCTGGTCCTGGGTCGCGCCGACGCCGAGGAAGTAGCCGGCGTCCTCCTGCTCATGGATGAGATGGTCCGTGGTTTCGCCGCCGACCCTATGCATCAAGAGGCGCCGGGGCCGGTGCTCCTCATCGAGCCATACATAGAGAAGTGTCCGGCTGTCAGCGGCCCATTCAAGGCTGCCGTTATTGTCCGTTACGCGGGCATCGACCAGCTTGCCGGTCTCCGCCTCGATGATATTGACCGTGTAGAACTCCGAACCCTTGGTATCGACGGCGTAGGCGACGAGGCTGTGGTCGGGGCTGTGCGCCACGTTGGCGATACGGAAATAGGCATGGCCGGCAGCGAGCGCATTGCCATCGACCAGGATCTTCTCCTCGCCGCCACCGCGTGGCGTGCGGCAGAAGAGCGGATGCTGGCCGCCGGTCACGTAGCGGGTGTAATAGGCGAAGGTGCCGTCAGGGGCAGGGACGGTCGAATCGTCCTCCTTGATGCGCCCCTTCATCTCGGCGAAGAGCGTCTCCTGAAGCGCCTCCGTGTCCGACATCACCGCCTTGGTGTAGGCGTTCTCGGCCTCGAGATGCGCGCGGATATCGGGCGCAAGTGCGGTGGGATCGCGCATCACCGCCTGCCAGTTGTCGGCGCGCAGCCAAGCATAATCGTCCACGCGCTCAATACCGTGATGGCGTGAGGTTGACGGGCGGCGGGCCGCGAGAGGCGCTCGCACCACGGGAGATTGTTCGTTCATGGCTTAGGATGCGGACAGGTTCAGAGACTAACCGGAGGTCTCGCCACTCCCTGTTCCGGTGTCAAGGTCGAGTGCGCACCCGTTGATGCAATAGCGCAGGCCTGTCTCGCCCGGACCGTCCGGGAACACGTGCCCCAGATGGGCGTCGCAATTCGCGCAACGAACCTCGACGCGCCGCATGCCGAACGAGTTGTCCTCGTGCGTCGTCACGGTGTCGGCGGCGGCCACGTCGGTGAAGCTCGGCCAGCCGGTCCCGGAATCGAACTTGGTGTCGGAGCTAAAAAGGGGCGCACCGCAGCAGACGCAGCGGTACATGCCCTCACGCTTTTCGGCATAGTAGGGATGACTGAAGGCCCGCTCGGTGCCGTGCTCCCGGGTGACATGGAACTGCTCCGGCGAGAGTTTCTCGCGCCACTCTTCCTTCGACGCGGCGAGTTGTCCGGAGGCCGTCTTGGTGTTCTTCTCAGCGTTGCTCATGGTTGGAACACTTTCATCTATGTCTGCGTTTGTTGAACCAGAATATAGGTGCAGCGATGGCCCGGCCTAAGAGGTCTCGCGGGGTTCTCACGCAGGCTTGATTGAGACGGTGCCTGATTCACGTGCAAGACGGGGTGGGAGTCCAAGTTTTCAACTAATTCGAGCAGCGAAGCTGCGGATGTGGCCTAGAGAAGACCTCCGTGCTGTGAGTTGTGTTGGTTAGATTCCAGTTCTCGGTAGAAGAGATGCGTTGCGGTTCCGTGAAAAAGTGCTATAGAAATCAAATCACCTGAGCATGTTTAGGCGGCGTATACTCTGTTGTTGGGTAACATTGTAGTTTCTCGTCACAAAAACGGCGTAATCTGGTGACTCTAAGAGCCCGTGGGCCCGAGGGATGCACAAGCCACCACTGATTCGTGGTCTGCTTGGCTCTATCGGGGATTGGGCAGGACCAAGGAGCCAATTCATGGACGCGAATCTGGAGAAGAACGAACTGGTTGAACTGACCGCTGAGATCGTCTCGGCCTATGTCAGCAACAACACGGTTGTGGCTACTGACCTGCCCGGCGTCATCCACAATGTGTTCGATGCTTTGAGCAAAGCCTCCAGCGCGACTGGGATGCCGGCCAAGGAAGAGTTGAAGCCAGCAGTGGCGGTGAAGAAATCGGTCACGCCGGAGTACATTATCTGCCTCGAAGACGGGAAGAAGTTCAAGTCGCTGAAGCGGCATTTACGCACGCATTACGACCTCTCGCCCGAGGAATACCGCGAGAAGTGGGGGCTGCCGCACGACTATCCGATGGTGGCGCCGAACTACGCGGCAGCGCGCTCGGATCTTGCGAAGCGCATGGGCCTCGGACAGCGGCGTAGATAGGTACCGCGCGACATCGGACCTTTGGGATTCTTCGCGGCGACGGTTTCCGCGCAAGATCGGGTAGCCGTCTTGGCGTTCGCCACAAGCCTTTGTGACTCTTAGGGAATCAGCCTCACATCCCTTGCATGTGACGCCCGAACTTCACATAGTCGAGGAGTTCGCAGCGATTCGCGAGACCGGCGGGGCTTGCGGCGGGGGGATCTAATATGCTGTCCGGACGCGCCTTTCAGGCCCAGCTGGTGACGCAAGGACAGCGCGAACTCTTCGATTATTGGTTGCAATCGGCCGGCGAGCGGCCCATGCCGGCGCGCTCCGACCTGGACCCGCTCAAAGTGCCGCGGCTTCTTCCCTATCTCGGGCTGATCGATCTCCGGGACGGCCTCGACCAGGGTTTATTTCGGCTGGCCGGGACGGGGCTGCGCAACGTCTACGGCAAAGAAATCACCGGGAAGCGCATCGGCGAGGTGTTCGCCGGGGATTGCGCGACGTATTGGAGGCGCATCCATGCCCGGGTGGCGGACGGGGGCTTGCCGGCGCACGGCGTCGTCCGCGGGCCTGCGGAGGGGCGCGACCACATCGTGCTATTTTGGCTGAGGCTGCCCCTTTCCGAAGATGGCAGCCGGGTCGACAGGATCCTCTGTCATGACGTGGCGGGACCGAGCGACGCCGATCATGTCCCAGCCGAGTTCACGCTTTATCATTATCCCCGCGTCGAGCCCCAGCTGCGGCCCCTGTCAGGGCAGGTGCGGTACGGCTGATCCTCGGCTCGGTCGAATGCCGAGATTTGCGAGCTCTCCCTTATAGGCACTCAAGAGTCCAAGATGGCGGTTCAGGTCATAGCTCCAATGGCCGACGCGTGGCTTGCGTCATTGGGGGGAGGCCGACTATCGACCGAGCCTCGACGGGTGGAAGCAAGAGGAAAGTCAGAACGGTGGTCAGGAAGCCTAGTGCACCGCCGCTTTGGCGGCTTCGGCATCACTTCTGATGCGCTTCACCATGGCCATCAGGCCATTCGAGCGCTGGGGCGTCAGATGCTCGTTGAGATGCAACTCGCCTAAAGTCTTGTTGGCGTCAATGCTCAAGATCTCGTCCGCAGTCTTCCCGGAATAGATAGCGAAGAGAATCGCGACGAGGCCGCGCACGATGTGGGCATCGCTGTCGCCGATAAAGGTGAGGCGCGGAACACCATCCCGTTCCACAGTCGTCGAGAGCCAGACTTGGCTGACGCAGCCTTGCACCTTGTTCTCGGCGTTCCGCTCCTCCTCGGGGAGGGGCTTCAATTTCCGGCCGAGCTCGATGACGTAGCGGTAGCGGTCCTCCCACTCATCGAGCAACTCGAAGTCGGCGAGAATCTCCTCGAAGCTCGTTGAGCGCGTATCGGTCGACCTGGTCCATAGGACAAGTATAGAGGGCAATGACGGGCACCGCGACCGGCCTGCGTCAAAAAGGATAGGGCGCGCAGTTTGGGAGGGAAAGGGCAGGAAACCTTCCCAACTGCGCGCCCTGTTGGCAGGCGGGGGGCTGCCAAGGACTTTCCTCATGTTCCGACCGCGAAACGCGCGACCGGCAAAATTTTCAAATCGCTGCGCGCCACAAGGCGCCGGCGTCTGACATGTTAGACGCCGGGTCCACCCCAGGCCGCCGCCTTGCGGTCCTCAGGGCTCAGCGTGTCCTGAGAGTCCCACGTCGTCGGCTCCAACGGCACGGCTGCCGGAACGGGCATGATGCTGCCGCCGCTGGGCATCGCCACGGGGCCGGGCAGCCGATCGCCAAAGCCTTCCGACTTCGCCTCGACAAAGCCCATGAGCATTTGCGCACCGTACTGAGCTTTCTGGACGAGCACCTCAAAGGCATCTTGGCCGGTGGCACAGGTTTGCGGGTTCCGATCGCAGAAGCCCGCGCACGTCGTTCACCGTCGCCTCGGCGGTGCCATAGATCTTGTTCTGCTGGTCCTTGTCGGTCGGAAGCAGCAGGACCAGGATCAACAGCCAAAAGGCTGACCTGATAAGAAACATCATCGTTTTGCCCTCTCTGTTAACGCGCGGCTTGGTTGCCGCGTCACAACCCTGCAATTCCCCTGCAAGTCTCCAGCACTATATCTCAAAGGAAATAAGGGACCTTCACTGCAATCCATAAATTTTGAATCGAAAATTGGATGAGAGTCTGAGTCGTACAAATTTATGACTTTCGTAGTACTTCCTTCTAATGCGTTCTTATTTTGGATCAAAATTGAATAAAGTTTGATTCAAACAGCAAGGATCGTGCCTGCGGGCCCTTGGTTTTCCGCCCATTCCGCAAGGTCTGCCTGTCGGAGCCGCCTCCGGCCGGCCGGGGAGGCGCTTTATGCTTTCCTTAAGCGCGCCCGCCAATAATCCACCTTCGAGACAATCGGGGACGTAGCGGGCAACTGCCCGCTCCGAGATGCGCGTGTTTAGTAGTGAAAGTGTTCGCGGGCTGGCCGCATATTTCGGCTCGCTGGTCCACGATTCGGCGCGCGGCGACGCCTTAACCCTCGCCCGCCACCAGTCTTTCATCGCATCGCGCCTGCTCGGCGGCCTGCTCGCGCTGTGCGTCTTTCCCATTTATCTCGTGGTCGGCGGCAAGCCATCGCTGCTTGGTGCGGCCGCGTTCCTGTGGCTCTTGTCGCCCATCGCCATCGCCATCTTCCTGTCGCGGACTGGGCGATTCGCCGCCGCGCATCTGATCTCGGCGGCGAATTTTGCCGGTCTTGTCACCTATTGCGCCTGGCTGACAGGCGGCCTCGCTTCCGGTCTGATCCCGTGGCTGGTGGTCGTGCCGCTCGAGGCAGCGCTTGCCACCGACCGGCGCATCGTCGCTTGGGCGGCAGGCGCAGCCGGTCTTGGGCTCGCCATCCTTGCCGCGCTCGGGATGCTCGGGCTCGTGCCGGCGATGCCGGCATTGGCCCTGTCGCCGGAAGGGTTCGCTCTCGTCGGCGCCGCATCAGCGACCGCCTATGCGGCCGGCTTGGCTGTCATGGTGCAAATGGTTCACCAGCGGTCCGAGACTGCGATCCGCGCGGGCGAGGAGCGCTATCGCCTGCTTGCCGAAAACGCGAACGACCTCATCACGCGCCACGACGACAAGGGCCGCGTGGTCTTCGCATCGCTCGCCGCCCAACAGCTCCTCGGCGAGCCGTCGCAGAAGGTTCTTGGCGAAGGTCTGTTCGAGCACGTGCACGTCGCCGACCGGCCGGCCTATCTCACGGCGTTGTCGCGCTGCCAGGCCAACAATGAAGCGATGGCAGTGGAGTTCAGAGTGCGCCGGGCCGGAATGGGCGATACGGCTCGCTATGCTTGGGTGGAGATGCGCTGCCGACCGATGCCGCCGACAGATGGAATCGAACGTCCCGGCATTGTCGCGATCACCCGCGACATCTCCGACCGCAAGGCGCAGGAGAGCGAGTTACTGCGCGCCCGTGACGAGGCCGAGGGTGCAAGCCGGGCCAAGACCCAGTTCCTTGCAAGCATGAGCCATGAGCTTCGCACGCCGCTCAACGCCATCATCGGCTTCTCGGAGATCTTGAACCGCGAGCTGTTCGGGAAGCTCGGCGAGGCCCGCTATCAGGACTATGCACGTCTGATCCATGAAAGCGGCGAGCACCTGCTCAACGTGGTCAACGATATTCTCGACATGTCGAAAATCGAGGCCGGAAAATTCAATATTGTGAAGGAGCCCTTCGCCGTCGCCGCGCTGGTCAAGTCCTGTTGCGACATCATGAGACACACCGCCGAACAGAAGTCGCTGTCTCTCAAGGTCGACGTGGCGCCTGATATCCCCGAGCTTGCAGCCGACAAGCGCGCCTGCAAGCAGATGCTGCTCAACGTGATCTCGAACGCGATCAAGTTCACCGAGCCGGGTGGATGGGTGCGTGTGTCGGCACGCGCAGTCGACAGCAATGTGGTGTTCTCGGTGTCCGACAACGGTATCGGTATCGCCGACCAAGACTTGCCGCGGCTCGGCAATCCCTTCACACAGGCAAGCAGTTCCTATGACCGGAGCCACGAAGGCGCCGGGCTCGGCCTGTCGGTGGTGAAAGGTCTGGCGCGGCTCCATGGCGGAACGCTTGAGCTTACGAGCACGCTCGGCAAGGGCACGACGGCGACGATCGTCCTTCCGGTCGATGCGGCACCGGAATTGGTCGAGGCGCCGCACCATGAGCCGACTGTGTCGGCGGCATGAGGCGTCTTACCGCGATGCCGTGCTTGTTTAGTGTCTCTTTAGTTTCGAGCGCCAAGATGCCCTTGGAGAGGCGGGGTGCCTCTCTTCCCCGAACCCTCAACCGCTATTGTGAATGATGGGCGTAGTAACCGCGCGACTCGTGTTCCTGGCCTTTCTCGGCCTCACAGGAACCATCATCTACAACGCGCTCTATCTGCAAGAGCGTGGCCCGCGGGGCCTGGCCGAAACGATGCCGGAGACGAGCGCGACCACTGAAGCCCAGATCGTGCACGTTGAGCCTCCTGCCGATCCGCCCGTCGAGCGGGCGGCGGCTTCTGCCCAAGCTAAGAGCGTCCCACCGGTCAGCACCGACTTGCCGCCTTTGGATTCCGGAAAGGGCGAATCACAGCTCATTGTCAGGGCCGTGCAGCGCGAGCTTGCAGCCCGGGGCTACGATGTGGGGCAGGTGGACGGCGCCCTGAGCGACAAGACGCGCGCGGCGATCTCAGCCTTTCAGAGTAAAGAGGGTCTCCCCGTGACGGGTATCCCCAGCGATGATCTGCTGCGCCAGATCCTGCTCGGTGACAGCGTCGCGTCCGCGGCCGCCACAGGGTCCGTTGCCGCGACTGACAGCATTGCAGCCAAGGCTGCCGAGAGCGCGACGACAAAGAGAGTGCAGAAGATCCTCGCCGATCTGGGCTATGCGCCGGGTCCGATCGATGGTGCGTGGGGCGCAAACACGGCGAGCGCGATCAGCGCCTTCCAACGGGACCGCAACATAGCCCAAACCGGACAGATCACGCCGCAGTTGCTCAATGAGTTGGGGCGGGTGACCGGACGCGACCTGACGAGGACGGCCTCACATCCTTGATGTTTCGCGCTAGGCTTGTGACCCATGCGCGTGAAGAGTGAGATTTGGGTCAAGGCATACCTCCGCCGCTGCCAGGCCGAGGCCGTTCCGGTCGTGATCGTACGCCGCGGAGATGCCGCCGCCGGCGCGATCTTCATCTCTGTGGACCAGCTTGATGGAACGGTCTGTCTTTACGGCCCGGCCCCTGCTGGACTGAGTGGCGGCGAGACCGACCGGCGTTGGGTGCGCTGTCTCGGGGTCGAAGCCGTCGCCTCGGCGGAGGCTGGGCTCTACCTGGCACGGCAGCTCGAGTTCGACCCTGATCTCTGGATCCTCGAAGTGGAGGACAGGAAGGGTCGTCATTTTCTCGGCGACGATGTGGTGGAGGGTTGAAGGCCTGGTCCTGCTTAGGAGTTCGTTAACCTTACCTGGTCCTTAATTTGCGGAGGGCGCGTTGGCGCCCGTGATTGGGCCTCAATATGAGGCACTCCGTGGAGACCTAACATGGCGACCATCTTGGAATTCCGCCGAACCGAGGAAGCTGCGGCCCGGATCAAAAGGTCCGTGGAGGGCACGCTTGGTGAGATCATCATTTTCCCAGGCGTGCGCATCGAGCGCCGGACGTCCATTAACGCACCCCGGACCACGGGGCAGACGAACCGGCGGCGGGCTCCCCGCGCTCGGAAGAAGTCGCGGGCCTAAGGGCTAGCTCGGTTTGTTGTGTGGTCCGCAATAGGCGGCCTTGAGCGCGCGTTCGGCTTCGGCGCTTCGGCTCTGACCGCTGAGCGGGGCGCGGATCATCGCGATCCCCTTAACGACTGGTGACGTCACCACCACGACATTGTCGAAAGCTTCCGGGGAGTCGACGCCGACTTCTGCGACGTCTTGGTCTTTGGTGGCGACGATCAGGTCTAGGTTGGGCTGCTTCATGTCGGCGCCGACGACCGCATAGTAGTTCTCGCCAAGTGGCGTGTAGAATGCGATCACCCAGCGCTCGTCAGCGATCCGCGCCTTTAGGCGCACCGGTCCCTTGGAGAGATCGTATCGGCAAACGGCGTAACGAACGTCCGGTGCCATCAATGGCATGACCTGCCGTCCCGGAGCGGGCGCCGGCAGTTGGATCATCGTGTTGGCGGGACCAAGCGCGGCCAATCTCGCTTGAGCGTCCCGCGGCGCGAGCATTGGCAGCGTGAGCACGGCCACCACATGGATCAAGCCCGCAAGCACTACGGCAAGTGCAATATAGAGTCCGGGAAGCCTTACTCGCATCGCACACGCTCGATTTTCGGTAGGCGCTCCATCGGGATTTGCCCAATTCCGCTGATGTCCGTGTCGCGGGCCCCATAGATGCGCAAGACCAGCTGGAGATTACGGTCGGGTCCGCGTCCCTCTGGCAACCAGTTCTCAGGACGGGCATGGCGCGAAAGCGTGATGTGAAAGCTTCCGTCGGTGCGGCGGATGGCTTCCTCGCTATTGAAGCTGTAGCGGTTGGAGGGGTTGGCAATGAGCGAGCCATAGGCGTCGTAGAGAGCGAGGGACCACCAACGCGCATCGATCGGGGCTCCAACGATCGAATATTCACACCCTGAGGTCAGAGTCCGGCCACGGCTGTCCGTATTCGCCGTGAAGTAGCGGGCGACGGTGGAGGTGAGGGGAAGCCTGCCGCTTCGCGCAAGATGCGCTCGCGTGTAAGGATCGGCATTCGGGTTCCCCTCGCTTAGCCAGCTCTGCCATGGCCCGAACGTTGCCGTGGTAAGCGGCGAGCCGCGCTCGATCATGTACCAAGCCGATCCGATGCCGAGGATCAGCGCCACAGCGAAAGTGCCGATGAAGTAGCCGAGCGCACGCATCGACGTGCTGCCCTCTTCGCGCCACAGGCTGGTGCGCGTCGTGGGGCCTGTTAGCGGCATGTTTGGTAGGGCGCTGGTCAAGCGGGCATCGCCTTTCGATCGTGTCGCCGGCGCGGCCGTCTATTGAGGAACGACGGCGTCGGTGTCACGCCCTGTAGACACGGTGTTCTCCGGCTCGGGCGCTGCCGGCAGGGGCCCCGGACGCGGTGTCCCGTTCGTATGCGCGGCCGAAGCCAAGCTCGGCTGCCCGGGAGCCGCGGCAGGTGCCTCGGCGCGGCCCCCACCGGACTTCGGGTTCGGCTTCAGGGGAGGCGCGTCCTTGAGAAGCTCGCTGAGCCTCTTGAGCACTGTGCGCGTCGCGGTGGACATGTCTTTGACGCTTTCGGGGGGAGGAGGCAGTGGCAAGTCGGCCGTCGTGTTTTGCGCAAGAGCAGCGGCGAGTCTGGCCCGCTCTGCGACTTGGACGGGATGCGTCGGGATGCCAGGGATATCGGGGATGTTGTCCGTGTCATGGGCGGCCACCATGAAGTCATGCCAAGCTTGGGCGGGGAAACTGCCGCCCGTCACCCGTGCCATGGGCGAGAAGTTGTCATTCCCCATCCAGACGCCTACGACGTACTGGCCGGTGAAGCCCATGAACCAGCCGTCGCGCCATTTCGAGCTCGTGCCCGTCTTGCCCACGTTGTAGGTGAAATCGAGTTGTGTCCGTCTGCCGGTGCCGCGTTGTACGACAGCCTGCAACATGGTGTTCAACTCTTCGACTGCCTTGAGGGGAAAGAGTCGTTTGCGCGGCTGCTGGGCCTCGTGCTCATGGGAATAGAGGAATTCTCCCTTCAGCGTGCGAATCTCCTCGATGGCATAGGCGTGCGTCTCCAGACCGCCAGAGGCGAACACGGCGTAATTCTGTGTATGCTCGAGCGGGGTCATTCCCTGGTCGCCAAGCGCGACGGAGCAAGTCTTTTTCAGACGCGTGACTCCGAGCTTGCGCAAGGTCTCCAGCACCTTCTCGCGTCCCACTTGGAGGGAGACTTTCACCGCAATCGTGTTGATTGAATGCCTGAGGGCATCAATCAAGGTCATGCGGTTGCCCTCACCAGCGGCATAGTTGTGCGGATACCAATGCCCGCAATGGACACCAGCACCGTTGACAACGGTTTTTGGCGTATAGCCGTTCTCTAGCGCGGTGAGATAAACGTATGGCTTGAAGGATGAGCCGGGCTGGCGGTAGGCATGTGTCGCCCGATTGAACTGGCTCGTACCATAGTCCTTGCCTCCTACCATGGCGCGCACGGGACCGTCCGGTTCCATCACGACCATGGCGCCCTGAGAGAAGTGCCGGGCTCGGCCAAACTGAGCGATCTGTTTGGTGACGGCATCCTCTGCCATCTTCTGCAGGCTGAGATCGACGGTGGTGCGAGCTTGGAGGATACGCTCGGGCCTGCCGTGCATCAGCCGCTTCACTTCCTCGAAGGCCCAGTCGAGGAAATAGTCGGGCGTGTTGGAGTCGCCGCGCTCGACGATCCTGGCGGGGTTCAGGCGAGCGCCGTAGACTTGACCTTCACTCATATAGCCCGCTTCGACCATGTTGGTCAGCACCTCGTTGGCGCGGGCGCGCGAAGCGGCGAGGTTGACGTGCGGGGCGTAGCGGGTCGGCGCCTTAAACATGCCGGCGAGCATCGCAGCCTCGGCGAGGTTGATGTCGCGGACCGATTTGCCGAAATAGTACTGAGCCGCGGCCTCGACGCCGTAGGAGCCGCCGCCGAGATAGGCGCGGTCGAAATAGAGTTTGAGGATCTCGGGCTTGGTGTAGTGGTTCTCGAGATAGATGGCGATGAACGCCTCTTTGATCTTTCTCGACAGTGCGCGCTCGGGCGACAGGAACATGTTCTTGGCGAGCTGCTGGGTGAGCGAGCTACCGCCTTGCACCACAGAGTCGGCGCGGGCGTTCTCGGCGAGAGCACGGAACGTGCCCATCACGTCGATGCCGAAATGGTCGAAGAAACGCCGGTCCTCGGTGGCGAGCGTCGCCTTGATCAAGACGTCTGGAATCTCGTCCAACGGGACGGAGTCATCGCGCAACAGACCACGCTTGCCGATCTCGTTGCCGTAGCGGTCGAGAAAGGTGACGCTGAACTCGTCGGAAAGGTTGATCTTGCCTTGGGCGATCTCGAACGCGGGGAGGGCGAAGCTCAAGACGACGAGAAAGCCGGCCACGCTCAAGGTCAGAACCTCGCAGGCGAGCTCGTTACAAGCGCGCAGGAAGCCTTTGATCTCGAAACGGCCGAAAAATGAGGAGTAGGCACTCCACCAATCGCGGAATCCGATCCAAGCCCCGTAAAGGCCCGAATCGATCCAGGAATCGATCTTCAGCCAATCGATGAACTTGCCGCGGCGATTGCCTTGTAGAAAGTCCCGCACTTAACCCCGACCCTCTCGCTGCGCTGACCTTAAATTGGCGCGCCAAAACCGGCCGTCCAAAGGGGCGAACCGAGGCGCACCGTACACCTTGATTGCGGCGTTTTATAGAGAATCTGCGGGGTTCCGCAGCCCAAAACGCCTGGGCGCCAGCACCGCCGGAAGTTGCCAAGGAAGGCTGGCGCAATTCTCTTAAGGACGCGCTAAGCAAGGCCTCCCGGCTTCTGGACGGGGTGGGGACGCCTCATTCGCCGACTTCGGCGAAGCCCTTCCTCTCCATGCAGTCGATGTAGTCGGACTTGGAGATCTTGCCGCGAAGGAGGAGAAGCCGGGTCACGGAAGAGATGCCTTTGCGGCGAGCCTCCTCCAGACAAACCGTTTTTGCGGATTCGAAGGCGGCCTTCGGATCGGTGGTCTCAGACACGGACCGCGTCGGCAAGAAGCCGACGTCCGGGGCCTTAGGCGGGCGGCTGCACCCGGAGAGGGCCACGGCAACCACGCCGGCCGCAAGCAGCGCCATGCAAACTCTCGACACGATGAACAGTCCCCGCCTTCGTGTTCCGGCCACGCTTCCAAGCCAGGTGGAGCCTTGGCGTGTCACGTTCCCCCGCCCTCGGCCGTCCTCTCTGCGCATGCTAACGACTTCCAGCACCCCTTTGCACCGAGAGGCCGGTCGAAGGTTAAGGCTGAAAGGTGAGGCGTCGTTTGCCGGATCCCAACGCGGGCGGCAAACGAGCCACGGAGCCAGTTTTGCCACAAACCGGGGCAGTATCAAGGACAAGAGGCGGCGTGCTGGTCACCAGACATGCGGCATGACGCGGCAGGCTGTCGCACTTTCTTTGCAGTCGTTCACGGGATCGTGCGCAGCGTGCCGGAACCGGCGGCCGAAAGGGGCGTTTGACCGACGGCCCCCCTATGGGCCCCACCCCCAAGACCTAGGAGGTCAGCAATGCGAACCTATGTGACCACCCCGCTTCTCGCCGGTGCTCTCGCCCTCGGCCTCGCCACGACGGCTTTCGCCGCCACCGGCCAGTTCAAGGACATGTGTGCCTGGGGCCTCGCCAACCACAAAGAGGTCCACACGAACTGCGAACCATGCACGCGATGTATGAGCGGCAAGACCTATTGCTTCTCGAGCCAGCAGGCCAAGACCGACTTCATGAAGAACCCCAAGGCGAACCTGGCCAAGGCCGAGAAGAACTACAAGACGATGGAAGAGCAAGTCGTGATCTGGACTTCCGGGATTGTGACGGCGTCCCGGACCCTCATGACCGTGCAAGGGCCCGCGCACCAAGCGGGCCCTTCGCATTTATGGCGCGTCCAACTCTGTGCTAAGAATTCCCGAAACGAGGGCCAACATTTCACGCCCCAGGGAGGGAGTTCTTGCAATGCCGAAGGTCGCCTCAGTCCGTGGTCTGGTCCTGACCGCCGCAATCGTCTCACTTGCGCTTCCGGCGAATGCCCAGTCGGCAGCCGAGATGCCGCGCCCCACAAACCCGCAGGCCGGGCCGCCGCCGGGCTTCGAGTGCGCGGCCAAGCCGGTGACGGGCAGCGGACCGGGTTTCTCGAGTTCGCGGGAAGCCTCCGAGGACGCGGCGCGCGCGGGGTGGCTCAAGAAGGCGCAAGCGATCTATCCGGAAGCGACATGGGAGACGGCGTATCAGTCGGGCATCAGCTGCGCCGTGCAAGGCCTCTACTCGAAGTGCTTCGCGCAAGCCATTCCCTGCCGGCCGAAGGCGGAGGGCGCCGACGGCGCAGATGCCGACAAGAGCGCGCCGGACAACGTCGGCGGAAGCGCCGAAGAGCGAGTAGGGGGATCGAAGCGGCGGGAGAAGAGAGATGTGTGCGTGGGCTCCACGCACGGGGAACGCCGCCGAAGTGACGACCATACTCAACCGGGGGTCACCCACGCACTGAAGCGACTTTGCGCCCAATTCCTACAAGATGCGAGTCTTTACCGTCGTGTATCATCCCGGCGGAAGCCGTGGTGGCGAGCGGGTTAGGAGACGAGCATGGGACGGACGCTTGTGGTGATGCTGCTGGGACTGACATTCGCTGCCGGCGCGGGCGTGGCGGACGAGGCGAAGGCGCCCGCCTGCAAACACGCGGAGATCAATCCCGTCACGGGACACGTGTTCTGCATCGACCC